>NZ_JALJRO010000001.1:0-605510 GCF_024519635.1 Pseudomonas sp. Pse1
GGCCTGCCTGACGGCAGGCCATTACCGGCCCGCACACAAAAAATCTGACAGTCCCGGTTTTGAGGGCGTCGATCCTGCCGCAACGGGTCGTCCGGCCTATCACCCAGCGGTGTTGCTGAAGATCTATATCTACGGCTATCTCAATCGGATTCAGTCCAGCCGCCGACTTGAACGTGAGGCCGAGCGCAACGTCGAGTTGATGTGGCTAACGGGGCGTTTGGCTCCGGACTTCAAAACCATTGCCGACTTTCGCAAAGACAACGGCAAAGCCATTCGCAGCGTATGCCGCCAGTTCGTAGTTCTTTGTCGCAACCTCAATCTCTTCTCCCAATCGATCATCGCCATCGACGGCAGCAAATTCAAAGCCGTCAATAATCGCGACCGCAACTTCACTCAGGGCAAGGTGAAGGCACGCATGCAGCAGATCGAGCAGAGCATTGATCGATATCTGGCGGCTATGGATTCGGCGGATCGGGCAACGCCCGAAGTGGCCGAGGCCAAAGCAGAGCGGCTTAAAGAAAAGATAGAAACACTGAAAAAACAGATGCAGAAACTCAAGGAAATCGAGGCGCAGCTCCACGAAAGTCCAGACCAGCAGATCTCCCTCACCGATCCAGATGCACGCTCAATGGCCACGAGCGGCCGAGGCACCGGAACGGTTGGCTACAACGTACAAACCGCTGTCGACGACAAACACCATTTGATCATTGCCCATGAGGTGACCAACGTTGGCAATGATCGCGGGCAACTGAGCAATATGGCGAACCAGGCGCGTGAAGAAATCGGAGCTGAATCGCTAACGGTGGTGGCCGACCGAGGCTATTACAAAGGTCTGGAAATCCTTGCTTGCGAGCAAGCTGGCATCACTACCTTCGTACCGAAACCCCTCACATCTGGCAGCAAAGCGGAAGGCAGATTTGGCAAGCAGGACTTCATCTATCTTGCGGCGTCGGACGAGTATCGATGCCCTGCGGGGCAGTTACTAACCAGGCGACATTCGTCGACGGAAGACGGCATGTTATTGCATTGTTATTACTTCACAGGCTGCCAGTCCTGCTCAATGCAAAAGCAATGTACGACGGGTAAGGAGCGCCGTGTGAAGCGCTGGGAACATGAGTCGGTAGTCGACGCGATGCAGGTTCGGCTAGAACATGATCCAGCGATGATGAGGGTTCGTCGACAGACCGTTGAACATCCTTTTGGAACGCTCAAGTGCTGGATGGGAAGTACCCACTTCCTGACCAAAACCCTGCCGAGGGTGAGCACTGAGATGAGCCTTCACGTGCTCGCCTACAACCTCAAACGAATGATGAGCATCTTCGGCATCGCAGGACTGCTTGAGGCGATCAGGGCGTGAACCCAGCCGCTTGGCTCGCAAGTTAGAAGCCGTTTGGGCCGCTGACGCGGCCCAAACGGCATTACGAACGTCTACGTCACTAACTAAGCTAATTCGCGCTTTCGCCCGCTGATTCCATAGGCAACCCTCGCGACTCTCATTTTTGAGGTGTTTAGCGCGTTTTCACACAGCCTGGGCCAAGAGCGGACGTTGGCGAATTGTCTCCACCTCATCGTTGCCTCAGAAGTTCGGCTTAACCGAGTTCTATCCCCTCAGAACAAGCGACATATCCGAATAGTTGTCACACATGAAGTCGACAAATGCGCGAACCTTGGGTGCCGCTAGCCGCCTGGAGGTATGCAGGACCCAGAGTGCCGGCTCTACACCTGACACCATTCCCCACTGAACCAACTCCCCGCGCGCGAGCTGGTTCCAGACGATGGACTGCGGGATCAGGGCTGCACCACCACCGGCTATCGCTGCATCGCGGACCATCAGCAGCGAAGAAAACTGCATTTTTGGAATCGGTTCTACCACCAGCTGCCCGCCATCCAGGCTCCAGTGCGTGGGTTGGAACGTCGGCGTCACGATAGCGGGTACCGGGCTGATCGCGCCGGGCCGCGGACTGGGTATTTCAGGCGCCGCGACTACGATCAGCCTGTCTCTGGCGAAGCAGCGCCCGACCAGGCTGCTGTCCGGGCGAGGGTTGATGCGGATGGCGACGTCAAATTGCTCCTCTACCAGATCCACCATGCGATCTTCCGATACGACCTCGATAAAGACCTCCGGATAGGCCGCACAGAACTCGGCGCCGATACGCCCCATCGCGAGCTGCGAGAACAGTACCGGGGCAGCGACGCGCAGACGTCCACGCGGAGTTGAAACGCCTTCACGTGCTGCCGTCATGGCTTCGGTCACTTCACTCAGCGGTCCTTCCGTTCGCGTCAGTAGCCGCTCACCGGCCTCGGTGAGCTTCAAGCCTCGCGCGCTGCGCTCGATGAGCCTCACGCCCAGCTGTTCCTCAAGGTCGGAGATTCGTCGCGACAGTGTGGCCTTGGAGACACCGCTCGCACGGCTTGCCTTTCCCAGCCCGGAATGGGTGGCGACGAGAATAAAGTCCATCAGCGCGTTGATGCTCATGGTGTTCCATATATGAGACGAGGTGTCTGGATTGTGTGGTCTTCGTTTTGTAAGTGCAACGGAATACTTTTACGTCATCGGGACATGACATGAGGAATTCCAATGACCACCACCCAACGCGCAGTACTGATCCGTGCCTACGGCGGTGCCGACGCCGCACACGTTGCCGATATTGACAAGCCAACACCTGTGCAAGGCCAGGTTCTGGTTCGGGTTCGTGCCGCTGGCGTTAACGGCATCGACTGGAAGGTGCGCGAAGGTCTCGTGCGCAGGGTCTTCGCACTTCCATTGCCCATCGTGCTCGGCGCCGAGATGGCCGGGGTGATCGATGCGGTGGGCCCCGGAACCTCCCGCTTCCGTGTGGGCCAGCGGGTGATCGGGGCGATGGGCGGACTGGGTGCCTACGCAGAATTTGTGAGTGTTAGCGAAGCCAGTCTTTCGCTGACCCCCGAGACGCTGGACGACGTGCAGGCGGCTGCCATACCGGTCGCAGCCGTTGCAGCCTGGAACAGTGTTCATCACGCAGGGCCGATCGTTGCGGGCCAGCGAGTGCTGATTCATGGCGCAGCCGGTGCGCTAGGTGCTTATGCCGTTCAGTTCGCCAAGCGTGCTGGCGCTGAGGTCTTCGCCACGGCGGGCATGGCCGATCTGGATTACGTGCGTAGCCTCGGTGCCGATGAGGTTTTTGATTACCAGTCTCAACGCTTCGAAAACCTCGTCCGCAACATTGATCTGGTGCTCGACTACGTCGGGGGTGAGGTCCTGGACCGCTCGTGGCAGGTATTGGCGCAGGGCGGCGTGATAGTCGGCACGACATCGCCCGACATCCTCGCGCGAACGCCCGCGAATCGTCGGAGCCTCTGGTTCATGAATAAACCTGATCCCCACTTGTTGGCGAGGCTGGCCGGGGAAGTCGCTGGCGGCACGCTCCAGTCGAGAATCGGCGATGTCGTTGGCTTCTCGGATATCCCCAAGGCAATCGAACGCAACCGTACTGTTTCCCGAACGGGCAAGGTCGTTGCGGATTTCACTCGTTGATCCACCCCAAATCCCACGTAGGAGTTTCAAACATGAGCATTCTGGTTATTGGCGCCACCGGCACCATTGGTTCACTGGTCACTCAAGGCCTCGCTGGTGCGGGGGCCGAAGTCAAAGCTCTGGTACGCCAGGCGGGCAAACGAGAGTTCCCGGCTGGCGTCACTGAAGTTGCCGGCGATCTCACTGACGTAGCGTCTATGCGCGCCGCACTTTCGTCGGTGCGCACGCTGTTCCTGCTCAATGCCGTGACGCCTGATGAGGTTACGCAAGCCCTTATCACCCTGAACCTGGCGCGCGAGGCGGGCATTGAACGCATCGTTTACCTGTCGGTGATCCATGCTGACAAATTCACAAATGTCCCGCACTTCACCGGCAAACATACGGTTGAGCGCATGATCGAGAGCTACGACATGCCGGCCACTGTCCTGCGCCCGGCTTACTTCATGCAAAACGACCGCATGGTCCAACAGACTATCGAGAACTACTCGGTATACCCGATGCCGATCGGCGCGGCGGGTGTGTCGATGATCGACGCGCGCGATATCGCTGATGTTGCGGTTGCAGAGCTGCTGCGTCGCGACAAGGCCCCTTCTGCACTGGAACGGATAACGCTGGAGCTGGTTGGGCCGGAAGCGCTCACCGGTGCCTCCGTGGCGAAAGCCTGGAGCGCTGCTCTGGGGCGTGAGATTGCCTACGGAGGTGATGACGTAGCCGCTTTTGAAGGCCAGCTAGCGTCGTATGGCCCCACCTGGCTGGCTTACGACATGCGCCTGATGATGTCGGGTATTCAAACTTTCGGCATGCAATCAGCTCAAGGCACGGTAGAGCAGCTCCAGACGCTCATCGGGCATCCGCTGCGCAGCTATGAAAACTTCGTGCGCGAGGCCGTCGCCGGGGCTTAAGCGCGCAGGCAAGGGGCATGTTCGGTTAGCGCGCGCCCTTTTGATACCTTCACCGTTGGCTTTCACCCCTCAGAGAAAATTGCCATGAGTCACCCAATACCCGTTCAGGCCTCCGGGCAGAGTAAAACGATCAAGCACACCTCCCTTGCGCTACGCCTTGTTGCCGCCGCCGCCTTTTTGGCTGCCGGAGGTGCAAAGCTTATGGGCGCGTCCATGATGGTCGAGGTTTTCGAGCATATCGGTGTGGGCCAATGGTTCCGCATCGTTACGGGGCTGGTCGAGGTCAGCGCTGCCATTGCGCTGCTGGTGACTTTCACCGCTGGGCTGGGTGGATTACTGCTGGCGATCACCATGGTGTTCGCGATTTTCACCCACCTGTTCGTGATAGGTGGCAGTCCCGCTCCGGCAGTTGTGTTGTTGCTGATCACGGCGAGTATTGCCTGGCTCAATCGCGCGAGCCTCTTGAATCTCGTGCGCCTACCGCACGCCTGAATCCGGGGAATCGAAACCATGACAACGTCCTCCCGCTACCCCGATGCCCAAGTGCGCCGGCGTATTGTTCAGCACACGCGTGGCACCGCCGGCCATGGCCCCATAACTCGTCTTATGAGCCCATCGGATCTGGGGCAGCTACTCAAGCCCTTTGTCTTCCTCGATATTTTCGATGTCAGTGGCGATGGCATTCATGCGATGGCTGACATGCCGTTGCATCCCCATTCCGGCATTGCCACCGTGACGATCTTTACCGAAGGTCGGGTGCGCTACAACGATGCGGACAACGGCCAAGGCACGTTCGGATATGGTGGTGTCGAATGGATGCGGGCAAGCGGGGGTGTTTGGCATGGCAAGGAGCTGATAGCCGAAGAAGTGCCTCGCATACAGGGCTTTCAATTATGGATCGCCCTACCTCAAGACCTCGAAAACGCTGAGCCAGAGAGTCGCTACATCGAGTCGGTCGGCGCCAGTGAAGACCAGCCGGCGCGTGTGATTCTCGGCAACTATCAAGGCAGACAAAGCCCTGTGTCTGCACCAGAGGGCGTCAATTACCTGCTGGTCACGTTGAAGCCTGGAGAGCAGTGGGAGTATCAACCTCCGGCGGGGCATAGCGTCGGATGGCTCGCGCTCGCCCAGGGCGAGTTGACTGCCGGGGGCATTATCCAGGCGGGCGAAATGGTCAGTTTCGATTCCAGCGAAGCTCCGGTCGCCTTGCAAGCATTGGGGCAGGAAGACGCGGTATTTGTGCTGGGGTCTGCAGTCCCTCATCCACATGAGCTGCATCTCGGCCACTACTCCGTGCATACCAGCAGGCAGGCGCTGGCGCAGGGGGAACGGCGTATTGCCGAACTGGGCATGAAATTGAAAACGGCCGGGGACCGTCGTACGGCATCAGGAGTGATTCCGATATTCCGCTGATTTTTAACTCGAAGCTGTGCGTGAAAGAGGTGGTGGTCTGCATGCGAATTAGCCGGTCGTTGCAAGGAGATCTTCGCAGATGATTTGGCACTCTGTTTGCTCAAGACCACTGAGTGGCCGATTTGTGGGCTGCAGCAGAGTCGCCTATCGGCCAGAAGCAGATGCTTACCAATTGGTACCTCACTACCCAAGGATGCTTTTCAGAACAAGTTTCAACCGGTCGATGACAATCTGATTTTTTGGAACTCTAACAATAGTATGCCGACCTATCTAATGAGTACTGACAAAAATTAGATGGTGACTCATGACCGCGAGTGAAGAACTAATCGATTTGAATGGTAGATGGAAAATTGCAAATGGTGTCTTGTCATGCCGGAACTGTCTCGCTCAAAAAAAAGAGATTGATCGTGCGCAACCGTTTGAACATTCCCGAGGATGTAGCTACGCATTGCACCGCTATACCCCTTGGGATGAGCTTGATTTGATCAGCAAGAAATTAGGGGGGAACTTCAAGATCCACCTAGCCGCGCGCGAATTTTGATCGATTCTGTAATTGACGATAAACGCCATACGTAGCGCCATTCGATAGACAGAAAGAGACCGGACGCCAGCAGTTTTTGAACGCCCGCTATTGGCGATTTCTGCCTCTCGCAAAGGGCAGTAATCGGCCGATTCTGTTGAAAAAGTCGGCCATGGTTTCCACGGTAGAAAAGTATGCGTCCGAGATTGAAATATTTACTTTTGGCAGAGGCTTCCCGGCGCGGATTTCACGTAGCAGCGTGCAGAAAAAGGCGTTTTCACCCGTCAATGGTCAGGCAGTTTGTGCAGACCGACTTTTTCAACACAATCGGCCAATAGCGGACACCCAGAGCGTCCAAAATCAACCACGAAATAGTACCGTTCCCTTCCGTTATCAAGACGACTGTCTTGGCTAATTCCAAGCGGTTCGATCCGCAAGACGCTCTTCAATGAGCAATGAGCAATCACCCCGGCACGCTCGGCACCCCAAGCCCGACTTTCACACGGTCCAGCGCCACGATGGTCTTGAACCAGGTCACGTTGGCGTTTTCGGCAAACAATCGCCGCGCCAAAGCCTGGTATTCCTGCATGCTGGCAACGGTTAACACCAGGACGAAATCCACTTCGCCAGTGACGTAGTAGCACTGCTGAACTTCGGGCACCGCGAAGTGTGCCTTCATCGCCTCCAGCGCCTCGATGCTGGTGCGCTCTGCCATCACTTCGACAATGATCGTGATCGGCCGTCCGACAGCGGTGGGATCGACGATGGCGACGTTGCCGGTGATGACGCCCACTTCTTCCATTCGCTTGATGCGGCGTTGAACGGCGGCCGTGGAAAGATTGACCTGCTCGGCCATAAGGCGCAGCGGCAGGGTGTTGTCGCGCTGGACGAGGTCGAGGATGGCACGGTCGAATTTGTCCAGGGATTGAGGTGCAGCGTCGTTTTTGGCCATGGTCAACCCGTGAGAAATTTTCTCGAAAACTATCAGAAAACTGCGGCCCTTTATCTAGCCAAGCGAAATATTATTTTGCCAGCAGTCTGCGTACGCAGCCTTAGTCGCAAACACACTCAGGATATTATTGGCATGCTCGCACTGTTCCATCTTTCCCCCGTCCTGTTGGTGACAGCCATGCTCGTCGTGCTGCGCCGGCCACCTGTTCACGCCGCCCTTGCAGGCACTCTATTGGTCATGGTGCTCTGGTTCGCCGGCGCTGCCGACGCGTGGCGCCTGGGCAGTATGGTGGCCGCCGCTGAAGATACGGCCGTGCTGTTTGCAAGTACGGCTTTCGTGATCGTTCCAGGTCTGCTTTTCGTGATTTTTATCGAGCGCATGGGCGTCAATCTGGCGCTTAGCCAATGGGTGCGGTCACTGGGGCTTGGACGCGGCGATCAAGTCGTGTTTATCGTCCTTGGACTGGCACCGTTGCTCGAAGCGATGACCGGCTTCGGCGTGTCGTTGATCGCGACGGTGCCTTTGCTGCTCAGTCTTTTCGAACGGCGGGTCGCGCTACGAATCGCACTGACCGGCATGGCAATCATGCCCTGGGGAACGCTGGGCCTGGCAACGGTCATTGGTGCTTCGTTGGTTCACCTGGACGCCCCCGCGCTGGCATCGACCTCGGCACTGACCAGCGCACCGGTTTTTTTCGCCCTCAGTGCAATCGCGCTCTTTCTTGCAGGCGTTCGTGACGCGCGGGAATGGAGGGCGTTGGGCGCTTTCTGGCTGCTGTTTGTGGGCGTGCTTTACTGTGCCAGTCGGTGGCTGGGGCCGGAAATGGCCGGCGTTGCCGCGGGCCTGGTGACGGCAGCCGCGGTACTCTCTGCCGGGCTGTGGCGCCTGCGCCGCAACGATAGCGAGCGCGGAGCGGTGCAATGGCCGCGTCAGGCATGGCCGTATCTGGTGCTGATTGTCTGCATCGTCGCGTTGAAAGTGGTGTGGACGATCACCTCCTGGCAGGATCACTGGGTTGTCCAGGGCGCCCAGGTCACCTGGAAGCCACTCGCCTCACCTGGTCTGGCACTGGTTCTGGTGTTGATCGGGCTAGGATTTCACACGCGCAACGCACAACGCCAGACAGCCCTCGACGTCAGCATGCCTGCTGCGCTGCTGGCGCGGGCGAAGCGGCCGTTGTTGACCATTTTCTTCTTTCTCGCGATGTCGCAGATGATGGTGAAGGCGGGCTTCCTCGCGGGTTTGATGCAACTGCTGGCAGGCCTGTCGCCCATCGCCGCGACGTCGCTGGTGGCCATGTTTGGCGGGCTGTCAGGCTACATGACCGGGTCGAATGTTGGCGGCAACGCGATCTTCATGCCGGCCATCGCGATGCTGCCCGAATCCTCTCGCCTATTGTTGGCTGCCGTCCAGAACAGCTCGGCAGGGCATGCAGCGCTGGGCTCGCTGTCGATTGTCATGCTGATCCTGGGACTGGCCAAAACCCAGGCCAGGGAGGAAGGCGAGCTGGTCAGGTTTGGCTTCATGCTGGTCTGTCTCAATACCGCGTTAGTCGCGTTGGGCGCAGCGTTGCTGAGTGGATGGATTGGATAGCAGGGTATATGGGGTTGTGAGGAGGGTGTTCCAATCAGTGTTATAGACCGTCCATTTTCGGCCCATAGTAGTCAATCACCGAAGGCGCTAATCTCGCAGACACACCTACACAGGTCCTTGAGGACTGTCAGCTCAAAGCGAGTGAGTGGGAGAAGCGCCATGTCAAACGACCAGTGAACCTCTCGGCCATTGATAACAGGGATTGCGATCTTATGTGTGGTGTCATTTTTTAGTAAAAGAAGGGCGGATAATGCTTTTTGTCGTAATGTTGGGCGGAAAACATCCAAGAGCCAAAATTGAAGTCCATGATATTGCCTTCGTAATAGCTGACAGCTTGGAGGAAGCGTACCCGCAACTTAAACAGCATTGGTTTGGATCCCCTGCGGGCCTTCATATAGATGCATGGATGGCCATTGATGGGGTTGAAGGGTGGAAGTTGGAGCTGAGCGCTGTAGCTCCACGTCCGGGCTCTATGGGTCTGTACTTCATAAATTTGGGAGGTTATGAGAGTAGAACCTTTGGCGAAGCGCATCACTATGCGCTGATAGTTGCGAAAGATAAGCGGGAAGCGACGAGGCTCGGTAAGCGTCAGATATTAAAGCACTGGGCCCAGCCCCATACTGATGGCGTGCTGAATGTGGACGACTGTTTGCCGATTGATGCCATAGATGGACGATATGTTCATCTGGTCGAGGGGGCACACAATGGCATTATTCAGTGCAATGACTACATCGTGTTGTCGTAACCTTTGGTGAGCTCAAAAGGTCGGGAATCATTGGATTTCCCCGCACAACAAACGACCGATTTGGCCGATCTCAGCCTATCTTGAAAGGCTGAAACCGACCCAAGTTGTCAAGGGGGCGAGATCCCTTTCTAACTCGCAGTGCCCGCCAAACAGCGGGCACCACCCTGATCGTAAAAAACCTACCAGTTATAACTAACCTTCGCCGTAATCTCCCGCCCCGGGTTGTAGTAGTTCGCCGTCCCCGACCCCACCACATGCTGCTCATCCAGCAAGTTACTCACGTTCACCGCCAGGTCAGTCCCCTTGGCGATCTTGTAGTTGAAAGCGGCATCAAACAGGGTAGTCCCATCACTCTTGCTGGTGTTCTCCGCATTCATGTAATAAGCCCCAACATAACGCGCCCCCAGGCCAACACTGACGTCAGTGCCTGGCACGTCGTAGTAGCTCCACAGCGAAGCTGAGTGCTTGGGTGCGGTGGTGAATTCGTTGCCTTTAAGGGAGCTGCCGTCGTACAGGGTGCCGCGCAGGACTTCGGATTCCATGTAGGAGTAGCCGCCGATCAGGCTGAGCTCCTGGGTGATTTGCGCCTTGGCTTCGAGGTCGAGCCCGCGGACGCGGGATTCGCCGACGGTTTGCTGTTCGATGATGCCGCTGGGCAGGACCACGGCGATGGTGACGTTTTCCTGGGTCAGGTCGTAGACGGCGGCGGAGAACAGGGCGTCCATGCTCATCGGCGAGTATTTCACGCCGACTTCGTATTGGCGGCCGGTCTGTGGGGTGACGCCGACCTGGGGTGGGGAGACGGATTCGACCATGCTGACGTAGGTCGAGACTTCATCGTTGACGATGTAGGTCAGCGCACCGCGGTAGGAGGTTTCCGAGAAGTTGTCTTTTTCCCTGGATTGCAGACCCTTGCTGGTCAGGTCCATGGAGTCGTTGCGCATGCCGCCGGTGACGATGAAGCGCTCGTAGAACGACAGGTTCTGCTGCAGGAAAACCGCCTTGGTGGTCGCGTCGCGCTTGTTCACGGCATAGGGCGTGAGATCCCGTGAAACCCCGGTGAACACCGGGTTGGCGATGTCGATCGGGGCGGTGAGGGCGTAGAACGAGCTTTCCTTGGTCGACGAATCGAGGTACTCGACGCCCACCAGGCTGCTGCTGTCGATGTTCTCGAAGCGGGCATCGTATTGCAGCATCAGGTTGCCGTTGAACTGGTCGGCTTCGCTGTCCGTTCCGAACAGATAACGGTCAACCGTGGTGCCGACACGCGTCGGGCTGTCGCTCAGGTACACGTAGCCGAAATCATCGGTCAGGGTGCTGTAGCGCATGTTGCTGCGCAGCACGAAGCCGTTATCGAAGTCGTGGGTGACGTTGCCGCTGAGGTTGGTGCGTTCTACATCGTGGAAGTTGTAGCTGGGCTCGCCGAAGAAATCGCTGCGGTCGTATTCCTTGTCCAGCGGGTAGCCACCGCTGTTGGGCGAGCTCTGGGTTTTCAGGTAGTCGAGGACCAGTGTTGCCGAGGTGTAATCGGTCGGCGCCCAGGTCAGGCCGCCCATGAACAACTGGTTGTCGTCCTGGGAGTGGTCGTACTCGCGGTCGCTGTTCTGGCCTTTGGCGGTAAAGCGCCCGGCCACGGTTTTCTCGTCGTTCAGGGCGTCGCCGACATCGATGCCGGTCTCGACATGGTTGAAGGAACCGTAGGTCACATAGCCTTGGCCAAACTGTTCGAAGCGCGGCTGCTTGGTGACGAAGTTCACCGAGCCGCCGGGATCGGCCGGGCCAAACAAAGTGGAGTTGGCGCCCCGCAGAATTTCGATGCGCTCGTAGGCGAACGGGTCTTCGCGGACGCCGCGCATCGAGCTCAGGGTCAGGCCGTCACGGTAGGTGGTGGCCTGGAAGCCGCGAATCTGGAAGTAGTCGTTGCGATCGTCCGAACCGTAGAAGTCGCTGACCACGCCGGGGGTGTATTGCAGCGCCTCTTCGGTGGTGCTGACGCTGCGCTGCTGCATTTCCTTGTTGGTCACCACCGACACCGAGGCGGGGGTATTGAGGATGCTGGTGGCGACTTTGCCGCCGACCCAGAGCTCCTTGGCGACCACCGATTGGTCGTCGTCATCGGCGCCGGAGCGGACCTTGGCGTTGATGATCACGGGCGCGAGGCGGTAGTCCTCGACGTCGGTGGCGTCCAGTTCCAGGGGGCCGGCAGTGGCGGGGCGCGGGGTCAGCAGGTAGGCGTTCGGGCCTTGCTGCTCGAACTGCAATTCGCTGCCCTGCAGCAACGAGGACAGGGCGGCCGAGGTGTCGAGGCCGCCGTTGACCCCTTGAGTGGTGCGGTTGGCCACGCTCGCCGCATCGTAGGACAGGCTGATGCCGGCCTCGCGGGCAAAGCGGTCAAGCGCCGGCGCCAGTGGGCCGGGCGCGATGTTCCACTGTTGGACCTGGCGGCTGTGCCCGGCGCTCGAAGGTTGCGCCAGTGACGGCAGCATGTAGCTGCCGACGAACAGACCGAGGATCGCGGCCTGCAGGGCTCGACTCAATGGATGGCGCTGTGGAACCGGGGACAAACGCATTTTCTCGCTCCGAGGAAGGGTGTTGGCTGACTGGCCTGTATTCCGGCCTTCCTTACAGGTCGAGCGAGAATAAGAAATTCCCTCATTATATTTTGCAAATATGTTGAGGGGGTGACTGGACTCAGCTGGGGGCGGTCAATGTCACCCAGTAGCGGGTCCGGTAATCGATCTGCAAGCGCAGGGATTGCGCGACCAGGGTCAGTACCTGGTCGTTGTCGGCCAGTTGGAAGGTGCCGGACACGCGGCGCTCGGCCACCTCGTCGGCGCAGCGCAGGACGCCGGGGCGGTAGCGCGACAGTTCGGCAACGAAATCAGCCAGGCGCATATTGCGTGCGCTGATCACGCCGTCGCTCCAGCCCCAAGGGTCGAGGCCGTTATCCTTCAAGTCACGGGGGCCGTTTGCGGTGAATAGCAGTTGATGGGTGGCCTGGACGGGGGGCTGACCCGAACCGGGAAATACCGTCGCGGCGCCGCCCTGAACCGCGAGCAGGGTGCCATCGTCACGCTCGCGGGCCAGCAAGCGGCTGCCCTGGGCGCGAATCAGCCCGTCGCGGGTTTGCACCCACAAAGGGCGGGGGTGCGCCGCGTGTTGATCAGCGCCGACGTCCACGATGAGTTCACCACGGCGCAGAATGATCAGGCGGCGTTGTGGGGTGAAATCGCTGTCGATGGCGCTGTCGCTGTTGAGCTGGATCTGGCTGCCGTCATCGAACTGGAAGCGCCTTTGTTCGCCGGTGTCGCTGCGCTGCTCGGCCAGCATGGCGGGCAGGGGAGTGTAATCGCGGCCGAACCAGGCCGCACCGCCAACCGTGGCGAACAGCGCCAGCAGTTTCAGACCTTCGCGGCGACCCATGCCCCGGTGGCTGCTGTCGAGGGTTTGCCGGGCCAATTGCGCGGGGATGCCGGCGAAGTCATCGCCGAGGGATGCCACGCGCTGCCACGCCAGTTGATGTTCCGGGCGTTGTTGCAGCCAGTGCTGGAAGTCGCCCTGGGTTTGCTCATCGGCCTGGTTGAATCGCAGGCGCACCAGCCAGTCGATGGCCTGGTCGACCAGCGCGGGGTCTAGCGTTTGTGGCTCACGCATCGACATAGCGCAGGCGATAACAGTGTTGCAGGGCCTTGGCCAGGTCGCGTTCCACCGTCGAGACGGAAACACCGAGTTGTGTAGCGATTTGCGCGCAGCTCAGGCCCTCAAGCTGGGCCAGCAGGAAGGCCTGGCGAACCCGTGGCTTGAGGGCGTCGAGCATGCGTTCGATACGCTCCAGGGCATCGAGGATCAGTATTCGGCTTTCTTCGCAAGGGACGTCCTGGCGCGGCAGCAGCGCGACGCTTTCGAGGTAGGCCCGTTCGAGTTCGCGTCGGCGGTACTGGTCGATCATCAGTCCGCGGGCAATGCTGCTCAGGTAGGCACGGGGCTCACGCAGAGGGCTTGTCTGGCGGGATTTGAGCAGGCGGACAAAGGTGTCCTGCGCCAGATCCGCCGCGTGCTCGCGGCATCCGGTGCGCCGGCTCAGCCAACCGTGCAGCCACGAATGGTGGGTGCGGTAGAGCAACCCGAGGTCTGCAGTAGCGGGGGAATCGTTGCTGACCATCGGCATCCCGGAAGGTACATGATTGATAATTAATCTCATTCTACTCGGGGGATGGGGTTGCAGGCAAATGGCCTGCGATGCGCGGTGTCAGGTCATGCAGATGGCGGATGTCAGGGCCTCATCGCTGGCAGGCCAGCTCCCACAGGGGTTTTGTAAGCGCCACAGGATCTATGGTCGACACAAAACCCTGTAGGAGCCAGCCTGCTGGCGATGGTCGTCAACGAAAACGCGCGCTGTCTGAATGTACGCGGCGGTCGTGGGTTTTTCGCGAGCAGGCTCGCTCCTACAAGGTTTGAGGTGATGCTCCAAGCCATTAAAAAACCCACCCCTCAGACCACAGATCCATCGTTTCACCCCCCGCGCGCATTTCCCTATATTGCCCCCCATACCCGGTGAGTGACTCAACGCTTGCCGTCTTCAATGCGAGAAGTCTTCATGAATAAAAAAACTGACAGCGCAGGGCTGCCGAATGCCGGTGCGGGGACTCGGGTGGTGTGGGGTGGCGAGCAGGTGCGCCATCCGTATAACGCGACGCAGACGCCGATCGTTGCCAGTGCGGCCTACGGCTACGACGACATCGATCACTGGTACGACGTGGCGCTGGGCAAGGAGCCTGGCTTCATCTATAGCCGTATGAGCAATCCGACAGTCGAAGTGCTGGAAGCGAAGATTTGCGAGCTGGAACAGGCTGCGTCGGCGGTGGCGTTCAGCACCGGCATGGCAGCGATCAGCAGCGTGCTTTACACCTTTCTGATGCATGGCGACCGGGTGGTTTCGACCCGCGACAGCTACGGCGGCACCAATAAAATTTTCGAGGAGTTCCTGCCGCGCATGGGCGTGGCGGTGACCTTGTGCGAGACCTTCGATCACGAGCAGATCGAGGCCGAGATCGCCAAGGGTTGCAAGGTGCTGTACCTGGAAACTCCGACCAACCCGACCCTGAAGATTCTCGACATCCAGCGTCTGGTGACGGCGGCCAAGCGCGTCGGCGCGCTGGTGGTGGCGGACAATACCTTCGCCACACCACTGAACCAGAACCCGCTGGCGCTCGGCGTGGACGTGGTGATTCACAGCGCGACCAAATTCCTCAGCGGTCACGGCGACGTGTTGGGTGGTCTGGTCTGCGGCAGCGAAGCCTTGATGGCCGAGGTGCGGCACTACCGGGAAATCAACGGCGCGGCCCTCGATCCGTTCTCGGCGTTCATGATTATTCGCGGGATGAAAACCCTGGTGCTGCGCATGCGTCAGCAGCAGCACAGCGCGCGCGCCCTGGCGGATTTCCTGTGCACCGAGCCGCTGGTGGAATCGGTGAATTATCCGGGGCTGGCGAGCCATCCGAACCATACGATTGCCTGCGCGCAGATGCGCGGTTTCGGCGCCATCGTCAGCTTTGTGCTGGTGGGGGGTATGGACACGGTCAAGCTGCTGCTGCCGCGTCTGCGTTATGCCCACTGTGCGGGCAATCTCGGTGCGGTGGAAACCATCTACGGCCCGGCGCGCACCACCAGTCACGTCGAGAACACCCTGGAGGAGCGTCAGGCCCTGGGGATTTCCGAAGGGTTGGTGCGGGTCTCGGTTGGCATCGAAGACACCGACGACCTGCTCGAAGACCTGCAACAAGCCTTTGCTTTTGTCCGCCGCTCGCGCGAACCGCAAGCCTCGGCCGTCACCCGGTCCGCCGTCCAGCAGCCTTGCCCCGAGACCGCAGGCTGACCCCGGCGTCCCCCATCCCACGGCACCTCCCGCCGTGGGACTTCATGAAGAGCGATAACAATAAAACGTAGCGGCGACCTGTTTTTCCTCTGCCAGGTAACTCGCGCAGACGCGTGCCCTAACTACTTTCATGAGAACAACCATGTCCAGACAAGAACAACAACTCAATCCGCGTTCCGGATTCAAACAGGAAATGCAGACCCGGCATATTGTCATGCTCGCCCTCGGCGGCGTGATCGGCACCGGGCTGTTCCTCACCTCCGGCTACACCGTCAACCAGGCCGGGCCGATGGGCGCGGTGATCGCCTACATCATCGGCGCGCTGATGGTGTACATGGTGATGATGTGCCTCGGCGAACTGGCGGTGCAGATGCCCGAGACCGGTTCCTTCAGCACCTACGCCACCCGCTTTCTCGGCCCTGGCACCGGCTACACCGTGGCCTGGCTGTACTGGCTGACCTGGACCGTGGCCATCGGCTCGGAATTCACCGCCGCCGGGATCCTCATGACCCGCTGGTTCCCCGACACCCCGGTGTGGATCTGGAGCGCGATGTTTGCCGGCGTGGTGTTCCTCACCAACGTGATCTCGGTTCGACTGTTTGCCGAGACCGAGTTCTGGTTGTCGCTGATTAAGGTGGTGACGGTGATCGTGTTCCTGATGATCGGCGGGGGGGCGATTCTCGGCTTGTTGAACATCGAACAGGCGCACAGCATCGGCCTCGGCAACTTCACCCGCGAAGGGCTGTTCCCCACCGGCTTCATGCCGATCGCCATGACCCTGCTGGCGGTGGCCTTTGCCTTCTCCGGCACCGAACTGATCGGCATTGCCGCCGGTGAAACCAAGGACCCGCAACGCAACGTGCCACGGGCGATCCGCACCACGGTGCTGCGCCTGGCGATCTTCTTTGTCGGCACCATCTTCGTCCTGGCGACCCTGTTGCCTCGCGAGCAGGCCGGTCTGGTGGAGAGTCCGTTCGTCACGGTGTTCACCTATATCGGCATCCCGTACTCAGCGGACATCATGAATTTCGTGATCATCACCGCGCTGTTGTCGGCGGCCAACTCCGGTCTCTATGCTGCCTCGCGGATGCTCTGGACCCTCAGCGATCAGGGGCACTTGCCCAAGCAGTTCTCGGCCCTGACCCGCATGGGTACGCCGCTGAATGCGATCATTGTCAGCATGGCCGGTGGTGCCGCGTCCTTGCTCAGCAGCGTGTTCGCCGCCGACACCATCTACCTGGCGCTGGTGTCGATTTCCGGCCTCGCGGTGGTCGTGGTGTGGATGAGCATCGCCGCCAGCCAGATCGCCTTCCGCCGGCACTACGTGGCCAACGGCGGTGACATCAACGACCTGAAGTTCCGCGTCCGTGGTTATCCATGGGTGCCGCTGGGCGCGTTGGTGTGCTGCAGCCTGGCTTGCGTCGGCATCGCCTTCGACCCCGAGCAGCGCGTTGCCCTGTACTTCGGCTTGCCTTTCATCGCCTGGTGCTACTTCGTGTATTACATTACCCGCAAAAGCCGCGAGCGCCGCTTGTCCCTGGCCCCGGTGGTGTAAACGAGGCGGTCCCGGTTCCCCTGTGGGAGCGAGCCTGCTCGCGAAAAAAACTTGAGAGCACCACAACTCTCTCGCTCCTACAACTACCGCCCCCCGAGCCCCAACCCATGAAGCAAAAACCGCTCCCCCCACTCAACTGGCTACGCGCCTTCGAGGTCTCGGCCCGCAATCTCAACTTCACCCACGCCGCCGACGAGCTGTTCCTGACCCAGGGCGCGGTCAGCCAGCAGATCCGCCAGCTGGAAAGCCACCTCGGCGTGGCGCTGTTCAAGCGCCTGGCCCGGGGCCTGGCGCTGACCGAGGAAGGCCAGTCCTACCTGCCGGTGGTACAGGACGCGATCACCCGGCTGGCGGTGGGCACCAACGAGATTTTCGGCCAGCACCAGCGGCGGCCGATCAAGGTGCGCGGCAGTTTGTCGTTCTTCGTGCACTGGCTGGCGCCGAAGCTGGTGAGCTTCCAGCAGGCCCATCCGCAGGTGGATATCCGCTATATCAGCAATATCTGGGTCAAGGAACTGGACGGCGAAGACGACATGGAAATTCGCTGGGGTCATGGACAGTGGCCCGGACTGGTCGCGCAGCGCCTGACCTGGGACAGCCTGGTGCCGGTCTGCTCGCCGGCGCTGATGGCCCGCTCGCCGATCAAGGAGCCCAGCGATGTGGCCCAGCATCGGCTGCTGCACGTGTTGGGTTATGAAGAGGGCTGGGGCTACTGGGCAAATATGGTCGGTGCCCAGGGGGTCGACCCCTCAAGCGGCATGCAGTTCGACACCCTGATTTCCACCTTGCGCATGGCCGAGCTGGGGCAGGGGATTGCCCTGGCGCGTTCGTCGATGGTGGTCGAGTTGCTGCGCGAAGGGCGGCTGGTCGAGCCGTTCCAGCAGCGCATCGAGGCCAGCGAGTCGTTTTACCTGGTGCGCGGGGCTGGCGCCGACCAGCACCCCGACGCCGTGATGTTTGCCACCTGGTTGGTCGAACAGGCCCACCGCTTCAAATAAATGGCCGGAGCCCAACATGCGTTATGTGAGTACCCGCAGTTCTGCAATCAGCGCCGATTTCGAACAGGTGGTGTTGTCCGCCATCGCCGCCGACGGCGGTTTGTTCGTGCCGGTCGAGCTGCCGCGTTTCAGCCCGCAGGAGATCGCCAACTGGTCGACCCTGGCCTATGACGAACTGGCCTGGCGGGTGATCAGCCGGTTTGTCGGCGAAGCGATTCCCGAGGGCGATTTGCGCGAGCTGCTCAAGGCCGCCTGCAGCTCTTTCAGCCACCGTTCGGTGGCGCCGTTGCATCAGGTCGACCGTAATGAGTGGGTGCTGGAACTGTTCCATGGCCCGACCCGGTCTTCCAAGGATTTTGCCGCTCAGTTGCAAGCGCAACTGGTGCAGTACTTTTTGCGCAAACGCCAGCGTCGCGCCCTGGTGCTCGGCGCTACCAATGGCGATACCGGGCTGGCGGCGATCGAGGCGTTCAAGGATTGTGAGGACGCCGAGCTGGTGCTGGTCTATCCGCAGACGGGCATCGCGCCGCAGCAGTGGCAGCAGTTGCAGGCGGTAGATCAGCAACGGGTGCATCGCCTGGCGCTCAATGGCAGCTTCGACCAGTGCCAGACCCTGGTTACCGAAGTGTTCCGAGACTGGCCGTGCGCCGAGTATGAGGCGGTCAGTTTCAACTCGAGCAACTGGGTCAGCGTGCTGGCGCACCTGGTGTTCTATTTCCACGCGGTGTTGCAGTTGGGGGGAGGGCAGCGCCCCATTGGTTTCAGCGTGCCGGCAGCGAGTTTCGCCCAGGTGTATGCCGGCTATATCGCCGAGAAGATGGGCTTGCCGATCACTCAGATGATCGTCGCGACCAATCGCAATGACGCCCTGCATCAGCTGTTCCTGAAGAATCACTACTCTCGCGGGCAGGCCAACAGCACCTTGTCGCCGGCCATGGACCTGTCGATCTTCTCCAACCTCGAACGGTTCCTCTGGGAGCTGTATGGGCATGACGGCGATGCGGTGCGGGCGCTGATGGAGCGCTTCGAGGTCACGGGCGAGATGAGCATGGCCAACGAGTGCTGGTTGCAGGCGCGGATGATCATCGATTCCTACTCGGTGAGCGATGCCGAGACGGTTGAGGAAATCACTTCGCTGCACCGTGACACCGGCTATGTCATCGACCCGCACACCGCCACCGGGGTGCTTGCGGCACGCTTGTATCGGCGCAGTCTGGTGGCGCCGATGGTGACCCTGGGCGAGATTGCGCCCGGCAAGTCGGCGCGGTTGTTGGCCGAATTGGGGATTGCTGTTGTACCGGTCGGGGATGATGAGCTGCAGCCATGCGGGTCGCGGCTGTCTGGCATCGAAGCCGATGATTTGGCGGCGATTCGGCAACGTTTGCAGGCACTGCCAAAGGAGGCGACATGAAGCGCATTCTCGATCCGCTTGACGAGCGAATCATCGCCGAACTGCGACTAAACGCCCGCGCCGCCCATGCCGAGCTGGCGGCCAAGGTCAACCTGTCGCGCAACGCCGTGCGCCAACGCATCGAACGCCTGGAGCGGGACGGCGCGATCCAGGGCTACACGGTACGCACCGGCGAGGGCCTCGACGGCAGTTCGCAGATCAATGCGGTGATCTTCGTCTACCGCTACGACCGCATGCGCGGCGCTGAAGTCCTGCATGCGTTGCGGGCGATGCCGGAAGTCATCCAGTGCGATGTCATGAGCGGCGAATTCGACCTGATGCTGCGCGTCGGCGCCGCGACCCCGGAACGCGTGCACCGGGTGTGGAACCAGATATCGGCCCTGCCGGGGGTGGAAAACACCGTGACCTCGTTTGTGTTGTCGTCGGTGGTGTAGACAGCCCATAGCCATGTTGCGCCGAACGCAGGTGTGCATTTGGCGCAGAACCTTGTAGGAGCCAGCCTGCTCGCGCCCAACCTGAGACCGCTGCGGGGTGTCAGGTTGGGCGCGTTATCGTTAACGACCATCGCGAGCAGCGGAACGCCGCCCGGGCGGCTCCAACAGGAGGCAATCTGTGGCCGCAGGCACTGGTCAAAACGCTCAATAAATGAAGCAAATTGACCTATTTCACTGCCCGCCCCCCACACCTAACCTAGTGCCCAACAACCCACTCACCTGGATCAAGGGCCTATAACAATGACTGAATATAAACTCGCGCTGGTCGGCTTTGGTGGTGTCAACCGTGCCTTGGCGCAGTTGATTGCCGAGCGTAATCAACAGTGGAAAACCGAGCTCGGTTTGACCTTGAAAATCGTCGGCGTGACCGATCTGTTCCTCGGCTCGATCATCGGCCGCGACGGTCTCGACGCCGCGCAACTGGCCAGCCTGCCAGCGGCCAAAGGGGCATTCGCGCAGTTGCCGGGCGGTCATGCCGAAGCACTGAATGAAGCGGTGATCAAGGAATCCGGCGCCGACATTATTGCCGAAGCGACCTTCACCAACCCGGTCGACGGCGAGCCGGCCACCACCTTCTGCCGTTGGGCGCTGGAAGCGGGCAAGCATGTGGTCACCACCAACAAGGGCCCGATTGCCCTGCATGCCGATGAACTCAAGACCCTGGCGCGCCGCAACAACGTGGCCTTCGAATACGAAGGCGCAGTGATGAGTGGCACCCCGGTGATCCGCCTGGCCAAGCAGACCCTGGCCGGCAGCGAGATGAGTGGTTTCGAGGGCATTCTCAATGGCACCTCGAACTTCGTCCTGACCCGCATGGAAAGCGGCCTGGCGTTTGCCGAGGCAGTGCGCGAAGCACAAGAGTTGGGGTACGCCGAAGCCGATCCAAGCGCCGACGTCGATGGCTATGACGTACGCCTGAAAGTGGTGATCCTCGCCAACGAACTGCTCGACGCCAAGCTCAGCATCAACGATGTCAGCTGCCGTGGCATCAGCGCCCTGACCCTGGCCGACATCGACCATGCCCGCGCCGACGGTGCCCGCTGGAAGCTGATCGGTGCCGCCTCGCGCAACGCCGACGGCTCGATCAACGCCAGCGTCGAACCACGCTTGTTGCCCAATGCCCATCCACTGGCAGGGATCAGCGGGGCGATCAATGCCGTGTCGTTCAACACCGGCCTGCTCGGCGCGGTGACCGTCTCGGGCCCAGGCGCCGGGCGCACTGAAACGGCCTATGCGCTGTTGTCGGACATCATCAGCTTGCACAACACCGTTGCCTCTGCCCAGGAGTAAGCCTGTGAACGTATCGCGTCTGGCCCTGGCGGTCGTCGAGCCACAAATCGACGTATTCAACCCGTTTGACGGCAGCGTCATTGGCCGTGTCGACCAGGTCTGTGCGACCCAGGTCCCGCAACTGCTCGAGCAGGGCCGCCAGGGTGCGCGGCTGTGTGCCGGCCTGCCGCGTCATCGCCGGGCGCGAATCCTCGAGCAGGCCGCGCTGGACATCGAGCGCGACGCCCGGGTGTTCGCCCAACTGATTGTCGACGAAGCCGGCAAGACCCTGGTGCAGGCGCAGAAGGAGGTCAAACGCTGCGTCAATACCCTGAAATTGTCGGCTGAAGAGGCCAAGCGCAACGCCGGCGAGGTGGTGCCGTTCGATGCCTACGAAGGCTCGGAATCGCGCCAGGGCTGGTTCACCCGCGAGCCGTTGGGCTTGATCGTGGCGATCACGCCGTACAACGATCCGCTGAACCTGGTGGCGCACAAGCTCGGCCCGGCGATTGCCGGCGGTAATGCGGTGATCCTCAAGCCTTCGGAACTGGCGCCGTTGTCGGCCCTGCGCCTGGTGTCCTACCTGGTGCAGGCCGGGTTGCCGGAGTCGGTGGTGACCGTTGCCACTGGTGGCGCGGAACTGGGCAAGGCGCTGGTGGCGGCCCGTGAGGTGCGAATGATTTCCTTCACCGGCGGCTTCGTCACCGGCGAACAGATCGCCCGCACCGCCGGCTTGAAGAAGCTGGCAATGGACCTCGGCGGCAACGCCCCGGTGATCGTCATGGGTGACTGCGACTTGCCGGCGGCCATCGACAGTTGCGTCTCCGGGGCCTTCTGGGCGGCGGGGCAGAACTGCATCGGCACCCAGCGGCTGCTGGTCCAGGCCTCGGTGTACGAGGCGTTCCGCGAGGGTTTTGTGCGCCAGGCCGCCGCGCTGGTGGCCGGCAATCCGGCGCTGGCCGGCACTGATATCGGTCCGATGATCAGCGTGCAGGCCGCGCAGAATGCCGAGAATGTGGTCAACGAAGCGATCTGTGAAGGTGCCACGCTGCTGTGCGGTCACCAGCGTCAGGGTTCGTGCTACTCGGCGACCGTGCTGGAGAACGTCAATCATGCCAGCCGTTTGTGGCGCCATGAGGTGTTCGCTCCGGTCGTGGTGCTGCAGCCGTTCGACAGCTTCGAGCAGGCGATCGCCCTGGCCAACGAACCGGAATACAGCCTGCACGCCGGGATCTTCACCGGCAACCTCGACACCGCCATGCGCGCGGCGCGGCAGATCGAGGCGGGCGGGGTGATGATCAATGACTCGTCCGACTACCGTTTCGATGCGATGCCGTTTGGTGGTTCGAAGTACGGCAGCCTCGGCCGCGAAGGCGTGCGCTTCGCTTATGAGGAGATGACCCAGCCCAAGGTGGTGTGCCTGAACACCCTTGGCTAAGGCTTGATACTCGTTCGAACAGGTCGTTTTGGCACCGGTCAGGTTTGGTCACCCGCCGGTGCCTTTTTTTAGTTGTCGTACCACCTCCGCGCACCATAAACGCACACATTAAGCCCGAATCCCCCAATAACCACGGTTATGAAGGGATTTTCGGGCTTTTTTCATGGGCCTGAAATCAGTCGGTTTTGGTGATTGCGAAATCAGAAAATCGCATGTCATACTACGTCGTACAACAACTGAGAGGCGCTAGACGATCCTCCGAAGATCGTTAGTGCACCTCCAAGGAAGGCGGGTATTTCATGAGTTTTGAAAGTCAGCGCGTCAAACAGATTTCCTCTTCTCCCAGCATGATCATCTCCATGCGCGCCAAGGAACTGGCCAACGAGGGTCGCGACATTGTCGACATGAGCCTCGGCGAACCGGACTTCGATACTCCGGCGCACATCGTCGACGCGGCCGCCCAGGCCATGCGTGACGGCCATACCCGCTACACCGCGCCGCAAGGCACCCTGGCCCTGCGCCAGGCGATCGTCGGCAAGTTCCAGCGCGAAAACGGCCTGGTCTACAGCGTCGACGAAATCACCGTCGGCAACGGCGCCAAGCAAGTCATCTTCAACACCTTCATGGCCACCCTCGAAGCCGGCGACGAGGTGATCATCCCCGCGCCGTACTGGGTCTCCTATTCCGATATCGTCACCCTCAACGGCGGCAGCCCGCAGGTCATTCCTTGTGGCATCGAGGCCGGCTTCAAACTCACCGCCGAGGCGCTGCAAGCCGCTCTGACCGAGAACAGCCGCTGGCTGATCCTCAACTCACCGTCCAACCCGAGCGGGGCGATCTACACCGAGGCCGAATTGCAGGCGCTGGGCAAGGTGCTCGAGGATTTCCCACGAGTGCTGGTGATGTCCGATGAGATCTACGAGCACGTGCTGCTCGCCGACCAGCCCTTCGTCTCGTTCGGCAATGCCTGCCCGCAACTGCGCGAGCGCACGCTGCTGATCAATGGCGTGGCCAAGGCCTACGCCATGACCGGCTGGCGCATCGGTTACGCCGCCGGGCCCAAGGCGTTGATCGCGGCGATCAGCAAGATCCAGTCCCAGAGCACTTCGGGTGCCAGTGCGATTTCCCAGGAAGCGTCGCGCGCCGCCCTCGAAGGACCGCAGGATTTCGTCAGCCGCAGCGCCGCTGAGTACGCCGAGCGCGGGCGCGTGTTGGTGGAGGGTCTGAGTCAATGTGAAGGTTTGCGCCTGAGCGCACCGGCGGGGGCGTTCTATGCCTTCCCCGAGTGCAGCCAGTTGTTCGGTCGGGTCACTCCCGAAGGGCGAGTGATCAGTGATGACGTCGAGTTGTCGTCCTACCTGCTCAACCACGCCGGGGTGGCGGTGGTGCCGGGCTTGGCATTCGGTTTGCCGGGTTACTTCCGGCTGTCGTTCGCCACCTCGCGAGAAAAAATCGAAAAAGCTGTCGTCAACATCCGCGAAGCGCTGTCAGCCCTGCGCTGAAGCCTTCGCCTTTTGCTGTGCCCAAGCTGCCATAACAATAGTCGGAGATCCCCATGCTCGATAAAAAGAAACAGCTGCTCGCCCTCGTCATTGCTGCGTGCCTGGGCACCAGCGCCGCACAGGCGGACGAATTGACCGGAACCCTGAAGAAGATCAAGGAATCAGGGACCGTCACCCTCGGTTATCGCGACGCCTCGTTGCCGTTCTCTTACCTCAATGACGCGCAGCAACCGATTGGCTACAGCATTGATCTGTGCCAGAAGATCGTCGACCAGATCAAGGTCAAGGTCGGCGAGCCCAACCTCAAGACCGAATACGTCTCGGTGGTCGCGGCCACCCGTACACCTCTGCTGATTAACGGCACCATCGACCTCGAGTGCGGCGTCACCACCAACACCGTCGAGCGCCAGAAGCAGATCGGTTTCCTGCTCACCAGCTATGTGGCCAGCGCCAAGTACGCGGTGAAGAAAAACGCCGGGATCAACAGTGTCGACGATCTCAAGGGCAAGGCGGTGGTGGTGATCACCGGCGGCAGTGGTGAGTGGATCACCAAGAACCTCAACCGCGACAAGCAACTGGACCTGAAAATCCTCAACGCGAAAGATGGCGGCGAAGCCTTCCTGATGTTGGAAACCGGTCGCGCAGTGGCCTACATCAACGACGATGTGCAACTGATGGCGACTATCGCCCAGAGCCGCAACCCGGATAACTACACCTTGCTGCCCGAGCCAATGTCGGCAGAACCCTATGCCATCGGCATCCGCAAAAACGACCCGCAGTTCAAGACCTTTGCCGACGACGTGCTGCGCAACCTCTACAGCAGCGGCGTGATCAACAGCCAGTACCCGAAATGGTTCGAGCAACCGATTCCGCCGAAAAACGCGGTGATTAACCTGCCGATGAGCGACGCGCTGAAACAGGCGATCGCCAATCCGAACGACACCGGGGTCTGATCACGGCGGGTCAAACAGCTGATCTCCCCGATTTCGGGACCGTACTACATCCCCCTGTAGGAGCGAGCCCGCTCGCGAAGAACGCGCCCATTCTGAATGAACGCGGCGCCCTCAGGCTCTTCGCGAGCAGGCTCGCTCCGACAGGGGACTGCGGCAGTTCTGGATCAGCACGCAAGCGTTCCGCTTTCTCGCAAAGGTTGGTGCTTCATGGATTACAACTGGAACTGGAACGTGTTCTGGGATTTTGCTCCCGGAGAATCGTCCTCATATCTGCATTGGCTGGTGACTGGCACCAGTTGGACCCTCGCGACCACGCTCGCGGCGTTCATCCTCGCGTTTGTCATCGGCGGTCTGGTTGGCACCCTGCGTACCAGCACGCTGCGGCCGCTGGTGTGGCTGGGCAACCTGTACACCGAGGTGTTCCGCAACATCCCATTGCTGGTGCAGATGTTCATCTGCTTCTTCGTCGTGCCCGAACTGTTGCCGGTATCGATGGGGGATTACCTCAAACAGGATTTGCCTTACCCGTCATTTTTCAGCGCGGTGGTGGCCCTGACCCTGTTTACCTCGGCCAAATTGTCCGAGCTGTTCAAGGCCGGCATCGAGTCGGTGGCGGCGGGGCAGCGGGGCGCGGCATTGGCCCTCGGGCTGCGGCCGGCACAAATGTACATGCAGGTGTTGTTGCCCCAGGCGTTGCGCGTGGTCTTTCCACCGCTGACCTCCGAGGCGTTGAACACCCTGAAGAACTCGTCGGTGGCCCTGACCATCGGCCTGATGGAATTGACCGCGCAGGCACGCAACGTCAGCGAATACTCGTTCAATACCTTTGAGGCGTTCACCGCCGCAACCGTGATCTACGTGGTCATCTCGTTGCTGGTGACCTTCGTCATGGGTCGCATTGAACGTTCCCTGACCCTGCGCGGCGCGACGAGGTAGTCATGTTTGATCTAGACCCAAGCGTCATTGTGCGGGCCATGCCGGCCCTGTGGAACGGCCTGAAATTCACCCTGACCCTCACCCTGGTGGCGATGTCGGTGGGCATCGTCGCCGGCACCGTGCTGGCGTTGATGCGCCTGTCGGCCAACCGGGTGCTACGCGGTTTTGCCCTGGGCTATGTGACGGTGATGCGCAGCATTCCGTTGGTGCTGGTGATTTTCTGGTTCTACTTCCTGATGCCGTTGCTGTTGCAAATGGCGTTCGGCACGGAACGGCCGGTGCAAATCGGCCCGGTGGTCACCGCCTTCGTCACCTTCTGCATGTTCGAGGCGGCGTATTACAGCGAGATCATTCGCGGCGGTATCCAGAGCATCAGCGGTGGCCAGCGGCAAGCGGCGGCAGCCCTCGGTTTGCGTCCGGCGCAATCGATGTTCTACGTGATCCTGCCCCAGGCCATGCGCCGCATGACCCCGTTGCTGCTGACCCAAACCATCATTCTGTTCCAGGACACCTCACTGGTGTACGTGCTGTCGATTGCCGACTTTACCGGCGCCGCCAGCAAGTTCGCCCAGCGTGACGGGCGCCTGGTGGAGCTGTACCTGTTCGTGGCCCTGGTCTACCTGGTGATCTGCTACCTGCTGTCCAACCTGACCAAGCGCCTGAAAAGAAATGTAGGGAGAACCGCATGATCCAGATGAAAAACCTGAGCAAATGGTATGGCAATTTTCAGGTCCTGAAGAACTGCACCACCGAGCTGTCGAAGGGTGAAGTGATGGTGGTCTGCGGGCCGTCCGGCTCGGGCAAGAGCACCTTGATCAAATGCGTCAACGGCCTGGAGCCGGTGCAGGAAGGCGAGATTTTCATCGAGAATCAGCCGGTCACCGGCAAGGGCGTCGACCTGCCCAAGCTACGGGCGCGGGTGGGGATGGTGTTCCAGCACTTCGAGCTGTTCCCGCACCTGAGCATCATCGACAACCTCAACCTGGCACAGATCAAGGTGCTTGGTCGGGATCGCGACACCGCGACGAAGAAGGGCATGGCGCTGTTGGAGCGGGTAGGGCTCAAGGCCCATGCGCACAAGTACCCGATCCAGTTGTCCGGCGGCCAGCAGCAACGGGTGGCCATTGCGCGAGCCCTGGCCATGGACCCGATTGCCATGCTGTTCGACGAACCGACTTCGGCGCTGGACCCGGAGATGGTCAACGAGGTGCTCGACGTCATGGTGCAACTGGCCCGGGAAGGCATGACCATGATGTGCGTGACCCACGAAATGGGCTTCGCCCGCAAAGTCGCGGACCGCATCGTGTTCATGGACGGCGGCGAGATCATCGAGGACGTCAAGTCCGAAGAATTCTTCGGCGCCCCGCGCTCGGACCGAGCGCGGAGTTTTCTGTCGAAGATCTTGCAGCATTGATGGGGTGTGGTGGGTCAGTCCGATACCTTGTGACTGATCCACCACCATCGCCGGCAAGCCGACTCCCACAGGGATTGCGTCGATTAGCCAATTACCGCCGATCCAACCACACCGTCTGTGCATTGCAGAATTCGCGGACACCGAAGTGTGAGAGCTCGCGACCGAAGCCGCTTTTCTTCACCCCGCCGAAGCTCACGCGCGGGTCGGAGGCGCTGTAGCCGTTGATGAACACGCCGCCGGTTTCCAGTTCGTCGGCAAATTGCTGCGCCAGTTCGGCATTGGCGGTGTACACCGTTGCGGTCAGGCCGAATTCGCTGTCGTTGGCCAATGCCAGGGCGTGGGCAGGGTCGCGGGCGGTGATGATCGAGGCCACCGGGCCGAACAGTTCCTGTTTGAACGAAGTCATCTGGTCGGTGACATCGCCCAGCACCGTCGGCTGGTAGTAGTTGCCAGGTCCCTCGACCTTGCCACCGCCGAGCAACAGCGTCGCGCCTTGCTCCAGGGTGTCACGCACCTGGCCATCCAGCTCGTCGCGCAGATCGGCACGGGCCATCGGCCCGAGGTAGGTCGCGGCCAGCGTTGGGTCGCCCATCACCAGCTTTTGCGTGTGCTCGACGAACTTGCGGGTGAATGCCTCGACCACCCCTTGCTCGACGATCAGACGCTTGGCCGCCGCGCACACTTGCCCGGTGTTCTGGTAACGGCCGATCACAGCGGCCTTGACCGCTTCGTCGAGGTCGGCGTCATTGAGCACGATAAACGGGTCGCTGCCGCCCAGTTCCAGCACGCACTTCTTCAGCGCCGCACCGGCCTGAGCGCCGATGGCGATGCCGGCGCGCACGCTGCCGGTCAGGGTCACGGCGGCGATCCGTGGGTCGGCAATCGCTGTCGACACACCTTGCGGGGTGACGTTGATCACTTCAAACACGCCGGGAGCAAAGTCGGCTTGCTGGAACAGATCGCGCAGCAGATAAGCGCTGCCCATCACGTTCGGCGCATGCTTGAGCACGTAGGTATTGCCGGCGAGCAAGGCCGGAACCGCACCGCGCAAGACCTGCCAGATTGGGAAGTTCCACGGCATCACCGCGAGGATCGGCCCCAGCGGCCGGTACTCGATACGCGCCTTGCCGCCTTCGACCAGGGTCGCTTCGGCATTCAACATGGCCGGCCCCTGGGCGGCGTACCACTCGCAGAGCTGGGCGCATTTCTCGATTTCGCCACGGGCCTGGGTGATCGGCTTGCCCATTTCCAGGGTGATCATTTCGGCCATGGCCGTCGCGTTGTCGCGCAAGGCACGAGCCAGGGCAAGCAGGGCGTCGGCACGTTGGGCCAACGGCTTGCGCCGCCACAGGGCGAAACCGCTGGCGGCGCGGGCCAGTGCAGCCTGCAACTGTTCGGCAGACTGGTAGGGGTACTGGCCGACCTGTTGGCCGTTGGCCGGATTGATCGAAATAGCGTGGGTGAGGCTGGATACGTCAGTCATGGCACCGTCCTGCGGGGTGGGGATGGACGCAGATTACGCTGGCGTATGTTTGCTGAAAACTGAATAATCCTGAGTCTATCGTTCACGTTTGGAGAATGAAGTGGATCTGGTTCAGTTGGAAATCTTCAAGGCCGTGGCCGAACACGGCAGCATCAGCGCCGCCGCCCAGCAGATCCACCGGGTTCCGTCGAACCTGACCACGCGCATCAAGCAACTGGAGCAGGACTTGGGCGTCGATCTGTTCATCCGCGAGAAAAGCCGCTTGCGCCTGTCGCCGGCGGGCTGGAGTTTTCTCGACTATGCCCGACGTATTCTCGACCTGGTGCAGGAAGCCCGGGCCACGGTGGCCGGCGAAGAACCCCAGGGTGCGTTTTCCCTTGGCTCGCTGGAAAGCACCGCGGCGGTGCGCATCCCCGGACTGCTGGCGGCCTATAACCAGCAGTACGCCAAGGTCGAGCTGGACCTGTCCACCGGGCCCTCCGGAACCATGATCGACGGCGTGCTCTCCGGGCGGCTGGTGGCGGCCTTTGTCGACGGTCCGGTGTTGCACCCGGCGCTGGAAGGGGTGCCGGCGTTCGAGGAAGAAATGGTCCTGATCGCGCCGCTCAACCACGCGCCGATCCAGCGCGCCCGGGACGTCAATGGCGAGAGTATCTATGCCTTTCGCGCCAACTGCTCGTACCGTCATCACTTCGAAAGCTGGTTCAGCAAGGACGCCGCAGTGCCGGGGCGGATCCATGAAATGGAGTCCTATCACGGCATGCTCGCCTGCGTCAGTGCCGGCGCCGGGCTGGCGCTGATGCCGCGCAGCATGCTCGAGAGCATGCCCGGTTGCAGCACCGTGAGTATCTGGCCGCTGAGCGAAGCGTTCCGCTATTTGCGCACCTGGCTGGTGTGGCGCCGGGGCACGGTGTCGCAAAGCCTGACGATGTTTGTGCGCTTGCTCGAAGAGCGTGGCGTGGTGCAGTCGGAGCCTCAATAACTGTGCGCTTCGACCACCCGCCGCACCGTTTGCAACGCGAGTTCCAGGCTGTCCAGCGCTAGCGAGCCGAGGGCCAGGCGGATCGCGTGGGGCATGGCGGTTGAGGTAGCGAAAGGTTCGGCGGTCGACACCGAGACCTTTTCCGCCATCAGCGCCATCGCCACCTGATCGGCGCGCACTTCCTCGCCCAACGTCAGCCAGAGGAAATACGACTGCGGGTGGCCGATGCACGCCAGACCGTGGAGGATCCGCCGGGCCATGGCCTGGCGCTGCGCGGCATCCTCGCGTTTTTGCTGCTCCAGGCGCATGACCGTGCCGTCGTCCAGCCATTGGCAGGCAATCGAGGTCATGACACCGGGGGTGTTCCACACGGTGGCGCGGATGCTGCGTTCCAGGGCGGGTATCCACGCGGGGGGCGCGGCGACAAAGCCGACCCGCAGCCCGGTGGCGACACTCTTCGACAACCCCGACACGTAGACGCAACGCTCAGGCGCCAACGCGGCCAAGGGCGCTGGCGGCTGGTCGGCGAGAAAGGCGTAGGCCGCGTCCTCAATGATCAGCAAGTCATGTTCGCGGGCAATCCGCACCAGGCGTTCGCGCCACTCCAGGCTGGCGACCCAGCCCAACGGGTTGTGCAGGGTCGGCATGCAGTAGACCGCACGCACCTTGCGTTGCCGGCACAGGCGCGCCAGGGCCAGCAGGTCGGGCTCACCGTTGGCGGCGGGAATCGGTGCCAGCTCCAGGCGCTGGGCCTCGGCCAGCACCTTGAACCCGGGGTAGGTGAGGGCGTCGGTGGCGATCAGGTCCCCCGATCGCAGCAGGCCCATCAGGGTCACCGCCAGCCCGTGCTGGGCGCCGCTGACCAGCAGCACCTGCGACTCGTCGACCGTCAGCCCTCGGCACGCCAGATGCCGGGCGACGGCGGTGCGCTCATGGGGCCGTCCGCCATGGGGCTGGTAGCGCAGCAAGGCTTCCAGATCGCCGGAGGTCGCCAGTTGGCGCAAGGCACCGCGCAGCAATTCGGCCTGGCCGGGCAGCGCCGGGTAATTGAAATTCAGGTCCAGCAGGCCAGAAGCCACGGCGTGCTGGTCGACACCGAGGCCGGCGGGCAGGGCGGTCTCGCGGACGAAGGTGCCGCGCCCGGTTTCGCCGCTGACCAGGCCCATGCTTTCCAGTTCGGCGTAGACCCGGGTGGCGGTGGCCAGCGCCAGGCCATGTCGGCCGGCCAGCTCGCGGTGGGTCGGCAGGCGGGTGCCGGGGGACAAACGGCCGCTGCGAATGTCCGCAGCGAAGGCGTCCACCAGCGACTTGTAGCGAGAGCGGGGCATGGGCTTGTATCCAGTACAATTTTTTGATTGTCCTGATTATTCGCCTTAGCCTGAGTCTTCACAACTGCCCCATAAAGGAAGAGCTGGCCATGCACATCGCTATCGTCACCTTTGAAGGTTTCAACGAACTCGATTCCCTGATTGCCCTCGGCGTGCTGAACCGGATCAAGACTCCCGGCTGGCGGGTATCGATCGCCAGTCCGACGCTGCGGGTGCGCTCGATGAACGGGCTGTTGATCGAGTCCCAATCGACCTTGCAGCAAGCCAGTGCCGCCGATGCGGTGATCATCGGCAGCGGCGCGCTGACCCGCGAAGCCGTGGCCGACTCGGCGTTGATGGCGCAGTTGCAACTCGACCCCGAACGCCAGTTGCTGGCGGCCCAGTGTTCCGGGGCCCTGGTGCTGGCCAGACTCGGCCTGCTGCACAACGTGCCGGCCTGCACCGACCTGACCACCAAACCCTGGGTCCAGGCGGCGGGTGTCGAGGTGCTGAACCAGGCGTTTTTCGCCCGAGGCAATGTCGCCACCGCCGGCGGCTGCCTGGCCTCGACTTACCTGGCGGCGTGGATCATTGCCCGTCTGCAGGGCGAGGAAGCGGCGCGCAACGCCGTGCACTACGTCGCACCGGTGGGCGAGAAGGAGCACTACGTCGAGCGCGCCATGGCCAATATCACGCCGTACGTGCAGGCAGGTGCTTTTGCATGATGATCGTGCGTTCGGCGCCGTGAAGCTGCTCGCCCCGCACCTCGTAACCAAGCCTGCGGTAAAAGCCCTCGGCGGTCAGCGAAGAGGGCACGCGCAGGGTGTCGATGCCGGCGAGGGTGGCGGCTTGATGAATCGCCGCCATCAATTTCCGCCCAACGCCGCTGCCCTGATGCCGAGGGTCGACGAACACACTGCGTACCACATCGCGGTCGAGGCTGGCGGTGGCGATCACCTGCTGATCGTTGGTCGCCACAAAAACCTGACGCTGCTCGAGCAAGCCGAGGATCGCCGCCGGCGAGAAGTTCGCGGCGACCTGCTCGATGATCTCCGGCGAGTAATCAGCGGCGTTGGACTCACGCAATGCGGCCAACACCACCTGGCTGATGGCGCTGGCATCGGCGGCGCCGGCCAGGCGAATCAGCAGGCTCATGGCTGTTCTCCTCGAGGGAATTGCCAGTCGGCGCTTTGCACCAGTCGGCAGAACGGCCCGGCCAGGGTTGCATTGTGATGGGCGATGATCGCCTCGGCGCTGAGTGTCGCGGTGTCGCTGCAACCATGGGCGTCTTCCACCAGCAGCGCGTCGAAGCCCAGGTCGCGGGCGGCGCGGCAGGTGCTGTCGACGCAGTATTGGGTCTTCATGCCGGCGATCAGCAGCGTCGATACGCCGAGCTCACGCAGGCGCTGGGCGAAGTCAGTGCGGGCAAAGGCGCTGGGGCGGTTTTTTTCAAAGATGATTTCATCGCCCTGCAACGCCAATTCCGGAATCAAACAGGTCAACGGGCTGCCGGGCTCGATCGGTGAGCCGGGCGGGCCGACATGCCTTGCGAGAAACACCGGCGCTCCGGCCTGGTGGGCCTTGTCCAGCATTAGATTGATATTGGCCAGCAGGCCTTCGCCGCGCCAGGGCGCGTCCGAGCCGTGGAACAGGCCGACTTGCATGTCGAGGATCAAGAGTGCGTGCATGGTGCATTTCCTTGCAGTGAAGCCAGCGACAGCAGGGCAATAAAAAGGCCCCGTCCATTGCTGGCGGGGCCTTTGAAGTGACTGTGCCGGCTGGCTCACAGCACCTCTCACGACCCGCCGGGGGCGGTCGTGGTAAAGGTGGTCGAGGTCACGCGGGCTTGATTCATGGGTTTGACAGTAGCGTCTGGCTGGTGCGAAGGCAAGCGCGGCAGTGTCGAAATGCCAGCACCCCGCAAGAGGGGGCTGGCAACTGCGTGAGGCTTAGCGGATAAACGTCTGCAAGTCGCTGTTGAGCTTGGCGATCGCCGCCTTGAAGTCGTTGGCGGTGATTTTCTGGCTGGAGTTCTCCAGGGTTTTGCCGAACAGTTTGCGCACGACCCGAACCACGGTCTGGTTGGTCCGCGCATCCACCAGTTCAGCCTCGATGAACAGCGTGGTGTCCTGGTCGCGGTGACCGGTTGCAGCGCTGGTCGCGCCCACTACGGCGGCAATGGGGACCACTTCGTACCACTTCATGCCTTCGTTGGCGGCGCTGACGCCGGTAATTGCCGCACGCAGGTTGAGGACCTTGGCGCCGGCGGGTGCCGACTGGGCGTTAGGGACGATGCGGTACTTGGTGCCCAGCGTGGCCTTGGCCCCGTTGAACATGTAGTTCTGCAGTTCCGTCAGGGTCTGGCGGTTGACGCGCTCATCGGGCTTGGGGGCCGGGTAGAAGTCCAGCTTGTTGAAAGCCACGGTGTCATAGGCATTGGGGTTCCACGACGGGCTGACCCAGCGCAGGGCTTTGTCACCGCTAGGGGTCGTCACTTCCTCCATGTTGTTGTAGTTGGACAGGAATCCGGAGTACTGGTCCTTCTCGGTAATTTTCGAGGTGCAACCACCCAGCAGCAGGCTGGTCAGTGCGGCGCCGAAGATCAGTTTGCGTGACAAGCTCATAGCATTTGACTCCATGTTTTTAATTGCCTTTGTTCAGGTGTAAGGGGTGGAAGCGTCAGAAACGCCAGGTCATGTTGCCGGTCACGGCTTGAATCCAGGTGTTGTCGAACTGTCCTGAAATTCGATCGCCGGACAGGGATTTACTCTGATCCACCGGCATGTCGCCGAGCCAGACCATGGCCCAGCTGAGGTTGATGTCGGTGTCCTTGTCCAATGCGTAGGTGGCACCGGTGGCCAGGCGCCAGGACTCGGCCATGGGCACCACCACCGAACGATGGCTGTCGGAAACGGCGCTGCTGTCATAGGCCACGCCGACATTCCACAGCCACTGTTCAGTGGCCTGGTATTGTGCGCCCAGTGCCAGTTGGTAGGTGTCCTTGTACTTGGCATCCACGGTGGTCGAACGTGCACCGGCAACGGCGGTGTCGACGTCGATGCCGACTTCGCCGAATTCCGACCAGTCCTGCCAATTCACCGAAGCGAGCAATGCCCACTGCTGGTCGAGTTGCTGGAACAGACTGAGGGTGACGGTCTGCGGCACCTGCATCGACAGCTGGGTGTCGGTGCCATCGAGGCGATCGAGCACCGCGCCATTGCCCTTGACGTCGAGGTTGTCCTTGAAGTCGAGGTCGACCTGGCTGGTATAGGCCAGGCCGATGCGCGTACCGGGTTGCGGGGCGTAGATCACCCCGACGTTGGCGCCATAGCCCCAATCGCTGTCCTTGTATTTGTACTGACCGTCACCGCGATCGAGCAGACCCAGCGGCGATCGGTCGATCGCGGTCTGGGCCTGGAGCATGCCGTACATGGCCTTGACGCCGACGCCCACCGACCACTGATCGTCGAAGCGGTAGGCGATGCTGGGCACCAGGGACAGCCCGGCAATGCTGGAATTCTGCGCGAAGTAGCGCCCCGACCAGTCGTTGTCGTAGTTGACCGCCAGGCCGAAGTCACCGTAGGAGCCGAAGCCGACACTCCAGTTGTCGTCGAGTTGATGGCTGATAAAAAAGCTCGCGCCAGGGATCGGATCGAGGGCGTTGCCGCTGTTGCTGCCCGAGACGTTGGTGTTGCCGTCGCGGCTGAAACTGATGTCGCCATACAGCACCTGCAGGCCGCCGGTGATCTGCGTGCCCGACAGGTAACTCATGCCGGCGGGGTTGCTGGCGATGGTCGAAGGGCCCTGGGCGCGAGCGGCGGCGCCGGCATTGGCGAGGCCGGCGTTATCGGTGCCGATTTCGTAGAGCATGATGCCGCCGGCATGGGCCTGCTGGGCAACCGCCAGCGACAACAGGGTCAAGCTCACCAACGAGACGCGCGGACGGCCGAAAAGCATGAAGACTCCTTCCCCTTGGGTTTCACGACGCTGCTGATTCGAAATAGCGCTACTGGAGGTTTAGCGTAGGTAGCTATATCGAATTATCCAGTAATGTAATGATTTTTCGTGACCGAACCTTGTCAGCCGTCAACGGCTTTGCCGGTGGAATCAGCGGTACTGGATCACGATCGCCTTGAGCTTGCGCCCGTCGATCTGCTGCGCATCCCGTGCCCACAGCGGGCCGTTGACGTAGATGCCGACCGGCTGGATGCGGTCATACACCACCACCGCTGCGTCTCCGCCAATCTTCGCCGCTTCTTCGCGCAGTTTCTGTTCGACATCGGTAATCGGTGGGGCCGGGTCGACGCTGGCGTCGATCAGCACCTCGCCCAGACGAATGTGCGGGCGCAGCGGTTCACTGCGCAGGACCTGGACATTCGCTGCCAGGGTCGGTGCCGGATGGGGCACGCCGACGTAGGCGGTGGTTTGCGCATCGATGCTGCTACAGGCGCTCAACGCCAGCAGCGTGGCACCCAGTGCCGTGGCACAGAGCGAAGCTTTGACGCGGGTGATCAACGGCAGCGCTGGGGTCGACATGCTGGAGTCCCTCTGAGGGTTGAGAGTGATCGACTGCATTGCTGACGTTAGCAGAGCTTGGGATTTTTTCAGCTCGGGCGGGCGACTGCGTGCGAAGGATGGGGTGTGGGCGTCATTAAACAGCCTGAAACAACTTGCCGAGTGCTTGGGGAAGGGCTTTACAGAGTTTTCTTACAGCGCTCTAACCCAAGCTTTACGGACAATTAGCCGGCTTATCGGCGCTCGTGCCATGAGGATCGACCGCTTCGATCGCGACAGGCCTGGAGTTTAAGAGGGTCTTTGTGTGTATCCCTTGGTAACATCGAGCACATCTATATGAAGATTTAATGTCTGGAAGCCTTTTTGTGAAGATTATTCGTCACTGGTTGCAGCGACCACGTGCGCGCCTCGCTGCCCTGATCGGCCTGGTGTTGGTGGTTCCGCTGTGCTTGCGCGCGGCCCTGGGTTGGTCGGACCCGATGGGCTATCTCTCGGACCTGGGGATTGGCAGTTTGCTGGTGGTCTTGCTGCATCGCCGGCCGCTATGGCTGAGTGTGCCGCTGTTACTGGTCTGGGGCCTGTTCAACATTGCCACCGCTGAACTGGTCAGCGCCGTTGGCCGCCTGCCGAATGCCGCCGACCTCAATTACCTGGTCGATCCGCAATTCCTCGAAAAATCCACCAGTGGCAGTTTTGCCCAGCCATGGCTGGCGGCATCGCTGGTGCTGGCGCTGCTCCTGTGGCTGGCGACCCAATGGCTGGGCCGCGCCCAGCCGCAGCCGCGTCTGCCGCGCAGTGCCTGGGCCGCCCCCGTGCTGCTGTTGACCGCCCACTGGGGCGCGCAGTACCTGCACCCGAGCGAAGCCGATCAATGGCGCCAGTTCAACTTGCCGCACCAACTGCTGGCCGCTGCCGTCGGCGATCTGCAGATGCGTGGCGAAGAATGGCTGGAAGGCGACCAGGTAGAGGTGCCGCCACAAATGGCCGGCCTGACCCAGCTCGACCTCGACGGCGAAAAACTCCTGGCCGCCCCAGGGCGCGCGCGCAATGTGCTGATCATCACCCTGGAGGGGATCCCCGGGGCTTATGTCGGAGTCAATCGCGAGGCGCTGAACAGCCGTTATCAGGAAAACCTCATGCCTAACCTCAGCCGTTGGGCCGAGCGCGGCATGAACACCCCGGACTATGTGCTGCACAGCCACCAGACCATTCGTGGCCTGTACGCGATGCTCTGCGGTGACTACGACAAGCTCGACAATGGCACGCCCAAGGGTGTCGAGATGCTGACCCAGACCGAACGCAACCAGGCCTGCCTGCCGGCGCAGTTGCACAAGAACGGTTTCGCCACCCATTACCTGCAGGGCGCCGGCCTGCGCTTCATGGCCAAAGACAAGATCATGCCGCACATCGGCTTCGACGCCACCCATGGCCTGGAGTGGTTCAGCAACAGCAACTACCTGGAATTCCCCTGGGGCAAGGACGACAAGGCGTTCTTCGAGGGCGCGCTGGACTATGTCAGTGGTCTGAAGAAACAGCAGCAGCCGTGGATGTTGACGCTGCTGACCGTTGGCACGCACCAGCCGTACTCGGCGCCGGAAGACTACCTGCAGCGCTACGACACCGCGAAGCAGGCCGCGGTCAGTTACCTCGACGATGCCCTTGGCGCCTTTCTCGATGGCCTGGAGCGCCAAGGCGTGCTCAAGGACACCCTGGTGGTCATCACCTCCGACGAATCCCATGGCATTGACGGCGTGCGCCTGGCCTCGTCCTGGGGCTTCAACCTGACCCTGGCGCCGGAGCAGGCAGAGTTGCCCAAGGTCAAGCACGGGGTCTACGGCCATGTCGACCTGAGCGCCTCGATCCTCGACTACTTCGCCTTGCCGGTGCCGTCCGCCCTCAGTGGCCGCTCGCTGTTTCGCGACTACACCACCGGCCGCGAAATCATGTCGTACACCAACGGCAAGCTGCGCTACCACGACGGCCAGGGCACCCTCACCGAATGCGACTTCCAGCAGCGTTGCCGCTACTACAACAGCGAGGGTTTCATTGCCGAACGCGCCAGTTTCATCGGCCAGTACGGCGGCCTGCGCGCACGGCAGATCACCGCCCGGGCCACGGCCCTGGACCGAACCCTGCTGCGCACCCCGTTGAACCAGCATTATCAGTTCGGCAGCTCGGCGATCATCCCGTTGCAGGCGCAAGTCAAGGATGACTGGGCCGACAACCTGATCGGCGCTCAGTACCTGGAAATGCCCAAGGGCTCCCATACCCGGGTGCGCCTGACGGTGCGCGCGGTCGACCCGCAGGAAACCGCCTACATCCTGCTCAAGGCCAAGGAAATGGAGCAGGACGTGCCGCTGGGCCTGCCGGAAGAAATGGTCGTGACCAGCGACCAGCCGCTGCAGATGGACTTCAGCTTCGACAACCCCGAATCGCGCAAGGCGTTCTCCTTCCACTTGCTCGGTTATGGCCTGGGCGCCATCGAAGTCAGTGACTTCACGGTGATCACCGAGGACCCCAGCCAGCCGGAAGTGCTGGACGACTTGCCGGACGAGGGCATTGTGCATTCGAGTTGAGGCAGCAGGCGCTGGCGGTGTTGTTCACCGCCAGCAGCGTCGACCGATATCAGTCCAGCAACCCGGCACTCTGCAAGAGTGACTGCAACCCTTGCGGCACCAGCGGCGATTCGTCGGTAAAGCTTGAACTGCCCTGCCAGGTAGCCCGGAACGGTGCGCCGTTGCTTTCGTGGCCGTCGAGGTGCGGCTGTTCATAGCGGCTGGGGTCGGTGAATTGGCCATCGTAGACCCTGACAATTTCGTGGCCGGGTTTGTCGTTGTAGACGAACAGGCTCTCGAGGGTGCCCAGCAGGCGCAGGTGGTCGATGGGCAGGTCCAGTTCCTCGTGGATCTCGCGGACGATGGCCTGGGCGCTGGTCTCGCCAAACTCGATCCCGCCACCCAGCGGCCGGTACATGCAGCGCCCGGTGACCGGGTCGTCAAAGCGGTTGACCAGGATCCTGCCCTGGTAATGGAACACACACAGCGCGAGCGCGCGGATGCGGGGAGGGGTCATGGGTGCAGTCCTTTTGCGAGAGGGCGCGCATCATACATGAGCGGGTCCGCTTGATGCGGTGTCGCTGCTGGCCCCATCGCGAGCAGGCTCACTCCTACAATGGATTGGTGGCGATCACACATGCTGTGATGCATGCAAATCCCTGTAGGAGCCAGCCTGCTGGCGATGAAGTTGATGCGGTGTGGGTCAGTACTGCGCGCGCAAGGTCAGGGTCAGGTTGCGCGGGTCGCCGTAGAAGTTGGTGCCCCAGGACGCATCCACCCGGTCGTAGTACTTGCGGTCGAACAGGTTGTTGGCGGTCAGGGTCGAGGACAGGTTTTCGTTGAAGCGGTAGCCGACCTGGGCCGTGGCGACGGCGAAGCCGCCTTGTTCGAAGCGCACTTCGCGCTGGTAGTAGGTATCGCTGACCACTCGTACACCACCGCCGACGTTGAAGTCCTTGAGCGGGCCATCGGTGAAGTCGTACCGGGTCCACAGGTTGAAGTTGTGCCGTGGGGTGATGGTGCTGAAGGTCTGCCCTTCGGTGCCGTCATCGGCCTTGAGCATCTTGGTGGCGGTGTAGGCGTAGCCGGTGACGATGCTCCAGTTGTCGCTCAGGTTACCGCTCAACTCGGTTTCCCAGCCTTCGCTGCGGGCCTTGCCTTGCGCCATGTAGGAGGCGGTGCTGTTGTTGTACTCGGCACGGTTTTCATCGTAGATGCGGAACAACGCGACGCTGGCATTCAGGCGCCCGTCGAAGAACTCGCGCTTGAGGCCGATTTCATACTGCTTGCCCTTGCGCGGACCGATCGGCTCATTGTCCGAACCAATCTCGCTCTGCGGTTTGAACACCCCAGTGTAGCTGGCATAGGCCGACAGCTCAGGCGTCAGTTTGGCGATCAGCGCGCCGTACGGCACGACCTTGCGGTTGATGCTGGTGTGGGCCTCGCCGAAGTCGTTGAAGAACGGGTTGGCCTTTTTCGCGTCGCTCTCGTACCAGGTCACCCGGCTGCCGCCGATCACGTCCAGCCAGTCGGTGACGTTGAACTTGGCGCGGGTGTAGATCCCGTATTGATCGGACTTGGACCAGTTGCCGTTGTTCTGTTCGTAATTCTGCTTGGGGATATCGATGCTGCCCGGATCGAACACGTTGATCGGGAAGTAGTCGCCGCCGCCGTAGGTGAAGTCCTTGTCCAGGTGCTGGTATTCGGCACCGACGGTGAATTCGTGGCTGCGGTCCATGGCTTCGAAGGGGGTGGTGACGAAGCTGTCGACGCCGATGGTCTTGATGTGGGTGTAGTAGTTGTACGCCACCGCCCAGCTGTCGCCGTTCTCTTCGACCGCACCGTCAGCCCAGGTGAAGTTGCGCTGCGGGGTCTCGGCGTCGCGGTAGGTGAGGGTGGTCTTGAACTGGCCGCCGTTGTCCAGGGCGTGGTCGACTTCGGCGAAGGTTTCCCAGACTTTTTCGTTGAGTTCGTTCCACTTGGCATCGACGAAGGTCGAGCGCGGCACGTCGAGCAGGTTGCCGTTGGCGTAGGCCGGCAAGCCGAAGGCCGGGGTCGAGTGGTTTTGCTGATAGGCGCCGCCGACCGATAGGGTGGTGGCCGGATCGAGGTCGAACTCCAGGCGCCCGTAAGCCATCGGCCGTTCGTTCTGCGCATAGTCGACGAAGGATTTGTTGTTCTCGTAGGCGGTGATGAAGCGCCCACGCACGTTGCCCTGGTCGTTCAATGGGCCGGTGACGTCCACCGAGGAGCGGTAGTGATCGTAGGAACCGGCGGCGAGTTCGCCGCCGAGGGCAAATTTGCTCAAAGCGCGCTTGCGCACCACGTTGATCGTGCCGCCCGGTTCGCCGGCGCCCTGGTACAGGCCTGATGGGCCGCGCAGCACCTCGATGCGGTCGTACATCGCCAGGTCGAAGCTGGTGGCCATGTCGCCCTGGCCGGTGGGTTGCGAGACGCCGTCGACCTGCACCTGGTCGACCAGGAAACCGCGCATGTAGACGTCATTCAGGCTGGACCCGGAGTTGTAGGTCTTGATCGTCACCCCGGTGACCTGGCGCATGGCGTCCTGCAGGCTGTTCATGTTCTGGTCATCCATGCGCTGGCGCGTGACCACCGACACCGACTGCGGGATGTCCTTGAGCTTGATGTTGCCCTTGCCGATGCTCACTTCATCGGTGGTGTAGGAACGCGTGCCCTCGGTGGTCACGCCCAGGCCCTGGCCGGTGATGGCGGTCGGCGCCAGTTGCAGGGCGTCGGCATTGGCCGAGCGCACCAGGGTGTAGCTGGCGTCGGCGCGTTGCTGCAGGTCCAGCCCGGTGCCGCTGAGCAGGCGGGTCAGGGCTTCAAGCGGTGAGTAGCTGCCGCTCAGTCCCGGGCTTTGCTGGCCGTCGGTGAGGCTCGGGTCGAACGACAGGGCGATATGGCTTTCGGCGGCGAAGCGCGAGAGTGTCTGCCCGAGGTTGCCGGCCGGGATCTGGTAGCTGCGTTGTTGGCTGCTGGTCAGCGCCTGTGGCTGTGCTGCCCAGGCCTGGGCGCAGGCGCCGCTGATCAACAGGCCAAGCAGTGCGTAAGCGGTGCGACGAAAGGGCGGAGTAGTTGCGGGGACAACGGGCATCGAGAAGTGATCCTGTGGGCAAGGGAGAAGGGGTGTTATTCCCTTGCCAGCCGAGCGCAAAAAAAGTGTCAGGCCAATGCGAAAATATTTTTTGCTCGCGTCAAACAGGCGCGATCGTCACCCAGTAACCACCCAGCCGTGAGGTGACTTGTACAGGGTAGGTCTGGCCGAGCATGTTCAGCGCACGCTGGCTGTCGTCCAGCGGAAACGCCCCGGACACCCGCACTTGAGCAACGGCCGGATCGCAACGGACGATGCCTGGTCGATAGCGCGCCAACTCGGCGGCGAATTCGCCCATGGGCATACGGTCAGCCACCAGCATGCCCTCGGTCCAGGCGATGCGGCTGCTGTCGGTGGTGCCCAGGGCGCCGATTGCGCTGGCGGAAAACGTGCATTGCTGGCCGGCCATGACCACACTTGGCGTCGCTTGCACACGCCCGGACAATTCGATCTGCACGCGCCCTTCAAGGACCGCCAGACGGGTCATGCCAGCATCCTCGCGCACGCTAAAGACCGTGCCCAACGCCTGCAATCGTCCCTGGGCGGTACTGACCCGCAAGGGCCGGGCGGGCACCTGGATATCGGCGGCGCTGCGCAGCAGGATTTCCCCCCTGAGCAGCCGTACCAGGCGCTGCTGGCCATCGAAGGCGACATCGATCGAGGTGTCGGTGTTGAGGGTGACCTGGCTGCCATCGAGCAGGGTCAGTTGCCGGCGCTGGCCAATCGGCGAATGGAAATCGGCGCTCCAGCCCTGGCGTTCGTTCAATTGCCAGCCCAGCCAACTGGCCGGCGCCAGCGCCAGCAGCGCTGCGAGACGGGCGAGCATGGCGCGGCGTTGCGGGCTGGCCGGGCGATCGAGGCTCGACAGCGCCAGGTCCACGGGCAAGCCGCCGAGACTGCCGAGACTGCCGAGACTGCCGAGACTGCCGAGCAGACGTTCGGCACGGCGCCAGGCGCGCTCACACTCGAGGCTGCTGGTGCGCCATTGCTGCCACTGGCGCAGTTCCTCGCTGCTGAGGTTGCCTTCGCCCAGGCGCATCAGCCACTCGGCGGCTTCGTCGAGGATCAGCGGATCGATCTGCGCTGGGCCACTCATTCCGGCATCAACTGCAGGCATTGCACAAAGGCCTGCTTGATGTAGCGCTTGACCGTGGTCAGGGACAGCTCCAGTTGCAGCGCGATATCGTCATATTTCATCCCGCTGATCTGCGACAGCAGGAACGCGCGCTTGACCAGCGGTGGCAAGGTGTTGAGCAGGGCATCGACTTCATGCAGGGTTTCGAGGATCAGGTAACGCTGCTCCGGCGAGGGCACCAGGGCCTCGGGCACTTGCGCGAGCGCCGCCAGGTAGGCGCGTTCCAGCGCCTGGCGCTGATACCAATTGATCATGATGCCCTTGGCCACGCAGGTCAGGTACGCCCGGGGTTCGGCCAGGTCGGGAAGCGCCTTGGCCGCCAGCACCCGGGTGAAGGTGTCGTGCATCAGGTCCGCGGCGTCCACCCGGTTGCCCAGCTTGCGTTGCAGCCAGGCGTACAGCCAGCCTTGATGGCCGACGTAGAGGGCTTCGACACTGCGTAGGTGCTGCTGGTGCATGGCCGCTTGGAGTTCGCTCATCACGTCGGGTTTTTTGTTAGTGAGAATTATTAGCAATTGTATCCATGGCATATCAATCCCGGCAAGCGTGAGAATTCCGGCCAGCGCCCGGCGCGCGCTTGGCTACAATCACCAGCGTTGAATCCGCTCACTCATGAACAGGCGTCTGCTTATGCTTCTATCCCCGTTGCTCAACCTCGCGAGTCAATTGCAGGCTCTTGCCCCTGGCTCAGAAGGGGTGGTGTAAGCGGTATGCCAGACAGACTTTCAGGGAAGATAAACCTGCGCCGGTTGATCCTGCTGTTTGCCGTGGCGACGGCGCTGACTACCCTCATCAACAGTTTCTACGCCGCCTACCGGGTGCAGCGAACCGTGCTGGTGGAGAACGCGCTGGAGGCCAATCGGGCTTACGCGGCCAAGGTGGCCTCGAGTATTGGCGAGTACCTGCAGGCCTCGCAGCAGCAACTGGCGTACAGCGCGGTGATCCTCGGCCGGGACTTCGACAAGCCGGCGGTGCTGGATGCCGAGGTGCGTCGCCTGCGCGAACAGGACGCCGGTTTCACCAACATCGCCGTGGTCAACACCAGCGCCATGGTGCTGCGCGCCGCGCCGGACAGCCTGCAACTGGAACACACCACCCTCAACATCGAGGGCGTCCGTCGCGCCCTGCATGAGCGCCGGCCGCTGGTCAGCCGTGCTTATCATTCGTCTGCGGGAGAGTTGGTGGTGTTCATTTCCCAGCCGGTGCTCGACCCCTATGGGCGTTACCTGGGCTTTGTCGGCGGCGCCATCGATCTGCGCAAGGCCGGGGTGCTGCACACCCTGATCAGCAACCACTTCTATCGCGAGTCGACCCAGGCCTATGTGGTGGATAGCTCGCGGCGATTGATCTACCACCCCGATATGCAGCGGGTTGGTGAAGTGATCGGCATGAATCCGGTGGTCGACGCGGTGATTCAGGGTCAGAGCGGGGCCATGGACGCGCTCAATTCCCAGGGCGTGGAGATGCTCGCCGGTTACGCCAGCGTGCCGATGGCCAACTGGGGCGTGATTTCCCAGCGACCGAAAGCACAGACGCTGGCGGCCCTCGATCAGTTGATGAGCCAGATGCTGCTGGGGGTCGCCCCCCTGAGCCTGATCGGCTTTCTTGGCATCTGGTGGGTTGCGACATTTATTACTCGTCCCCTCAAGCAACTGGCCGAGAGCGCCGGGCAAATGGATGCGCCGCACACCGCTGAGCGAATCAACGCGGTGCGCGCCTGGTACGTAGAGGCGCAATTGATCAAGCAGGCGCTGCTCAAGGGTTTTGGCCTGGTCCAGGAAAAGCTTGGTGGCCTGAGTCGCCAGGCGCAGACCGATCCCTTGACCGGGTTGCTGAATCGGCGAGCGATGGATCAGGCACTGGAGACGCTGGAGTCCACCCGGCAGTCTTTTTCAGTGATTGCACTGGATATCGACCACTTCAAGCAGGTCAATGACACCTATGGCCACGACGTCGGCGATGTGGCCTTGAGCGTGGTGGCGCAGTTGATGAAGGGCTGTTCGCGAGAGGTCGACCTGGCCTGTCGAGTCGGTGGTGAAGAGTTTCTATTGTTGTTGCCCGGGGCGCCTTTGAGCGTGGCAAGGGAGGTCGCGGAGCGCCTGCGGCTGTCAGTGGCGCAGACGCCGATCGAGACGGTGGGGCATCTGACCATTTCCCTCGGCGTCGCGGTATGGCCTGGCAATGGCGGCACAATAGCCGAGGCGCTGAAGCAGGCGGACGAGTTGATGTACCAGGCCAAGCAGCAGGGCCGCAATCGCAGCGTGGTGCAGCAGACGTAGAGGCGGGTTTAGCTCGCCAGTTCCCGCTCCTCACGGCGCAATTGTTGCCCATGCACGCGGTTGACCCACCAGCCGAAGCCGGCGGCGGTGAAAAACATGATCAGGCTGTAGATGGCCGCCGGAATGGCCATGGTCGAGTTGTTCAGCAGGCTCGGGCTTAGGGCCAGGGCGATCGCCAGGGTGCCGTTGTGGATGCCGATCTCCATACCGATCGCCACCGCCTGGCGCCGGGGCAGGCGCAACAGCCTCGGGACGCCATAACCGACGGCCAGGCTCAGCAGATTGAACAGCAGCGCAGCCAGGCCGACGACGGGGGCGTACTCGACCACGGTCTGCCAGTCCTTAATGAAAGCCACAGTCACGGTGGCCACCAGGAACAGCGCCGAGACGATCTTCATCGGTTTTTCCATGCGTGCGGCGAAGGCTGGCGCCAGGTGACGCACCAGCATGCCCAGGGCCACCGGTATCAGGACAATGGCGAACACCTGCAGCACCTTGGCAAATTGCAGGGGAATGGCCTGGTCGGCGGACATGAAGTACAGCAACGACAGGTTCACCAGCAACGGCATGCTGAGGATCGCGATCATCGAGTTGACCGCCGTCAGCGTCACATTCAACGCCACGTCGCCGTGGGCCAGGTGGCTGTACAGGTTGGCCGTGGTGCCGCCGGGGGAGGCGGCCAGCAGCATCAGGCCGACCGCCAGCACCGGTTCGAGCTGGAAGCCCTTGGCGATCAGGAAACAGAAGAACGGCAGTACCAGCAACTGGCAGACCAGCCCGATCAGCACCGGCTTGGGATACTTCACCACCCGCGCAAAGTCGGCCAGGGTCAACGACAGGCCCAAACCGAGCATGATGATGCCCAGGGCAATGGGCAGGAATGCGGTGAGCAGGGGCGTGGCGGTCATGAGCAGTCGACTCGAGGGGAGAGAGGCTCACAAAGGTGTAGCACGCAGGATGCCAGGCGCCGCCGACAGTTGTTACAAAATATCGCCGAGTTGCCCATTGAGCCCGACACAAACCTTGGAGCGAGCTCGCTCGCGATAGCGGTGTCACCGTCAGCGAAGATGTTGGATGTGCAGGCCTCATTCCGAGCAGGCTCGCTCCAAAGGCGGTGATTCACCCGTGCGACTGGCCCGGCGCACGGCAATTGCGTAACATTCGCCGCCTATTTTTGTCGCATCGCCCGTGACCGCATTCGCCGGTCCTTCATTTCAGGTAAGCCATGAAACTCAATCGTCTGCGCGCCGATGTCCTGGCCGGACTCACCACGTCTTTTGCCCTGATGCCCGAGTGCATCGCCTTCGCCCTGGTGGCCCACCTCAATCCGCTGATGGGACTCTACGGCGCCTTCATCATCTGTACCCTGACTGCACTGTTCGGCGGTCGACCGGGCATGGTGTCCGGCGCCGCCGGTTCGATGGCGGTGGTGATCGTGGCGCTGGTGGTGCAGCACGGTGTGCAGTATTTGCTGGCCACGGTGCTGCTGGGCGGGCTGATCATGATGATCTTCGGCCTGCTGCGCCTGGGCAAACTGGTGCGCATGGTGCCGCATCCGGTGATGCTCGGCTTCGTCAATGGTCTGGCGATCGTCATTGCCCTGGCGCAACTGGAGCATTTCAAGGATGGCGAGGCGTGGCTCAGCGGCAAGCCGTTGTACATGATGATCGGCCTGGTGGCGCTGACCATGGCGATTGTCTACGTCTTGCCGCGCCTGACCCGCGCCGTGCCGCCGGCGCTGGTGGCGATCCTCGGCGTTGGCCTGGGCGTGTACCTGCTGGGCCTGCCGACCCGCACCCTGGGGGACATGGCGCACATCGCCGGCGGCTTGCCGACCTTGGCCTGGCCCGACCTGCCGTGGACCCTGGAAACCCTGCAGATCATCGCGCCTTATGCCTTGGTGATGGCGATGGTGGGCTTGCTGGAAACCCTGCTGACCCTCAACCTGACCGACGAAATCACCGAGAGCCGTGGCTTCCCCGACCGTGAGTGCGTGGCGCTGGGCGCAGCCAATATGGTCTCCGGGGCCTTTGGTGGGATGGGCGGTTGCGCGATGATCGGCCAGACCGTGATCAACCTCAGCTCCGGTGGCCGTGGTCGGCTCAGTGGCGTGGTCGCTGGAGTAATGGTCCTGCTGTTTGTGCTGTTCCTCTCGCCGCTGATCGAGCGTATCCCGCTGGCGGCGCTGGTCGGGGTAATGTTCGTGGTGTCGCAGCAGACATTCGCCTGGGCCTCACTGCGGGTGCTGAACAAGGTGCCGCTGAACGATGTGCTGGTGATTATTGCGGTGACCCTGGTCACGGTGTTCACCGACCTCGCCGTCGCGGTGCTCTGTGGGGTGATCATTGCCGCGCTCAACTTCGCCTGGCAGCAGGCCCGCCAGCTGTACGCCGACGGGCATATGGAGGCCGACGGCAGCAAACTCTACCGCGCCCACGGCACGCTGTTCTTTGCCTCGACCACGGCCTTTCTCAACCAGTTCGACACCGCTGGCGACCCGGCCCAGGTGACCCTCGACTGTCGTCACCTGAGCTTCGTCGATTACTCGGCCATTGCCGCCCTCGATACCCTGCGTGAACGCTACAGCAAGGCCGGCAAACACCTGCGGGTACTGCACCTTTCGGAGCGCTGCAAGAAACTGCTCAAGCGCGCGCGGGTGCATCACGACTGAGGGTGATGGCTGATCCATGCTTGAAAAAAAACCGACACCGGTAACAGGGCGTCGGTTTTTTCATTTTTGCGCTCGTTGTTCAAGCACAGTCGTCAAAAACGCTTTCGATCGGCATCTCGACGCGACCTTGACTCTCCCCCATGGGGCCGGGTTTAACCTCGGCGCACTAACATGGATAGCGTTTTCTGCGAGGTGTCATGAGTCGATTATGTCTGGTGACGGGGGCCAATGGGCACTTGGGTAGTACCCTGGTCAGGGCGTTGTTGGCCCAGGGGTATCGGGTGCGCGCCGGCGTTCGTGATGTGGCCCATGCGCCGGCGCTGGACGGGCTGGACTGCGAGCGGGTGTACGTTGAGTTGCTCGATGAAGGCACCTTGTTCGACACGCTGCTTGGGGTCGATGTGTTGTATCAGGTGGCGGCGGTGTTTCGGCATTGGGCGAAAAATCCGCAGGCCGAGATCATCCAGCCGAATGTCCAGGGCACCCGTCGAGTGCTGCGGGCAGCGGCGCGCGCCGGGGTTCGGCGGGTGGTGTATGTCAGTTCCGTGGCGGCGGTAGGGCACAACGGTCAGCCGCTCGATGAGCAGCACTGGAACGACGAGCAGGAGAATGCCTATTACCGCTCGAAGATTCTCGCCGAACGCGCCGCCTGGGAGATGGCTCGGGCTTTGGATTTGTCGATGGTGGTGGTGTTGCCTTCGGCGATGATTGGACCGAACGCCGCGCGCCTGACCGACAGCATGGGTTTTATCGAGTCGATTCGGCGGCGCCAGGTGCCGCTGGATCCGGGCTTTCATTTCAATTTTGTGGATGTGCGCGATGTGGCTGAGGGCATGATTCTCGCGGCGCAGAAAGGCCGATCCGGGCAGCGTTATATTCTGGCCAATGAGCGCAGTTCGTCGCTGGCGCAGATTATCGAGGCGGCAAACGCGGTGGTCCCTGGTTATCGTTTGCCGCCGCCAGCACCCCGGTGGTTGTTGTGGGCGGTGGCCTGGGCGCAGGAGGGGTGGGCGCGGGTGAGTGGGCGGCCGGCGCAGATGGTACGCAGTCAGGTTCGGATGTTTCATGGGGTGGCGCAGGAGTATCGGATTGACAAGGCCCGCGATGAATTGGGTTTTGCGCCGAGGGCGCCGGAGGAGGCGTTGCGGGGGGTGTTTGGGTATTTGGGGGAGCGGCAGCCTTCCGGCCAAGCGACATGCCCGCAGCATCACCCAGGGCACCACGAAGGCAGAGGTATCAACCACCACTGAATAGCTGGCGAATCAGATTCGGTGTGCTGCCGGTCCAGCGCTTGAACGAGCGCCGAAAATTCGCCGCATCGTTGAAGCTCAGGTAGGCCGCCACTTCGTCGTTGTTCAGGCCCTTGACCTGATACAGATAGAGCGCCACATGTTTGCGCACCAGGTCCACCTGCTGCTGAAAGCCCGTGTCGTGCTTGTGCAGTTTGCGCTTGAGGGTCGCCGGGCTCATGGCAAAGGCCTGGGCCGCTTGTTCGAGGCTGGGGGCCTGGCGGACGTGGGTTTGCAGGTAGCGGTAGAGGCAAGCGAGAAAACTGGCGGCAAAGCCCAGTTGCTCGATCTGCTGCTGGGCTTGCTGGCGCGCGACCTGGCCGGCGGTGGCCGATGCACCGGGCCAGGGTTGCGCCAGGTATTCGCGGGGGATGCGCATCATGTCCAGCGGCCGCTGGAATTGCGTCTGCTCCCCCAGATGCACCCAGTACTGCTCGACATAGCGCGGCTCGGCAAAGCTCAGGCTGCATTCCCAGGGCAGGCGCTGGCCGCTCAGCCACTGACTCATGGCGACCAGCGAGGTCATGCTCGCTTCCAGCAGGAAGCGCCATTGCTCGGCGGCGCCGCAGGTGTCCTGCCAGTAGAGGTAGGCGTGGTGCTCGTCGAGCAACAACTGCGGGGCTGCCAGCGGGCTGAGCAGGACCTGTTGCTGGACCATCGTGTCGAGTGCCTGATGCAGGTTCTGCGCATGGCGCAAGGCATGGCTGGCGGGGCCGTAATGCCCGGGCAGCAGGCGCTGGCCAAACAGGAAGCTGCTGTCGTCGGCACCGAGCAGGCGCCGGCTGTTGCCGATCAACGAGAGAAATTGCTGGGGACTCAGGCGTGTCTGCCCGGCGAGGATGTCTTCGTGGAACAGCCCGGTGCCGCGCAGCAGGCGATGGCTGTCGATGTCCCGCGACAGTGCGAGGTCGATCAGGGTTGCCGGCTGGTAGTGCCCGGGGATGAAGCGGCTGTCGGTTTCGTACCAACGTGTTTTTACTGTCATGGGGCGGCCTCAGGCAGACTTGGCCAGCGGTTGCTTGGCCCGGGCCAGGGCCAGGTTAAGGCGCTTGAGCAACTGTTCCGGCGACTCATCCATGGCCATCACCACTGCCGTGCTCGCCGCCAGGTGCAGGCGCTCGCCGTGTTGCCGGGTCTTGTGCGCCAGGCCCTGGACCGCTTGCTGCAACTCCAGCGCCAGCAGGCGCGCCTGGCTCTCGCCGGTGTTGGGCAGCAGCACCACGAAACGGTCACCGGCGAGGCGGCAGAGCAGGTCCTGGCGCCTCAGGTTGAGCAGCAGCAAGTGACTCAGGGCCTGCAACACCGCATCGCCTTCGGCATGCCCATAGGCCTGATTGATCGCGGCGAAGTGGTCCAGGTCCAGCACCATCAGCGACAGCGGTTGCTGCTGGGCGAGGCTTTCTTCCAGGCTGCTGGTCAACTGGCGCTTGAGGTAGTCGGCGCCCCCCAGCGGGGTCAGCTTGTCGAACAGCCGGTGCTCGCGAAACAGCCGCTCGCGTTTCTCCATCTGCGCGCTGATCGCCAGTTGTTCGCGGTGCCAGTGATAGATGCCCAGGGTCAGCAGGACCATGCCCACTGGCATCGGTCCGGACTCCAGCCAGTGGTCCCAGGTGATGCTGTCGGGCAGGCGGATAAACTCGTCGAGGCTGTCGATCCACCAGGAGAAAAAGATGCAACTCAGGCCCAGCGCCAGGTAGTTGGTGACCCGTCCGGCCGGTCGGCTTTTCAGCACCAGCCCCAGCCAGACCAGGGCCAGCAACGCCGAGCCGCCTTCGCCGACGATGTCCAGCCAGACCCATTCCTCGACACTTTTCAATTCGCCGCAGGCCAGGTGCAGCAGCAGGCCCAGGTTGGCCGCCAGCAGCAACAGCATGAGTTTCCAACGATGGGGTTTGAGCACTGAAAACATGGCCGTGATCCTTGGGCGAACAAACGATGCGCGCCAGCACAGCAGATCGATGTGACGGTTGGATGACAGGGCAGGGAGGTCAAATCGGCTCACCGTGCCATGGCGAATTTCGTCGTCGGCGCGGTCGGTCAGCGCGCGTGGCACATGCAGACGTACTCTCGCCGGTCACCGGTGTTCACGAACACAGGTCAAATCAGCTCAATCAGCCCCTCGATCCCCGGCAAAACCCCGGTTTACAGCACTCGCCAGCCAAGCCTGTCACAGAACCGTCATTCGCCACCCCTAGCTTGCCCTCCCAGTTGCCGGGCCTCTTGCCTGGCGTCATCGGACTCTTGGGGGGACCACCATGTACCAGCGCAGCAGCCACCGCCATCGCGGCACCGCCGGGCTCGTCAGCTTTACCCTGACCGCCCTGGCCCTGGCGATTGCCAGCGAGCGCCTGCAGGCCGCCGGCCAGACCGAACACGTCGATGTGGTGGGGCAGGCCGCGAGCATCAGCCAGGCACTCAAGGAGCAACGCGCCTCCGACAGCATCGAGAGCGTGGTGCACGCCGACGGCATGGCGCAGTTGCCCGATGAGAACGTCGCCGAAGCGGCCCAGCGCTTGCCGGGGATCAGCATCGAGCGCGATCAGGGCGAGGGCCGTTTTGTCAGCGTGCGCGGCCTGGGGCCGGACCTCAACAGCGTGACCATCAACGGCACCCTGGTGCCGTCGCCGGAAAGCGAGCGCCGCGCGGTGGCCCTCGATGTATTGCCCTCGGAGCTGGTGCAATCGCTGTCGGTGATCAAGACCCTGACCCCGGACATGGACGCCAACTCCCTCGGTGGCACGGTCGACGTCAAAAGCCTCTCCGCCTTCGACCATCAAGGCTTGTTCTACACCGGCAGCAGCGAGGCCAGCTACGACAAGAACACCCGCCAGACCAGCCCGAAATTCTCCGGGGCGGTCAGCGATCGTTTCAGCCTGGGCGACGGCATCGATAACTTTGGCGTGGCTGCGGCACTGAGCTGGCAGAAGCGCGACTTCGGTTCGGATAACGTCGAGACCGGTGGCGCCTGGGATTTCGAAGGGGGGCCACGGCTGCAGGAGTTCGAGCAACGCGACTACGACATCCGCCGCGAACGCAGCGGCGGCGGCCTGAACTTCGATTACAAGCCCGACGACCTGAGCAGCTACTACCTGCGCACCCTGTACAGCCGCTACAAGGACAGCGAGACGCGCAACTCCACCAGCATCGAGTTCGCCGACCCGCTGGCGGCCGGTGAACTGGGCGATGCCGAAACCAAGCGCAAGCTCAAGCAGCGCGAGGAAACCCAGGAGATCCAGTCGTATGTGTTCGGCGGCGAACGCACCCTCGGGCTGTGGACCCTCAGCGGCCAGACCGGCTACAGCCGCTCCAGCGAAGACAGTCCGGGGCACATCGCCAATGCCGCCTTCGACGCCGCCGACGACTTCACCGACAGTGGTTTCTACGACCGCGACAAGCCCCGGCCGATCATTGGTCAAGGCTTCTACGACCCGAGCAACTTCAGCCTGGACAAGGTCGACTGGGAAAAACAGAAGACCACCGACACCGAGAAGAACCTGCGTCTGGACCTGGCCCGTGAATACGACTTCAACGGCTACGCCTCGCAGTTCAAGTTCGGCGGCAAGCTCAGCCGGCGGGACAAGGACAACGACCTTGACGCCTGGGTCTACAAGGATTTCGCCGACCTTGGGTTCAGCGACGAACAACTCAATCTCAACCAATTGCGCAAGGGCAAGGTCGACTACCGCCTCGGCAATTTCGGCCCGGGCATCAGCGGCAGTGGCATCGAGCAGTTGATTGGCAGCCTCGACCGTGCGGACTTTTACGACGAGACCGAATCGCGGGTCAACGACTTCAAAATGAGCGAGGACATCAACGCCGGCTACCTGATGAACACTCTCGACCTCGACGACTGGCGCTTTATCGTCGGCATGCGCTACGAGGGCACCGAGTTCGAGGCCAAGGGCACCGGGGTCGACGATGGCGAGTTCAGCGCCACTGACACCCAACGTGATTATCACCACTGGTTGCCGGGGCTGCATGCGCGCTATCAACTGGACAAGAACACCCAGGTGCGCGCGGCGTGGACCAAGTCGGTGGTGCGCCCGACCTTCGGCCAACTGGCGCCGGGCTTTGTCATCGAGGATGACGAGGCGACCTTCGGCAACCCCAATCTGAAGCCGTTGGAGTCGAGCAACCTCGACCTTGGCATCGAGCACTACATGGGGCGTGCGGGCACGGTGTCGGCGTTCGTGTTCTACAAGGACATCCAGAACTTCGTCTACAACACCGACCTCGCCGGCACCGGGGCCTGGGTCAATTTCTCCGAGGCCCACACCTTCACCAATGGCGACAGCGCCAAGTTATACGGCCTGGAATTGGCTTACTCGCAGAAATTCGACTGGCTGCCGGCACCGTGGAATGGCCTGCTGCTGGGGGCCAACGCCACCTTCAGCCGCTCTGACGCCGAGATCGAAGGCTTTGACGCTGCCAGCGGACGCAACCTCAAACGCAGCATCGACTTGCCGAGCCAGTCCGACACCGTCGGCAACCTGATGCTCGGCTGGGAGAACGACAAGCTCAGCCTGCGTTTGTCGGCCAACTACAAGTCCGACTATTTGTATGAGCTGGCGGCGATCAACGACGCCGCCCACGACCTGCACGTCGACTCGCAGACCTTTGTCGACTTCAGCGCCAACTACGCCCTGACCAAGAACCTGCAGCTGAATTTCGAGGCGCAGAACCTCACTGACGAGTCGTACTTCGTCTACACCGGCCACCGCCCCTACAACGCCCAGTACGAAGAATACGGCCCGACCTTCAAGCTCGGCCTGACCTTTACCCACTTCTAAGCCATGGGCCGCCGCGCGCTGCCCCGATGCCTGCACGACAAAGGATTTGCCCCGTTGAAGACTCTTTCGTTGATACCCAAGCGCGGCCTGCTCGCCGCATTGATCGGCCTCACTGTGGGTCAGGCGCTGGCCGCCGCCCCGAGCCTGAGCCTGAAACCCTGGGCGCCGAACCTCAAGCTCGAGGCCGCGAGCTTTGTGCCGGGCCTGGCCGGTGCGGAGCGCCTGGCGATCAGCGCCGGCGACGGCTTGCTGTTGCTCGACGGCCAGGGCCAGACGCTGGCCAAATTGCCCGGCAACTTCAGTACCCTGGACAGTCGCGCCGCCGGCCAGCAAGTGTTGGTGGCCAGCCTCGACAGCCAGCGCCAGCAGGCGGTGCTGGTCAGCCTCGATCCGCAGGCGCGCAGTTGGGGCAAGCCGCTGTACCTGCCGCAGCGGGATTTCCCGGTCAACGGTGTGTGCCTGTACCGCGACGAGGCGAGTAACTTGTTCCTGTTCCTGGTGGGCGAGGAGGGCAAGGGCGAGCAGTGGCTGCTGGGCAATGGCGCGCAGTTGAACCCGCAGGCGCAACGGGTGCGCGGCCTGCCGTTGCCGCCGTCGGCGCAGTTCTGTCAGGTCGACGACGGCGCCGGGCAACTGCTGGTCAATGAAGAAAATGTCGGGTGGTGGGCTTATCCAGCCCAGGCCGAAGCCGATGTGCTGCGCCTGCCAGTTGCGCTGCGCCAACCCTTTGGTGACCTGGCCGAGCAAGCCGGTGCCATGGCGCTGGTGCCCGGTGGGGTGCTGGGCCTCGACCCCAAGGCCGCGCAACTGCACCTGTATCAGCAACAGGACGACGCCTGGAAAGCGCAGCCTGCCATCGCCCTCAGCGGTTTGAAGGAACCGGAAAACCTCGCCGTCCGTGCCACTGCCAACGGCTTGCAGTTGCTGGTGCGCGACGATGAGGACGGGCGCCTGTATCAGGGCGAACTGAACTGGCAACCCCAGCCGGTGCCCCTGGCCCCGGTGCTGCCGAATGTCGCGGCCCTGGTACAGAGCGAACCGGTAGGGCGTCAGGGCGATGCCGCGGACGATCCGGCGATCTGGATTCATCCGCAGCAACCGGCCCTCAGCCGGGTGCTTGGGACCAACAAGAAACAAGGCCTGCTGGCTTACGACCTGCAAGGCAAGCTGCTCCAGGAGCTGCCAGTGGGTCGTCTGAATAACGTCGATGTGCGGCCCAACTTCAAGCTCGGCGCGCAGACGGTCGACCTCGCGGTGGCGAGCAATCGCGATCACAACAGCCTCAGCCTGTTCAGCATCGACCGCAGCAGCGGCGAGTTGCGCGAGGCCGGAGAGATTCCGACCCCGCTCAAGGAAATCTACGGCATCTGCCTGTTCCAGCCGGCCAGCGGCGAGATCTACGCAATTGCCAACGGCAAGGACGGTAGCTTCCTGCAGTACCGCCTGAGTGCGCCAAACGGTGCGGTGCAGGGCGAGTTGGTGCGCCAGTTCAAGGTCGACAGCCAGCCGGAAGGTTGCGTCGCCGACGATCAGCGCCAACGCCTGTTTATCGGCGAGGAGGATGTCGGCGTGTGGGCAGTGGACGCCCGCGCCGATCAGCCGGCGCAGTTGAGCAGCGTGATCAAGGTCGGGCCGCAGTTGCATGCCGATGTCGAGGGCCTGGCGTTGTACCAGAGCAGCGGCCAGGACTATCTGGTGATCTCCAGCCAGGGCAACGACAGCTATCTGGTGCTGGATGCCGAACCGCCGTTCGCCGCTCGCGGTGCGTTCCGGGTCGGCCTGAATGCCGCCGCCGGGATCGATGGTGCCTCGGAGACCGACGGCCTGGAAGTCACCTCGGTCAACCTCGGCGGTGCCTGGAGCCACGGCATGCTGGTGGTCCAGGACGGTCGCAAGCGCATGCCCGAGCAAACCCAGAACTTCAAGTTCGTGCCCTGGGCCGAGGTCACCCGGGCGCTGAAGCTGCCCTGATCGCGGCCGTCATCATCCTGTCATTTGTATTTCATCGAATAGCCCTTCGGCCGTTGCACAGCAGCGGCGCGAGGGACGCCCAACAAGGAGTTTCACCATGCAGGCCACACTCGAACACATGACCGTCTGGGGCTTGATCAGCGACGCCAGTCTGCTGGTCAAAGCCGTCATGCTCACCTTGCTGCTGGCCTCGTTGCTCAGTTGGTACCTGATCCTGGTGCGCAGCGGCGTGTTGAAGCGCCGCGAGCGTCGCCTCGACGGCTTCCTCCAGCGCTTTCGCGGCGCTGCGGACCTCGCACCGCTGTACCGCGAAAGCGTGCAGAACACGGATGCCGATGCCGGTATCGAGCCGATCTTCCAGACCGGATTCCAGGAGTTCAATCACTTGCGCCAAGCCACCGGCGGCAGTGCCGAGGCGGTACAGCAAGGGGTGGAGCGGGCGCTTTACGTGGCCATTAGCGAGCAGGAAATCCAGTTGGAAAAAGGTCTGCAATTTCTCGCCACTGTGGGCTCGGTGAGCCCTTATATCGGTCTGTTCGGCACCGTCTGGGGAATCATGAATTCGTTCCTCGGCCTGTCCCAGGTGCAACAGGCAACCCTGTCCACCGTCGCCCCGGGGATCGCCGAAGCGTTGATCGCCACGGCCATCGGCCTGTTCGCGGCGATTCCGGCGGTGATTGCCTACAACCGCTTTTCGGCACGCAGCCAGACCTTGCTCACCCGTTACTACGCCTTTGCCAATGAGCTGCAGGTGCGCCTGCACCGCACGTTGCACGGCAGCGCCTTAAACCTGGCCACGGCCGCCTGAGCAGGAGAACGCAGATGTTAGTCAGGCCGCAACGCAAACACGGGCCAAAGGCCGAAATGAACGTGGTGCCTTACATCGACGTGATGCTGGTGCTGCTGGTGATCTTTATGGTCACCGCGCCGATGCTCACCCAGGGAGTGAAGATCGAGTTGCCCAAGGTCGCCAGTGAAGCCCTGGCCACGGACAGCCAACAACAGATCCTGACCCTGTCGGTGAAGGCCGAGGGTGGCTATTACTGGAACCTCGGCGGCGAACTCGACACCCAGCACCAGACCGACAGCGCGGTGACTCTGGAAGAAATGCGCGGCAAGATCGCCCAGGTGGTCAGTGCGCGCAGCGACACTCAGGTCTACATCCGCGCCGACCAGGACGCCGGCTACGGCAGCGTGGTGGCGGCCATGGCGGCGCTGCAACAGGGTGGGGTGAGCAATCTCGGACTGGTGACCGAGGCGCCACAATGACCAGCATGATTCTGTCGTCCCCGAGCCTGAATCTGCGGCCTTGCGTGCCCGCGCAGTTCCGGCGCAACAGCCTGGCGGCCGGCCTGGCGCTGGCGCTGCACGGCGGTGTACTGGCGGTGCTGATGCACACCTGGTCGGTCAGCCCGCCAACGCCCGCCGCGCCTGCGGTGTTGCACACCCAACTGGTGATGCTGGCGCCGTCACCCGTACCCACACCGCCGGTGGCCGAACCGGTACTGGCGGAACCGGTGCCAGCGCCAGCGGTTGTCGCGCCGCCGGAACCGGTCAAACCGCGCGTCGATCCACAGGTCCAGGCGCAGAAACTCGAACAGGCGGCCCTGGCGCGCAAGCGGGTCGAGGAGAAAAAACGCGAGCAACAGCTGGAGCAACAACGCCAGCGAGAGGTACAGGACCAGCGCCAGCGCGACGCCGAGCAACAGCAACTGGCCCAACAGCAGGCTCAGCAGCAGGCACAGCGCGCCGAACAGGCTCGTGCGGCAGCCGAGCGCTCACGCCAGCAAGCGTTGGCGGACAGTCGCCAATACCTGCCGTTGAGCAAGCAGGCGCCGGACTATCCGCAGCGCGCCCTGGACAAAAACCTCGAGGGCGACTGTTCGGTGGAGTACACCGTCAATCCCCAGGGCAAGGTGGAAAACCCCAAGGTGCTGGACGGTTGCCATCCGCTGTTCATCCGCCCGTCACTGGCGGCGGCCAACACCTTCCGCTACCAGCCACGGATCATCGACGGTCAGGCGGTGGCCGTGCCGGCGGTGCGTAATACCTTTCACTATCGGATCAAGTGAGGGCAGGGCAGCACGTGACGGCGTCACTGCGGCCACTGTTCCAGCAGGATCGATACGAATTTTTCGGCAGCCGGAGACAGCGATGCACCACGGCGGTAGACCAGTCCGAGTGAGCGATTGACCACCGGTTCGATCAACGGAACGCTGACCAGGGTCGGGTGATCCACCGTCGGCATCGCCAGGCTGGGCATCGCCGAAACGCCGAGACCAGCCTCCACCAGACCCAGCGACGTCGACAAGTGCTGCACCTCGTAGAACCACTGCGGACGCCAGCTCAAGCCCGACAGTGCGTGGTCGAGCAACATGCGGTTGCCGCTCAGGCGACCGACCCCGATCAACCGGTAATCGCTGAGTTCCGACCAGGTCACCGCACTGCGCCCGGCCAACTCGTGATCGCGCCGGCAGGCGAGGACGAAGGGTTCGTTGACCAGGGGCACGAATTCGATGTCCGGGTGCTGTCCGCTCATCATGTTGATGCCGAAATCGGCTTCGCCCCGCAGCACCGCTTCCAGGCCTTCATTGGCGCTGAGGTCGAGCAGACGGATGCGGATTTTCGGGTAGCGCTCGTTGTACAGGCGAATCACTGACGGCAGAAAGTAGAACGCCGCAGTGGGGATGCAGGCCAGTGTCACCCGGCCAATCTGGCGCTCGGCCAGTTCGCGGATATTCAAAATCGAATCGTCGAAGTCATCCAGCAGGCGCCGTGCCTTGGGCAGGAAATCCCGGCCAACGCTGGTCAGGCTGACCTTGCGTGTTGTGCGGTCGAGCAGGGCGGTGCCGAGGCCTTCTTCGAGCTTCTTGATGCGCCGGCTCAAGGCGGGTTGGGACAGGTGCAGTGCGTCAGCCGCTTCGTGAAAACTGCCCAGCTCGGCGATTTTTACGAAGGAACGGATATCTTGAAGTTCGTAATCCATGTGCAGTCATACCTGTAGGGCCTGATACGCCAGTCGGTTTAATTCATTCGTCAAACGCAATAATAGCTCTGATCTTTGCATTGGAAACACTTTTCAATCTTTGTCACTCTTGTGTCCAGAACATCAATTATCCCGATTGATCAACAAGAGTCAGAGTTCATGCAACAAATTCCTTGTGTGTTAATGCGCGGTGGTACCTCCAAGGGTCCGGTGTTTCTCGCATGGGATCTGCCAGTGGCCATTGCCGAACGTGACGAGCTGCTGCTGAACCTGATGGGTTCCGGCCACGAACTGGAGATCGACGGCATCGGCGGTGGCAGCCCGCAGACCAGCAAAGTGGCGATTGTCAGCCCGTCGCTGCACCCTGACGCCGACGTTGACTACCTGTTCGTCCAGGTCATGGTTTCCCAGCGCCGGGTCGACACCGCCCCGAACTGCGGCAACATGCTCTGTGCGGTCGGCCCATTCGCCATCGAGCAGGGCCTGGTCAAGGCCAAGGTCGGTACCACCCAGGTTCGCATCCGCAATCTCAATACGGGCACCCTGATTCACTCCGAAGTGCAGACCCCGCGGGGCAAGGTCAGCTATGACGGCGACACCGCCATCGACGGCGTACCTGGCACCGCCGCACCGGTGCAACTGACCTTCCTCGACGCGGTGGGCAGCAAGACCGGCAAGCTGTTCCCGACGGGGCAGCCGCAGAATCTGATCGACGGCATTGCCGTGACCTGCATCGACATGGCCATGCCAATGATGATTGTCGAGGCCGGCCAGTTGGGTAAACGCGGCGACGAAAGCCCGGCCGAGCTGGATGCCGATGGCGAATTTCTCCGTCGCCTGGAGTCCTTGCGCCTCAAGGCCGGGCTGGCCATGGGCCTGGGCGATGTGCGTGACAAGGTGATCCCCAAGCCGGTGCTGGTGTCCCCGGCCCGCAATGGCGGGACCCTCGAGGTGCGTTACTTCATGCCGCACAACTGCCACCGCGCCCTGGCCATCACCGGTTCGATCGGCCTGGCCACCGCCTGTGTCACTGAAGGCAGTGTGGTGGCGAAACTGCTGGGCGGGGTCAGTGAGCCCCGACTGGAACATGTACGAATTGAACACCCTGGCGGTGGGATTGATGTAGTTCTGTCCTACACCGGCGACAACGGCGACACTATCCGTGCCTCGGTCGTGCGGACTGCCCGCCGCTTGTTTTCCGGTTTCGTCTACGCCCGGTCCACACGTCGACGTGCTGGCTAGCCAGACGTCGCCTTGGTTGCCGCATCAGAACAATTCCAAAAATGGGTGATGCCATGAAAGTTGTAAAGTCGCTCTACTTCCAGATCATCTGCGCCGTGGTGCTGGGCGTGGTCGTCGGCCACTTCTGGGGGCAACAGGCGATCGCCTTGAAGCCGCTGGGTGATGCCTTCATCAAACTGATCAAGATGATGATCGCCCCGGTGGTGTTCTGCACCATCGTCACCGGGATCGCCGGCATGAGTGACAAACGCTCCCTGGGCCGCCTGTTGAGCAAGACCATGTTGCTGTTCCTCGGCCTGACCGTGATCAGCCTGATCATCGGCCTGGTGGCGGTGTACGTGTTCAAGCCGGGGGCGGGAATGAATATCGACCCATCGCAGTTGAGCACCCAGGGCCTGACGCAATACACCGACTCGGCGGCGAAGCTGGGGGTGGTCGAGTTCTTCATGCACATCATCCCCGACACCTTTATCGGCGCCTTCAATAAAGGCGAAGTGTTGCCGGTGCTGTTTATCGCGGTGCTCTGCGGTTTCGCCCTGTCGTCCCTGGGCGAACGCGGCAAGCCGGTGCTGGACGTGCTGGAAGCGGCCTCGCACATGGTCTTCAAGATTTTCTCCTACCTGATGCGCTTCGCCCCGATCGGAGCCTTCGGTGCCCTGGCATTTACTGTGGGGCAGTACGGGATCACCTCGCTGGGCTCGTTGGCCAAGCTGATCATGACCCTGTACATCGCTTGCGCGTTCTTCGTCTTCGTGGTGCTGGGCGGTATTTGCCGCGCCCACGGCTTCAGCCTGTGGAAGCTGTTGCGCTACCTGCGCGAAGAATTCCTGGTGGTGCTGGGGACCTCGTCCACCGAGCCGGTGATGCCGCGCATGCTGGAAAAACTCCAGGCGCTGGGCTGCAAGAAGGGCGTGGTCGGGCTGGTGCTGCCGACGGGCTACTCGTTCAACCTCGACGGCACGGCGATCTACCTGTCGCTGGCGGCCATCTTCATTGCCCAGGCCTGCAACATCGACCTGACACTGGGGCAAACGGTGACCATGCTGGCGATCATGCTGTTGTCGTCCAAGGGCGCGGCGGGTGTCACTGGCAGTGGTTTCGTCGCCCTGGCCTCGACCCTCACGGTGATCCACGACATTCCCCTGGCCGGCCTGGCGCTGTTGATCGGCATCGATCGCTTCATGTCCGAAGCCCGCGCGCTGACCAGTCTGGCGAGCAATGCGGTGGCCACGGTGGTGATCTCCATCTCGGAAAAAGCCTGCGACCGTGAAGTCCTGCTGCGCACCCTCGAGGGGCATGCGCCGCTGGAAACACCCGTCAGTTCCACTTGGGATCAACTGCCCCACGACAAGGCGCCTCTCGCCGATAACCGCTGAACCCACCCCCCCGTTCTCGCTCACTCCCACCGCCAGGCGGCACCCTGAAAGGTGCCGCCTGGCGGAGCGGGGAGCGTGTGCCTGAACGGCAGCCATTCTACTGATAACAACAAGAGAGAAAATCTATGCTCGCTTTCCTCGGACTGGCCATGGTGGTGGTTTTCACCTACCTGATAATGTCCAAGCGTCTGTCACCGATTGTCGCCCTGACGGTGGTGCCGATCGTTTTTGCCGTCATCGGTGGCTTTGGTGGGACCACCGGCAAAATGATGCTCGACGGCCTGAAAATGGTCGCGCCATCTGCCGCACTGCTGCTGTTTGCGATTCTGTTCTTCGGCCTGATGATCGATGCCGGGTTGTTTGACCCGCTGATCCGCAAGATCCTCAAACGCGTTAATGGCGACCCGATGAAAATCGCCATCGGCACCGCATTGTTGTCGCTGCTGGTGGCGCTCGATGGCGACGGCACTACGACGTACATGATTACCTGTGCGGCGATGTTGCCCCTGTACAAGCGCATCGGCATGAACCCGATGATCCTCGCGACCATCGCCATGTTGTCTTTGAGCATCATGAGTGGCATGACCCCATGGGGCGGGCCGGCAACCCGGGCAATCGCTGCCCTGGGCCTGGATGCCGGGGACTACTTCGTGCCCCTGCTGCCGACCATGATCGGTGGTGCGGCGTGGGTGGTGTTCACTGCGTTCCTGCTGGGGCGTGCCGAGCGCAAGCGCATTGGTAATATCCAACTGCAAAGCGGCGGTGGTGACTGCTATATCAAGGCGATTCTGGAAGACACCCCGCACAAACGGCCAAAACTGGCCTACATCAACCTGCTGCTGGTGATTGCCGTGATGGTGGCGCTGGTGATGGGCCTGGCGCACTCGGCGATCCTGTTCCTGATCGGTTTCGTCATCGCTCTGATGATCAACTACCCGCAACTGGACATCCAGAAGGAGCGCATTCTCGCTCACTCCGGCAATGCGATGACCGTGGTGCTGCTGGTGTTCGCCGCCGGGATCTTTGCCGGGATCTTCTCCGGCACCAAGATGGTTGACGCGCTGGCGCAGACCCTGGTGGACTGGATCCCGCCGTCCTGGGGCCATCTGTTCCCGCTGGTGGTGGCGATTACCAGCATGCCGCTGACCTTCGTGCTGTCCAACGATGCCTACTACTTTGGCGTGGTGCCGATCCTGGCCAACGCCGCGGCCGCCTACGGCATCGATCCGGTGGAAATCGCCCGGGCCTCGGTCCTTGGTCAACCGGTGCACTTGATGAGCCCGCTGGTGGCCTCGACCCTGCTGTTGGTGGGGATGGTCGACCGCGACATCGGTGACTTCCAGAAGGCCACCGTCAAATGGGCGGTGCTCACCTCCCTGGTGGTGACCGCGCTGGCGCTGCTGACCGGAGCCATCAGCCTCTTCTCCTGATCCACCCGACACCTGCTGCCGACATTGCACGCGCCTCGCCATCGAGGCGTGCGCCGACCTGCACTCTCAATAACAACAATGAGTGGTTTGATATGAGCAATTTGCTTTCCCGTGGCACTGTGTTTTCCCTGCTGGGCTTGCTGCCCTTGGCCAGCGCCAGTGCCGAAGGGTTCATCGACGACAGCAAGCTCAAGCTGCAATTGCGCAATGTCTACTTCAACGAAAACTTTCGCGACGAGCACGGCATGAGCGCTCGCGCGGCGCGCACCGCCAAGAGCGAGCGCACCGAGTGGGCCCAGGGCTTCCTGCTGGACTACCAGTCCGGCTTCACTCAGGGCACCGTCGGTTTTGGCGTGGATGCCCTGGGCCTGCTCGGCGTGCGGCTCGATTCCGGGCGCGGGCGCAGTGGTACCGGCTTGCTCCCGGTTGACAGCGATGGTCGCGCCGCCAGTGAGTTCTCCAGCGCTGGCGTCACCGCCAAGGCACGCCTGGCCAAGACCACGGTCAAGTACGGCACCTTGCTGCCCAAGACCCCGGTGCTGATCTACAACGATGCGCGGCTGCTGCCACAGACCTACGAGGGCGGACAGTTCACCAGTAATGACATCGCCAATCTGACGCTCACCGGCGGTTACCTGGATCGCTTCAAGCTGCGCGACTCGAGCAACAGCATGCCGATCGTGCCCGATGGCTACAGCGGTGATCAGTCAGGGGATTTCAGCTACGCCGGCGCCGATTACAAGCTGGGCAAGAACATTCGCCTGAGCTACTTCTACGGCGAACTGGAGAATTTCTACCGACAGAACTTCGCCGGTATCCAGCATGACTTGCCCTTGGGGCCGGGCGTCCTGACCAGCGACCTGCGCTACTTCAACAGTGCCGATTCGGGCGCTGCCCACGGCGGCAAGATCGATAACCAGATGCTCAGCGGCCTGCTCAGCTACGCCGTGCTGGGCCACACCGTCAGTGGCGGCTACCAGACCCTCAGCGGCGATGCCGGCCTGCCGTACATCAGTGGCGCGACCGTGTATTCCTTCAGTAACGTCGGCATCGGCAAGTTCATCGAAGAAGACGAAAAGACCTGGATGCTCGGCTACGGCTACGACTTTGCCCGACTGGGCGTACCCGGATTGACCTTTTCCACCCGTTACCTGAGTGGCAACGATGGCAAGTCCGACAGTACGGTCAAAGAATGGGAGCGCGATGCCGAGATCGCCTACGTGGTGCAGGACGGCACTTTCAAGGGGCTGGGGGTGAAAGTACGCAACTACGTGTATCGCTCGGACTTCGCCCGGGGACGTGATAGCAACCGGATCTATTTCACTTACGACATTGCGCTTTGGTAGGTGGCGGATGACCTTGCAAGGGCGCTGAGTGAGCGCCCTTGCAGTGCGGCTTACTTGACGTCGGACAACGCCGGCGTACGAGGCGGGATCAGGCGTTTGCTGCCAGTGGACTCGAAGGCCGCGGCGAACTGCAACAGTGCCGAGTCATCGTAGGCGCGACCGGCGAAGGTCAGGCCGACCGGCATGCCGATGTCCGCCATCACGCCCATCGGCACGCTGACGGTGGGCACGCCGAGGTGCCGGATCGCCAGGTTGCCGTTGGCTACCCAGACCCCATTGCTCCAGGCGATGTCCGCTGCCGCTGGATCGATATCGGCATTGGCCGGTGCGACGTCGGCAACGGTGGGGAACAGCACGGCGTCGAGGCCGAGGCGGTCCATCCATTCCTCCAGGTCGATACGTCGCGTCTGTTCCAGACCACGCAGGCCGTCCGGCACGCTGCTGATCTGGTCCCATGGGGTGATGCCGCGCTCGGCCATGCGCACGTATTCGTCCATGCCGGCCACCAGGTCGCCTTCGCGGTTGGGCAAGGTGCCCGGGTCGTGGGGGAAGATCAGTGCGCCGTCGACGTCCACCAGGCGGTTCAGTGCCGGATCGCCGTTGGCCTGGAGGAAATCGTCGAAGGCCCAGGCGGTCAGGTCCCACAGTTCGTGGTGGAGGAAGTCCTTGGTCACCAGGCCACGGGTGAACACGGTCGGCGCGCCGGGGCGATCGCCTTCGCAGTTGGACACCAGCGGGAAATCCACTTCGATGACTTCGGCGCCAGCGGCTTCGAGGGCTTGGCGTGCGTCCTTCCACAGATCGATCACCGAGTCGCGGGTGACGATGCGCTGGCCGGTCGGACCGCCGATGCCTGGGGCCTCGCTGGTGCCGGCGTCAGGGTCGGCATTGATGTACATGCGCGGCACACCGAAACGCTTGCCCGCCAATGCGGCGGTGCCATTCGCCAGCGCGGCGTAGGAGGCCGGGCGCACCGCATCGACATCCGGGATCGGCACCCAGGGTTGCAGGCGCCAGAGGTCGCCGCGTTTGTCCGGGTCGGGGGCGACCACCACATCGAGGACTTCCAACAGGTCGGCCATGGTCCGGGCGAAGGGCACGACCACGTCCATGGTCGGGGTCAGCGGCCAGTTGCCGCGTACCGAGATCACCCCGCGCGATGGGGTGTAGGCGCACAGGCCATTGTTCGAGGCCGGTCCACGACCGCTCGACCAGGTTTCCTCGGCCAGGCCGAACGCGGCAAAGCTGGCGGCGGTGGCGGTGCCGGCGCCATTGGAGGAACCGGAAGCGAAGGGCGCGGTGAGGTAGGCGGCGTTATACGGGCTTTCGGCGCGACCGTAGACCCCACGCTGCATGCCGCCGTTGGCCATCGGCGGCATGTTGGTCTTGCCCAGGCAGATCGCCCCGCCGGCCCGCAGACGCTCGACGGTGAAGGCATCGCGCTGGGCGACCAGTTTGACGAACGCCGGGCTGCCGGACGCGGCGGTGAGGCCCTTGACCAGATAGCTGTCCTTGGCGGTGTAGGGGATCCCGTCCAGCGGCCCGAGGGTCTGGCCCTTGGCGCGACGGTCATCACTGGCCCGCGCTTCGGCCAGCGCCTCGGGGTTGGCCACCACCAGCGCATTCAAGGCGGTAGGGGTATCGGCGCCATCGTAGGCATTGATCCGCGCAAGATAAGCCTCCACCAGCTCGACCGCCGTGGTCGCCCCGGACTCGAGCGCCGCACGCAGTTGCGCGATGGAAACCTCGGTGACCTCAAAATGCTTTTTCATATCGGTTCTCGTTGCACTGTAATACCCGACAGGGTTCGGGCTCGCACCCTGGGGGCTGTATTTAACACCATGTGCACGGCAAAAGAAGCAGTGGGGTGTGTTGGTGGGGCTGCGTACCCTCGGATGTTGGAGCCGGCTTGCCCGCGATTTGCAGCCCCGCAGTTTGCCTGAATCACCGCCATCGCCAGCAGGCTGGCGCCACTCACGATATCATCGACGCTTTCGACGGACACAGGGGTGGCAACCGACTGCCCATCCAACCTCAAGGAAGAACCATGTCGCTGATTTCGCAACGCGTAGCCCTCGCCCGCAAGGGTGCCAACGATAAAGTCATCTGCAAAATGGCCTCTGGCTGGGCGGTCATGGGCGATGTGCAGTTTCTGCCCGGCTACTGCCTGCTGCTGCCCGATCCGGTGGTGCCCAGCCTCAACGACCTGGATGCCGACGCCCGATCCCTCTACCTGCTGGACATGACGCGCCTCGGCGATGCGGTGTTGCAGGCCACCGATGCGCTGCGCATGAATTACGAAATCCTCGGCAATTCTGAGCCGGAACTGCATTGTCATCTGTTTGCGCGCTACGCCTCGGAGCCGGAGGACAAGCGCAGGATGCCGGTGTGGTTCTATGACTGGAAAAACGCCACGCCTTACAGCGAGGACGTCCATGGCGCACTGCGCCGGGAAATTGCCCGATTGCTACAGGCCTGAGCGCCCGGTTTGCTGCATCACCCGTTTATCGATTAATATACGAAACGTATATATTTCATAGTAGGTAATTGCAGTGGGTATCGTGAAAATTTCCGAGGGCATGCACGAGAGTCTGCGACTCGCGAGCACGGCCCTGAACCGTTCGATCAATGCCCAGGCTGAGCACTGGATGCGTATTGGCATGCTCACCGAGTTGCATCCCAATCTGGATCACCGCGACATCTGCCGCTTGCTGATTCGTGCCGAGCAGGATGGCGGGCTGGACTTGAGTCGGCTGTGTGCCGCGGACCTGGCGACGGGAGCACGGGCATGAGTGCGAAGGTTCCGTTGAACAGCCCGGCGCAGATCGCCCAGTCGCGTATCGCCGGCATGCTGGCCGCCGAGGTGCTGGCGATGATCGCCCCGCACGTCAAGGCCGGGGTCACCACCGATCAGTTGGACAAGCTCTGCCACGACTACATCGTCAATGTGCAGCAAGCCATTCCCGGTAACGTCGGCTACCACGGCTTCCCGAAAACCATCTGCGCCTCGGTCAACGAGGTGGTCTGCCACGGCATTCCCTCGGGCAAGGCGCTGCGTGACGGCGATATCGTCAACATCGATATCGCGGTGGTCAAGGATGGTTGGTACGGCGACACCAGCCGCATGTACTTCGTCGGAGAACCCAGCGCCGAGGCCCGACGCCTGGTGGACACCACCTACGAAGCGATGTGCGCCGGGATCCGCAGCGTACGTCCCGGTGCGACCCTGGGTGACATCGGCCATGCAATCCAGAGCGTGGCCCAGCGCGAAGGCTACAGCGTGGTGCGCGAGTACTGCGGGCATGGCATCGGCAAGGTTTATCACGATGAGCCGCAGGTTTTGCATTACGGTCAGCCGGGGCAGGGCATGAAGCTCAAGGCCGGGATGATCTTCACCATCGAACCGATGCTCAACGCCGGCAAGGCCCAAACCCGCACCCTGAGCGACCGCTGGACGGTGGTGACCCGTGATCAATCGCTGTCGGCGCAGTGGGAGCACATGGTGGCGGTGACCGAGGACGGGTTTGAAGTGTTGAGTCCGTGGCCGGATGGGGTGGCGGGGTATTTACCGGTTTAAGCGCGGGCTGAAACCTTGATGTGTTGCTAGGCTGCAGGGATGAATCAAAGGCTGTTTGGTTCACGACAATCCATTGTAGGAGCGAGCCTGCTCGCGAAAGACATCAACGATAACGCGTGCATCCAGAAGGTACGCGGCGCCCTCTGGTTTTTCGTCGGAACGCCGCCCGGAGCAGGCTCGCTCCTACAGAGAATCAAACCGAGTGCATCCCATGCCCCATCAAGTTCAACGCGCCGACCTCGGCAGCCTCGATAAAATCGCCGGCCTGTTCGATGCCTATCGCGTCTTCTACGAGCAACCCTCGAACCTGCCGCAGTCCTGGGCGTTCCTTGCCGAGCGTCTGTCTGCCAACGAATCGGTGATTTTCTATGTGCAGAACGCTGAAGGTCAGGCCCTGGGCTTCGTCCAGCTATACCCCACGTTCTCCTCAATCGACGCCCATCGCACCTGGCTGCTCAGCGATCTATTCACCGACTCCGGCGCCCGTGGCCAGGGGGTTGGCACGCTGCTGATGAACGCCGCCCGCGACTTTGCCTTGTCGACGGGGGCCAAGGGCATGGTGCTGGAGACTGCGATTAATAACCACACGGCACAGCGGTTGTATGAATCGTTGGGGTACAAACGGGACAGCGGGTACTACACCTATTGCCTGGATTTGCGTTAAACAGGCCGAGCGTTAGCTCGCCTCCCGCTCTTGATTTTGCTGGGCCGGCATTCCGGAGCTTGTAAAAAAGGGAGTCGCCGTAAGGGCGAAATCATAAGCGGCCGTTACCGCAGGAATGGATATGTACACCGACGAATAGCCTTCGCGAGCAGGCTCGCTCCCAGAGTAGAGCAAGGTATCCTGCATACACCCGATACCCCGGAAAAATGGACCTTTCATGCAAAACCCCGCCACCCCGCGTCCGCTCTGGAAAACCTACCTGCTGTTCCTGGCGCCGATGGTGCTGTCGAACTTTCTCCAGTCAATGTCCGGCACGGTCAACAGCATCTACATCGGCCAGATGCTTGGGACCCAGGCGCTGGCGGCGGTGTCGGGGATGTTTCCCATCGTGTTCTTCTTCATTGCCCTGGTCATCGGCCTGGGCGCCGGTGCCGGGGTGCTGATCGGTCAGGCCTGGGGCGCGCGGGAGCCGGCGACGGTCAAGGCAATCGCCGGCACCACCTTGCTGCTGGGGGCGCTGATCGGGCTGCTGGCGGCGGTACTCGGCAGCGTATTCGCCCATCAGGCCCTGCAGGGCCTGGGAACACCGGCGGATGTGCTGGAAGACGCGGTGGCCTACGCCCGAGTGATGATGTGGACCATGCCGCTGCTGCTGGTGTTCGTGCTGTTCACTCAATTGCTGCGCGGGGTTAGCGATACCTTGTCACCGCTGCTGGCGTTGATTGTCTCGACCTGCATCGGTTTGCTGCTGACCCCGGCGTTGATCCGTGGCTGGTTCGGTTTGCCGCCGATTGGCATCCAGAGCGCGGCCTTCGCCGGCCTGCTGGGTAACCTGCTGGCGATGCTGATGCTGGCCTGGCGCTTGATCCGCAAGGGCCACGTGCTGGCCCCGGATCGCGCGCTGCTGGCGGCCATGCGCCTGGACCGGGTGATTCTCGGCAAGGTGCTGCGTATCGGCCTGCCGACCGGGCTGCAGATGGTGGTGATTTCGCTGTCGGAGCTGGTGATCCTGGCGCTGGTCAACCAGCACGGCTCCCAGGCCACGGCGGCCTATGGCGCGGTCACACAGATCGTCAACTACGTGCAGTTCCCGGCACTGTCGATTGCGATCACGGCCTCGATCCTCGGCGCCCAGGCCATCGGTGCCGGACGCATCGAGCGCATCGGGCCGATCCTGCGCACCGGTCTGCTGATCAACGTCTGCCTGACGGGCAGCCTGGTGCTGTTGGGGTATTTGCTTTCGCACTGGCTGCTGGGCCTGTTCATCACCGAGGCGGCGACCCAAGCGCAAGCCGAGCACCTGCTGCACATTATGCTCTGGAGCATGCTGGTGTTCGGCTTCCAGTCGGTGATCGGCGGGATCATGCGCGCCAGCGGCACGGTGCTGATGCCGGTGGCGATTTCGGTGTTCTGCATCCTAGGCGTCGAGTTGCCCATGGCCTATCTACTGGACGCGCACTTCGGCCTGCCGGGCGTTTGGATGGCGTTTCCCGTGGCCTACCTGAGCATGCTGGCGCTGCAATCGGCGTACTACACGTTCGTCTGGCGGCACCAGAAAATCGAACGCCTGGTGTAACGCAAAACGCCCGGACTGGAACCTCGGCCCGGGCGTTTGGTCTTCCCGGCTCTACTTCGGCGCCGGGGTGGTGCGCAGGTACGGCAGCTTGATCTCGAGGCTGCCGTATTTCTCCCGAGCCTGGTCGTCGTTGAGGGCGAGGGCGACGATCACGTCCTGGCCCGCCGACCAATTGGCTGGAGTTGCCAGCGGTACGTTATACGTCAGTTGCAGGGCATCGAGGGCGCGCAGCACCTCGGCAAAGTTGCGACCCACCGACATCGGATAAGTCATCGACAGCTTGAGCTTCTTGTCCGGGCCGATGATGAACACTGAGCGCACCGTGGCCGTGTCGGCAGCCGTGCGGCCATCGGGCAGGTAGGCTTCGGCCGGCAGCATGTCGAAGGCCTTGGACACGGCCAGGCTTTCGTCGGCAATGATCGGGAAGCCGGCCTTGGCGCTGCAGACTTTTTCAATGTCGGCCTTCCAGCGGGTGTGGGAGTCGGCGTTGTCGACTGACACGCCAATCACTTTGGTGCCGCGGCTGGCCCATTGATCCGCCAGTTGCGCCACGGCACCGAATTCGGTGGTGCACACCGGGGTGAAATCCTTGGGGTGGGAGAAGAGAATGGCCCAGCCCGAGCCGATCCAATCGTGGAAGTGCAGCGGACCCTGGTCGGTCTCGGCGCTGAAGTCGGGGACGAGGTCGTTGATACGCAGTGCCATGGCAATCTCCTTGGAGGGTTTCAGGAACGGGTGAGCCTGAAACAGCCTAGTCGGGATTTGCCAGCGTGTGGGTTGACCTGTCGAGGGCAAGGGCCGAAGCCCTTGCCGGTCGGGTTATGCCTAGCTGCGACGACCGCCGCCGCTGGGTTGCTGTCCACCTTTCTTGCTGCTGTCCTTGTTGGCATCGTTGGTTTTCTGCCGATCATTGCCGCCGGAGGCTTGTCCGCCTTTTTTCCCGGCGTCGCTGGCTTTTCCTTGATCCTTGGACATGTTGCCTGGGTTGGAATTTCCGGTGTTAGCCATGATTCTCTACCTCTCGATCAGTGGGTGTGCTTGCGAACTGCTGCAAGCATTACTTGAGAGAACCCGGCATCGCGGAAGTTGAAAAAAGTTCGCGGTTGACGCGACGAATGGCATTCAACCGCCACTGACCTTCCAGTGTTTGATGTCTTCGGCGAACACTACCTGCTTCACCTCATGGGCAATCCCATAGGCCAGCGACTCGTGGGCGGCAATGACTTTTTCCTCGGCCGACAGGCACTTGAAAATATCCAGTTGGGTGTCGGCCTCGGCGGTTTCGATCTCGTAGATTTTCACGTAGCGCGCCAGGTCGTTATCGAGGCTCGACAGGTACTCGCGCAAGCGCTGATGGTCCACCGAGTTCTGGCTGAAGTACCAGTTCATCGGGTGGATCAGAAAGCGCGAATGGGGAGCGGTGATCCGGTGGTTGGCGGCGAGGAACATGATGATGCCCATGGACTCGATGTTGCCCGCGTTGATCGCACACAACGGCACCGGCAAGGACTTGAGAAAGGTGTAGAGGGTGAAACCGAAGTTGGTGCTGCCGCCGATGGTCGACAGGTTCAGCAGCAGCGAACTGGCGCCCTGGTCGATGGCTTCCAGGCAGCAGTCGCGGAAGCGTTCGGTGGTGCCCTGGTCGATTTGGCAATGGAAATGCACGATGTGCTCGGTCATGGAAGACCTCCCTGGTTGAGCTGCACAGGCGTGTTGGCTATCAGTCAGTTGAGTGTAAAAGCGCGCTGGAAGTTTCCCGGCCCAACAACTGCACCGTTGGTCATCTCGTCCGCACGGCCGTCGATGGTCACCTTCCAATGAGTACGGCCCGGATTCTCCGGACCTCGACCCCCGAGGTGCCTATGTCCACTGACTCAAGTTTCGACGACAAACCCCTTGAAGACGATCCGCGTGCAGCAGAGCCCGATCCCGATGTGGATCTGGACAATCCCCTGCGTGACGACCCGCTGGCGCGCCCGGATGTGATCCCGCGCAAGCATGAGGAAAAGTGGAACGAGCCCAGCGAGGGCGATGGCATTCCCGGCGACAAGGACATGCCGCTGCCCAATGATTGAGTACCTGTGTTCGAACCTCGCATTGGGCGGGGTTTTCCAATCAAACCAAGCTTGATTGAGGTGCATCATGCATAGTCCTAATGAACCGAGCCCCAGCGATCCGCCCGATCCCTCCCGCCAGCACGACCCGGTGACCGACCCGAATGTGCGCGATCCCGGTCGCCGCGACCACAGTGATGTCGAACGTCCGACGGACCCGGATGCTCCGGGCGCCAACCCCCAGGTGCCACCGGCCAATGAGCCTGGCCCGTTGTCCGATGACCGCCGCTAGTCGGTTCAAGGCGTGCCGAACATTGCGGTCCAGTAGATCCCGGCGTCGCTTTTCGGATCGGTCGCGTAGGCGCTGCCCAGTTCGCTGAACGAGGGGTTCATCAGGTTGGCGCAGTGCCCGGGGCTGGCCAGCCAGCCGTCGAGCACTTTGCGCGGCGTGTCCTGGCCAGCGGCGATGTTCTCGCCGACGCCCTGGCCGCTGTAGCCGGCCAATTCCGCACGGTCGCCGGGGGTGCGACCGTCGCGGTCCTTGTGATCGAAGAAATTGTTGTTGGCCATGCTGCGGGTATGGGCTTCAGCGGCGCTGGCCAACGTTGCGTTCCAGGTCAGCGGGTTGGTCGCGGTGAACGCCTGGGTGCCGCATTGGCGTGCCTGGCTGCGGGCGCCGTTGATCAGCTCCAGCAGCTTCTGGCCTTCGGTCTGCCAATCCCCCAGGCCGCCCGTCAGCAGCGGGCGCGCCAGGACGATGCGCCAGGCCGGTCCGGCGTGGCTGACGCCGATATCGATGAACTGCGGGTCGAGCACCACGTGGCAGAAACTTTCCTGCACCGCTTTCATCGCCGCCTGGGCATTCAGCGGACCCTTGAGGGTGATCGCCTGCACATTGACCATCGGATATTTGGCTTGGGCCATCGCCTGCTGCAGATCGCCGACATTGCGGTCCGGCGCCAGCACCAGGCGCGGATCGGCCGCCAGCGGTGGCAGTTCGCCGGAAGCCTGGTCGGCGCAACGCTGGATCTGGCTGCGATAGGCGTTGATGGCGTCCACCAGTTGGCTTTCTTCACTGGCCAGGGCGCTGTTGGCGCAGCCGATGGCCACGGTCAGGGTGGCGAGACGCAGGACGGATGACAGGACGCGCATGGATTTCTCCCCAGGAATGACTGTGCGCATGATGCGCGATATCCCCCGGTGTCATGCAAGGCTTTATACGTTTATCCAAGTGTGCAAAAGGCTATCGTGCAGTCTGCCCGAAATCCCGGAAATTTTTTCCGTCGACCAGTGTCCACTGCTCAGGGCCCGTCGCAGCGTCGCGAGGGCAGTCACAGCAGGGTACAGCCATGCGCCTTTTGTTGGTGGTCGGTGGTGTCTTGATGGTGTTGCTCGGTGGTCCGGCGTTCGCGGCCGACCCCGAGCCGAAAGCGGCGGCGGTGGAGAACAAGGCCGAGGTGCTGGAACAGAAGGTCGCGGACAAGGCGGGCGCTGCGCCCGTGCCCAAGGTCGAGACCATCACCCCGAGCGAAGTGCAGAAAGTCGACCCGGCTGGCAAGGCGCCGCTGGACGACCCCATTACCTGTCTGTCGCGCAGCATTTACTGGGAGGCCAAGGGTATTACCGCTGCCGACATGGAGGCTGTGGCCAGCGTGGTGATGAATCGCCTGGGGCATGAGGGCTTTCCCGATACCGTGTGCGGTGTGGTCAAGCAGGGCGTCGAAACCCGCGCCTGTCAGTTTTCCTGGTGGTGCGACGGACGCTCCGATCAGGTCCAGGAGGAGGGCGAGTACACCGAGGCCAAGGAAATCGCGCGCAAGGCGTTGAACCAGCAACTCAAGGACCGTACCCACGGTGCCCTGTATTTCCATGACCGCAACGTCAAGCCGGCCTGGGCGAAGCAGTACATCAAGACCGCTGAGACCGGCAAGTTCATGTTCTATAAACCGCGTAATGGCACTGCGCAATAAGGTTGCAGTTCGTTGACCGCGACACCTGAGGTAGAATGCCGCAGCACGGAAGCTCGCGGCACAGCGCCGCGAAGCGGTTTTACGAGCGTGTTCCAACTGGCGGGTCTAATCTGTCTAATCGTGCGCTCCAAGTTGTATACGAGAATTAGCGTCACCCAAGTTGCTGAAGCCAATGACCAATAAAAAGTCAGCGCGGGAGGGGCCTAAACGTGAGGTCGGCAGTGTGTGTCGGCTTTATATGTTCACCCATCAGTCTTCTTGAGTGCGGGGTTCGACGGCCAGTGTGCCGTCAGCCAGGGCGCCTTGGGATCACCAGTGCGGGTGAATGGCGTTCTATCCTAGGTAATACCGAATGTTAAAAAAAATGAACAAGGGGCTACTCGGCCTGGCCATGTCGATGGTCTTTATGCCTGTGCATGCAGCTGAGACAAAGAAAGTCGACGTCGTGTTGATCGGCGGCGGCATCATGAGTTCGACCCTGGGCGTGTGGCTCAACGAACTCGAGCCGGGCATGTCGATGGAGATGGTTGAACGTCTCGACGGCGTCGCCCTGGAAAGCTCCAACGGCTGGAACAACGCCGGTACCGGCCACTCCGCCCTGGCCGAGCTGAACTACACCCCGGAAGACAAGAACGGCAAGGTCGAGATTCCCAAGGCCATTGAAATCAATGAAGCCTTCCAGATCTCCCGTCAGTTCTGGGCCTGGCAGGTCAAGAACGGCGTCCTGAAAGACCCGCGTTCGTTCATCAACTCCACACCGCACATGAGCTTCGTGTGGGGCGATGACAACATCAAGTTCCTGAAAAAACGCTACGAAGCCCTGCAGGCCAGCCCGCTGTTCGCCGGCATGCAGTACTCCGAAGACCCGGCGCAGATCAAGCAATGGGTGCCATTGATGATGGAAGGCCGCGATCCGAAGCAGAAGATCGCCGCCACCTGGTCGCCGCTGGGCACCGACGTGAACTTCGGCGAGATCACCCGCCAGTTCGCCGGTTACCTGCAAACCAAGCCGAACTTCTCGCTGAAACTGTCGAGCGAAGTCGAAGACATCGCGCGCAACGAAGACGGCACCTGGCGTGTTTCCTACAAGAACTTGAAAGACGGTAGCGAGACCCAGACCGACGCCAAGTTCGTGTTCATCGGCGCTGGCGGCGGTGCCCTGCACCTGCTGCAGAAGTCGGGGATCCCTGAAGCCCGCGAATACGCCGGTTTCCCGGTAGGTGGCTCGTTCCTGGTAACCGAGAACCCAACCGTGGCCCAGCAACACCTGGCCAAGGCCTACGGCAAGGCTTCGGTGGGTGCACCGCCGATGTCGGTACCGCACCTGGACACCCGCGTGCTGGATGGCAAGCGCGTGATCCTGTTTGGCCCGTTCGCGACCTTCTCGACCAAGTTCCTGAAAGAAGGCTCGTACTTTGATCTGCTGACCAGCACCACCACCCACAACGTGTGGCCGATGACCAAAGTGGGCATCGAGCAGTACCCGCTGGTGGAATACCTGGCCGGCCAGTTGATGCTGTCGGACAAGGACCGCATGAACGCGCTGAAAGAGTACTTCCCGAACGCCAAGGATGAAGACTGGCGCCTGTGGCAAGCCGGTCAGCGCGTGCAGATCATCAAGCGTGACGAAGAGAAGGGCGGCGTGCTGAAACTGGGCACCGAGATCGTTGCTTCGCAAGACGGCAGCATTGCCGGCCTGCTGGGCGCATCGCCAGGTGCATCGACTGCTGCGCCGATTATGCTCAGCGTGCTGGAAAAAGTCTTCAAGGACAAAGTCGCCAGCCCGGCCTGGCAGGAAAAACTGCACCAGATCGTGCCGAGCTATGGCACCAAGCTGAACGACGACCCGGCCCGTGTGGCCGAGGAATGGGCGTACACCAGCAAGGTGCTGCAACTGGACCCACCACCGGCCATCAACCCGGACCTGGCTCCAGCGGCAACCCCGGCGGCCCCGGCCAAGCCGATCCCGAGCAATCCTGCTGCGGATATGGCGTTGTAAGCTAAGTCGCATAAAAAAACCCAGCCAAGTGCTGGGTTTTTTTGTGCTGAAAATCACTGTGGCCTTGATCAAAAAATCCGAGTACGCCACATAACACTGTGAGCGAGCCTGCTCGCGATGAAGTTGATGCGGTGTTGCTGAAGGCCTCATCGCTGGCAGGCCAGCTCCCACAGGGTTTGCGGTGGATGCAGATCTTGTGATCGGCCACAGAACCTGTGGGAGCGAGCCTGCTCGCGATTCAGGCGCCACGGTGTACCTGATTGACCGCTATCGCGAGCAGGCTCGCTCCTACATCTATGGTTACCCCCTTTTCTGCAATACTGTTTCTGATGTCGTGTTTGGCTTGCTTTCATCTATCTTGCGAAAGTTTAGTGAGCTATCGCAAGGGGCGGCGGGGGTAACCATTTCATTAGTGGGGACAATCACCCCAAATACCGCCTGAACCACTCCAGCGTCCGGCTCCACGCCAGCTCTGCGGCAGCCTTGTCATAACGCGGGGTCGAGTCGTTATGGAAGCCGTGGTTGACGCCGGGGTAGATGTAGGCCTCGTAGGTCTTGCCATTGGCTTTCAACGCTTGCTCATACGCCGGCCAGCCTTCGTTGATGGCTTTGTCCAGTTCGCCGTAGTGCAGCAGCAACGGTGCCTTGATGCGTGGCACGTCCTTGGCGTCCGGCTGGCGGCCATAGAAAGGTACGGCAGCGGCCAGTTCCGGGTAGGCGACGGCGGCGGCATTCGACACACCGCCGCCATAACAGAAACCGGTGATCCCGACCTTGCCCGTGGCATCCGAGTGTTTTTTCATCCATTCGATGGCGGCGAAGAAGTCGTTCATCAGCTTGCCCGGATCGACTTTGGCCTGTAGCTCCTTGCCCAATTCATCGTTGCCCGGATAGCCGCCCACCGACGTCAGGCCGTCGGGCGCCAGGGCGATAAAACCGGCTTTGCCCAGACGCCGCGCAACGTCTTCGATGTAAGGATTGAGCCCGCGATTCTCATGCACCACGACCACTGCCGGTAGCTTGCCGGTGACCTTGGCCGGACGCACCAGATAGCCGCGAACCTGGCCGTGACCTTCGGGCGACGGATAAGTGACGTACTCGGCGAAGATCTCCGGATCGGTAAAGGACACCTGTTCAGCCAGCGCATAGTTGGGGCTCAAGGCGGCGAGCAGGGCGCTGGCGGTGAGACCGCCGAAGGTGAACAGCGCGGCGCGGTCGAGAAACTCACGACGGTTGATCCGGCCATGGGCGTAGTAGTCGTAGAGCTCCAGCAGTTCCGGGGCAAAGTCTTTGGCGGTGAGTCGGCTCATCAGTGCGCTCCCGTGCAATCGTTCGGCAGGATGTGCGGGCGTCGGCCCGCGGTGACATCAGGGCAGCATAGCAGGGCGGACGCGCAGCCTATTACCGGGGGTCGATTTCCCTGGGGGGTTGCGCCGGCGCGCTGTACCACTGATCTTTGGGTACGCGTTTTTCCTGCTCGGGATCGCCCAGGTAGTGCGGCGACATGATCTGCACGTCGTACTCGTTGAACACGTCCTGAATGTTGGCGTGCAGCATGCTCAGCAGCACTGCTCGTGGACGCGGCTGGCTGGGGATGGCCTGGGCCACCAGGCGGTACTCAGGATAGAAGTCCGACAGCGCAGTCTGGAACACTTGCGCCGGCGGGTCTTCGAGAATCCCCGGCGTGCGTCGCGCCGCCTCCAGTAACATCGCCTCGACCTGGCGCCACGGCGTGTCATAGCCGATGGTCACCACTGTATCCACCACATAGCCAGCGCCCTTAACGGTGCGCGAGTAATTCTTGGTGACGGTGCCGGTGATCAGTGAGTTGGGCAGGGTCAGCACCTCACCCAGGCCGGTGCGGATGCGGGTGGTGAACATCCCCAACTCGGTGACCGTGCCTTCGTATTCGCCGATGCGCACAAACTCGCCGGGGCGCAGAGTCCGGGTATAGGTCAGGATCAACCCGGCCGCCGCCTGGCCGACGACGCTGCTGGCGCCCAGGGAAATCATCAAGCCGATCAACACCGACAAGCCCTTGAACGCATCGGTGCCAGCTCCCGGCAGGTAGGGATAGGCCATGGCCAGGGCGAACAGCCAGATCGCCAGCGAGGTCAGGCGCTGGGTCGGTTGCAGGGTTTCCTGGTTGAGCCAGTTGAGGGTCCCGGGAATCGCCATGCGCCGCAGAATGCGCCGGGTGAACGCCGTGGCGCCACGGGCAATGAAAAAGATCGCCAGGGCGACGCCCAAGCCAGGTATGGCGTCGACAATCGCTTGCAGCAAATAGCTGGCGAGTTCGACCAGGTAGTTGTTCAGGCTTTCACCCCAGGGCCGGGTGTAAGGGAAGCGCGACAGGACAAAGCCCAGCCATTCGTAGGTGAGCAGCAACACCACCACCCAGCGCAAGCCTTCGAGCAGGCGGCTGACCAGCGGGTACAGGTAGTTGGCATCGATCACCTGGACCCGCCCGACCTTCAGCGCCTGGGTGTGCCGGTGCATCAGCCCCGGCAATATTCCCAGCAGTCGGCGGCGCAGGTAACCCATGCCCCACAGCAGGGCGAGGTAGATGGCGGTCGCCACGGCCACCGCCAGCAGCGCTCGCAGTATCAAGTGCAGGCTGCGCGCCTCGCGGGTTTCCGCGACTACCTGGCGCAGCTTGTCGGCGGCGGCTTCGGCGGCCTGGCGCACCGACTCGAACTCGACGCTGTCGACATCCCCTGGCGCGACGATAAACGCGCGCTTGGTGCCGATCAGCACCAGGTAATTGTCCTGGACCGCGTCGATGGATACCCGGGGCTCGTCGTTTTCATCCAGCGCATCGGTGATCACCGCGCGTGCGCGTTTAACCCGGGACTCGGGCGCTTCACCCAGCAGGGTGCTGCGAAATACCACGACGTTGCGATTGGCGATCTTCAGTTCGGCGCTGGCCGGTGGGTCGGCTTTTGCACCGTCGTCAGCCCAGGAGGGCATCGCCAGCCACATGCCCAGCACGACCATCATTACAGCGGACAACGTCCTGCGCATGCTGGGATTCCTTCCACCAACGGCTTTAGATAAAAGGCTACGTATCGCAGCGTAGTCCAGCGATGAACGGTTGTCAGATGCCAGCAGATCTATGTGAATTTGGTATGAGTGCTATCAAATTCGTACGGTTTATCGATCAATTCTGCAGGGGTAACGTGTCAGGACATTGACCTGAACGGACACCTGCCCATGAAAAATACCCTGATCGGCCTCGCCGTCTGCGCCGCCGCACCCTTTGTCGAGGCGGCCGCTGAAACCCGCAGTGAACAACAGATCAACCGCGCCGGTAGTCAGGCCTCGATGGCTGGCCCGGCGGATTATTTCACCGGGCAGGTGCGGGTCGATCCGTTATTTGCCGCCAGCGACGAACTCAATGCGTCCGCCGCTTACGTCAGCTTTGAGGCCGGCGCCCGCTCGGCTTGGCACACCCACCCTGCGGGTCAGCGGCTGGTGGTGACCTCGGGCATCGGCCTGGTGCAGGAGTGGGGTAAGCCGGTGCAGCAGATCCGTCCGGGCGATGTGATTGTCTGCCCGCCAGGGGTCAAGCATTGGCACGGTGCGGCCCCGGCGAGCGCCATGACCCATCTGGCGGTGACCGGCAGTGTGGACGGCAAAAACGTCGAGTGGCTGGAGAAGGTCACGGATGCCCAATACAACGCCGACCGTCCTGCCGCGGCGGCACCCGCTGCCGCCTCCGAGACGTTATCGACGAAACAGCAAGCGATCCCGTTGATTGCCGCCGCCATGGCGGTGAGTGATATGCCCAGGTTAAATGCTGCCTTGAATCAGGGACTGGACGCGGGTCTGAGCGTCAGCGAGGCCAAGGAAATTCTGGTGCAGCTCTACGCTTACAGCGGTTTTCCGCGCAGCCTCAACGCCCTTGGCGAATTGATGAACGTCACCCGGGACCGCCAGCAGCGCGGCATTCAGGACAATCAAGGCGTAGAGCCGGGTCGCGTCATCCCCACGGGCAACGAACTGCTGGCGGCGGGCAAAGCCAATCAATCGCGGATTGCCGGTGGACCGGTGCAGGGCCCACTGTTCGACTTCGTTCCGCTGATCAATCAATACCTGCAGACGCATTTGTTCGGCGACATCTTCGAGCGCGACAACCTCGACTGGCACAGCCGCGAACTGGCCACAGTCGCTGCATTGGCTGCGACGCCGGGTGTCGAATCGCAATTGCGCTCGCACGTTGCCGCCAGTCTGCGGGTCGGCTTGAGCGCCGGGCAGTTGCGGCAACTGGCGCAGTTGCTGGCCGAACATGGCGCCGTCGATGCTTCCCGGCGCGCCGGCGATGCGCTGGAGCAGCAGTTGGCGGCGGCGCGTTCCTGAGTCTGCTTCAGCCCGGATAGCGCAGGGCTTCACGCAGCAAGGTGAAGGCCGGCGAACTCTGGCGCCGGCTCGGGTAGTACAGGTGATAACCGGAAAACGGCTCGCACCAATCGGCGAGCACCCGAATCAAGCGGCCGGCGGCGACATGTTCGCGCACCAGGTCTTCGGGCATGCACGCCAGGCCCAGGCCCTGGAGCACCGCTTCGAGGCGCATTGAAATGTTGTTGAAGACCATCTGCCCTTCGATGCGCACATTCAGGGTCTGGCCGTTCTTCTCGAACTCCCAGGGCAGCAGGCCGCCGTAAGTCGGCATGCGCAGGGTGATGCAATTGTGCTGCATCAGCTCGGAGGGTTCGCTGGGCTGCGGGTGGCGCGCAAAGTAGGCCGGCGAGCCGACCACCGCCATGCACATGTCCGGGCCGATGCGCATGGCGATCATGTCCTTGGCCACCTGCTCGCCGAGGCGCACGCCGGCGTCGAAGCCCTCGGCGACGATGTCGGTGAGGCCGTAGTCGACGATGATTTCGATATGCAAATCGGGGTTGTCCGGCAGCAGCTTTCCGAGCACTGGTTGCAGCAGGGTGATCGCCGAGTGCTCGCCAGCGGTGATGCGCAGCTTGCCGGCGGGCTTGTCGCGGTACTGGCTGAGCAACGCGAGTTCGCTGTCGATTTCCTCGAAGCGCGGAGCGATCACCCGCAACAGATGCTCGCCGGCCTCGGTCGGCTTGACGCTGCGGGTGGTGCGCGAAAGCAGGCGCACGCCCAGGCGTTCTTCCAGCTGACGCATCGCCCGGCTCAAGGCGGGCTGCGACATGCCCAGTTTGGCGGCGGCGCGGGTGAAGCTGCGCGCCTGAGCGACGGCGGAAAAAATCGCCAGTTGATCGTAGCTGTCGACGCTCATTGATACGCCCCTGATATGAACCCGCTGCGATTATGCCACCGATGAGAGCTAATCGCGGGTGACGACCTGTCGTCAGTCACCGCGTTGAGTTCGCTGCCAGGCTGCTAGTTTCAGTGGGTCATCGAGCCCTTCAAGGAGGTGCAGCATGCAACGATTCAAGGGCGGTTGCCTGTGCGGCCAGGTGCGTTTCGAGGCGGCGGGTCAGCCCTATCGAGTGGGGCTTTGCCATTGCCTGGACTGTCGCAAGTTTCACGGCGCGCTGTTCAATGCCAGCGCGATATTTGCCGAGGAGGCAGTGACGATCAGCGGCGAAACAGGCGAGTATCGCGGACGGCATTTCTGTCGGCATTGCGGTTCGTCGGTGTTTGGCCGCAGCGCCGATGAGATCGAAATCAACCTCGGCTCCCTCGATGCCCCTGATCAACTGATCCCTACCTACGAAATCTGGATGGTGCGCCGCGAGGCCTGGTTGCCGGCGTTTGCCGTGGGCCACCACTACGTCCACGACCGCGAGGGTGAAGGGCGCCTCGAACCCTAGAGGCGCCCAGGCAGTTACTGGCTGGCGTCGAGCACCACCCGATAACGCGCCTTGCCGCTGCGCAGGTGCTCGATGGCCTCGTTGACCCGGCTCATGGGGAAGTGCTCGACCTGCGGCACAATCTGGTGCCGGGCGCAGAATTCGAGCATGCGCGCGGTGGTGGTTGGCGAGCCGACGGGCGAAGCGGAGAGGCTTTTCTGCTGCGGGATCAGGTCGAACACGTGCACCGGAATCGCGTCGGGAACGATCCCGACAAAATGCAGGCGCCCCTTGCCTTGCAGCGTGGCGAGCATGGCCGACCAGTCGAGGTTGGCGTTGGCGGTGACCAGCAGGAAGTCCAGGGTTCCGGCGATCGCCTTGAGCGCCTCACTGTCGGTGGAGGCGACGACGTTGTGTGCACCGAGACGCCGCGCTTCGTCCTTCTTGCTCAGTGACGAGGTAAAGGCGGTGACTTCACAACCCCAGGCATTGAGAAAGCGCAGCGCCAGGTGACCGAGGCCGCCGATGCCGACCACGCCGACCCGGTCGGTGGGCTTGACGCCAAATTCCAGCAGCGGGTTGAACACCGTCGAGCCGGCGCAGAACAACGGTCCGGCAAGGGCCGGGTCGATGCCCCCGGGAATCGGCAGGGCCCAGGCCCAGTGCGAGCGCAGGCGGTCGGCGAAACCGCCGTTGCTGCCAATAATGGTCGGCTGGGCGGTGCCGCACAGGTTGTGCGCGCCGCCGATGCACGACGCGCAATGCATGCAACTGCCCTTGTACCAGCCGATCCCCACCCGTTGCCCGACCTGCAGGCCATGCACCCGGCTGCCGGTGCGCACGATCTTGCCGACCACTTCATGGCCGGGGATGAACGGGTAATGGCTGATCCCCCAGTCGTTATCGATCAGCGACTGGTCGGAATGGCAGACGCCGCAGTATTCCACGGCCACTTCCACTTCTTCCTCGCCCAGCGGTCCCGGGTCGTAACTGTAGCGCTCCAATGGCGCGCCGGCGGCGGTGGCGGCCCAGCCGGTGAAGGTGGTCAATTCGGTGCTATCGGTCATGGGGTTACCTCCGGATCGGCAGACAGGAATGGCGCAGCTCAGGAGTGTAGCTCAGGGTTCAGGCCGGGCTTTTCCGCTCGGCCACCAGCAACAGTGACTGCGGTTGCGGGCTTTGCGGGTGCTGCGGTTCCTGCAACTCGAGCAGGCGCAAACCGGCCATGTCCAGCGCCCGCAGCCAGCTCGACAGGGTGCGGTAGTACCAGGGCATGGGCTGCCAGTGGCCCTCGAAGCCGGTAAAGGCCTCGCTGCGCCAGCCATCCTGATACTCACCGGCGGCCACGCTCCAGGGGTGCAGAGTCTGGATCAGCAGCGTGCCACCGGGGGCGAGCAGCGCCTGCATCGCCGCGAGCAGGGGAATGATGTCCTGGTGCAGCAGGGCGAAATTGGTGCAGATCAGCGGGTAGTCGTGGCCAATCTCGACCTTGGCTGCTGCCAGTTCGGCATAGCTTGCGTGAAAGACTGTCTTCGATCCCGCCGCACGTGCGGCCTCCACTAATGAACCGTCACCGTCGACGCCAATGGCTTCGATGCCGCGCTCGGTGAGGACGCGCAATAGCCAGCCTTCGCCACAACCGAGGTCGAGCACCCGCTCGGGCTGACGAGCCATGATCGCCAGCAGGATCGCTTGATCCGTCACCTGGCGCCGACTCTCGATGGCGCCGCTGCGCACCGCGTCGGTCCAGGCCTGGGCGTTGTGCTGCCAGCTGCGCAGCAGGGCGGCTTCGGGATCGTCATCCGTCATGGTTATTGCGCCTTGGTTGACTTGATGTCACCGCAAAACAGATCGAGATTGCCATCGGTGGCGGCTGAGCGCACCACGATCGAGTAGTCGCCAGCGAGCAATTCGGACAGGGCAATCGGCGCGCTGCGGGAGAAGGTCCAGCCGGCGATGGCCGCGCGTTCGGTGTTGACCCGGTCATTCATGGCAAACGCCACCTCTCCCGGCTGCGCGCAACTGCCCTTGTAGATAAAGGTGGAGACACGCAGGGGTAGTACGGTGCCGGTAGGCACGCCGCTGATGAAGAAGTTGAAACCGGTCTGATGATCCCAACTGGCGAGGGTGGTGCTGCCGATCTGCCCGGTGTTGTGCCGGGTGGCCTGCAGCGTGATCGATGTGCCCGGTTCGCTGGAGCGGGTGCAGCCAAAGAGGCTGGCAACGAGCAGCAGCGTAGCGATGGCGTGGCCAGATTTCATGGGCGACCTCCGGGGAGGAAGGGTTATCAGGGGAATAGAGGGTATAGCTCATTGGTGCAAGTGCTCGCTGAAAACCTGTGGGAGCGAGCGTGTTGTCACTGCTGCAATGGAATCAATATCTGCTCATCCGGCGCCAGGACCATGAACACCAGCAGCTTCGCCGGCGCGGTGCTGCTGGCGTTTTTCGAGATCAGATGCTCGGAGCCGGCCGGTTCATACCAGAACTCGCCGGTCTTGTAGGTGATCGCTTCACCACCCTTGACCTGGGAGGTGATTTGCCCGGACAGCACATAGGCCATGGCTGTGCCCTGGTGCTTGTGGGCGACCGAGGCCTGGCCGGGTTGATAGTCGACTTCGATCATCAGGGCTTTTTTACCCGGTGCATTGAGCAGCATCTGGTCCTGCAGCACCTTGACGGTTTCCGTGGGGGCGCCAGTCTCATGGGCGAAGACGCCTGCCGAGACCAGCAGGCTGAGGGCGGTGAGGGTGGAGGCGAACAGTGTCAGGGGTTTCATGGGGGCACCTTCGAGAGTGTTGATCAGGGTTGAGGCTCAGGCGTTACGGTAAGCCCGATGCCTGAGACAACAAACAGCCAATCCCAAGGAAGGCGAGGAGACCAATAGGTGACGCTCAAGACCACGCCGGCCTCAGGCAACTTGCCGGAGAATCTCACGCAGGCGGTCGAGGGCGATATCGATGTCCAACGTCTCGATCGCGCCGAAGCCCATCAGCAGCCCATTGCGCGGTGTCTGGCGATAGAAAAAATCGTCGAGCGCGTACAGCCCGACTTCGACTTTCTTCGCCAAATCGATGACCAGAGGCACGTCGACTTTGACCTTGAACATCAGCACCAGGTGAAACCCGGCGGAACTGGGGATCGCTTCGAACCAGGGCGACAAGTCTGCGGCTACCCGGCTGAGAATGCGCTCCCGGCGTCCGGCATACACCGTGTGACAGCGACGAATGTGCCGCAGCAGGCAGCCTTGGCTGATGAACCTGGCCAACGCCCACTGCGGCAGGGTCGAGGTGTGCAGGTCGGTCAACTGCTTGGCCCGCAGCACCGCTTCGAGGATCGCCGGCGGCAGAATGGCGTAGCCCAGGCGCAGCTCCGGCAGCAGGGTTTTCGAGAAGGTCGCGACGTAGGCGACGACCCCGTGCTCGTCCATGCTTTGCAGGGAGTCGGTGGGCCGGCCTTCGTAGCGGAATTCGCTGTCGTAGTCGTCCTCGATGATGATCGCCCCCAGGGCGTAAGCGCGCTCCAACAGGGCTTCGCGACGCGCCTGGGCCATGGCCAGGCCGAGCGGGAACTGGTGCGAGGGGGTGACGTAGATCAGCCGGGTGCCTTCGGGAATCAGCTCGACCTGGATCCCGTGCTCATCCACCGGCACCCCGACCACCTCGGCGCCATGAGAAGCAAACAACAGGCGTGCCGGCGGGTAACCGGGGTCCTCCATCGCCACCCGGCAACCGGGCTCGATCAAGACCCTGGCGATCAAGTCCAGCGCTTGCTGGGCACCGTTGCAGACCACCACGTCGGTGTCCTCGCAGACCACGCCTCGGGAAAAGGCGATATGCCCGGCAATCGCCGAACGCAATGCTGGCAAGCCTGCAGGCTCGCTGTAGAAACCCTTGGAGCCGGCCATCTGGCGCAGGGCAAAAGCGGTGCAGCGACGCCATTCGTCCTGGGGAAACAGACCCTTGGTGGTGGCGCCGCCAATGAAGTCATAACGCAACGACCCCTGCAGGCTCGGATGGCGCAGGAACACCGGCAGTGTGCGCCAGCGTTCGACGCTGTTGGCGCTCGCCAGTTGTGAGTGATGCTGCTTGCGCACGCTGCCTGGCGGGCGCGCATTGACGAAAGTGCCCTTGCCGATCATGCCGGTCAGGTAGGTGTCGTAGGTCAATTGCGCATAGGTGTCGGAGACGGTCTTGCGCGACACCCCCAATTGTTCGGCCAGCAGGCGACTGGGGGGCAGTTGCGTACCGGCAGCCAGCCGTCCCGACTCGATGGCTTCGCGCAATTGCCGGTACAACTGGCCGGCGAGGTCCTTGCGGCCGTTGATCACAACATGGAGTTCCAAGGTCGCCAGTTCCTGTACCGATGGGAAGCGCCAGATTACTCCAGTGATCGTCGGGTATCGATGCTCTTGAGTGAATGACACCCTCCTGTGCGCAGCTCACGCACAACGGGTTAGACTCGCAAGCCCGGTCACCATCAAGGAAGAGAGTTCATGGCCTCAGACGAGCCGAGCATCATCATCGAGCGTTTCGCCGAAGCCCACGTCGAAGGCGTCACCGCCCTCTATAACGATCCCGCCGTGGCTCGTCAGGTCCTGCAAATGCCCTTTCAGTCCAGTGCCGTGTGGCGCAAGCGCCTGGCCCCGGATAACGAACACGCGGTGCAACTGGTGGCGCTGCATCAGGGACAAGTGATCGGCAACATTGGCCTGGAACAATTCAGCCGAATCCGCCGCAGCCACTGCGCCCACATCGGCATGGGCGTAGCTCAGGCGTGGCAGGGTCAGGGGCTGGGCTCGCGGTTACTGGCGACTGCGCTGGATCTGGCGGACAACTGGATGAATGTCAGTCGCGTCGAATTGACCGTGTATGCCGATAACCAGGCGGCGATTGCCCTGTACCGCAAATTCGGCTTCGAGACGGAAGGTCTGTTGCGCCAGTACGCGGTGCGCGATGGCCGGCATGTCGACGCCCTGGCCATGGCGCGTCTGCGCCATGGTTCAGAAGCGGGTTGAGTCAATCGCCGAGGGCAAAGGCCACGGCCGCACGAGCATGCAGCTCGGTGGTGTCGAGCAGCGGCAACTCGCTGTGCTCGGGTTTGATCAGCAGGCTGATTTCCGTGCAGCCAAGAATGATTGCCTGGGCACCGCGGGCGGCCAAGGCCTCGATCACCTGCTGGTAACGCTCACGCGAAGCATCGCTGATGACGCCGACGCAGAGTTCGTCGTAGATGATCCGGTGCACGGCTAGCCGGTCTTCAGTCTCGGGCACCAGCACCTGCAAGCCCTGGGCAGTCAGCCGCTCCTTGAGGAAGTCCTGCTCCATGGTAAACGCTGTGCCCAACAGGCCAACGGTGCGTGCATCGATGGCCAGCGCAGCCTCGCCGGCGGGCTCGGCAATGTGCAGGAACGGCACGGATATCGCTGCCTGAATCTGTCCGGCCACCTTGTGCATGGTGTTGGTACAGAGCACCACGCACTCGGCGCCGCCGGCCTCCAGGCTACGGGCGGCATCCACCAGGATCTGCGCTGCATCGTCCCAGCGCCCGGCGTGCTGGGCCTGTTCCACCGGGCCGAAATCGACGCTGTGCATCAACAGTTGCGCAGAACGCAGCGGGCCGAGGCGGTCGCGTACCTGCTGGTTGATCAAACGGTAATACTCGGCGCTGGATTCCCAGCTCATGCCGCCGATAAGGCCGATGGTGCGCATGCGATTCTTCCCTGGATTGGATGGTTGACGAGCGACACACACTGTCGCCCGTCAACCTGCCATGCGCAAGGGCCAGGCTCAGGCCTCGACATTCCCCCAACCCGGTTTCGCCACCTCCGGCGCCACCGCATCGATGCGCTTGCCAGTGGCCTGCTCCACCCGCCGTGCGACCTCGGGATCATCGGCAAACGGAATCAGGCTGGCGTCGTCCAGGCTTTCGCCGGTCTGGTGGCGCAGGCAGCACTCGATGGCCAGCCAGAGGAATCCGAGCATCAGCATGTCGATCATGTTCGGCTCCTTGCCTCAGGCGATCTGCGCTTCACGTTCGGCCAGGCGCACGTCGGCAACCCGCACCGTGCGCCAGGTGTTGTAGGCCATCAACAGCATGCCGCTGAGGAAGAACACCCCGCCCACAAAACGCACGATGAACCCCGGATGACTGGCCTGCAGGGCTTCGACGAAAGAGTAGGTGAGGGTGCCGTCGTCATTGATCGCACGCCACATCAGGCCCTGGGTGATGCCGTTGACCCACATCGAAGCGATGTAGAGCACAGTGCCGATGGTCGCCAGCCAGAAGTGCGCATTGATCAGGCCGATGCTGTGCATCTGCTCGCGGCCGAAGATCTTCGGCACCATGTGGTAGGTAGCGCCAAAGGTGATCATCGCCACCCAACCGAGGGCGCCGGCGTGCACGTGGCCGATGGTCCAGTCGGTGTAGTGGGAGAGGGCGTTGACCGTCTTGATCGCCATCATCGGCCCCTCGAAGGTCGACATGCCATAAAACGCCAGCGACAGCACCAGGAAGCGCAGGATCGGATCGGTGCGCAGCTTATGCCAGGCGCCGGAGAGGGTCATCATGCCGTTGATCATCCCGCCCCAGCTCGGCGCCAGGAGGATCAGCGACATCGCCATGCCCAGCGACTGCGCCCAATCGGGCAGGGCGGTGTAGTGCAGGTGGTGCGGGCCGGCCCAGATGTACAGGGTGATCAGCGCCCAGAAGTGCACGATCGACAGGCGATAGGAGTAGACCGGCCGCCCGACCTGTTTCGGCACGAAGTAATACATCATCCCGAGGAAGCCGGTGGTGAGGAAGAAGCCCACGGCGTTGTGTCCATACCACCACTGGACCATGGCATCGGTGGCCCCGGAATACACCGGGTACGACTTGAACCAGTCCACCGGAATCGACAGGTGATTGACCACGTGCAGCATGGCGATCACCACGATGAAGGCGCCGAAGAACCAGTTGCCGACGTAGATGTGTTTGGTCTTGCGCTGCACCACGGTGGTGAAAAAAACGATGGCGTAGGCCACCCAGACCACGGTCATCCACACCGCCCCGCTGAACTCGATCTCGGCGTATTCCTTGGTGGTGGTGTAGCCCAGCGGCAGGGTCACCAGCATGATCACGATCACTGATTGCCAGCCCCAGAAGGTAAAGGCCGCGAGTTTGTCGCTGTACAGCCGTACCTGACAGGTGCGCTGCACTGCGTAATAGCTGGCGGCAAACTGCGCGCTGCCGGCAAAGCCGAAAATCACCAGGCTGGTGTGCAGCGGCCGGAGCCGGCCGAAAGTGGTCCACGGCAAGTCGAGATTGGCTTCCGGCCACACCAGTTGCGAGGCGATCCACACGCCCATGGCCATGCCGATCACACCCCATACCACTGTTGCTATGACGAATTGGCGGACGACCTTGTAGTTATAGGCCTGCCCGATTGTAGCTGTGCTCATGGTCATTGCTTCCACGGTTGCAAAGTCTTGCCAGGCCACCCGGCCAGGCATGGGCCGCACTCTAGGAAACCCGACGGAAACAAAACAGGCTCAGAAAAACGCCATAAATGCAGATCAGATATTTCGCTTGCTGGCTGCGACTCGGAGGCGGCTGATATGGTTTTTTCGGATTTAGCTGAATCTGTAACGCACTGAGCCGTTGCGCCATAGTCAGCGTCCTTTTGAACGCGCCGTAGAGCCCGATCCTGCTGATGAGGTAGCGACATGTATCAATACGATGACTATGACCGGGCCCTGGTCTTTGAACGGGTCGCGCAATTCCGCGATCAAGTGCAGCGCTACCTGGCGGGCGAACTGAGCGAAGAGGAGTTCCTGCCGCTGCGCCTGCAAAACGGCCTGTACCTGCAAAAGCATGCCTACATGCTGCGGGTGGCGATTCCCTACGGCACCTTGAGTGCGCGGCAGATGCGCACCCTGGCGGCGATCGCCCGGGACTACGACCGTGGCTACGGGCACTTCACCACCCGCCAGAACCTGCAATTCAACTGGATCGAACTGGCCGAGGTTCCGGACATCCTCGAGCGCCTGGCCGAGGTCGAGATGCATGCGATCCAGACCTCCGGTAACTGCGTGCGCAACATCACCACCGAGGCTTTCGCCGGCGTGGCGGCAGACGAGTTGATCGACCCGCGACCGCTGGCGGAAATCCTCCGGCAATGGTCGACGATCAACCCGGAATTCCTGTTCCTGCCGCGCAAATTCAAGATCGCCATCTGCAGCGCCGAACAGGACCGCGCGGCGATCATGATGCACGACATCGGCCTCTACCTTTACCCCGACGCCAGCGGGCAGATGCTGCTGCGGGTGATTGTCGGCGGTGGCCTGGGACGCACGCCAATCCTTGGTTTGCAGATTCGCCAGGACCTGCCCTGGCAGCACCTGCTGTCCTACGTCGAGGCAGTGTTGCGGGTGTACAACCGCCACGGGCGGCGTGACAACAAGTACAAGGCGCGGATTAAAATTCTGGTCAAGGCCCTGGGGATCGACGCGTTCGCCAGGGAAGTGGAGCAGGAATGGCAGCACCTCAAGGACGGTCCTGCGCAGTTGACCGAAGAGGAGTTCCAGCGGGTCGCCAGCGCCTTCGTTGCGCCGAATTATGCGCCACTCGCCGACACCTGCCTGGAGCACGGCACGCGCCTGGCGGACAACCCAGCCTTTGCCCGCTGGGTGGCGCGTAACGTGCAGCCGCACAAGGTGCCCGGTTATGCCTGCGTGGTGCTGTCGACCAAACCGGGCAGTGCTGCGCCGCCGGGTGATGTCAGCGATCGGCAGATGGACGCGGTGGCGGCCTGGTCGGAGCAGTTCGGTTTCGGCGAAATTCGCATAGCTCACGAGCAGAACGTCATCTTGCCGGATGTGCCCAAGGCCCAGCTCCATGCCTTGTGGCGCCTGGCCTGCGAGGCCGGGCTGGGCAGTTCCAATGCGGGTCTGCTGACGGACATCATCGCCTGTCCCGGTGGCGATTTCTGTGCCCTGGCCAATGCCAAATCGATCCCCATTGCCCAGGGTATCCAGGCCCGTTTCGACGATCTCGACTATCTGCACGACCTGGGGGATATCAGCCTGAATATCTCCGGTTGCATGAATGCCTGCGGTCATCACCACATCGGCAATATCGGCATCCTCGGCGTCGATAAAAATGGCAGCGAGTGGTACCAGATCACCCTCGGCGGCGCCCAGGGCAAGCACAGCGCGCTGGGCAAAGTCATTGGCCCTTCGTTCAGTGCCGCCGAAGTGCCAGAGGTGATCGAGCAGATCATCGCCACCTTCGTGCGCTATCGCGAGCCGGAAGAGTTGTTTGTCGACACCGTGCAGCGCATTGGCCTGGAGCCATTCAAGGAGCGGGTTTACACGAAAGCCGTGGAGGGTGTGGCATGAATAATCTGCTGCGCTGGCGCCATGGAGTGGCGGAGCTGGACCGGGAGGATCGCTGGACCATGATTGATACGGCCGAGACGCAGCGGAGCGAAGGGCCGTTGCTGCTGCCGTTGGCACTGTGGCTGCAGGAGGCTTCGAGCGAGCATGGGGTGTGGCTGGGTCCGGATGACGAGGTCGAAAGCCTCATGCCCTGGCTCGCCCAACTGCCGCTGATTGCCCTGCAGTTCCCCGACTTTCGCGATGGCCGCGCGTATAGCCAGGCCTATCTGCTGCGCACCCGCCTGGGCTGGACCGGCGAGCTGCGGGCGATCGGTGACGTGCTACGCGACCAGCTCAGCCACATGCGCCAATGCGGCTTCGATGCCTTCGTCGTACGCGCCGACAAATGCCCCGAGGATGCGCTCAAGGGCCTGGCCGGGATGAGCGTGCAGTACGGACGCTCGGTCATCGAACCCCGGCCGCTGTTTCGGCGGCGGGGGGAGGGCGCAAAGATCTTGTGATCGAACACAAAACCCTGGAGCGAGCCTGCTCGCGATTGCAGAGTGTCAGGCGCTGCAGATGTTGAATGTGCCGGCCTAATCGCGAACAGGCTCGCTCCTACAGGTTGTTTACCCCTTCAACGCCGGATCCCCCGGATTGAGCTTCTTCCAGCCCTGCAACAACACCTGGGCCTTCGGTTCCTGGCCGCTGTTGAGGTAGTACTGGATCAGCGCCAGTCGCGCGCTGCGGTTGGTCGGCTGTTGCTCGATCAGTTTCTCCAGCAAGGCGCAGGCCTCGTCGAGCTTGCCTTGCTCATGCAGGGCCACGGCCAGCACATAACCGTACTGCGCGTTCTGCGGCTCAAGCTTCACCGCAGCTCGCAGGGCCTGCATGGCTTGCTCGCGATTCCCGGCGCGGATCAGCGCCAGGCCCTGGGTATGCTGCAGCAGCGCCGCATCCGGATGCTCCTTGAGACCTTGCAGCAGCAATGCCTGGGCCTCGGCGGTACGCCCCTGGGATTCCAGCCACTGCACCAGAGTCACCAGCGCCGGGTAGAAATCGCCGTCACGCTTGAGCGCCGCCTGCAAACGCGGCTCGACCTCGGTGCTGCGACCACTGGCCTGATACAGCATCGCCAGGTTGAGATTGGCCTCGGCGCGCTCGGCCAGGCTCAACTGCACCTGTTCGTACTCGTCGATTGCCGCCTGCCAATTGGCCCGCGCGCTGCCCAGGTTGTTGGCAGCACTCAGCAGATCACGTGCGGCGGCGATCCGCACGGCCTTGACCGGATCACTGAGCAGCGGCGTGTACAGGGCCACACGCTCAGGTGCCGGGAGGAAGGCGCTGACCGCACGGATCGCGCTTTCGCGGACCAGCGGCTCAGGGTGCGCCAGATCCTTGCTGGCCAGCTTGAGCGCCTGCTCGCTGGGGTACTGCGGCAGTTCACCGAGCAAGGTGGCACGCTGGATGGCCGGCAGGTTACTGCGCTGCAACTGTTCATACAGCACCTGCGCGGCACCCGGCTGACCCCCGCGCACTTGCCACAGACTCTCGTCGTATCGGGGCGCCTGGGCGGCGGGGTGGGTGTTCCACAGCTTGAACTGCTCGGTGACCTTGTCGCCGGCCTTGCCCTGGTGACAGGTCAGGCAGGCGTCCGGGGTGCCGAGTTTTTTCGCTCGTTCGGGGTTGGGAATGCTGAAGCTGTGGTCATGGCGCAAGTCGTTGCCCATGTAGAACTTGCCGGGCATGTGGCAATCGACGCACTGCGAACCCGGTTGGCCCATGGTGTGGCGGGTGTGCTCGATGGAATCGTAGTTTTTCGCTAGCAGGCCCTTGCCGTCGACACCTTCGACGGCCGTCTTGCCCGCGGTGTTGTGACACTGCAGGCACACGCCGTTGCCGGAGGCCTTGAGTTCAGTGCTGTGGGGGTTGTGGCAATCGCTGCAGCGCACGCCCTTGTCGAACATTTTGCTCTGCAGGAACGAGCCGTGCTCGAACACTTCGTCCTTGATCTTGCCGTCCAGCGCATACAGCTCGCGGGTCAGCACGCTGGGCAGGTAGTCGTCCATCAGCCGCTTGCCGACGGTGTAGCCATCCCCCAGCGGCGCGCGACGGGAGTGGCAGCGGGCGCAGGTCTCGATTTCGGTGGTGGCGTTACGGTCCTTGAGGTCGACGTCGAAGCCGGCATGGATCAGGTCGGTTTTTTTCGCGCTCCATTGCAGGTGATTCGAGGCCGGGCCGTGGCAGGCCTGACAGCCGACCCCCAGGCTGTTCCACTGGCTGGCGAAGCTGTTGCTGGCGGCATCGAAGTTGCGCTTGAAGCCGGTGGTATGGCACTCGACGCACATAAAATTGGCGTTCTGGCTCGGCTTGCTCCAGTGCAGCGGGTTCTTGAAGGTCACGCCCTGACCCGGATAGAGGTGAAACCAGCGGTGTTTCTCGGTATCCCAGGCCACGCCGAGGGCTTGCAGGCGGCCTTCGCCGACTTCGATCAAATACTGCTGCAAGGGTGCGACACCGAAGGTGTAGGCCACTTTGAAGTCGGCATTTTTGCCATCGGTGCCCGGGGTGTTGACCCAGAACGCATCGCCCTTGCGGAAAAACCGGGTTGTCTCGCCCTCGGCCTTGAAGCTGCGGTCATTGAAGTCGGCCAGCACTGTCTGCGCATCGGCGACCTGCATTGCCAACTGGTGATGGGAGCCTTGCCAGTCCTTGGCCTGTTCGCTGTGGCAGCCCTGGCATTGCTGCTCCTCGACCATGCTCGCGGGTGGCAAGGGTGCCGCTGCAGGCGCGGGCTTGGGCGCCGGAGCGACGGCAACGCTGGGCGCCACGTAGGGCGCGGGGCTGGGTTTGCTGGCGAGCAGAAACCAGCCCAGCCCGGCCATTATCAGCAACAGCAGGGCGGCGGTGGCGGGAAACAGATAGCGGGACATCGGGTTTGGTTGGGAATCAGGGTCAGGCTGGGTGTTTTTGTTTTTAGTGATCGGCATTGCGACTTCCATGGTCCAGAGGCGATGAGCGTCTACAGCATGAGGTTGTAACGGTTGCGCGGGGCGCTGTCATCCTGATTTTTGTGGGGGCTTTGCGGTCGCCTTCGCTGGCTTGTCGGGACGCCCCATCGCAGCGAAGAAATCGACGCGGTCTCAGCCCCGCACCAACTGCACATCGCTTACTCCCCGACAAACCACCGATAATACGGATTCGCCGAATCCCCACGCATCACCTCCCGGATATCCCGGGCCCAGGCCTGGCGGTCGCCGTCGTAGGCATGCAGGCTGGCGCGATAGAACTGCATCAGGCGTTGCTGGTGGACGTTCATTCGCTCGCTGAAGGCCGGATCGGCGTTGAGCAGTGGCGGCGGGCGATGCAGGTCGAGCAGGGCGGGCAGTACCCGGCTGATCTCCTTGGCTCGCACCCAGGGCGCGTATTCAATGCGCGGCTGGTCATCGGTAACCGCCAACGCCTGGCCGGCAAACTGCTGCAAACCCTGGCGATCGGTGACCCAGGTGGCCAGCAGCGCCGGCGCCGAACTCACACCGACTTCCTGCAAGGCGTTGCGCACGCTGTCCTGGGCATAGCGCTGGCTGATGCGCGCGGCGTCCAGTTCAATCGGCTCGAGGGAGCCCACCAGCAACATTTCGTGGAACTCGCTGGTCCAGACGTTGGCGTAGGGGAACACCTGGAGAAAACTCTGCACCAGGGCTCGCGAGTCGTCGATGTTCTGCGTCGGCAACGGCAGCCACTGCGCGACCAGCCCCTTGGCTTCGAGACGTCGCGCTGCCAATTGGTAGAAGTCCCGGGAGTACAGATTGACTACGCCCGCGGCCGAGGGCGGCGGAGGCTCCAGGGTGATCAGGTCGTAACGCTGTTCGCTGCGCAGCAGTTCCTGGCGACCGTCGCGCAGGCGCACATCGAGGGCCGGGTTGGCCCCGGCGTTGTAGTTGCCCTTGAACAGCGGCGCGGCCTGCACCACCGCCGGCAACAGTTCGGCGACCACTCGTTGCTCGAGTCCAGGGTATTGCAGCAAGGCGCCGGCGGTGATGCCGGTGCCAAAGCCGATCACCAGCGCCGAGCGCGGCTCGCCGTTATGGATCAACAGCGGCAGCAGGGCCTGAATGCGCATGTAGCGCAGTGACGGCATGGCATCGCCGGTGTTTGACACGCCCTGGATATACAGGCGCTGGAAGGTACGCGGCTGTTTACCCTGGGTGACCACCGCAACGGTGCCGCCACGGCCCTCCTGATAAAACGCCAATTCACCATTGCGTGCGCCCGGCAGCAGGCTCGCCAGCTTGTCGACCGGAGTCAGCACGGCGACGCCCAGCGAGAGGACGGCGACCGCGATCACGCCTTGGCGCGTGCCTTTATTGAGCGCCCGACCTTGGCTGATGGCGATCACCCCGACCGCTGCAGCAATCAGCGCCAGCAGCCCGAGGGTACGCACCAACCCCAGCAGCGGAATCAACAGGAACCCGCAGAGCATGACCCCGATGATGCCGCCCAGGGTGTTGAACGCCACGACCGCCCCGACATCCCGCCCCACCCGATCCTGGCCCACGCACAGGCGCAGGGCCAAGGGAAAGGCTGCGCCTAGCAGCAAGGTCGGGACAAACACGATGCACAGCGCGGCCACGGCGAAACGCACGCTCATCGCCGCCAGTTCGCTGGCGCCGAGGGCCAGCGCGACGGCTTCGCCCTGGGTTTGCAGCAACACCAGCCAGCGCCCGAGCAGCGCCACCTCCAGCAAGGCCAGCAGCCCGGCAGCGGCGATCAACAAGCCGAACAAGCCCCAGGGATCACGCACCCGCTCAACCCGACGGGCCATCCACACGCTGCCGAGGAACAGGCCGAGCAGGTAAGTCGCCAGCACCACGGCGAAGGCATAGGTGCGGGTGCTCATGAATTGCACGATGGACTGCGACCAGACCACCTCATAGCCCAACGCCACGCCGCCGGCAATGGCGTACAGCCAAAGGGCCAGACGCGCCGGCGCGGCAGGCGCTACGACTTCAGCTGACGCTGATTCAGCGGGTACCGGGCCTTGGCGCTGAAACCACAGCAGCGCACCGGCGGCCGCCAACAGGTTGAGCATGGCGGCGAAAATTGCACTGCCGCGCACCCCCAGGGTGGCAATCAGCAGGAAGGCTGCCAGCAGGGTTCCGGCGATGGCCCCCAAGGTATTCGCCGCATACAACTGGCCGCCGGCCTTGCCCGAATGCCGGGGATCCGTCGCCAGCGCGCGCACCAGCACCGGCAGGGTGCCGCCCATCAGCACCGCCGGCAAACCCACCAGGGCAAACGGCAGCCCCCAGGCCGCCAGGCCGATCTGCTGTTCCAGCCAGGCGAATGGCGCGGCGGCCAGACTCATCCCCAGCGTTGCGCCGACGCCCAGCAGTGCCACTAGCACTTCCAGCCCGGCGTATAGCAGCACCGGCCGCTGCAAGCGGTCGGCCAGGCGCCCGAACAGCCAGCCACCCAAGGCCAGGCCGGCGAAGAAGGCGCTGATGCCAGTGGTGATGGCGTACACCTCGACCCCGACCACCAACGACAACTGTTTGATCCACAGCACCTGATAGACCAGCGCCGCTGCCCCCGAGACCACCAGCAGCAGGGCCGGGATCAACAGGGCAGGGGCGTGGGTGTGAGAGGCGGGAATGGCCGACGACTTGCTGGCGACACGTGAAGACATGGGCATTGCCTTGTACAGGACCGGGAAGAGAGCTGCTGAATACTACTATTGCGGCTACTCGGTGGAAGGGGCGTCGAATGGGTAAATACGCTTCCATTCTTTGCTCATGTCGACCACGCTCCAGCCGCGCTTGTTGGCTTCATCCAGCGCCTTGTCCAGGCGGCCGATGTTTGACTGTCGATCATAGGCCCATTCGCGCTTGGCGTCGGTGTGATGCACCAGGCCCATGAAGCTTTTACCCGGCCCGGCTGCGGTCCACTGCAGCATCTGCAGGTCACCGTCGGAGTTACCAAAGGCGAGGATCGGGCGGCGACCGATTACCTGCTGGATGCTCTCCGGTTTGCCCGGCCCGTCATCGTTATGGGCGAGCTTGGGCAGGCGCAGGATCGAGGCGTCGTTGCCGTTGAGCTGGAACTGAGTGGCGAAGGTGGTGCCGATCACCTGCTCCGGCGGGATGCCGTAGACCTGCTCGGCGAAGGCGCGCATGAACTCGACTTCGCCGCCGGAGACGATGTAGGTCTTGAAGTCCTGGCTGCGCAGGTAGTCGAGCATTTCCAGCATCGGCTGGAAGATCATCTCGGTGTAGGGTTTGCCGGTTTTCGGGTGACGGGCCTGGCTCAGCCAGGTCTTGGCGTTGTCCATGAAGGCGGCGGTGGTGATCCCGGTGTGGGTCGCGCCGATGATCTTCATCAGGCCGTCCATGCCGCTGGCGGCCAGTGCCTGATGGTCGTTTTCCAGTACCGCCTTGAAGGGCTGCTCGGTTTTCCATTGCGGATGCTGGGGCGCCATGCGCTTGACCTCTTCCAGGGCGAACAGCACCTGGAAGTACATCGGTTGCTCGCTCCACAGGGTGCCGTCGTTATCGAACACGGCAATCCGTTCCTCTGGCTTGACGTAGTCCTTCGAGCCTTGGGTGGTCACCGCCTCGACGAATTCGATGAGGTTCTTTTTCGTCGGCCCGTCGTTCCACGAAGGCAAAACATCGGCCGCGCTGGCCAGCAACGGCAGGCTCAGCGCCAAGGCCAGCAGCAACTTCAGGCCGTGACGCTGGTAGCGGACGTTCAGTGAGTTCATGAGTGATCCTTCTCGTGACGTGGATTGAGTGGACGCAAGGCCTGGGGCTCGGTTGCGCGCTGTGCGGCGACCTGAGTCTGTAGCGTAGTCAACGTTGGCTTGAACTGCGTCAGTGCTTGCTGATCGTCGGCTTCGCGCGTGTATCGGCGGCGCAGCAGCTGTTGTACCGAACCGCCGAGAACGCCGATGCCCAGCCCTTTTCCGCTACGGCGCGCCCACAGATACAGGGCACTTAACTGCGGCGGCTGGCCTTGCAGTTGTTCGGGAATCTGCTCCCAGGCATAGTCGGCGGACAACAGCCAGGCGGCATGCCGGGCTTGACGGCGCGCCCGCCATGCGCGCCAGCCGCGTTGGCACAAGGGCCTGAGCAGGTAACCGGCAATCACCACCAGCAACAGTCCTGCCGTCCACAGTAGCCCGTGCCGGGACAGGTGCAGGCGACCCTTCTGGCCCAGTCGCTCAAGGTCTTCGGCAATCGAGAATACCGGTTTATAGCCGGGATTGGCCGCGGCCTCGAAGGTCACCGCCGGCACTTCGGCCACCCGTATTTGCCCAGCCGCCGCATCCCACCAACGCAGTTGAATCGCCGGCAGGCTGTAATGGCCCTGGCGCTGGACCTGATAGGTCGCAGCGTCGATGCGCTGCCCGCCATTCAGATGCCCACGGCCATCGTCGAGATTGCTGACCTGCGGGGTTTTCAGGTAACGCTTGAGGCCCTCGACGTCACCCAGCTGCGGCGCCGGCAAGGCCATGGCCAGGGCACCGTCGGCCTGCAAGGTGAGCTGCCGGGTCAGACTGTCACCGGCCTTGAGTGGGGTGGTCGACGGTTGGATCACCTGGGTCAGGCGCAGGCCCTGGGCGACCAGCACCGGTTCTCCCGGGGCGAATCCCGGCGGCTGCTCGGCGCGAAACTGCAGGGGCTGGCTTTGCGCGCTGAGTGCCTGGCTGGCCTGGCCCGGCGTCGCCCGTACGGTCAACGCCGGAATGTCGAACGCCTGGGCCTGATTGGGGGTGATCAGGTAGCTGTAACGCATGCCCGAGTAGGATTTGCCGTCGAGGGTCTGCGTGGTGTGCTCGGACTCGCCGTTGGGGGGCATGACCAGCGCGCCGTCGAGTTTGAGTTCCGGCAGGCTGGGGGCGCTGGTGAACCAGGTGTCGGTCAGCACTTCCACCTGCAACCTCACCAGACCGCCGACTATCACCGGCTTGGCGGGTTGCAGGCTTGCCTGCACCCGCAGATCAGGTTCGGCCGCCGTGGCCGAAGTCGCCGATAGAACGAGCAGCAGACCGCCAGTGATCAATAGGGTTTTCATGGTTGGCCCTCCTGATCCTGGATACGGAATTTCTGTTGGAGAAACTTCGCCGGCGAGGTCGTCAGGTTCTGCAGCCATTGCGCATCGGATGCCGCCTGTGGCGTCTGCACCGCCTTGCTCTGGCCCTTGCCGGCCGGTTTGTCGTACTTGACCTCGTCGGGTTTGACTTCGGGCGCGTTCTGTTCGGCGCTTTCAGTGTCTTTGAGCAACGCCTGGGCCAGTGCGAGGTTGGCAGTGGCCTCGGGGAACTGCGGTTGCAGTTTCAGGGCCTGGGTATAGGCGGCGATAGCGGCGTCGAACTTGAAGCGGCGCACGTAAATATTGCCCAGGTAGAAGTAGGCTTGCGGTGTATCGAGGCGGGCGAATGTAGCCAGCGCCAGGTCAAAGTCAGCGGCGTTGTAGGCGGCAATGCCTTTCCAGTACGGATCCTCGAACAGCGCCGCCGCCTGCGGAAAATGCTGATGTTCGAAGGCCCAGCGACCCTGCTGGTCGGCGCTGAAAAAAGCATCGGTCAGAGCATTGGCCTCGGCGTCTGCCGGCTGTCCGGCCAGGCCGACCCCGAGCAGCAGGGCGGCGGTCCAGTTCAGACTCCAGCCGCGCCGCACCGCGAGGAAGGCCAACAGCAGCAGCGGCCAGCACAGCCAGTAGCCGGCGTCTTTCCAGTGCAGTTGCTGCTGCTCGGCGCTGGCGCTCTGGAAATGCTGCTGGGCATGCAGTTCGATCCAGTCCAGATCGTCGTCGTTAAGGGTCAGGCTGCCCAGTGGGGCGTCGAGTGTCGCGGCCAGTTGCTTGAGTGCTGCCTGATCGAAACTGCCCAGCACCGGCCGACCATTGCTGTCGGTTCGGGGTTGGCCGTTGGCGTCGGTGATCACGCCGCCGGCGCTGTTGCCCACGGCCAGCACCAGCACTTGCAGCGGGCTGTCGTCCAGGTGTTTATCCAGCTCCGCCAGTTGCCCGGTGTCGGCGCCGTCGGTGATCAGCAGCAGGGTGCCCGGGGTCTTCTCCGCGTGCAGCAGGGTTTTGGCCTGGTCGATCACCGCCGCGACGTTCTTGCCGGGTTTCTGCAACAGTTGGGTAGCGAGGGCCTGGATAAAGCTGTCGAGCAGCGCCGGGTCATCGGTAGGCGGCAACACCAGGTGCGCACTGCCGGCATAGGCGAGCAACGCAGTGCGCGCGCCACTGCGCCGTTGCAGCAGATCGTGGAGCTTGTGCTTGGCGGCTTCGAGGCGGGTGGGGGCGACATCGCTGGCGTCCATCGACGGCGACAGGTCGACCGCGACTATCAGCGGCGCACGGTTTTCCAGAAAGTCCGGGCGATCCTGTTCCCAGGTCGGCCCGGCGGCGGCTACCGCGCCAAGCACCAGCAGCGCGCAGGTCAGGTGCACCGGGCGCCAGCGATGGGGATCGTCGGGAGTGATCAGCAGGTGTGGCAACAGATGCGGGGCGATGGTCCCGCGCAGGTGCCGTTGCAGGTCGCGACTGCGCCGCCAGAGCCAGGGCAGCAGCGCGCCGAACAGCGCCAGCAGCAGCCAGGCCGGGCGCAGAAAGTGAAAGTCACTGAGGTTGATCTCCATCTCAAGCCTCCTCGGGTTGGCGACCTGCGTGCAGCCGTGGCCACAGCAGGGCGATCAGGTGATACAACGCGAGCAGGCCGATGGCCGCGCCCAACGGCAGCCAGAACAGCTCGCGCTTGGGTTGGTGACTGAACGTCTGGACCCGGTGCGGGGTGATCTGGTCGAGGGTGGCATAGACCTGGTCCAGGGCCTGGCGGTCTTCGGCGCGGAAGAAGCGTCCGCCGGTGGCCGTGGCGATTTGCTCGAGCCCTTGCAGATTGACCTTGGACTCACCGCTGGCGCCCGGGTCACCGATGCCGATGGTGTGAATCACTACGCCCTTGGCGGCGGCCATGCTCGCGGCGTGCTCGGGGGTGATGGCACTGCTGGTGTCGTTGCCGTCGGTGAGCAGGATCAGCACTTTTTCCTGCTCATGGGCCTGGTCGAGCATTTTCAACGCCAGGCCGATGGCGTCGCCAATCGCGGTATTGGGTCCGGCCATGCCGATCCCGGTGTCGTCCAGCAACAGCGACAGGCTGGTGTGGTCGAGGGTCAAGGGCGCTTGCGGGTAGGCGCCGCTGCCGAACACGATCAGGCCCAGGCGATCGTCCTTGCGCCGCTCGATAAAGCCCTGGACCACTGCCTTGACCGCAGCCAGGCGATTGATCTTCTGCCCGTTGCTGTCGGTGTAGTCGGGAGTTTCCATGGATTGCGAGATGTCGATGGCGAGCATCAGGTCGCGCACGGGCTGCTGGCGTTCGATGGGTTTTTCCACCAGCACCGGCCGCGCCACGGCCACGACCAGCAAGGCCCAGACCAGCAGATTGAGCAACAACTGCAAGCGATTGCCACGCCCCCCGGACTGGCTCGGCGTTTGTCCTATTGCTCGACTCATGGCGGCAAAAAACGGCACCCGCAGCGCACTGCGCGCTTCGCGGTAATCCGCCAAGTAGTGATAACCCAGCCACACCAGCGGCAGCAGGAGCAACAGCCAGGGGTAGTCAAACTGCCACATGATGCTGCTCCAGCCATTGCTTGCAGGTTGCGAACAGCGCCTGGCGCTGCTCGTCCGGTATCGCCAATAGCGTCGCTTGCGGGGCGTAGGCCAGCGTTGCCAATTGCCGGCTGAAATCCTCCGGCAGTGGGGTGGGGCTGTGGCACTGTAAAAATGCCTGCCAATCATCATTCGCCAGCGCACCCGGCCCCTGTAGGAGCGAGCCTGCTCGCGATGGCGGTGTGTCAGCCCCTGCCGATGTTGAATCTGAAACACCACCCTGTAGGAGCGAGCCTGCTCGCGATGGCGGCATGTCAGGCACTCGCGATGTTGAATGGAAGATTGCTTTCGCAAGCAGGCTCGCTCCCACAGTTGGGGAGTGTGGTACTGGCATCGAGAGCGCCGCACGCTTGAGCAACTCCGGCAACTCACGCAACGCATTCAAATCACTGCTGCGCCGTTGCAACAGCGCCAGCCGTTCCAGGGCTTCACGCCGATAGGCATCCCGCCGCCACTGCCAATAACGCCGCGCCGCCCACACCAGCAATCCCACGAGCAGCAGCCCCAGCAGACACCACCAGCCCCAGGTCTGCGGCATGTAACTGACGGGCGTCGGCAGGGCCATTTCCTTGAGCTGATCGATACTCGGCACATGGCTGCTCATCGCCGCCCCCCGACGAGCTTGCCTAGCTCCGCACGCAATTGCTCATGGGCCGCAAGCGCGGTACTGAACATCATCACCGGCACCCGGCTGCGCCGCAGCAACGTGGCGACGTCTTTCAAGCGGCCACTGAGAAAATCCCCCAGCGGTTGGTGCACCTGGCGCTGGCCCACCGCCAATTCGACCTGCAATTGTCCTTGGGTCACCAGCACCTGGCCGTTGTTCGGCAGCTTGAGGGCCAGCGGATCGTAAACCTGCATGGCGATCACATCGTTGTGCGCACTGAGCTGGCGCATCAGTTGCAGCGTACGCGGACCGGCGCCGGCGAAATCACTGATTATGCAAATCAGATGGTCGTGCCTGGCCACGGCCAGGGTCCGTTGCAGGACCTTGTCCAGTTGATCCTCGCCTTCGTGATCCGGGTTGCGCGCACTGAGTGCCTGATTCTGCCGTGCAATTCGCGTGCACAACGCTTCCAGGCGTTTGCGGCTGCGCAGCGGGGCGACGCTGTCGATATTCCGATCGTCAAACACCAGGCCGCCGACCCGGTCGCCGGCGTTGAACACCATCCACGCCGCCAGTGCGCCCAGCTCAGCGGCCAGCGCCGACTTGAAGCTGCGCTGCGAGCCAAAGAACATCGACATGCGCTGGTCCACCAGGATTAACGCCGGGCGGTCGCGCTCCTCGGTGAAGGTGCGCACCACCGGCTTGCCGGTGCGCAGCGAGGCCCGCCAGTCGAGATGGCGCAGGTCATCGCCGGGTTGATAGCGGCGCAGCTCATCGAAGTTCAAGCCGCGTCCGCGCAGGCGCGATGCATGATTGCCGGCAAGGATGCTGCCCTGGGGCTGGCGCGCGGTGAAGCTCAGGTCACGGGCCTTGAACTCGAGGGACATCAGTTGCTTCAGCGATACGTACACCAGGCCATCCAGTTCCTGAGTGTTCATCGGCATGGCCTCAGGCGGGAATCGCGACAGTGTCGAGCAGGCGGTCAAGCACCTGGTCTGCGTTGACCCCGTCGGCCACCGCGTCATAACTCAATTGCAGGCGATGACGCAGCACCGGGTGAACCACGCTGCGCACGTTATCGGGGGTGACGAAATCCTGGCCCTGCAGCCAGGCGTCGGCGCGCGCGCAGCGGTCCAGGCCAATCCCGCCACGGGGGCTGGCGCCGATGGTGATCCAGCGCGCCAGGTCGGCATCGTAGTCGGCAGGGTGGCGGGTGGCGTTGATCAGATCGATCAGGTAACGGTCAATGGCCGGCGCGACACTGACCGCACTGACTTCACGGCGTGCATTGAAGATCACTTCCTGAGGTAGCTGAAAGCCGGGGGCGGTCGCGGCTGTGCCGGCCTGGGCCTGCTCTTCGTCGCGTAACAGGCGCAACACCTGGCTTTCGTTTTCAGCGCTGGGGTAATCCAGCAGCACTTTCATCAGGAAGCGGTCCATCTGCGCCTCCGGCAGGGGGTAGGTGCCTTCCTGTTCGATCGGGTTTTGCGTGGCCACCACAATGAACAACTGCGGCAGTGCATGGCTGTTGCCGGCCACGGTAATTTGCCGTTCTTCCATGGCCTCGAGCAGCGCCGCCTGGACCTTGGCCGGCGCGCGATTGATTTCGTCGGCGAGGATCAGGTTGCCGAACAACGGTCCCGGCTGGAACAGGATCTGATTCTGTCCGTCGACCTGGTGCAGTACCTCGGCGCCGGTGATGTCCGAGGGCAGCAAGTCGGGGGTGAACTGGATCCGGCGCATTTTTGCATCGAGGTGCTTGGCCAGGGCTTTGACCGTGCGGGTCTTGGCCAGCCCCGGCAAGCTTTCGAGGAGCAAATGCCCGTTGGCCAGCAGGCCAAGCATGATCTGCCGGATCACCTGATCCTGACCGAGTACCGCCTCGGCGATGTTCGCTTGCAGGGCATTGATATCAGTCAGTGCGGTCATGGGGGCGATCCTTTGCAGTGGGACGATCAGTTGATCGGGGTCAGCGCGGGCAGTTTCCACTGGCCATTGGCGACCTCGGGTTTGGGCAGATACAGGCGCAATACCGCATAGAACGGGCCGTGGGGCGCTGGCAGCCAGTTGCTGCGCTGGTCCTTGATCGGCACCGAGTGCTGCAGGTACAGGGTCAGTCCGCCATCGGCGTCGCGTTTGAGCTTAGGCAACATTCGGGAATTAATAAGGTAGCGATTCTGGTGATTGGGCACCAACAGTTTGGTCTTGCCGTCGTACATCGTCAGCGACCAGAACGCCTCCGCCGGTGGCAACTGGTCCTTGGCGAAGTGCAGGCTGTAGCTGCGCTTGGCGCCATTCAGTGGCTTGCCGGTGCTGTCGACGAAATAGCCCATGTACGCAGCTTCATCGGCAGAGTTGCCGAAAATCCCGATGTTGGCGCCGGCGTAGCGGTACAGGTAATTGTTCTGCAGGTGCTCACGGGTGCCGAAGAAGTCACCGCTGCTGAGCTGGTGGGTATCGATTTTTTCCTTCTTGAGCGCCGCAAACTCGGCCTGGGCATCGCTGATCCCGTCTTCCAGGGCCTGGCGCTGTTCGTTGCTCAGGGTCTTGAGTTCGAACGGCTGGCCGGCGACGACCCCGATTTTGCCGAAGCGCGCGAGGGCCTCCCGCTCCGAATCAACGGCCGGGGCGAAGGCCAGCATGAAGTTCAGGTACTTGAACAGCTCCGGGCTGTCGCTCATATGGGCGCTGGGCTTGGGCCAGTTGATCTTCGCCGCCGCCGGCGCTGGCGGTTGCTTGAGGTACTGGCTGAGGGGCTGGACCTTGTAGCCGTTCTGGATGCGTTTGACCTTCTCCAGGTCCTTGTCGTCGAACAGTTGGGTGCGATACAGCGCGTAGGCGATGTTACTTTCGCTGCGCACCAGGCGATCGATATTGACCGGCTGCTGACCTTTCCAGTCCGGACCGACGATCATGAACCGCCCACCTTTATTACCGGTGCTGCGGGTGCCCAGATAGGCGAAATTCTGCGTGTAGAGGTCAATCAACTGCACCGAGTAGTAACGTTCCTCGGCAATCTGCGGCAGGGTCAACACTACCGGCTCGGCGCGCAAGTCCATCCAGACGAAGGAGTAGGGCGTGTCGGAATTGGGCGTGATGATCGCCGTGTCCTTGGGCGTGAACACCCTGGCGGTATTGCCGATATGGTTGAACGGCGCCTTGAAGTTCGGTCCGCCTTTGTCCACGGTTTGTGCATACAGGGTCTTGTACATCTCAACGACCGGATAACCGTACAGGTAGGCTTCCTTGGCGATGCTGCGGGCTTCTGCGGGGCTGGCGGTAAAGTCCGCCCAGCTGGTGGCGCTCAATAACAGGCAAAGGCCGCCCAGTAGCAGGCGAGTCGGGGTCAATCGGGTCATTGCACAATCCTGTGGGTGAGCGTGGGTATGGCGTGAACTGATCGTCAGAAATCGACGAATGCGCTGTGGGATATACCCCTCTGCGCTGTAAGGTTCAACTAAGCAAGTTAGCAGTCAGCACGGTTACGGCCAGTCAGAAGGTTAATTATTTCAATGGATTCGGAAAAATCTATCGATACGTCGAGATAGGCTCGACCGCCCATTCGTGGTTAACTTCGCCTCCTTGCGAGATCCTTCGATGGTTCATTACACCCACTACTAATAAGGACACTGATCATGGCTCAAGTCACTCTTAAAGGCGGTCCGGTTCAAGTCAACGGCGAACTGCCTAAAGCCGGTTCCCAGGCGCCAGCCTTTTCCCTGGTCGCAGGCAACCTGTCCGACGTTACCCTGAAAGACTTCGCTGGCAAGCGCAAAGTCCTGAACATCTTCCCAAGCGTCGATACCCCGACCTGCGCCACTTCGGTTCGCAAGTTCAACGCCCAGGCCAATGACATCGCCAACACCGTGGTGCTGTGCATTTCCGCCGACCTGCCATTCGCCCAGGCGCGTTTCTGCGGCGCCGAAGGCCTGGAAAACGTCCAGAACCTGTCGACCCTGCGTGGCACCGAGTTCCTCGAGAACTACGGCGTGGCCATTGCCGACGGTCCACTCAAGGGCCTGACCGCTCGCGCGGTCGTCGTACTGGACGAAAACGACAAAGTGCTGCACAGCGAGCTGGTCGCGGAAATCGCTGAGGAGCCGAACTACGAAGCAGCGTTGGCCGTGCTCAAGTAACAGGCATTACAATTATTAACGGCCTGGCTCTGTCCAGGCCGTTTTCATTTGTGCTTCAGTCATTTAGCAATCACTCGCGAAAAACAGGCTGAAGGTAAATTGCCGGTAAAGGCGCTTTGCTAATTGACCGTCAGTGCTTATCGTTCAGCCTCCCGTATAAAGATGCCCACGCGCCCAATGGTTAATCACTCCATGCAATCTTCCGCTTCCCGTCACTCTCGTCGCTGGCTGTTCGGCCTGCTGGTCCTGTTGATCATTGCTGGCCTGTGCTGGAAATTTTGGCCGGCCGGCAGCGCCAGCAAGGACGCTCCCGCACAAAAGGCGGCGAGCGGTCACGTCGGCCGTTCGGGGAGCATGCGCCCCGGTTTCGGTGGCGCGGCGGGCGCGGTGCCGGTGCGTGTGGCGCCGGCGGTCGTGGGGGACTTCCCGCTGTACTACAAGGCCCTCGGCACCGTAACGGCGTTGAACACCATCAATGTGCGCAGCCGGGTCGGCGGTGAACTGATGAAGATCAGTTTTGAAGAAGGGCAGATGGTCAAGGCCGGCGACCTGCTGGCCGAGATCGACCCGCGTCCGTATCAGAACGCCTTGCTCCAGGCCGAAGGCACCCTGCTGCAAAATCAGGCGCAACTGAAAAACGCCCTCGTCGACCTTGAGCGTTATCGCGGCCTTTACGCCGAAGACAGCATCGCCAAGCAGACCCTGGACACCGCCGCAGCGCTGGTAGGGCAATACCAGGGCACGGTGAAAACCAATCAGGCGGCGGTCAACGACGCCAAGCTCAACCTTGAGTTCACCAAAATCCGCGCGCCGATCACCGGCCGCGTCGGCCTGCGCCAATTGGACATCGGCAACCTGGTAGCAGCCAACGACACCACCGCCCTGGCGATCATCACTCAGACCCAGCCGATCAGCGTGGCCTTCACCCTGCCGGAAAACAGCCTGGATGTAGTCCTCGCCCGTTATCGCAGCGGCGCTAAATTACCGGTCGAAGCCTGGGACCGTGGCGATACCAAGCTGCAAGCCAACGGGGTCCTGCAAAGCCTCGACAACCAGATCGACACCACCACCGGGACCCTGAAATTCAAGGCCCGCTACGACAACCGCGACCAGGCGCTGTTCCCCAATCAGTTCGTCAACGTGCGCTTGCTGGCCGACACCCTGAAATCGGTGATCCTCGCGCCATCGGCGGCGATTCAGTTCGGCACCAACGGCACCTTCGTCTACGCCATGGACGGTGACAAGAAAGTCACCATCCGCCCGCTGAAAATCGGCGCCAGCGACGGTGACAACACGGTGATCACCGAAGGCCTCAAGCCCGGCGACCGCGTGGTGCTGGAAGGCACCGATCGCCTGAAGGAGGGCAGTGAAGTCGAAGTGGTCAACGACAGCAACCAGGTCCCGGCCACCCCGGCCGACAACTTGCACAGCCAGGCCGGCGATACCGACCCTGCGGCCAAGGCCAACGGCAAGGCGCATAAGGGCGGCGCATGAACATCTCCCGCCTGTTCATCCTGCGACCGGTCGCGACCACCCTGAGTATGCTGGCCATTGTCCTGGCCGGCCTGATTGCCTATCGCTTGTTGCCGGTCTCGGCACTGCCGCAGGTGGACTACCCGACCATCCGGGTCATGACCCTGTACCCCGGTGCCAGTCCGGACGTGATGACCAGCGCGGTCACCGCGCCGTTGGAACGCCAGTTCGGGCAGATGCCCGGCTTGACCCAGATGGCCTCCACCAGTTCCGGCGGCGCTTCGGTACTGACCCTGCGTTTCAACCTCGACATCAATATGGACGTCGCCGAACAGCAGGTGCAGGCCGCGATCAACGCCGCCAGCAACCTGCTGCCCAGCGACCTGCCGGCACCGCCGGTGTACAACAAGGTCAATCCGGCGGACACCCCAGTCCTGACCCTGGCGATCACCTCGAAAACCATGCTGCTGCCCAAGCTCAATGACCTGGTCGACACACGCATGGCGCAGAAAATCGCCCAGATCAGCGGCGTCGGCATGGTCAGCATCGCTGGCGGGCAGCGCCAGGCAGTGCGGATCAAGGTTAACCCGGAGGCCCTGGCAGCCAACGGCTTGAACCTGGCGGACGTGCGCACCCTGATTGCCGCGTCCAACGTCAACCAGCCCAAGGGCAACTTCGACGGCCCGACCCGGGTCTCGATGCTCGACGCCAACGACCAGTTGACCTCGCCCAAGGACTACGCCGAACTGATCCTCGCCTACAACAACGGCGCGCCGCTGCGGCTCAAGGACGTCGCGACCATCGTCGACGGCGCCGAGAACGAGCGGCTGGCGGCCTGGGCCAATGAAAACCAGGCGGTGCTGCTGAACATCCAGCGCCAGCCCGGGGCCAACGTGATCGAAGTGGTCGACCGGATCAAGGCACTGTTGCCGAGCATCACCGACAACTTGCCAGCCGGCCTCGACGTCACGGTCCTCACCGACCGCACCCAGACCATCCGCGCCTCGGTCACCGATGTGCAGCACGAACTGCTGATCGCCATTGCCCTGGTGGTGATGGTGACGTTCCTGTTCCTGCGCCGGGCCAGCGCCACCATCATCCCGTCGATTGCCGTGCCGCTGTCGCTGATCGGCACCTTCGGCGTGATGTACCTGGCCGGCTTCTCGGTCAACAACCTGACCCTGATGGCCCTGACCATCGCCACCGGCTTTGTGGTCGACGACGCCATCGTCATGCTGGAGAACATCTCGCGCTACATCGAGGAGGGCGACAGTCCGTTGCAGGCGGCACTCAAGGGCGCCAAGCAGATCGGTTTCACCCTGATTTCCCTGACCCTGTCGTTGATCGCGGTATTGATTCCACTGCTGTTCATGGCTGATGTGGTGGGGCGGCTGTTCCGCGAATTCGCCATTACCCTGGCGGTGGCGATCCTGATTTCCCTGGTGGTCTCGCTGACCCTGACGCCGATGATGTGCGCGCGCTTGCTCAAGCGCGAGCCAAAGGCGCAAGAGCAGGGGCGTTTCTATCGGGCCAGCGGCGCCTGGATCGACTGGTTGATCGCGGCCTACGGGCGTCAGTTGCAGTGGGTGCTCAAGCACCAGCCGCTGACCCTGATGGTGGCCATCGCCACCCTCGGCCTCACCGTGTTCCTCTACATGATCGTGCCCAAGGGTTTCTTCCCGGTGCAGGACACCGGGGTCATCCAGGGTATTTCCGAGGCACCGCAATCGGTGTCCTTCGCCGCCATGAGCCAGCGCCAGCAGGAACTGGCGAGCATCATCCTGCAGGACCCGGCGGTGCAAAGCCTGTCGTCCTACATCGGCGTCGACGGCGACAACGCCACGCTCAACAGCGGCCGCTTGCTGATCAACCTCAAGCCCCACAAAGAGCGCGACCTGAGCGCCGCCGAGGTGATCGCACGCCTGCAGCCGCAACTGGACAAACTGGTGGGCATCCGCCTGTTCATGCAGCCGGTGCAGGACTTGACCATCGAAGACCGGGTCAGTCGCACCCAGTACCAGTTCAGCATGTCCTCGCCGGATGCCGCCTTGCTCAGCGAGTGGAGCGGTCGTCTGGTCGAGGCCCTGCAGCAGCAACCGCAACTCACCGACGTCGCCAGCGACCTGCAGGACAAGGGCCTGCAAGTGTACCTGGTGATCGACCGTGACGCTGCCTCGCGCATCGGCGTGTCGGTGGCCAATATCACCGACGCCCTGTACGACGCCTTCGGCCAGCGGCAGATCTCCACCATCTACACCCAGGCCAGCCAGTATCGGGTGGTGCTGCAGGCCAAGGACGGTGAGAAGATCGGTCCGCAGGCGCTGCAGCAGATCTACGTCAAGACCACCGATGGCGGCCAGGTGCGGCTGTCGAGTCTGGCGCGCATCGAAGAGCGTCAGGCACAGCTGTCGATTGCCCATATCGGCCAGTTCCCGGCGGTGATGATGTCGTTCAACCTGGCCCCCGGCGTTGCCCTGGGGCACGCGGTGGAACTGATCGAACAGGTGCAGAAAGACATCGGCATGCCGGTGGGCGTGCAAACCCAGTTCCAGGGCGCGGCCCAGGCGTTCCAGGCGTCGCTGTCGAGCACCTTGCTGCTGATCCTGGCGGCAGTGGTGACCATGTACATCGTGCTCGGGGTGCTCTACGAGAGTTACATCCACCCAATCACCATTCTCTCAACCTTGCCCTCGGCAGCGGTCGGCGCCTTGCTGGCGTTGCTGCTCAGCGGCAATGACCTGGGGATGATTGCGATCATCGGCATCATCCTGCTGATCGGCATCGTTAAGAAGAACGCGATCATGATGATCGACTTCGCCCTTGAAGCCGAGCGCAACCAGGGCATGGACCCGGCGACGGCGATCTACCAGGCGGCCTTGCTGCGCTTCCGACCGATCCTGATGACCACTCTGGCGGCGCTGTTCGGTGCGGTGCCATTGATGCTCGCCAGCGGCTCCGGCGCCGAGCTGCGCCAGCCGCTGGGCCTGGTAATGGTCGGCGGGCTGCTGGTCAGCCAGGTGCTGACCTTGTTCACTACACCGGTGATCTATCTGTACTTTGATCGGTTGGGACGGCGCTGGCGGCCTGCGCCGCGGACGCTGGAGTCGGTAGAACAGCCATGAACCTCTCCGGACCCTTTATCAAGCGCCCGGTAGCCACCATGCTGCTGAGCCTGGCGATCATGTTGCTGGGCGGGGTGAGCTTTGGCTTGCTGCCAGTGTCGCCGCTGCCGCAGATGGATTTTCCGGTGATCGTGGTCCAGGCCAGCTTGCCCGGCGCCAGCCCCGAGGTCATGGCGTCCACCGTGGCGACGCCTCTGGAGCGGTCCTTCGGTGCGATCGCCGGGGTCAACACCATGAGCAGCCGTTCCAGCCAGGGATCGACCCGGGTGATCCTGCAGTTCGACCTCGATCGCGACATCAACGGTGCGGCGCGGGAAGTGCAGGCGGCGATCAACGCCTCGCGCAATCTGCTGCCCAGCGGCATGCGCAGCATGCCCACTTACAAGAAGGTCAACCCGTCCCAGGCGCCGATCATGGTGCTGTCGCTGACCTCCGATGTGTTGGAAAAGGGTCAGCTCTATGACCTGGCCTCGACCATCCTGTCCCAAAGCCTGTCTCAGGTGCCGGGCGTGGGTGAAGTGCAGATCGGCGGCAGCTCCCTGCCGGCGGTGCGCATCGAGCTTGAACCGCAACTGCTCAACCAGTACGGCGTGGCCCTCGATGAAGTGCGCACCACCATTGCCAACGCCAACGTGCGCCGGCCCAAGGGCTCGATCGAGGACGATCAGCGGATGTGGCAGGTGCAGGCCAACGATCAGTTGGAAAAGGCCAAGGACTACGAACCGCTGATCATTCGCTACCAGAACGGCTCGGCGTTGCGCCTGAGTGACGTGGCCAAGGTCAGCGACGGCGTCGAGGATCGCTACAACAGCGGCTTCTTCAACGACGACTCGGCGGTGCTGCTGGTGATCAACCGCCAGGCCGGCGCCAACATCATTGAGACGGTCAACGAGATCAAGGCGCAGTTACCGGCGTTGCAGGCGGTGCTGCCGGCCAGCGTCAAGCTCAACCTGGCCATGGACCGCTCGCCGGTGATCAAGGCCACCTTGCACGAAGCGGAAATGACCCTGCTGATTGCCGTGGCCCTGGTGATCCTGGTGGTGTTCCTGTTCCTCGGCAACTTCCGTGCTTCGCTGATTCCGACTCTGGCGGTGCCGGTGTCGCTGGTCGGTACTTTCGCGGTGATGTACCTCTACGGGTTCTCGCTGAATAACCTGTCGCTGATGGCGCTGATTCTCGCCACCGGTTTGGTGGTGGACGATGCCATCGTGGTGCTGGAGAACATCTCCCGGCATATCGACGAAGGCATCGCGCCGATGAAGGCGGCGTACCTGGGGGCCAAGGAGGTCGGCTTTACGTTGCTGTCGATGAACGTCTCGCTGGTGGCGGTGTTCCTGTCGATCCTGTTCATGGGCGGGATCATCGAGAGCCTGTTCCGCGAGTTCTCCATCACCCTCGCGGCGTCGATCGTGGTGTCGCTGGTGGTGTCCCTGACCCTGACCCCGATGCTCTGCGCACGCTGGCTGAAACCCCATGTCCCGGGCCAGGAAAACCGCCTGCAACGCGGCAGCCGCAAGGCCAACGACTGGATGGTCAAGCATTACTCCAGCAGCCTCGACTGGGTGCTGCGCCATCCGCGCCTGACCCTGTTCAGCCTGTTCATCACCATTGGCGTCAACGTCGCGCTGTACGTGGTCGTGCCCAAGACCTTCCTGCCGCAGCAGGACACCGGCCAGTTGATCGGCTTCGTGCGCGGTGACGACGGCCTTTCGTTCAGTGTGATGCAACCGAAAATGGAAACCTTCCGCCGAGCGGTGCTGAAGGATGCGGCCGTGGAAAGCGTCGCCGGCTTTATCGGCGGCAGTAACGGCACCAACAACGCCTTCATGCTGGTACGCCTCAAACCGATCAAGGAGCGCAACATTTCTGCGCAGAAAGTGATCGAGCGCCTGCGCAAGGAAATGCCCAAGGTGCCCGGCGCGCAACTGATGCTGATGGCTGACCAGGACCTGCAGTTTGGCGGCGGTCGCGAGCAGCAGTCGTCGCAGTACAGCTACATTCTGCAAAGTGGCGATCTATCGGCGCTGCGCGAGTGGTACCCGAAGGTGGTCACCGCACTCAAGGCACTGCCGGAGCTGACTGCCATCGATGCCCGCGAAGGCAGCGGCGCGGCGCAAGTGACGCTGGTGGTCGACCGCGACCAGGCCAAGCGCCTGGGGATCGACATGGCGATGGTCACGTCGGTGCTGAACAACGCCTACAGCCAACGGCAGATTTCCACCATCTACGACAGCCTCAACCAGTATCAGGTGGTGATGGAGGTCAATCCGAAATACGCCCGCGACCCGATCACCCTCAATCAGGTGCAGGTCATCACCGCCGATGGCGCGCGGGTGCCGCTGTCGACCATCGCCCATTACGAAAACAGCCTGGAAAACGACCGGGTCAGCCACGAAGGGCAGTTCGCTTCGGAGAGTATTTCCTTCGACATGGCCGAAGGGGTGACGGTGGAGCAGGGCGGTGCGGCCATCGAGCGGGCGATTGCCAAGCTCGGCCTGCCCGAGGAAGTGATCGCCAAGATGGCCGGCACTGCCGATGCGTTTGCCGCGACTCAAAAGAGCCAACCGTTCATGATTCTCGGCGCCTTGCTCGCGGTGTACCTGGTGCTCGGGGTGTTGTATGAAAGCTACGTGCACCCGCTGACCATCCTCTCGACCTTGCCCTCGGCCGGGGTCGGTGCCTTGCTGTCGATCTATGCCCTGGGCGGTGAGTTCAGCCTGATTTCCTTGCTCGGTCTGTTCCTGCTGATCGGCGTGGTGAAGAAAAACGCCATCTTGATGATCGACCTGGCGCTGGAGCTGGAACGGCACCAGGGCATGGCGCCGCTGGAGTCGATCCGCAGCGCCTGCCTGTTGCGTCTGCGGCCGATCCTGATGACCACCCTGGCGGCGATCCTCGGTGCCTTGCCGTTGCTGCTCGGCAGTGCTGAAGGCGCGGAAATGCGCCAGCCACTGGGACTGACCATTATCGGCGGGCTGATCTTCAGCCAGGTGCTGACGCTTTACACCACCCCGGTGGTTTACCTCTATCTCGACCGTCTGCGCCATCGGGTCAACCGCTGGCGTGGGGTTCGTACCGATGCTGCTCTGGAAACTGCGCTATGACTGACCGTTATCCCCTCAACCAGCGAGTGCTCGCGGCCCGTGGTTCGCGGCTGCTGAGCCTGTCCCTCAGCGCGTTGCTGCTCAGCGCCTGCGCGGTCGGCCCGGATTACCAGCGGCCAACGGTGGCAGAACCGGCGCAGTACAAGCAGGCCGAAGGCTGGCGCCAGGCCAACCCCAGCGACTCCCTGGCCCGCGGTGCCTGGTGGGAGTTGTATGGTGATCGTCAGCTGAATGCCCTGGTGGAGCAACTGAACAGCTCCAACCAGTCTGTCGCCCAGGCCGAGGCCCAGTACCGTCAGGCCCAGGCGCTGGTGGCCAGCGCGCGCGGGGCGTTCTATCCATCGGTGGACCTGAGCGTCGGCAAGACCCGATCCAGCCAAGGCACCGGCAGCAGCAGTTCGAGCCTGAGCAGTTCCAGCAGCGGTATTCGCGACACCTATAACGCACAGCTCGGGGTGAGCTGGGAGGCGGACATCTGGGGCAAGTTGCGCCGTGGCCTGGAGGCTAACGAAGCCAGTGCCGAAGCAAGTTTTGCCGACCTCGCGGCGATGCGCCTGAGCCAGCAATCGGAGTTGGTGCAGAACTACCTGCAACTGCGGGTGATCGACCAGCAGAAGCGCCTGCTGCAAGCCACCGTGGAGAACTACCAGCGCTCGCTGAAAATGACCGAGAACCAGTACCGCGCCGGTGTCTCGGGCAAGGATGCGGTGGCCCAGGCGCAGACCCAGCTGAAAAGCACCCAGGCCGACATGATCGACCTGATCTGGCAGCGTGCGCAGTTCGAAAACGCGATTGCCGTGCTCATGGGGCAGGCCCCGGCTGCATTCAACCTGGCGGAAACCCAGGACATTCCGGTATTGCCTGAAGTGCCGGTGAGTCTGCCGTCGCAACTGTTGGAGCGCCGTCCGGACATCGCTTCGGCGGAGCGTTCGGTGATCGCCGCCAATGCCAACATAGGCGTCGCCAAGGCCGCGTATTACCCGGACCTGACCCTGAGCATGTCCGGCGGCTACAGCAGCAGTACCTCGACCGACTTGATCAGCCTGCCCAACCGCTTCTGGTCGGTGGGACCCAAACTCAACCTGCCGCTGTTCGACGGCGGCCAGCGTTCGGCGGAAGTTGACCGCAACGAAGCGTTGTATGACCAGACCGTCGCCACCTATCGTCAGACTGTGCTCGATGGTTTCCGTGAAGTGGAGAACTATCTGGTGCAGCTCAAGGTGCTGGGCGACGAAGCCGTCGTTCGCCAACAGGCCCTGGACGCCGCCCGCGAATCCCTGCGGCTGATCCAGAACCAGTACAAGGCCGGGCTGATTGCCTACCTCGACGTGGTGGTGGTCCAGGCCACGGCCTTGAGCAACGAACGCAGCGTGCTGAGCCTGCAACAAAGCCGGCTGATTGCCAGCGTCAATCTGATTGCGGCCTTGGGTGGTGGCTGGGATGGCAAGCTGGAACCTGCGGACCTGTAGGACCGACCTCGCCTCTGTAGGCGCTGCCCGGGCGGCGCTCCGCTGCTAGCGATGATGTCGGCTGTCCCTGCGCCTTCGCCAGCAAGCTGGCTCCTACAGGGTTTGCGGTGGGTGCCAGTCCACCGCCCTGTTACATCTTTCCCACGCACTAATGGCCTTTTGCTCAGTTAGCAGGTGCGTTCGCCATTGGAATCAGTACAATCGACGGCTTTCGCCCACCCGCACGGACGCAGTACGGCAAGGCATAGTCGAGAAGTTTGATGCTCATCGGTAACTATTCACCCGCCCTGGTTTTGATTTCGCTCTGCGTGGCCATCCTCGCCTCCTACACAGCTCTGGACCTGACCGGGCGCATCGCCACTGCCAAGGGGCGGGCGGTGCATGTATGGACGGCCGGCGGCGCCTTGGCCATGGGCGTTGGCGTCTGGTCCATGCACTTTATCGGCATGCTGGCCTTCAGCCTGCCCATCGACCTGGGCTACGACTTCGGCATCACCGCCTTGTCGCTGCTGATCGCTATCGGTTCCTGCGGCTTTGCCCTGTGGCTGGTCAGCCAGCCCGAGTTGCCGGCGTGGCAATTGGGCTTTGGCGCCTTGGTCATGGGCGCGGGCATCAGCGCCATGCACTACACCGGCATGGCCGCGATGCGCATGACCCCGGGGATCGACTACGACCCGAGCCTGTTCGGCGCCTCGCTGCTGATCGCCGTCGGCGCCTCGGCTGCGGCGCTGTGGATCGCCTTCCGCCTGCGGCAAAACACCCCCTACGTACGTTTCGCCCGAGGCGGCGCGGCGGTGATCATGGGCATCGCGATCGTCGGCATGCACTACACCGGGATGGCCGCGGCGCGCTTTGCCGATGGCAGCTTCTGTGGCGCGGCGCTCAATGGCTTGAGCGGCAAGGGCCTGGACAACTTGGTACTGGTCACCACCCTGGCGGTATTGAGCATTGCCTTGCTGACCTCGATTCTCGACGCGCGCCTCGAAGCGCGTACCGCCGAGCTGGCCAATTCCCTGACCCTGGCCAACCGCGAACTGACCCAATTGGCCCTGCACGACACCCTCACCGGGCTGCCGAACCGCATCTTGCTGGCTGACCGCATCGACCAGGCGATGCACCTGACCCAGGAGCAGGGCGGTTGCTTCGCGCTGATGTTCATCGATCTGGATGGTTTCAAGCCGGTCAACGATGCCTTTGGCCACCACATGGGCGACCAGTTGCTGCGCGAAGTCAGCCTGCGCCTGCGCGAGGACCTGCGCAGCCACGACACCCTGGCGCGGATCGGCGGTGACGAGTTCGTGCTGCTGGTGCAGCTCAATGAGCCCACCGATGCCTTGCGCCTGGCGGCGCGCCAGGTCGGCTTGATCTCCCAGGCATTCCGGGTCGGCGAACATGACCTGCAGATTTCCGCGAGCATCGGCATTGCGGTTTTCCCGGGCAACGGCCTGACTCCGCAAGAACTGCTGATGAACGCCGACGCGGCGATGTACCACGCCAAGGGCACCGGCAAGAACGGCTATCGTTTCTTCGATGCGTCGATGAACACGGATGCGCGGCGTCACCTGCAGTTGCTGCAGGACCTGCGCAGCGCGGTCGAGCAGCAGCAGTTCCGCCTGCATTACCAGCCCAAGTTCGATGCCAGCAACGGCCAGCCGGTCGGAGCCGAGGCCTTGCTACGCTGGGAACACCCGATTCAGGGGCTGCTGATGCCGGACAAGTTCATTGAACTGGCGGAAAAAACCGGGTTGATCATCCCGATGGGCGAATGGGTACTCAACGAAGCCTGTCGGCAGATGCGCATCTGGCACCAGCAGGGTTTCAGCCACTGGCGAATTGCGGTGAACCTGTCGGCCTTGCAGTTCTGCCATGCGGGACTGGTACAGAGCGTGGCCATGGCCCTGGCCACCCATGGTCTACCGGCCAACAGCCTGACCCTGGAAATCACCGAAACCACTGCCATGAGCGATGCCGATGCCAGTATGGCGGTGTTGCAGCAGTTGTCGGATATGGGCGTGGACTTGTCGATTGATGACTTCGGTACCGGCTATTCCAGCCTGATGTACCTCAAGCGCTTGCCAGCCAACGAACTGAAGATTGATCGTGGTTTCGTTCGTGACCTGGAACGCGACAGCGATGACGCGGCGATCGTCTCTGCCATCGTCGCCCTCGGTCAGGCATTGGGCTTGCGGATTGTGGCCGAAGGTGTGGAAACCGGGGTGCAGCAGGATTTTCTGACGAAACTGGGCTGCGATTCGCTGCAGGGTTATCTGTTGGGGCATCCGTTGCCGGCAGAGGGCTTTATGGCCAATATCAATCGTGTGCAGCCGTCGCTGGTTGGATAGAACACTGTAGGACAGCGAATTTTGTAGGAGCGAGCCTGCTCGCGATGGGGTCAGAAGATTCACTGCTGAATATTCGGCCGCCATCGCGAGCAGGCTCGCTCCTACTGTGATTTATGCCAAATCCACCAGGACAATCTCACTGTCCTCAATCGCCGTCACCCGCAGCAGCCGCTCTTCAGCCACCGCCACCCCATCCCGAGCCTCCGCCCGCAGGCCGTTGACCTCGATCACCCCGGTGGCAGGCACCAGGTAGGCGCGCCGTCCGGCATCCAGTGAATACTCGGCGGTTTCCCCTGCCTTCAGATTGGCCGCCACCAAACGGGCGTCGGCGCGGATCCGCAGGCTCTGGTCATCGCCGGCCTTACCGCTGGCCAGGGTCACAAAACCCTCGCGCTGGCCTTTTGGAAAGGGTTTCGCACCCCAGGAAGGCGCCAGGCCAGACTCGTTCGGCACAATCCAGATCTGGAAAATTCGCGTCGCTGTCGATTCCAGGTTGTACTCGCTGTGGGCAATCCCGGTGCCGGCACTCATCACCTGTACGTCGCCAGCCTCGGTACGACCCTTGTTGCCGAGGTTGTCGGCATGGCTGATGGCCCCTTCGCGAACATAGGTAATGATTTCCATGTCGCGGTGGGGGTGGGTTGGAAAACCGGTGCCGGGGGCGATCACGTCGTCGTTCCACACCCGCAGGTTGCCCCAGTTCATGCGTTTTGGGTCGTAGTACTCGGCGAACGAAAAGTGGTGGTGGGCATCCAGCCAGCCGTGGTTGGCGCCGCCCAGGGAAGCAAAGGGCCTGAGTTCAAGCATGATCGTCTCCTGAAAAGGTTCGTCACTAATCGAGAACCGTGGTTGATGGCGAGCATCATCTATCAACAAATGATCGATAAAAAGCGTAAAAACTGCGTCAATCCAATCAAATTGTTCGATTTATAACGCCGCCGTCAATATGGCAATACACTTTCACTTCATCCCTTAAACCAATGATCGACAAGCATTTGACTAGAACTCAATGGCAAATGCAGACACCATAGCCAACAACAGCCTCACACCCTGGAGTCAGCGTGCCGCGTCACATCCCCGATCTTCCTCCCGAGCTTTTGCCCCTGTCCGAGATGCCCTGGTTCAAGCGCCTGGCCGCGCGTTTCTTCGGTCATGGCCTGACACGCCTGCGCGCCCAGCACCGCGCGTCGTGGCTGCATGGCCAGGCCGACGGTTTCCGCAGCGGGCATACCGCCGGCGTCGATTACGGATTCAAGGAAGGCAAGGCCGAAGGTCTGGAAGAAGGGCGGCAGGTGCTACTGATTCGCGACAGCCGTTGCACCGAGCACCCGGCGCCCAAGGTCGATGAACACCTCTTCGACGATTGGCGGTTGCCATTGACGGCCGACATCAAGAAGCGAATGAAAGCCGACGTGGCGCGCCTGCTGCCAGCGAACGGGCAGCCGAGTGCGGCGCAATGGAAGATGATCTTCAGCGATACCCCGTCAACCTCGGTGATCGCCGGAGCAGGCGCGGGCAAGTCCACCACGCTGGCGCTACGCATTGTATTACTGGTGCACTACCTCGGTTTCGAGCTGGACTCGCTGACCGTGGTGACGTTCACCCGCGAATCGCGCAAGGATTTCATCAATAAGCTGATCGATCTGTTTGCCCTGTGGCAGCGCCCGCTGGACCAGAAAGCAGCGCGGGAACTGGTGCGCACCTTCCATTCGCGGATCCTGCCGATGGTCCGCAGCCTGCCGGGTTTCGAGCGCCTGCAAGCCTTCGAAAACCTTAGCGAGCGTACCTTGTTCGACGATGCCGAAGGTGACAGCAACCCCTTTGACCTGCGCATCAACGACGCCCAGCGTCGGCGACTTAACGCCTGCTTTCATCGCTTGTTTACCGACAATCAGCGCTTTCGGGAGCTGATCACCCCGTTATCGCGCCATGCCCTGCAACTCAAGGAGCTGGAGCGCGACCACCCGGACGTGCAAAAGCGCATGGCGGTGACCGAGTTGGCGGCCAAGCGTGACGAAGAACTCTGCGATACCGTCGAGGATCTATGGCTGCGTGCCGGTGCCTGGCCGATCAAGGGCATCGAGCCGAACCGCCAGACCTTCGAGATCAATGGTGCGACCTTCCATTGCCACGGCTACATCCCCACCCTGGATGCCTGGGTAGTGCTGGGTTTTGATCCAAGGGAAAACCCCCAGCTCAGCCGTCCCAATGCCAAGCTGACCGTGCGCGCAGAATGGGCGGTCAAGCGCACCCTGTTTCAAGCTTTCTGTCGTAAGCCATTGATATGGCTGGATAGTTACGATTCGTCGAAGCGAGTTCTCGGTACACTGGCCGCAGATGCCAGCGCCGGTCCGGGCTTCGATTACAAGGTCAAGGGTGAGCTGGCCAGCGCGCCGTTGCTCGATTGTTTTGTCGCGGCGGCAAGCTTTATCGAGAACCTCGGCCTGGATGTGCCCGCGGCAGTCGGCCAGATGGCCTTCGCCAAGGACGATCCGGACCGGTTTTTCTTCGAGGCGTTGAGTCTGTTCTGGCGTGCCTTCGAGGATCATCTGCTAGACCAGTCGCCGCCAGTCATGACTTATAACCGCATGTTCGCGCTGTTCAGCGAGCACTCGCCGGAAAACCTCAAACTGCTGTCGGACGACCTGCTGCGGCCGATGGCGCACTTGATGATCGACGAATTCCAGGACGTTTCGCCGCAAATCGTTTCCTGGATCCGCGCCACCCTGAGCGAGATCCGCCGGCGCGGGCCGTCCATGCATGTCGGCCGCGGGGCCCAGCGCTCATCCCTCCTATGCGTCGGCGATGACTGGCAATCGATCTACGGCTGGCGCGGCAGCTCGCCGAAGTACTTCATGGAGTTCAACAAGGAATTCCCGTCACCGAGCACCACCCGGGTGATGCTCAGCGATAACTACCGTAGTCACCAGCACATCATTGACGCCGCCGAACACATCGTGCGCGCTGCGCCGGCGATCTCCGGCAAGAAAGCCAAGGCGTGCGGCGACTTCAGTGAGCTGTGGCCGGTCAACATTCACGACAGGGACGAGGAAGCCCTGGGCAAGCGCCTGGCCGAGCACTACCGAAATGGCGATTCAATCTTGATGTTGTATCGAAAAAGCAGCGATAAGCTATTGATAGAAAAACATATTTCATCTGTAGTTAATGTTGATTCTAGCTTGCCGTACCCGCAGCGCCGCCTCAAGCAGTTGACCTATCACAGCGCCAAGGGCCTGCAGGCCGATGCGGTGTTCCTGCTGGGGGATTGCCAGCACCTGACCAGTTCGCCCTACAAAAACCAGGTCTATCGCATGGCGGGATTGGGCAAGGACGGTGATGCCGAGCCATACGACAGCGCACAGAAAGACGAGATCCTGCGCCTGGCCTATGTCGGGATCACCCGGGCAGTGAAACATTGCCATTGGTACGTTGACGCTCAGGAGGGCACAGCAGTGAACATGCCGAGGGCCTCTGATCGAATCCCTGCCGGCAAACCGTTTTTTGCTGATCTACGCAATGCTGGCAGTGAGCCGGCGCGGCAGGGGCGGCAACGCTAGCGCTCAGGCAATATGCCGGAGCGCCACAGAGGGGATGAAGGCTTCCAGTTCGTCCTCGACGGCCTCGATGATGCGCTCGACATCGGCGGCATTCATCACCGTGGCGCAGGGGATGCCGGCGATGGCAATCAGGGTTTCACCGCTGACACGGTCGAATAGCCGGGCGATCATGCTGCTCGGTGCATCCATGTGGCCTTCAAAGCCCATCGGATGAAAATGCCAGCGCATCAGCTGGCAGGCATTGGGAAATGTAACCTTGCTGAACGAAGCCCTGTTCATGTGTTGCCCACCTTCGACATCGAGCCGTTCCGTCAGCTCATGGGAGGAGAGTAGTGCCGTCAATGGCCCAACCGTTTGAGTGATTAAAAATAGCATTCAATTTTAATCCGGTTACCGGGTTTTTCAGGCCGATTGGCGATAGATTGCAGTTTTTTGCGCTGCATCACGTTCCGTGATGTCATTGAGCCCCGGCGCGCTTGCCACTACTTCCGAGAACCCCATGTCTGTCCCTGACGACGGCCCGTTATTGACCCAGGCCACCGGCGAAACCGTGCTGCGCTATCACCTGTGCTGGAAGCACCGCGATCTGGACGGCGTCATGGCGCTGTATCACCCGGATATCCAGTACCACGACTTTTTCCAGAACCGCGTCCTGGGTCTGAGCGAGTTGCGCGAGTACGTGCGCAGCAGCATGCCGCGCGATCCCGAAGAGGCGCTGGAACACTCGGACCGGATTCGCCTCGATGGCGACACCGCCTTTATCCAGTACCGCATGACCCTGCGCGGTGGCGAGGGTCTGGTGTCGTTTCGTTCGAGTGAAGCCATTACCGTGCGCGACGGGCTGATCTGGCGGGTCAATGAATACGCCTCGCTGGTCCATGAGCAGCCAGGGTGCCAGACTCAGGCCGGCAGTCGTCCGGCAGCCAGTCGCCTTGGGCTGTCGCCACGGCAACTGAGCTTCATGGCCCAGGACCTGCAGCAGTACTTCGAGCGCCAGCAGCCCTATCTCGATCCGCAACTGGACCTGCAGCGGGTGGCCGAGGAGTGCGGTTACAGCCGCAACCAGATCTCCTACCTGCTCAACCAGGTGCTGGGTCAGAGTTTCTACCGCTACGTCAATCAGGCGCGCTTGCGCCATTTGCTGGCGGCGCTGGAACGGGCTATCCCGCCGGTGCGTACCGATGAATTGGCGTTCGCTGCGGGCTTTAACTCGTTGTCAGCGTTCTACAGCTGTTTCCGTCAGCACACCGGTCTGTCGCCCAAGGCTTACGTGCGGCAAATTTCCTTGCGTGCACGCGCGCAAGACACGCCCTGAGGCCAGGCACTAGGATCGACGCCATCGAAACTTGAGTGGCGGAGACTTGCATGCCAGCGTGGCGCACGATCAGTTTATGGATGGACCAGCTCGAAGAGCCACTGCTGCCGCGCCCGGCGCTGGAGCACGACCTGGACGTCGATGTGGCGATCATTGGCGCCGGTTACACCGGGCTCTGGACCGCCTATTACCTCAAGCGTCAGGCACCTGAGCTGAGCATCGCCATCATCGAGGCACAAATGGCCGGCTTCGGCGCCTCGGGACGCAACGGCGGCTGGCTGATGGGTAACCTGCTGGGCGAAGACCGCCTGCTGGCCGGCCTGCCTGCCGAACAGCGCCGCGGGTCCTTCGACTTGCTGCACAGCATTCCCGATGAAGTAGAGATCGTCATCGAACGTGAAGGCATTGACTGTGATTACCGCAAGGGTGGGGTGCTGTATTGCGCAGCGCGCTACCCGGAGCAGGAGCACAGCCTGCGCAGGTATCTGGACGGTCTTTATGCCCAAGGACTGAATGAAGCTGATTACCGCTGGCTGAGCCCCGAGCAACTGAATCAGCAGATTCGCCTCGCCAGGCCCTACGGCGCCATCTATGCCCCCCATTGCGCGACCATTCACCCGGCGAAACTGGTACGCGGCCTGGCCCGCACGGTCGAGCGCATGGGGGTGAAAATCTATGAAAACAGTCCGGTGACGGCCTGGCAGTCGGGCAGTCTGAGCACGGCCAAGGCCAGCGTGCGCAGCCGTTGGCTGGTGCCGGCGGTGGAGGGCTATGCGGCCACCTTGGCGCCCTTGGGGCGCTATCAGTTGCCGGTGCAAAGCCTGTTGGTGGCCACCGAGCCGCTCTCGGCGGCGACTTGGGAAAGCATCGGCCTCGAGCGAGGCCAGGCGTTCAGCGAGAGCAGCCGCCAGGTCACCTACGGCCAACGCACTGCCGACAATCGCCTGGTGTTTGGTGCGCGCGGGGGGTACCAGTTTGGCGGCAAATTGCGCCACGACTTCGACCTGACGCGCAGCGAAGTCGAGTTACGCCGCTATTTGTTTGGTGAGCTGTTCCCGCAGTTGAAGGATGTTCAAATCACCCATTCCTGGGGCGGCAACCTGGGCATGTCGCGGCGCTTCAAGCCGCACATGTTGTGTGACCAACGCACTGGCATTGCGCTGTCGGGCGGGTATGGGGGTGAGGGTGTCGGCGCCAGTAACCTCGGCGGGCGCACCCTGGCCGATCTGATCCTTGGCCGCGACAGCGACTTGATCCGCCAGCCGTGGGTCATTCCTCAGGGAGGTCTTGACGCACTACGTGCCTGGGAGCCCGAGCCGCTGCGCTGGCTGGGCTACAACGCAATCATCCGCAGCTTCATCCATGAAGACCAAGTGCTGGCCAATCCCGACAGTGCGCCGTGGCGGCGCAAGTTGGCGATGCAGGTGGCGGGGTTTATGGAAGGTTTCATGCACTAAACGCGTTCAAATCACCGACAGGTATCAGCATGAGTATTACCCAGTTCAAGAACACCTCCCACGTTAGCCTGGATGAATCGGCGCCGGTTGCCGTGCCGCTGGGCGAGCCGGTCGCCATGACCTCGAGCACCAGTGTCGAACGCAGCGATGGCGTCGAAACCGGCATCTGGGAGTGCACCCCGGGCCGTTGGCGGCGGCAGATCGTCGCCCAGGAGTTCTGCCATTTTATCCAGGGTCGCTGCACCTTCACCCCGGATAACGGCGAAACCCTGCATATAGAAGCGGGCGATGCACTGATGTTGCCCGCCAACAGCACCGGTATCTGGGACATCCAGGAAACCGTGCGCAAGACCTACGTCTTGATTTTCTGATCCTCTGATCACCCGAAACCTGCCAATAACAACGCCATACAGGACTCGAATCATGATCCGCTTGCCCTACGCAGCCTTGTTCCTTGCGCCCTTGACCCTGGCCGCCACTTTCAGCCAGGCGGCCGAGACCGTGAAGGTCTACAACTGGTCGGACTACATCGCGCCAGACACGATGAAAAACTTCCAGAAAGAAACCGGAGTCGGTTTCAGCTACGACGTCTACGACAGCAACGAAACCCTGGATGGCAAGCTCATGACAGGTAAGTCGGGCTATGACGTGGTGTTTCCCTCCAACCACTTCATGGCGCGGCAGATTGCCGGCGGGGCGTTGAAGAAACTCGACAAGAGCCAGTTGCCGAATTGGCAGAACCTAAACCCGGTGCTGCTCAAGGCCCTGCAAAACAACGACCCGGGCAACGAACATGGCTTCCCGTACCTGTGGGGCAGCACCGGGATTGGCTACAACGTGGCCAAGGTCAAGGCGGTACTGGGGGACAATGCGCCCGTGGACTCCTGGGACCTGATCTTCAAGCCGGAGAATATGCAGAAGTTGCAGAAATGCGGGGTGGCGATTCTCGACAACGGTCCTGAACTGTTACCGGCAGCGTTGAATTACCTGGGGCTGCCGCATCACAGCAAGGACCCCGCGGACTACAAAAAAGCCGAAGCCTTGCTGATGAAGGTGCGGCCGTATGTCAGCTATTTCCATTCATCCAAGTACACCAGCGACTTGGCCAATGGCGATATCTGCGTCGCTGTAGGTTTCTCCGGTGACATCCTGCAAGCTGAAAGCCGCGCCAAAGAGGCCAACAACGGCGTCGACATCGGCTACGCCATTCCCAAGGAAGGCGCGGCGATCTGGTTCGACATGGTGGCAATGCCGGCAGACGCGCCTGACGAGAAGGCCGGTTATGCCTTCATGAACTACCTATTGCGCCCGGACGTGATGGCCAGCATCAGCAATCACGTGCATTACGCCAATGGCAATCAGGCCGCTGACAGCCTGGTCGATCCGGCGATCAAGCATGACACCAAGGTCTACCCAAGCCCGGAGATGATGGGCAAGTTGTTTGCCCTGGAGGCTATGCCGCTGAATATCGACCGGATTCGGACGCGCTTGTGGAACAAGATCCGTACCGGCAGCTAAGTCAGGATCAGTCCTCCTTGCGGACGGTGGCGACATCATCCGCCTTGACCTTGACCTTCGCCCCGGATATGTCCCGGAACTCGACGAAGCCCGTATCGTCGCTGGTCTTGGGCATGTCCTCGGTGAGGTATTGGGTGCCGTTCTGCAGGGTCACCACCGTGGGTGTCGAGCAACCTGCCAGCGCCAGCAGGGCGGTGATGGCCAGGGGCATGCTGAGTGTGCGGATGGTCATGTCGTCATCTCTCGTTGCCTGAAAAGTTTCTGACGGGTTGGTCCTGTGTTATCCAGAAAAGTTCGCTTAGCCCCTGAAAATGCGGGTGAAACCGCCATTGATCCCTTTACGGTTGCCAGCGCCGTGGCAAAACTGATATCTGTATGCATAACCAGTATCCATTTTCGCCATGGCCCTTTCTACTTGTGACCGCCAATCCGCTCGAAGATCCGTTCTACTACCTGAATAACTTCCGGCAGGTGCTTGCCTGGCTGGAGCAGCGCTATGCCGACGTGCTGAGTCCGCAGGAACAAGCCTTCATCGACAGTTTTGCCGAGTTGCCACGCGCCTCCCAGGCGCTGCTGGTGCGGATGGTCATGCGCAAGGGCGAGCATTTTCGCCTGGGCAAGCTGCAGTACACGGAAATCGGCGATCCAGCATTGGCAGTCGAACCCTTGATGGCGCTGGGCTGGGTCGACGAACAGGCGCTATTGAGCCTCGATCAGGTGTTCGAAGTGCTGTTGAAGGCGGAAATTCTCGCTTGCTTCGGCACGGCCATCGAGCAACCCAAGGCGAAGAAAAGCCAATGGTTGGAAGCGCTGCGTTTGCGCCTGGATCCGCCGCAGGCGCTGAAAGCCTGGTACCCGGAACTGGACGATCGCTTGTTCAGCCTGACCATCATGGCGCTGTGCGATCGCCTGCGGCTGATGTTCTTCGGCAACCTCTACCAGGATTGGTCGGAGTTCGTGCTGGCCGACCTCGGTATCTTCACCTACGAAAAGGTCGAGATCTGCAGCGAGTCCCGGGGCTTGCGCAGTCGCGATGACGTCGACGCGTTCCTCTATCTGCATCAATGCCAGCAGGCTTTCGAGGCCGGCGAGGCGCTGGAAGAGGTGGTGGCGCAGATTATTGCGCTGGACACCGCCAACCCCTGGCTGGAGCGGCGTCGCGGCAAACTGCTGTTCCAGCTGGGCCAGCATTGTGAGCGGGTGGCCGATTGGCCTGGGGCGCTGGGCCTCTATCGCCAGAGTGGTTACCCCGGCGCGCGGGGGCGGTTGATCCGGGTGCTGGAGCGTTGCGCCGAATACGAATTGGCGCTGGAGCTGGCGACCGAGGCCGAGCGGGCGCCGCAGAGCGCCGCCGAGCTGCAACAGTTGGCGCGCGTGTTGCCGCGCTTGCGGCGCAAGCTCGGCGGACCGCCCACACCACGGCCCAAGGCCCGGCAAATGGAACGCCTGGATCTCGAGCTGCTGCGGGCCGATCCGGCGCTGTCGGTGGAGTTTCATGTGCAGGCGCACCTTCATCAGCCGGATGCCCCGGTGCACTACGTCGAGAACAGCCTGATCAACTCGCTGTTCGGCCTGTTGTGCTGGCCGGCGATCTTCGCCCCGTTGCCCGGGGCCTTTTTCCACCCGTTCCAGCGCGGTCCGGTGGACCTGTTGAGCGAGGATTTCCAGACCCGCCGCAGCGAGCTGTTCCAGGTGTGCCTGGCGGAGCTGGACGATGGCCGCTACCGCGACACCCTGCGCCAGCGCTTTCGTGAAAAAGCCGGGGTGCAATCGCCTTTCGTGTTCTGGGGCGTATTGACCGAAGAACTGCTGGAGCAGGCGATGCTTTGCCTGCCCGCCGAACACCTCAAACACTGGTTCGAGCGCCTGCTGCTGGACATCAAGGCCAATCGCGCCGGAATGCCCGACCTGATCCAGTTCTGGCCCGAGCAACGCCGCTACCGGATGATTGAGGTCAAAGGCCCGGGCGATCGCCTGCAGGACAACCAGTTGCGCTGGCTGGAGTTCTGCCAGGAGCATCAGATGCCGATTGCCGTGTGCTACGTGCAGTGGGCGGAACTCGCCGCGTGACGTACCGCATCGCCGTGCGGGCGCTCTGCGAGTTCACCGCCAAGGCCGGCGACCTCGACCTGCGCTTCACCCCGTCGCCCACCGCCCTGGAGGGCATCGCCGGGCATCGCACGGTGGCCTCGCGGCGCAGCGCCAGTTATCAGAGCGAAATGCCCTTGCAGGGTGAGTACCGCGAGCTGACGGTCAAGGGCAGGGCGGATGGCTACGACCCTGAGCAAAATCGCCTGGAGGAAATCAAGACCTACCGTGGCGACCTGCAGCGCATGCCGGCCAACCACCGCCACCTGCACTGGGCCCAGGCGAAGATTTACGGTGCTCTGCTGTGCCAGACCCTGCAGTTACCGGCGGTCAATCTGGCGTTGGTGTACTTCGACATCGTCAGTGAAAAGGAAACCAGCCTGGTCGAGACCTGGAGCGCCGCCGACCTGCAGGCATTTTTCCAGCAACAATGTGAGCTGTTCCTGAGCTGGGCTACGCAGGAAATGGCCCACCGTACGGCGCGCGACCAGGCGGCGCAGGGCTTGCGCTTTCCGCACCCGGACTTCCGGCGCGGTCAGCGTCACCTGGCGGAATCGGTATTCAAGGCGGTCAGCACCGGGCGCTGCCTGATGGCCCAGGCCACCACCGGCATCGGCAAAACCCTCGGTACCCTGTTTCCAATGCTCAAGGCCCTGGCGCCGCAGCAACTGGACAAGCTGTGGTTTCTCACGGCCAAGACCCCGGGGCGCAAATTGGCCCTGGACGCCGCCCAGGTGCTGATCGACAGCGCCGAGACGCTACCGTTGCGGGTGCTGGAAATGGTTGCCCGGGACAAAAGCTGCGAGCACCTGGACAAGGCCTGTCACGGCGAATCCTGTCCATTGGCCAAGGGCTTCTACGACCGCTTGCCCGCCGCCCGCCAAGCCGCCAGCCAGGTCACGCTGCTGAATCAGGCGGCGCTGCGCGAGATCGCCCTGGCGCATCAGGTCTGTCCGTATTACCTGAGCCAGGAAATGGCCCGCTGGGTCGACCTGGTGGTCGCCGACTACAACTATTACTTCGATTTCAGTGCGCTGCTGTTCGGCCTCGGCCAGGCCAACCAGTGGAAGGTCGCGGTGCTGGTGGATGAAGCCCACAACCTGGTGGAGCGCGGGCGGCAGATGTACAGCGCGAGCCTCGATCAAGGCAGTTTCAATGGCATGCGCAAGCTCGCTCCCGAAGCGTTGAAAAAGAGCCTGCAACGGCTCAATCGCGAATGGAATGCCGTGCACAAGGAGCAGGTTGCGGCGTATCAGGCCTACGCCAAATTACCGGACAAGCTGCTGCAGGCCCTGTCGCTGTGCACCGCAGCCATCGGTGATTACCTCAACGATCACCCCCAGGGCCTGGACGGCGAAGTGCAGCGCTTCTACTTCGATGCGCTGCAGTTCAGCCGGGTCGCCGAGTTGTTCGACCAGCAGTTTCTGTTCGATATCAGCAAGCGCGAGCTAAAGGCCGGTCGCAGCCTGTCGCAGCTGTGCCTGCGTAATGTGATCCCGGCCGGCTTCATCCGCCCACGGCTGACGGCAGCGCGCAGCGTGGTGATGTTTTCCGCGACCCTCAATCCGCAACGCTACTACGCCGACCTGCTGGGGCTGCCGGCGGAAACGGTATGGATTGACGTCGAGTCGCCGTTTCGTGCCGAGCAACTGCAGGTCCAGGTGGTCAGTCAGATCTCCACGCGCTTCGTCCATCGCCAGGCGTCGCTGGCGCCGATCGTCGAGTTGATGGCGCGGCAGTTCGAGGAACGTGCGGGCAACTACCTGGCGTTCTTCAGCAGCTTCGATTACCTGCAGCAAGTGGCGCAGCTGTTCGCCCAGCGTTATCCGCACATCCGCCTGTGGCCGCAGTCGCGGGGTATGGATGAAGGCAGTCGCCAGGTGTTTCTCGATCAATTCACCGACTCCAGTCAGGGCATCGGTTTTGCCGTGCTCGGCGGGGCGTTTGGCGAGGGTATCGATTTGCCTGGGGCGCGGCTGATTGGTGCGTTTATTGCGACCCTCGGGCTGGCGCAACTGAACCCGGTCAACGAACAGCTCAAGCAGCGCATGGCGACGATGTTCGGTGCTGGCTATGACTACACCTACCTCTACCCGGGCCTGCAGAAAGTGGTGCAGGCCGCCGGGCGGGTGATCCGCACCCAGCAGGACCAAGGCGTGGTGATGTTGATCGATGATCGTTTTGCCGAGCCGAAGGTGCAGCGGCTGTTGCCGGGGTGGTGGTCGGTTAGCGGTGGTTGACGGGATGCCACCATCGCCGGCAAGCCAGCTCCTGCGGGTTGTTCTTTGAGTCTGCAATCAGCCCAACATCTCCTTCACCCGATACCAGGCCATACCCAACGCCAACAGCGGTGTACGCAACGCCCGCCCGCCAGGAAAGGTCAGGTGCGGCACCGCGCTGAACACATCCAGGCCCTGGCTGTGGCCGGCGTGGATGGCCTCGCCGAGCAGGCGTGCGCACCAGTGGGTGACGTTCAGGCCGTGGCCGGAATAGCCCTGGGCGTAATACACATTGGGGTGCGCCTGCAGGCGTCCGACCTGAGGAAAACGGTTGGCGGAAATGCCGATGCGTCCGCCCCATTGGTAGTCGATCCGCGTATTGGCCAACTGCGGGAAGACCTTGAGCATCTGCGGACGCATGTACGCAGCGATATCCGCCGGATCGCGACCGGAATAGTGGCAAGCGCCGCCGAACAGCAAGCGCCGGTCCGCCGAGAGCCGGTAATAATCAAGGCCGACTTTCTGGTCGCACAGCGCCAGATTCTGCGGGATCAACTCATCGGCTTGCTGCTGCGACAGCGGCTCGGTGGCGATGATGTAACTGCCGGCCGGCAGCACCTTGCCGCTGAGCTTTGGCTCCAGCTCTTCCAAATGCGCGTTGCAAGCCAGCACCAAATGCCCGGCGCGCACCGTCCCCGCGGCACAACGCACCTGCACCGCAGTGCCATGGATAATCTCCAGCACCGGGCTCTGCTCGAAGATCCGCACGCCCAGCGCTTCGGCCACCTGGGCTTCAGCCAACACCAGATTGAGCGGATGCAGATGCCCCGAGCCCATGTCCACCAGGCCGCCGGCATACACCGACGAATTCACCACCTGGCGCATATCCTGCGGGGCTACCAGGCGGGTTTCGTGGGCATAACCCTGGGCCTGCAGGCTGTCCTGTTCGTCCTTGAAGGCGGCGAACTGGGCAGGGGTGTTGGCCAGCTCGCAGAAACCCCAGCGCAAGTCGCAATCGATGTCGTGGGCATTGATACGATCGGCCACCACTTGCACCGACTCGATGCCGGCGCGCTCCAGATAGCGCACGCCCTCGTCACCGACATAGCGGCTGAAGCCCGAGACGTCATGGCCGATTCCGCGGATCAACTGCCCACCGTTGCGTCCACTGGCGCCCCAGCCGATGCGCCTGGCTTCCAGCAGGATCACCGAGAGCCCGCGCTGGGCCAATTCAATGGCGGTGTTGACGCCGGTAAAACCGCCGCCAATCACGCAGACATCGGCATCCAGATCGCCGCTCAGCGCCGGGCGCGACTGCAAGCCGTTGGCGGTTGCGGCGTAGTAGGAGCGGGCGTGCTCCTGGGCCGGGTTGAGGTCAGTGAACTGATTCATTTGTTGGACTTCACTTTGCTCCAGGAACGGGTCATCAGCCGCATGATTTCCGGAGTCGGGGTGGTCGAGATGTAGAGTTTGTCGAGCACGGCCTGGGGCGGATAGACCTCGGGGTTGTTCACCAGCTCCTGATCCATGAACGGCTTGGCCGCCGGGTTCGGGTTGGCGTAGCCGACCGTGGCGCTGACCTTGGCGATCACCTCAGGTTCGAGCAGGTAGTTGATGAACTGATAGGCCTGCTGTGGGTTGCCGGCGTCGGCCGGGACCGCCAGCAGGTCGAACCACAGGTTGCTGCCTTCCTTGGGAATTGCGTAGGCGATGTTCACCCCGTTCTTGGCTTCCTTGGCGCGGTTGGCGGCCTGGAACACATCGCCCGAGTAACCGAAGGCGATGCAGATATCACCGTTGGCCAGGTCCGAGACGTACTTGGAGGAGTGGAAGTAGGTGATGTATGGGCGCAGGGTCAACAGCTTGGCTTCGGCTTTCTTATAGTCTTCGACCTTCTCGCTGCGCGGGTCCATGCCCATGTAGTTGAGGATCGCCGGGTAGACCTCGTCGGCCGAGTCCATCATCGACACGCCGCACTGGCTGAGTTTCTTCAGGTTTTCCGGCTCGAACATCACCGCCCACGAGTCGATATGGTCAACCCCCAGCACCTGCTTGATCTTGTCGACGTTGTAGCCGATGCCATTGGTGCCCCACAGGTACGGCACCGAGTGTGCGTTGCCCGGGTCGTTTTTTTCCAGCAGGGTCAGCAGTTTCGGGTCGAGGTTCTTCCAGTTCGGCAACTGTTCGCGGTCGAGCTTGAGGAACGCCCCGGCCTTCACTTGGCGCGCGAGGAAGTGGTTGGAAGGCACCACCACGTCATATCCGGTGCGGCCGGCGAGCAGCTTGCCTTCCAGGGTTTCATTGGAGTCGAACACGTCATAAATCACCTTGACCCCGGTTTTCGCGGTGAAGTCGGCGAGGGTGGTTTCACCAATGTAATCGGTCCAGTTGTACACGCTGACACTGGGCTGGGCCTGGGCCATTGCGCTGCACAACAGCGCGAGGGTGGCGGGAACCAGGGTTTTCAATAGACGCATAACGACACCTCTTGGAATTATTGAATTTATTCAGGTGGATCTCTGGTGTTTGATCGGCCGTCTTCGCGAGCAGGCTCGCTCCCACAGGTTTTGCATCTGGCCCTGTGGGAGCGAGCCTGCTCGCGAAAACGGTAATAAGGCCGCTGCAGGACTTAGACGCTGAGCATCAGGAACTCACGCTCCCACGAACTGATCACCCGCTTGAAGTTCTCATGCTCGGCGCGTTTGACGGCGACGTAGCCGCGCACGAATTTGCTGCCCAGGTAGCGCTCGATGGTTGCGCAATCTTCCATATGCGCCAGGGCGTCCTCGATGGTGATCGGCAGGCGCAGGTTGCGGCGTTCGTAGGCGCGGCCTTCGACGGCCGCGCTCGGTTCGATCTGTTCGATCATCCCCAGGTAGCCGCAGAGCAGGCTGGCGGCGATGGCCAGGTACGGGTTGGCGTCAGCACCGGGCAGGCGGTTCTCCACGCGCATCGCTTCCGGGCTGGAGGTCGGGACCCGCAGGCCGACGGTGCGGTTTTCCATGCCCCATTCGACGTTGACCGGGGCCGAGGTGTCCGGCAGGAAGCGGCGGAACGAGTTCACGTTAGGGGCGAACATCGGCAGCAGTTTCGGAATGTATTTTTGCAGGCCGCCGATGTGGTGCAGGAACAGCTCGCTCATGCTGCCGTCGGCATTGGCGAAGATCGGCTTGCCGGTGACGATGTCCACCACGCTCTGGTGCAAGTGCATGGCGCTGCCCGGCTCGTCACCAATCGGCTTGGCCATGAAGGTCGCGGCAACGTTGTGCTTGAGCGCCGCTTCGCGCAGGGTGCGCTTGAACACGGTGATTTGGTCGGCGAGGTCGAGGGCGTCGCCGTGACGGAAGTTGATTTCCATCTGCGCCGGGCCGTCTTCGTGGATCAGCGTATCGAGGTCCAGGCCCTGGGCTTCGCACCAGTCGTAGACGTCTTCGAACAGCGGATCGAATTCGTTGGCAGCGTCGATTGAAAACGACTGCCGACCACTTTCCGCGCGACCCGAGCGACCCAGCGGCGCCTTGAGCGGCAAGTCCGGGTCTTCGCAACGCTGGGTCAGGTAGAACTCCATTTCCGGCGCGACAATCGGCTGCCAGCCTTTGTCGGTGTACAGCTGCAGGACTTTCTTCAGCACGTTGCGCGGCGATAGCTCGATCGGGTTGCCGAACTTGTCGAAGGTGTCGTGGATCACGATGGCGGTCGGTTCGATCGCCCAAGGTATTACGTACACCGAGTCCGCCACCGGCTTGCAGACCATGTCGATGTCGGCCGGGTCGAGCAGGTCGTAGTAGATGTCGTCGTCGACAAAATCCCCGGTTACCGTTTGCAACAGCACACTTTCCGGCAGGCGCATGCCTCGCTCATGCAGGAACTTGTTGGTGGGCGCTATCTTGCCGCGAGCGATACCGGTCAGGTCACTGACCACGCATTCGACTTCGGTAATCTTGTGATCTTTCAGCCAGGTGGAGAGCTGATCGAAAGGGGCGTTCATAAAGACCTCGTTATTGGTTTTATACCGCGCCAGGGTCCGGCAGGCTTTGCACAGAGGCTTCCCCTGAAGCGCGTTGAGGTCTATCTTGGGCGACAGTTATGGTCCTTATCTATCCACTTTCCGCAGCCGCAAAGCGCACCAAAAGAGTGCGCGGACTTTCTCATGACAGCGCCAAACCCGTTGCACGTGCAGGCTTTCAACACCGCCGATGTCGCCGACCAGATCCGTGCCACCCCTGGCTGGGTGCAGCATTACCAGCAGATGTCGCCGGGGCATTTCGCCGGCCGGGTGCGCTATCTCGACCTGCAGGGGGTGGAGATCTACGAGGAGTGCATGAACACCCGGGTCGAGCAGAATTTCAGCGCGCCGCCGGGGGCGCTGGCGTTCTGTTTCGATCGCAGTGATAACGCGCTGTATGTGCTGAACGGTGAAAGCCGCAACATCTGGATCACCCCGGAGAACTATCAGGAAGTGGCCGTGGTGTTCGGTCCCGAGTTCGTGCAGCGTCATGGGTTGTCCAGCGAACGCCTTGAGGGATTGTTCCTCGCGCCGCTCAATTCCCAGCAGAACGCGCTGTTCAGTCGTTGGCTCAGCGGCACCCTGACCCGATTGTCCGAGACCCTCGATCCACCCAGCCGCGAAGCCCTCACCGAGCAACTGCTGGACGACTGTCTGTTCATCCTCGACAACGCCTGCGTACGTCTCGACCCGGGCGCGCTGCAGCGTCGTGCCGGGGAGCGGGTGATCATGCAGCGCGTCGGCGAGTGGGCGGCCGACACCCCGGAAGAAAACCTCAACCTGCTGGAGCTGGCGAATGTCGCCGGGGTGTCCCTGCGCCAGTTGCAGCACGCCTTCAAGACGTTCACCGGCATGGCCCCGAGCCAATGGCTGCGCCTGCGCCGCCTCAACAGCGCGCGCCGCGATTTGCTCAGCCGCGACCCCGAGCAGACCACCGTCGCCGAAGTGGCGATGCACTGGTCGTTCTGGCATTTGGGGCGCTTTTCCAGCAGTTACCGCGCCTTGTTCCAGGAGCTGCCCAGCGACACCCTCAAGCGCGCGCCGGTGGTGCAGGTTGTGGGACGAGGGCGGCGTTAGAACGTCGGCGGCGTAATCACCCAGATCACCACGGCATCGACCTCGCCGGGATTACCGTAGCGATGCGGCTGCTGGCTGGGGAAGCTGAAGCTGTCGCCCTCGTTGAGCTGGAAATGCCGCTCGCCGACCCACAACTCGAAAGTGCCGGACAGTAGGTAGCCGGCTTCGTCGCCTTCGTGGCTGTAGCTTTGCTGGCTGTAGGTGCCGGGCGGGAAGCGTGAATGGAGCATTTCCAGTTGGCGGTTGGGTTGCGGGGTGAGCAACTGGTCGACGATGCCGTCTTCGTAATGCACGCTCAGGCGGCTGTTCTTGCGCACCACCACGCCGTCGTCTTCGGGGGCGGTATTGGCTTCACTGGCGAAAAACCACTGGATGGTCACGCCCAGGCTGCGGGCGATGTTGAACAACGCCGGGATCGACGGGTAGGCGAGGTTGCGCTCCAGCTGGCTGATGTAGCCGGCAGTCAATTCACTCAGCTGCGCCAACTGCGCCAGGGTCATGCCCCGGCGCTTGCGCAGGCCACGGATGCGGGTGCCGAGGAAATGCGGTGAGGCGCTGGCGGTGTCGGGCGCAGGCATGTTGTTGTTGCTCATGGCGAATTCCAGACCGGGAGGGGCTTGGGCGCGGTCCCTGCAGGAGCAAGCTCGCTCCTACAGTTAAAATCGCGGATTTGCGCTCACGCCAAAACCTAAAGCCCCGGAGTATAAACAGCCTCAAAGCTCCCAGGCGACTTTCAGTCCTTCATAAATCGCTTCCTCGGCAGTGCGCGGGGCCAGGCAGTCGCCGATCCGGCGGATCTCCACCAGGTCCTGTACCTCAGCGCCAAGGCTGTCGACTGGCTGATGGCCCTGGCACAGTACCAAGGTGTCAATGTTTTCCAGCAGCATCGGCTCGCCACTGGCGGTGTGTTGCAGGTACACCGTGTTGTCGTCGCAGCCATAGAGACGGGCGTAGGGGGTGATTGGCACCCCGAGCTTGTGCAGCTCACCGGCCAGGTGATCGCGCACGTACAGCGGCAAATTTTCCCCGCAATGGGTGCCGTTGACCGCCAGTTGCACCTGATGCCCGGCGCGAACCAGGCGTTCGGCGATGCCGGGGCCGATCCAGTCGCAACGCCAGTCGACCACCACCACCGAGCGGCCGACCTGTACCTCGTCGCGCAGCACCTGCCAGGCATCCACCACCTGCAATTCACCGCCGCGTTCGAAGGGAGGCCAGTAGGGTTGGGCGCCGGTGGCGACGATCAACACATCGGGTTTCTGCTGTTCCACCAGGGCGCGGTCGACCCGGGTGTTGCGCACCACACGCACCCCGGCCAACTCCATCTCGCGTTGGAGGTTGGTGCTGGCGCCACCGAATTCGGCCCGGCGCGGCAGCAATTGTGCCAGCAGCACCTGGCCGCCGAGTTGCGCGCTGGCTTCGTACAGCGTCACCTCATGCCCACGTTGAGCGGCCACGGCGGCGGCTTTCATCCCTGCCGGACCACCGCCGGCAATCATGACTCGCTTGCGCTGTTGCGCCGGCTGGCGTTGCGCGTAGATCAGCTCGCGGCCGGTCTCCGGGTGCTGGATGCAGGAGATCGGCAGGCCTTTGTGGAAGTGGCCGATGCACGCCTGGTTGCAGGCAATGCAGGCGCGCACATCTTCGGCGCGGCCGGCGTCGGTCTTGTTCGGCATCTGTGGATCGCAGATCAGCGCGCGGGTCATCCCGCACACGTCGGCCTGACCACGGGCGAGGATCAGCTCGGCCTCCTGGGGCTGATTGATGCGGCCGGTGACGAACAGCGGAATCGACAAACCGGCCTTGAAAGTCCCGGCTTCCCGGGCCAGGTACGCCGCTTCGATGGCCATCGGCGGCACAATGTGCACCGCGCCACCCAAGGACGCCGAGGTGCCGGCGACGATGTGCACGTAATCCAGTTCGCCTTGCAGCGCTTGCACGGCGAGCAGCGATTCGTCTTCGGTCAGGCCTTCGGGGTCGCGCTCGTCGGCGGAAATCCGCAGACCGATGATGAACTGTTCGTCGGTGTTGGCACGCACGCAGGCGATCACTTCACGCAAGAAACGCAGACGCTGTTCGAGGTCGCCGTTGTAGCCATCGGTACGGCGGTTAACCCGTGGATTGATGAATTGCGCCGGCAGATAGCCGTGGCTGGCGACCACTTCGACGCCATCGATTCCGGCCTGATGCAGGCGTCGCGCCGCCGCGCCGTAACCGCCAACGATCTCATCGATCATCCCCTGGTCAAGGGCACGAGGCATCACCCGGAAGCGCTCATTGGGCACCGCCGACGGCGAGTAGGCGACCGCCAGCAAGCCGTCGCTGGATTCCATGATTTCCCGGCCCGGGTGAAAAATCTGCGACAGCACCACGGTGCCGTGGGCATGGCAGGTCTCGGCCAGCGCGCGATAGCCGGCAATGCACGCATCGTCAGTGGCCATCAGCACATGGGAGGTGTAGCGCGCACTGTCATGCACCCCGGCCACCTGCAACACAATCAACCCCACACCGCCCTCGGCGCGCGCCCGGTGATAGGCAATCAACTGCTCGTTGACCAGGTTGTCGGTGGGCATCGAGGTGTCATGACCGCTGGACATGATCCGGTTTTTCAGGCGCTTGCCACGGATCTGCAGCGGTTCGAACAGGTGGGCGAAGGCGGTGGACGACATGGTGCGCATACTCCAGTCAGGCTAATCCCCACTATCCCTTGTGGGAGCGAGCCTGCTCGCGAAGAACTCCCAGACGACGTGTTTAACCAGGCAGCACGCGTAATCGTTAACGTTCATCGCGAGCAGGCTCGCTCCTACAAAAAGCAACAGCGGCAGACGCATCAGGTTGTTGTTATTTGCGCCTATAGAAATTTACTGCCAGTAAAAAATCAACTTGTTTTTTTACTGGTGTCTGAAGTACTTTCAATCCGCCCCCACCCCCGGGGCACCCTCACAACAATAAAAAAGGGTCACGCCGGCATTCATCCGGCGGGCACCTGCACGAGGAACCCATGATGAAATCGAATACGCTCAAGCACGGTTTTTATCCCTTGGTTGTCTCCCTGGCCATGGGCCTGGGCAGTGCCCAGGCAGCACCGGACATGGTGGTGGTCGGTTACGGCGGAGCTGGACAGAAAGCCCAGGACGTGGCGTTTTTCCAACCGTTCAGCGCAGCAGACCAGAGCAAGCTGATCCAGAGCGAATACAACGGCGAGATGGCGCGGATCAAGGTGATGGTCGACACCGGCAACGTCGATTGGGACGTGGTGCAGATCGAAGGTCCTGACCTGATGCGCGGCTGCGAAGAGGGCATGTACGAGCGCCTCGACTGGAGCGCCCTCGGCCATGCCGCGCAACTGATTCCCGAGGCTGCGCAGGAGTGCGGCTCGGCTGCGCTGGTGTGGAGCGTGGCGATCGCCTATGACACCGACAAACTGGCCCAGGCGCCGACTTCCTGGGCGGATTTCTGGGATGTGCAGAAGACCCCCGGCAAGCGCGGGCTGCGCAAGCGTGCGGTGTACAACCTTGAATTCGCGCTACTGGCCGACGGGGTCAAGGTCGAGGACGTGTACAAGGTGCTGAGCACGCCGCAAGGCGTTGACCGCGCCTTCGCCAAACTCACCGAGCTCAAGCCGAATATCCAGTGGTGGGAAGCCGGGGCGCAACCGGCGCAGTGGCTGGCTGCCGGCGATGTGGTGATGACCTCGACCTACAGCGGCCGGATCGCCGCCGCCGCGCAGAGTGGCAGTCACCTCGGCCTGGTCTGGCCGGGCAGCCTGTACGGCATGGACTACTGGGCGATCATCAAGGGCTCGAAACACGTCGATCAGGCCAAGCGCTTCATTGCCTTCGCCAACCAGCCCCAGGCCCAGGTCAACTACGTGCAGCAGATCCCCTACGGCCCGACCAACACCGAAGCCGCCGCACGCCTGGACGACAAACTCGCACGCTGGGTGCCCACGGCGCCGCAGAATCTCAAAGGCGCGTTGTCGATGGACGTGGCGTTCTGGGTCGATCACGGCGAAGAGCTGGAAGAGCGCTTCAACGCCTGGGCCAGCAAGTAAGCCCGCCAGGCTGGACGTGTGTGGCGTCCAGCCTTAGTGTCTGCGTCTACCGTTCAGCCTGGGGAGCACAATGAATAGCAATGCAACTGAGCAACAACTGCGCGAGGAATTGGCCGCCTGCTATCGCCTGATCGCGCACTTTCGCATGACCGACCTGATCTTCACCCACATCTCGGTGCGCCTGCCGGGGCCGGAACATCACTTCCTGATCAACCCCTACGGTTTGATGTTCGACGAAATCAGCGCGTCCAATCTGGTCAAGATCGACCTTCAAGGCCGTGCGGTTGAGCCGACGCCGTACCTGGTCAATCCCGCCGGTTTCGTGATCCACAGCGCGATCCACGGTGCCCGGCATGATGCCCAGTGCGTGCTGCATACTCACACCAAAGCCGGTTGTGCGGTGGCCGCCTTGCAGTGTGGATTGCTGCCGGTGAACCAGATCTCCATGGAGTTCTACGGCCGCGTCGCCTACCACGACTATGAAGGCGTGGCGCTGGACCTGAGCGAACAGCAGCGACTGGTGCGGGACTTGGGCGACAAGTCGGTGTTGATGCTGCGTAACCATGGCCTGCTGACACTGGGCGAGACGGTCAGCCAGGCGTTTCTGCGCATGTATTACCTTGAAAAGGCCTGCGAGATTCAATTGGCGGCTCAGGCGGCCGGTGAACTGGTACTGCCACCCCATGAGGTGTGCGCCCACACCGAGCGTCAGTTCAACGACCCTGGGCGGCCACTGGAAGAGGGGCAGTTGAGTGATCCGGATGGTATGCAGCTGGCGTGGGCGGCCATGTTGCGGCTGCTGGATCGGGTGGCGCCGGGGTATCGGGATTAACCGTTATTCTGAAGTGCGCTGAAATTGCCGGCGAAGGCGGTGTATCAGACACACCGCGGTGCAGGGTTCGCTGGCAAGCCAGCTCCTTCAGATTTTGGGTGAGGCGCAGTTTTTTTACCGCCCACAAACCGCTCATCCTGCTGTACAGTCGTTCAGCTCGCCAACTCATCGCGAGCCCTACGATTGCAACCAGGAGCGTGTCGCGGATGAATCAGGAAGCCCGTTTTTCTCGCATGGAGCCGGAGCTGCGCAAGGCCAAGCTGATCGAAGCGACGCTGGTGTGCCTGCAGCAACACGGCTTCCAGGGCGCGTCGATCCGCAAGATCTGCGCCGAGGCCGGGGTGTCGGTGGGGCTGATCAGCCATCACTACTCCGGCAAGGACGAACTGGTCGCCGAAGCCTATCGCTCGATCACCGCACGGGTCATGAATTTGCTGCGCGACGCCATGGCCGAGGCGGCGCCGAATGCTCGCGAACGGCTGTCGGCGTTTTTCCGTGGCTCGTTTTCCGCCGAATTGCTCGATCCGCAACTGATCGATGCCTGGCTGGCCTTCTGGGGCGCGGTAAAAACCGCCGAGGCGATCAACCAGGCCCACGAACACTCCTATGGCGAATACCGCAGCATCCTGCGCAAGGTCCTGACCGAGTTGGCCGAGGAAGAGGGCTGGGAGCAGTTCGACGCCGACCTCGCGGCGATTGGCCTGAGTGCCTTGCTCGATGGCTTGTGGCTGGAGTCCGGGCTCAATCCGGGAACCTTCAGCCCGGAGCAGGGCATCCAGATCTGCGAGGCGTGGGTTGACGGTCTGCAGGCCGGAGGCAGGAAACGTTACTGCCTGCCGATCGTTAGCTGTTGATCACTTGTTCAGCAATAGATAGGATCTAGCGCAGCACGCTTCACCCTCTAATAAGAAACAGGCCTACGGCCACACGCAGGACACCAGGCGATGACTCCTCGGGTACTGATCGTCGATGACGATCCGCTGATTCGCGAACTGCTGCACGCCTACCTCTCCCAGGAAGGCTACGACGTCCACTGCGCCGCCACGGCGGAACTGGCGGAGACTTTCCTGGCGAACCAGGCGGTCGACCTGGTGATGCTCGACATCCGTCTGCCCGGCAAGGACGGCCTGACCCTGACCCGCGAACTGCGGGTGCGTTCGGAAGTCGGGATCATTCTGATCACCGGGCGCAACGACGAGATCGACCGCATTGTCGGCCTCGAATGCGGTGCCGACGACTACGTGATCAAACCCCTCAACCCTCGGGAACTGGTATCTCGGGCGAAAAACCTGATTCGCCGGGTGCGTCACGCGCAAACCCCGCAAGCGCCCGTCGCCACCATCAAGCCGGTCAAGCAGTTCGCCGCCTGGGCCCTGGACACCGACCGCCGCCGCCTGATCGACCCCGACGGCGGCGAGACGCTGTTGACCCACGGCGAGTATCAACTGCTCAGCGTGTTCCTGCGCAACAGCGGCCACACCCTGAGCCGCGACCAGTTGATGGACCAGATCCGCAACCGCGAATGGGTGCCCAACGATCGCTCGATCGACGTGCTGGTTGGCCGCCTGCGGCGCAAGCTGCATGACGACCCGGCCGAACCGCAACTGATCATCACCATCCACGGCGCCGGCTACCTGTTTACCGCCAGCGTGGCGGCCTGATTCCCATGCGTTGCCTGTTTGGCCTGTGGCTGGCGCTGCTGGCCGGCAATGCCGTGGCGCAACAGACCGTACGCTATTGCGATTACCCGGTGTACCCGCCAATTTCCTGGAGCGACGGCAAACAGGTGCGCGGTCTTGCACCCAGTGTGGTCAAGCAGCTGTTTGCCGAGCTGGGGTATCAGGTCGAAATTGTCGTGCTCGGCAATTGGAAGCGTTGCCTGCTGGACGCCGCCGAAGGCCGGGTCGACGTGGTGCTGGCCTACAGTACCGCGCAACGCGAACAAACCCTGCTGTTTTCCAGGGTGCCGGTGCTGCGCGAAGAAGTTGCACTGTTCATCAATCGCCAGCACCCGGTGCAGTTCGAACGCCTGGAGGATTTGACGCGTTATCGCGGCGGCCTGTTGTTCGGCGAAAGCTACGGCGTGGCGTTCGATCGCATGGTGGCGGCTCACGACAACATCGAGTGGGTCTCGGACAGCCGGCAAAATTTCGGCAAGTTGATTCGCGGACGCATCGACTTCATCACCCAGGAACGACGTACGGGCGAGCTCTACGTTGAGCACCTGGCCGGGGCGCAGGACATCGTCGCCTTGCCCAAGGCCTTGAACGTGGACTACCTGCGGGTCGCGGTGTCGCGCCGCTCGCCGCTGGCCAGCCAGATGCCAAGGATCGATGCGCAACTGCAGCGTATGGTCGATGCCGGTGATATCGAGCGTTGGCTCAATGAAAGCGAGGTCACCTACCGCGACATGGTCAGCCTGCCGGCGGACGCCCGATGATCCGCGCCAAACCCGGTGGCCTGCTGCGTCGGCTGCTGCTGTTTATCCTGCTGTTCAGTCTGTGTTTCACCGTGCTCGCCAGCAGTGTGCAGTTGTATATCGAGTACCGCCGGGAGATGCGCGACATTGATGCGCGCATGGAACTGATCCGCGCCGGCTACCTGGCCAGCCTCGAGCGCAGTCTGTGGGACCTCAACCAGGAGCAGTTGAATGTGCAACTGCGGGGCCTGGTGGATTTCTCCGATGTGGCTCGGGTCCGCCTGAACAGCCCTGACTTCGATCTGCTGCAGGGCAATCCGGCGCCGGTCGGTCCGCTGCGTATCGAACGCTTCGCGCTTAATTACCAGCCTCCCAGCGGTGGGATTCGTCACCTCGGTGAGCTGGAAGTCAGCACGGATCTGGGGGCCGTGCATCAACGCCTGTACGCCACCGGCCTGACCAGCCTGCTGTGGATGAGTGTGTTTCTGTGCGGCCTGGCGGTAGCGTTGTCGGGGTTGTTCTATCGCCTGGTCACCCGCCACCTGCAAGTGATGGCCGAGTTTGCCCGGCGCATCGCGGCCGGCGAATGGCAGGAGCCCTTGCGCCTGGACAAGAGTCGCAGCGGCGTCGCCGACGAAATCGATACCGTGGCCCATGCCCTGGATGACATGCGCCGGGCGATTCTCAGCGACATCGATCGCCGCGAAACCGATCGCCTGGCCCTGCAGGACAAACGTGACGAACTGCTGCGCATGGTCGAGCGGCGGACCGCCAGCCTGATGCACGCGAAGGAGGAGGCCGAGGCGGCCAACCTGGCGAAGTCGCGGTTCCTGGCAACCATGAGCCATGAACTGCGCACGCCGCTCAATGGCATTCTCGGCATGGCACAACTGCTGCGCGGGGCCAGTCTGGACGAGCGCGACGGCAAGCGCCTGGATGCGCTGTACAAGGCTGGCGAAGGCTTGTTGGCAATTCTCAACGAAGTGCTGTACTTCGCCCGGCTGGAGGAGGGCGAAAGCCATCCCGAGCCGGTGAATTTCTCGATTCGCCAGTTGCTCGATGAAGTGCTGACCCTGCTCGAACCCCGGGCCCTAAGCAACCACACCCGGCTGGATTGGCAGGTCGATCCAGCGGTTGGCCAACGCCATCAGGGCGCCGAGCAATTCCTGCGACAAGTGCTGAGTAATCTGCTGGCCAATGCGATCAAGTTCACCGAAGGCGGGCAGGTCAGTGTGCGGGTGCAGGGGTTGGCGCCTGTTCCGTTGCAAGGCGGGCAGCGTTTGCGGATCAGCATCACGGACAACGGCATAGGTATTGCCGAAGACATGCAGGCGAAGATTTTCGAGCGCTTTACCCAGGCCAGTGAGGAGGTGGCGCAACGGTTTGGCGGCACCGGGCTGGGCCTGGCGATCTGCAAACATCTGGTGGAGAAAATGGGCGGAGTGATTGGCGTCGACAGCCAGCCGGGGCGTGGCAGTTGCTTCTGGTTCGAACTCGAGTTGCAGCCGGCTGCTGCTGTCGCCGACGTCCATCCGGTATTTACGCCGGGCCCGTCATTAAAGATTCTGGTGGTCGAGGACGTCGCGCTCAATCGCGAGGTGGTCAGTGGTTTGCTGCAACGCGACGGGCATCAGGTGTGGTTGGCCGAAGAGGCTGTCCAGGCCTTGGCCGAGTGTGCCGCCCAGGTCTTCGATGTGATGCTGCTGGACGTGCATTTGCCGGGGCTCAGTGGCGTCGAGCTGTGTCAACGGATCCGCGATGGCGGCGGTCCGAACGCGACCACGCGGATTTTCGCCCTGACCGCCAGTGTGCAACCGGCGGCGGTGCGTGGCTATCTGGAAGCCGGGATGGACGGCGTGCTCGCCAAGCCCTTGCGGCTGGACGATCTGCGTCGGGCACTGGCCGGCGAGTCTCGCGCAGCGATTGTCGAAGCGACTGACTCGGCCGTTGACTGGCCGCTGTTGAATAACCATCGGCTGTTGCTCGGCGAGCAGAAGGTCCAGGGCCTGTTGCGGGTGTTGCACACTTCGATCATTGCCCATCGCGCGGCGCTCGGTGAAGCGATTGCTGCCGATGATTGCACCGAGGTCGCGCACTTGGCCCATCGTTTGGCGGGTAGCAGTGATTCCCTGGGGCTGCGTGGGTTGGCTGGGGTTCTGCGCAAGCTGGAGGAAGCGGCACTGGCCAATGCCGAGGCTCGGGTTCGAGGGTTGGCGGTTGGGGTGGATGAGCAGATGGAGCGGGCGTTGGGGGTGTTGGAGGGGTTGATGTAAACGCCCCCTACATCTTTGTTACGACTTCGCACAACTTCGATCTTCAGGGTCAACAGCACCTTACATGACCTTCCAATAATCGAGGCAACCGCCCTGGCGCGGTCTTCGAAGCTTATTGGAGATAATAATAATGAATGGCCGCAAAGCCGACATGAGCGAAGCAAACGAACGCAACGGCATCCACCTGACCCGCGCCCTGAAAAGCCGGCACATTTTCATGTTGTCCCTGGGCGGTGTGATTGGCACCGGGTTGTTCATGGGCTCGGGGGTGACGATCAATCAGGGCGGGCCGGTGGGGGCGATTCTGGCGTACCTGGTGGCGGGATTCCTGATGTACCTGGTGATGGTCTGCCTCGGCGAACTGTCGGTGCAGATGCCGGTCTCCGGCTCGTTCCAGACCCACGCCACCCAATTCATCGGCCCGGCCACCGGCTTCATGATCGGCTGGGTCTACTGGATGAGCTGGGCCACCACCGTCGGCCTGGAATTCACCGCCGCCGGCATGCTGATGACGCGCTGGTTCCCCGAGGTGCCGATCTGGTATTGGTCGGCGCTGTTCGTGGTGGTGTTGTTCGGCCTCAATGCTCTGGCGACCCGCGCCTTTGGTGAAGCCGAGTACTGGTTTTCGGGGATCAAGGTGGCGGCGATTCTCGGTTTTATCGTGGTCGGTGTACTGGTGATTTTCGGCGCAATCCCGCTGACCAGCGGCGAACCGGCGCCGATGATGAACAACCTGATCGGCGACTCGCTGTTCCCCAACGGCCTGTCGGCAGTGTTCGCGGTGATGATGACTGTGGTCTACGCCTTCCAGGGTTGCGAGATCATGGGCGTGGCAGCAGGTGAAACCGACCAGCCGGAAAAAAGCATCCCCCGTGCGGTGCGCAACGTGGTGTTCCGCGTGCTGATTTTCTACGTGCTGGCGATCGTCGTGCTCTCGGCCATCGTCCCGTGGCAGCAGGCGGGCCTGATGGAAAGCCCGTTCGTCCAGGTGTTCGACATGGTTGGCATTCCCTACGCCGCAGACCTGATGAACTTCGTCATCCTCACCGCGATTCTATCGGTGGGCAACTCCGGCCTCTATGCCTCGACGCGGATCCTCTGGGCCATGTCGAAAACCGGCATGGCGCCGAAAAGCCTGTCGCCGCTGAGCAAACGTGGCGTTCCCTTGCGCGCCCTGAGCATTACCCTGTGCTTTGCCCTGGTGTCGCTAATGACCAGCTTCATCGCCGCCGACACCCTGTTCATGGTGCTGATGGCGGTCAGCGGCATGTCCGGCACCGTGACCTGGATCGTCATTGCCCTGGCCCAGTACCGGTTCCGCAAGGCCTATCTGCGCGATGGCGGCCAGCTCAGCGACTTGAAATACCGTGCGCCCTGGTTCCCGGTGCTACCGCTGACCTGCATCGCCCTGTGCTGCTCGCTGTTCGTGTTCCTCGCGCTGGATGAAACCCAGCGGCCGTCGTTGTACTGGGGCTTTGGCTTCATTGCCCTGTGCTACGGCGCGTACTTCCTGATCCACCGCAAACGCCAGGGCGTGTTGGCGCCGAGCCTGCCGGCGGCGTGACGGCAGACGCCAGCTAGACTGCACGGCACCCCCTCAATCCAAGGAGTGCCCGCCGTGCCGGGTTCGACATGGACGCACTGATCACGGCCGCCGCCCGCGCACTGGCGGCCGGCGATCCGCTGGGTGCGCTGGACCGCGTGGCCTTGCGCGATGATCCACCGGCGCTGGCCCTGCGTGGCATCGCCATGGCGCAACTGGGTGATTTTGCCCGTGCCCGTACACTGTTGCGCAGTGCCGCCCGGGCCTTCAGTCCGCGGCAGACCCTGGCTCGGGCCCGTTGTGTGGTGGCCGAGGCGGAGATCGCCTTTGCCGCCCGGGATCTCGGTCAACCCGACAAACCTCTGGAAGCAGCCCGCGCCGTGCTCGAACAGCAGGGCGACTGGGCCAATGCCGCCCATGCTCGTTTCGTGGCGATTCGTCGACTGTCGTTGCTCGGTGCCCTCGACCAGGCCGAGGCACAACTCAACGAAATCGATCCCACCCGTTTACCTGCTTCGCTGCAGGCGATTCATGGCTTGGCCCGCGCCGGCCTGGCGATCCGCAAGCTGGACATCGCCACCGCCCACAGCGCGCTTACCCATGCCAGCGATGCCGCGCACCAGGCCCATATCCCGGCCCTCAGCGCCGAAGTGCAGGACGCCTGGCAGGTGCTCGACACCCCGGCGGCGCGCATCACCGGTCCTGGCGACGAACGCCTGTTGCTGCTGGAGCAGATACAGGCGCTACTGGATTCGCCGATGCTGGTGATCGATGACCGCCGGCAGTTGCTGCAGGATGCTCATAAACAAGTCTCCCTGGCCGGGCGCCCGGTGTTGATGGCGTTGCTGCGCAGCCTTGGCGAAGCCTGGCCGGCCGCAGTGGACCGGGCGACCTTGATTGCCCGTGCATTCAATCTCAAGCTCAGCGATGAGTCCCATCGCGCCCGCCTGCGCGTAGAAATCGGCCGCCTGCGGGTGCTGCTTAAACCCCTTGCCGAGGTCAGCGCTACTGCCGATGGCTATGCCTTGATCGCTCGCGGTCAACCCGGGGTGGCGGTACTGGCGTGGCCACAGGACACTCACTACGGTGACGTCCTGGCCTTGCTGATGGATGGCCAGGCCTGGTCCAGCTCAGCTCTGGCGCTGGCCCTGGGCATCAGCCAGCGCAGCGTGCAGCGCGCACTCGAGAGCCTGGCCAGCGCCGGCAAAGTACAGGCGTTCGGCCGGGGTCGAGCAGCGCGCTGGCTGATTCCGCCGCTGCCCGGATTCGCGACGGCATTGTTACTCACGCCGACGCTGCCCAGTGATTAGGCTGCAGACTCAGCCCAGATGAGGATGTCCAGATGAAACAGTCAGCCGCAACCATCGTGCAGGAATACGGCCCCTTCGAGGGTGTGCAGAGTGTCCACGGCGTGACCTGGGACGGTGAGCGTGTGTGGTTCGCCAACAATCAGGGACTCACTGCATTCGACCCACAGGACGGCAAGACCCAGCGCAACTTCGCCATGCCCGCCGATGCCGGCACCGCCTTCGATGGCCGTTACCTGTACCAGATCGCCGAGAGTTCGATTCAAAAAATCGACCCACAGACCGGAGACATACTCAGCACTGTCCCGGCGCCAGGCGACAGCGATTCAGGGCTGACCTGGGCCGAGGGCTCGCTGTGGGTCGGTCAGTACCAGGGCCGCAAGATTCACCAACTCGACCCGCAGACCGGGAAGATCCTTCGCACCCTGGAATCGAACCGCTTTGTCACCGGGGTGACCTGGGTCGACGGTGAGTTCTGGCACGGCACTTGGGAAGGTGAGGAAAGCGAGATCCGCCGGATCGATCCGCAAACCGCAGAAGTCCTCGAAACCTTGCGCATGCCCGCCGGCATTGGCGTGTCGGGGCTGGAGTCGGATGGCGGCGAGCGGTTTTTCTGTGGCGGTGGCAACAGTGGCCGGGTGAGGGTAGTACGCCGCCGTTGACGCGGCTCAACCCTTCAAGCTTCGCCCTCCCGCGCCAGCGCCTTCAGGTAATCGCCGAAACCACCCTGGGCCCGGCAATCCAGACGGCTGCTGGTGCGCACACCGTTGAGCGCGGTCCAGACGATGCTCGCGCCGCTACGCTGCAGATCTTCGATCAAGTAGCGGTCCTCGTGCACCGCCAGCGGTTGGAAGCCACCCACGCGCCGATAGGCTTCGGCGCAGACCCCCAGGTTGGCGCCGTGGATGTGCCGGTGGCCCTCATGGGACTGGTACAGGCTCTGGTAGCGCTGGCGTACTTCGGGTGAATGCAGCGGATCCCACTCCTCGATACTCACCGTGCCGCACACCGCATCGGCGTTGAACGCCAGTTGCTGGCGTAACCAATTGCCTGGCACTCGACTGTCGGCGTCGGTGCAGGCCAGCCAGCGCGCTCCCTGATCCAGCAGATGGGCGGCACCGGCGCGCCGCGCATAGCCGACATTGCCGGCCTCAATCTCCAGGGTCTGCACCCCGCAGGCTTGGGCAATTTCCCGGGAACGGTCGGTGCAGGCGTCGAGCACTACGAGGATTCGCACCTCTTCGCCGGCCTCATCGGCCGCACACCGCAGTGCCTCCAGGCAGTCCTTGAGCAGCGCTTGTTCATTATGGGCAGGAACGACGACACCGATCATAAGCACGGCTCCTCAAGGTCCAGGCCGCCAGGTTCGCGGCACCAGAGTTCGAGCAGGAAATCCGCTTCCCGGTGCTGCATCACACGCACCAGGTCCAGCCGCGCCTGCAACTGCTCGTGCACCTGTTGCCCGGTTTGCGGACACTCGGCCATTGGCCGCAAGAAGTGGCAGGCCAGCAGTGAACCCTGGGGGCTGAGGCTGGCTTGCGCCTGGTCGATTACCTGAGCCCAGTCGCTGCTGTCGAGGTAGTAGCCAAACTCGCTGAGGACGATCAGTTCGAACTCACCCTCGGGCCAGTCGGCGGGCAAATGCCCCTGCCGCACTTCGACCTGCGGCTGGCACTGCAAGCGCTGGCAGGTCAGTTGCGTGGCGGTGGCACTGGCGTCCATGCACAGCAAGTGCTCGCAACGGGGGGCGAGCAGGGCACTCAGGTCGCCATTGGCGCAGGCCGGTTCGAACGCCCGCGTATAACGTTGCCGGGGCAGCGCCGCGAGAGTCAGGGCGCGCTTGCGCTGCTCGTACCAGCGATTGCCCAAGGCCCAGGGGTCGGGGGCGGCGGTGAACAGCTGCTCGAAGTAGGTCGCGTCCAGGCTCACAGGAATACCAGTTCGAAAGGTTGCAGCAGGCGCTCCAGGGTCGCCGTAGAAAGAATCGCCGGACGCCCGGTACTCGGGTCGGCCAGCACTTGGCTGCGGTGGGCGGCGAGGGCAGCGCGCTTGCGTTCGAGGGTATGGGCCGGCACTGCCAGCTTGCGTGCCCTTAGCCAGGGCAGACGCGGATCCTCGGGATGTGCCCAGTGCCAGGCCCAGACGGGAACCTCCAGCAACTGCGCCTGGCATCGCCTGGAGGCACTGGCGCAGGCGCGGCCCACGGCTTCGTGATCGCAGTGGCCGTCATGGCGCCAGGTGGTGAGCACGCGGTCGCCGCTGCGCAGGACTGCACAGAGTTGTTGAAGCAGGGTTTCGTGACTGTCGGCGACGGCACTGTCGGCCAGCTCCAGGCGCCGCCATTCAACCGTGCGCGGATCGAAGCCAAGGCGCGACAGGGCCTCGGCACTTTCCCGAGGACGCTCTCTGCGCAGCCGTTCCACCGGCCACAGGGTCGAGCCCGGATGACTGCCGGTGCCGTCAGTCACGGAAATCAGCAGCAACTCGTTGTCGTCCACCGCCAGATTGGCCAGCAGGCCGCCACACATCAGCACCTCGTCATCCGGGTGCGGCGCCACCACCACCAGCCGGTGGCCGGCGGGCAGTAGCAGATCGCGGGAAATCGTCGGCACTGATTGCAAGGCCCGAGAGGCTTGCCACTGGGCGAGGGTGGTACCGGTGCCGTGAAAAGATTTTTCCGCATCCGCGCTCATAGGCACCAGCCCTGGCGCGCATCGGCAGCCAGTTGCCGCCCCAGTTCCGCCAGGTCACGCTCGGCGTGGCTTTGACGGATGAACACCGGCAAGTCGGCGCTCAAGCGGGCGAACTGCGGATCACGACAAAAAGGTGTGGCGCCCAATGCCCGACCGACATGCCAGAGCACCTGTTCCACCGACGCTTCGACCTGGGCCCGGGTGCGACGCACGATCAACTCGACATCGGCGTCAGGCTGCTGGTCAATCCATGCCGCGCACTGGCGCAGGCTGTCGGCGGCGCCCTGCAGGGCTGCATCGACGGCACCCAGATGGGCCTGGGCGTGGGGATCCTCGCGCGGGCCGCTGCACTGCTTGCGCAGACGCTCGGCCAGCGCCTGGGCCGCGCCATACCAGCAGGCGGCGATCCCCGCGCCGCCCTGCCAGAAACCCGGGCGCTGAACATAAGCGCCGCTGATGCCGACGCAGTCCGCTAACACGTGATCCAGCTCGACATTCGCGCTGGCGGTCAGCGCCATGCCGCGTGCCTGCCAGTCGTCACTGCGCAGTTTGACACCCGGTTGCGCCAGGGTCAGCGCGACCAATTGCGGCCGTTGTTGTTCATCCCAGGCGGTGAGCAAGGCGTGCTCGATTTGCAGTGCGCCAGAGCACCAGGCCTTGGTCCCACTGAGGCGTACCCGACCTTGCTCACGAGCAACAATCTGTACTTTGGCATTCGGCGGTTCAGCGGCCCACACCCCCCAGATACCCGGTTGGTTCAATGCCTGCGCGTGCAATTCAGCAAGTATCGCCTGGGCATCGGTGTGGCCTTCGTACAGCTTGAGCAGCGCCAGGTCGGCACCGGCAACCTGGGCCAGACTGCGCCAGCGTTGCAACGTCTGGCCGTGACCGGGCAGCGGCAGGTCGGTGTGGCCTGCCTCGATGCAAGCTTGCAATAACTCGGGCAGGCGTCGGTCCAGTTCGAGAGGGGCCCCACGCCCGGCGAATTCAGCGAGCAACTGGCTCATGGAGTCCTGCACAGTCGATACGTCCATCATCCTTCTCCCCCAATATCTGCGCGGCGGCTGTGCCTGCATATGCATTGTGAGAGACGGTTTTTTCCGGAGTTCAAATTCTTTGCAGCGGGCTGGCCGCCCCGTCTGTCGGCCATCGAGGAAAAATTCCAAACCTTCCACACGACCTTGCTTTCTACCTGTACAGGCTTTGTTTTCATCGTCGCCATGACCAAGGCTCTGACCAAGCAGGTAATCGAACACGGCATTTGGGTTAATGCGGTGGCGCCGGGGCCGATCTGGAACGTGTTGCAACCCAGCGGCGGCCAGCCCCGGGAGAAAATCGCCGACTTCGGCGGTCACCCCCCTATGAAGCGCCCCGGCCAGCCCGCAGAATGCGCACCACTCTATGTGTTTCTGGCCTCCAGGAGTCCAGTTACATCACCGGCGAAGTATTTGGTGTGACCGGGGGCAATCCGCTGCCGTAGCCATGGCTTGTCATCTATTCTCAACACCTCGGAAGCCTGCATGCGACCTGCCATGAGCAAAGAACCGAAAAACCCGCTGGAACAATCGCGCCTGAAACTGTTGATTGACTCGGTGGTGGACTACGCCATCTACATGATCGACCCGCAAGGCGTGGTATCCAGCTGGAACGCCGGCGCGGCACGGATCAAGGGCTACACCGAGGCGGAAATCCTCGGCGCCAATTTTTCCTGCTTCTACACCCCCGAAGACCGACGCAACGGCCTGCCGCAGCGAGCCTTGCGCACGGCGATCGAGGAAGGTCGGTTCGAAGGCGAAGGCTGGCGGCTGCGCAAGGACGGCACGCCGTTCTGGTCCCACGTGGTGATCGACCCGATCCGCAGTCCCGAGGGCGTTTTGCTCGGATTTGCCAAGATCACCCGCGATCTCACCGAGCGCAAGGCTGCCGAGGAAACCCTCAAGCAGAGCGAGCAGCAGTTCCGCCTGCTGGTACAGAGCGTCACCGACTACGCGATCTACATGCTTGACCCCGAAGGCCGGGTCAGCAACTGGAACCTGGGAGCGCAGCGGATCAAGGGTTACATGCCCCATGAGGTGGTCGGCCAGCATTTTTCCCTGTTCTACACCCCCGAGGACCGCGAGAACGGCGAGCCGCAGCGGGCGCTGGAGGTGGCGATCCGCGATGGCCGCTTCGAAAAGCAGGGCTGGCGTGTGCGCAAGGACGGCACTCGATTCCTCGCCCATGTGATCATTGATCCGATTCGCGGCGAGACCGGCAAACTGCTCGGCTTTGCCAAGATCACCCGCGACATCAGCGAATCGGTCCAGACCCAGCGCGAACTGGAAAAGGCCCGCGAAGCGCTGTTCCAGTCGCAGAAACTCCAGGCCATCGGCCAACTCAGTGGCGGCATCGCCCACGACTTCAACAACCTGCTGACGGTGATTCTCGGCAACCTGGAGTTGCTGCGCAAACGTGCCGGCGACGATCCCAAGGTCCTGCAACTGCTGGACAATGCCGCCCTCGGCGCCCAGCGCGGCGTGTCCCTGACCCAGCGCATGCTGGCCTTCGCCCGCCGCCAGGAACTCAAGACCGAGTCAGTGGCCTTGCCGCGGCTGCTGGAAAACATCACCGGGCTGCTGCGCAGCTCCCTCGGGCATCTGGTGACCATCCAGTGTGACTTGCCGCCGGACCTGCCGCCGATCCTGGCCGACGTCAACCAATTGGAACTGGCGATCCTCAACCTGGCGACCAATGCCCGCGATGCCATGCCCCAGGGCGGGCGGATTCTGATCCAGGCTGTCGACTCGCAAAGGGGCCAGAGCCTGCCCACTGGTTTGCCCAACAAACCCTATGTCTGCCTGTCGATCAGCGACAACGGCCAGGGCATGGATGACGCCACCCTGGCCCAGGCTACCGATCCGTTTTTCACCACCAAAGGGGTAGGCAAGGGCACGGGCCTGGGCTTATCGATGGTGCATGGCCTGGCCGAGCAACTGGGGGGTTGCCTGGTGCTCAAAAGCGAACCGGGGCAGGGCACCTGCGCCGAACTCTGGTTGCCGCAGGCGATTGCGGCGGCGTCTGCGGTCACCCCGGCGGCCCAGCCGGAGGTGTCGGCACCGAGGCGCTTGTGTGTGTTGCTGGTGGACGACGACAACCTGGTCCTGATCAGCACCTCACTGCTGCTGGAAGACCTCGGTCATCAGGTGATCTGTGTCACCTCTGCCACCGAGGCGTTGCAAGTGTTCAAGAAACGCGACGATATCGACCTGCTGATTACTGACATGGCCATGCCGCTGGTGGATGGCGCGCAACTGGCGCAGGCGATTCGCGCACTGCGCCCGGACTTCCCGATCATCCTCGCCACCGGCTTCGCCCAGCGCCTCGATGGCTTTGTCGCCGACCTGCCGCGACTGGCCAAACCGTTCAATCAGTTGGGCCTGATGGAAATCCTCAACAAGGCGATGGGGTGAACTTCCGGGCGCTCATCAAACTCCCTGGCCACGCTGCTTCAACCACACCGTCAAGCCCAACCCACCCACCGACAACGCCGCCGCCCAAAAGAAAATCCACGAATAGCCCAGATTCAACGCCACCGCCCCCATCAACGGCCCAGCAATGGCCAGTGCCAGGTCAAAAAACACCGCATAGGCACTCAAGCCGGCCCCCCGGCTGCTGCCAGGCACTTGCTTAATCGCTTCTACGCCCAACGCCGGATACACCAGCGACAGACCAAAACCGGTCAGCCCGGCGCCAATCAGAGCGAAGCCGGTCGAGGGCGCTAACCACAACAGCGTCAACCCCACTGCCTCAATACTCATGCAGGCAATGGCCGATCGGTAACCGCCAAAGCGATTGATGCTGGAAATAAACAACAGCCGCGCCACGATGAAACACACGCCAAACACCGTCAGGCAATAAGCGGCACCGGCCCAGCCACGGTTGACGTAATACAGCGCGATAAAGGTGGTCAGTGTCCCGTAACCAATCGAGGCCAGGCACAGGCTGGCACCAAAGGGCGCTATCCGGCCGAACACCGACCAGAACGGCATCCGCTCACCGCGAATCACCGGCACTGCAGGTTTGTTGCGGATCAACAGCAGGGCACCCGCCGCCAGGACCGAAAGGGCGATCCCCAGGCTGGCAAACCCCCAGGCATCGATCATCACCACGCCGAGTGGCGCACCAATGGCGATGGCGCCGTAGGATGCAATGCCGTTCCAGGAGATCGAACGCGCGGTGTGCTCGGCGCCGACCTTGCCCATGCACCAACTGATGGTGCCCACCCCAATCAGCCCCTGGGCTACCCCCAATAGCAGTCGCCCAGCGATCAGTACGCCGAGGCTCAGTAACGGCCAGTTCTCCAGAAACGTGCTGAACAGGGTCAGCAGTCCGCTGAGGAAAATCCCCGTCAGGCCATAGACAATGGCGCGCTTGGTGCCGACCGTGTCGCAGGTGCGTCCGGCCATGGGCCGGCTAAGGAGGGTGGCCAGGTATTGCGAACCGATGGTCAGACCGGCAACCACGGCACTGAAGCCCAGATGCTCATGCACGTAGCCGGGCAGCACCGCGATCGGCAGGCCGATGCAGATGAAGGCAATGAAGGTATAGAAGACGATGGAGACGATCTGCAGGGTGATCGCCATGGAGCTGACGTGGGGGGCTTGCTGCGCAGACATGGTGGCTCATTCGCGGGCGGGCGGTAAGCCGCATCATGGCGCGGGACGGGGGCAAAAGGAAGCAGGCTAACGGTTTTTTCGACCAGCCCAGTCGAGAGGCTGTGGAGCAGCGCCCTCGACTGGATGAACCGGACTCAGTTCAAGCCCAGCTTGCCCCGCAGCGTCGACAGATCCTCAGCCAGGGTGTTGACCGGTCCGACCAGCGCCTTGCGATCGTTCGGCTTGACCTTGTCGTACGTCTCAAAGCCACCGTCAGCGGTTTTGTACTTGGCGAGGATCGTGTTGACGCTGGCAAAGTTCTTGTCGACCTTGGCCACAAAAGCCTTGTCCTGCTGTTCCAGTTGCGGGCGGAACAGCTCGACGATTTTCTTCGCTCCGTCGATGTTGCCCTGGAAGTCGTAGAGGTCAGTGTGACTGTAGCGGTCTTCCTCACCGGAGATCTTGGTCGCGGCCACTTCTTCGAGCAACGCTGCAGCGCCGCCGACGACTTTCTCAGGCGGGAAGGTCAGGCCGGCAACCCGTGCTTGCAGGTCCTTGACGTCCTTGTCCAGGCCATCGGCCAGGGCGTCCAGTCCCTGAGTGCTTTTCTCGGAAAACAACGAGTATTCGATACGGTGGAAACCAGTGAAATCTTCGGCCTTGACGCCTTGCTCGTGGTCATCGACCCGCGAGTCGATAGAGGCGTCGAGATCGCTGAACAACTCAGCGATCGGTTCGATCGACTCGTAGTACACCCGCGTCGGCGCGTAGAGCTTTTGCGCGGTAGCCAGATCGCCTTGCTTCACCGCCGTGGTGAAGGCCTGGGTATGACTGGCCAGTTCATCAAGCTGTTCGGTGACGTAGATCTTGTAGTCAGAAATCGGCCCCACCAGGTCCAGCGGCGCGGTGGCGGCGAAGACCGAAGCGGGGGCGTGCAGCAAACCAAGGGCGACCAGCAAAGCGAGAGACGACTTTTTCATGGGACTGTTCCGCGGGTGGGTGGGAAAATCAAAGTGCCGATCTTTGTAGGAGCGGGAGATGACGATCAAACCGAGGTTTTCGGCTGCGTGGCATCAAGCAGCGAACGACCAATGAAATCCTTGTCATCGGTGACCCCAGGCAGCGTGAAGAAATACCCACCGCCAATCGGCTTCAGGTACTCCTCCAGAGGCTCGCCATTGAGCCGGTTCTGCACGGTGATAAAGCCCTTGTGCAGGTCAGCCTGGTAACAGATGAACAGTAGGCCCATCTCCAGTTGGCCGTTCTTGCTCACGCCGTTGGAGTAGTTGAACGGCCGGCGCAGGATCCGGTTGGCCTGGGTCTGCGCGGTGCGCGGGTTGGCCAGGCGGATGTGGGCATCGAGTTTGGTCAGCTTGCCCTGGGGATCTTTGGCGTAATCCGGGACCTGGCTTTCATGCTGACCGCCAATCGGTGCGCCGCTGGTTTTCACCCGGCCCAGAATACTTTCCTGCTCCTGCAGCGGCGTCCGGTCCCAGCGCTCCACCAGGTTGCGGATGATCCGCACCGCCTGATAGCTGCCATGGCTGGCCCAGGCCGGTTCGTCGCCGCCGGGCTGGACCCACACCAGCTGATTCATCAACGGCGGGTCGTTGGAGTCCGGGTTGGCCGAGCCGTCGCGAAAACCCAGGTAATTGCGCGCACTTTGCGCCGGTTCGCCGGGCTTGCGCGGGGCCTGCGGCGGCACACTGCCTTCCTGTTTCCAGCGCACCGCCAGCAGGTCCGGCAGGTTTTTCAGGATGTCGCGCAGGGCATGAATATTGGTGTCGATGCTGTTGGCACAAAACTGCAGGCTCAAGTCGCCATGGCAATAGTCCGGCTGCAGCGCATCGTTGGGAAATCCGACCATGCGGATCAACCGTCCGGGCTTGGCCGCGGCCAGGCCGAAGCGTTCGTCGAACAGCGACTCACCCACCGACACGGTGATGGTCAGGTTGTCCGGGGTCACCACCGGGCCAAGAATTCCGGAGTCCACGGGCGGCAGTTTCGGGTCGACCTCGGCCACCGGTCCGCCGTGCATGAGAAAGGCGATGCGTTGATCGAGGGTGCGGAACAGGCGCTCCAGATCCTTGCGGTCAGTGGCCAGCACATCGAACGACACCAGCATGCCCGAGGTCGGTCGCGGTGTGACAATGCCGCTCTGGTGCAGGCCATGAAAGGCCTGGCGCTCGTGGGTTTTCTCACTGCTGGGGGCCACGGTGACGGGCGCCGGATTGGCGGCCATGGCCGGGCAACTCAAGCTGCTGCCGGCGAGTGCGACGCCGGCGGCACCCATGCCAAGCAAGACGCGGCGGCGTTGGGCGTTGATTTGATCTGGATCGTTCATCAGTGGGGTCTTCTGCTTACAGGCCGGAAAGGCCAAGGGCGGGATCGATTGCGTCGAGTGCGTCGGCCAATGTCCTGGCTTGGTCGGCGATGCGTTTGCGCCTGTCAGGGTCGACGCTGTCGTAATGGCGGTAGCCATCCTTCAGCCGCAGGCTGTCGAGTTCGGCATCAAGGGCCGTGGCGCTGCGATCGATCTGCTCCAGCAACGGGCCGTTGCCCTTGCTCAGCAACGGACGCAACAGCTCAAAGACTTTGCGGGCAGCCTCGAGATTGGCGGCAAAACCGTTGAGGTCGAGGTGGCTGTAGCGTTCCTCCTCGCCACTGGTTGCTCGCACATCAGCCAGGCTGCGCAGGTTGCGCACCACACTGCTGACCAGTTGTTCGGGTGGCAGCGATTGCGCCAACAGTTGTGGCTTGAGCTGGCTGACGTCAGCCAGCAAGCGCGCCGCGATGCTGTTCAGGCCTGTCGTGCTGCGCTGCTGGAACAGGCCGTATTCGATGCGGTGGAAGCCGACAAACTGTGGATCCTGCTCGCGCTGCTCGAAGTAATCGGCGCGAGCATTGATCGCGTTGTCCAGCTCCGACAGGCGTTGCGCCGCCGGTGCCAGGCGCTGATAGGCCACCCGTGCCGTCAGGTACAGTGCCTGCGCCTGGTTGAGATCGCCGGCATCAATGGCCTGTTGCAAGGCGCCAACCGCCTTGATCAGCGCATTGCTTTGGCCATTGAGGTAAACGCGGAACTCCGACAACGGGCCCACAAAGGCTATCAGTGACGGTCGGGCCTTGGCCGCAGCATTAGAGGCAGCGGTCGGGGTTACGTGCAAGATGCCGCGTGGGTTGCTCAGCAGGCCACAGGTAATGCTGTAGTCACCCGGCTGCAGATTCGCATTAATCACCTGGCTCAAGCCTGGGGCGATATTTTCCCGTTCTTCAAGCACCAGCACGCCGTCGAGGATTTCCCACTCCACCGCCCGTTCGGAGCGGTTGACGATGCGAAAGCTGCTGTGTCCCGCCGCGACCGTGAGGGCGTTGGGCTCGCAGCTGTGGGCGTCAATGTTGACGGTGATCTCGCCGAGATGGGCCTGACGCTTGGCGGCGGCCATGTTCGAGGCGTAGTAGAACAACCCGCCAGCAGCGATCATCACGATCACCGAGCCGGCCAGGGCCCAGCGCAAGGCACGCGCCGGCGGTGGGGAAAACGGTGGCTGACTGGTCATGAGTGCCCTTGTTGACGGGAAACGGAAGAAGTCGGGGTGGTGACCGGTTTGTCGCCAGAGCCGGCTGGCAGGAAAAACATCAGCAACGCCACGACCAGGTACATCAGGTAGGCACCCAGGGTGCTGACGGTCGGCGCGTCCTGATAGCCGAACATGCCGGCCAGCACCGAGCCCAGCGGGCCGTCCACGGGCAGGCTGGCGCTGATGTCGAACACCACATCCTGCAGGTCGTTCCAGACCCCGGCCTCATGCAGGGCCTGGACCGAACTGGCGAGAATCCCGGCGGCCACCACCAGGATGAACAGTCCGGTCCAGCGAAAGAACGCTGAAAGATTCAGGCGCAGGCTGCCGCTGTAGATCAGCCAGCCGATGAGAATCGCCAGCAGCAGGCCGAGCAGGGCGCCGATCGGTGCGCCGGGGCCTTCGCTCTGCTGGAACACGGCCAGGAGGAAGAACACGGTTTCCAGGCCTTCGCGGGCCACGGCGAAAAACACCATGGCGATCAGCGCGGTGACCTGATGCCGCGAGCCGGTCATGGCCGCTTCCAGCGAAAGCTGCAGTGAATGCTTGATCGAACGCGCGACCTTGCGCATCCAGAACACCATCGAACTGAGGATGGCCACCGCCACCAGCCCGATCACTCCTTCGAACAACTCCTGCTGTTTCTGCGGGAATTCAGCGCTGAGCAGTTCCAGGCCACCACCCACCAGCAGCGCCAGCGCGGCGGCGAGAAACACGCCGATCCACACCGCCGGCAGCCATTGCCCACGCCCGGTTTGCTTGAGGTAACTGGCAATGATGCCGACGATGAGCGCCGCCTCGATGCCTTCGCGCAGCATGATCAGAAAGGGAACCAGCATTGAGCACCGCATCTTGCAGGAGGAAGAAAAATTTGTAACTTAATGATACTCATTGCTAAACACGGATAATTGGCATTTATCTGAACCAATGCTGAACAGCCCCTAAATCGTCATGACCCCGAGCCCTTAGCCTTTAGCCGCCTGTGGATTCCCCCGACCATCCGTTAAGATGGCGAGCAAACAACAACAGGAGCCTTGCACGCGTAATGTCGGAAAAAGACACCATCTCCATGCAACTGGTACGCGAAGCGCTGCTGCAAAGCTGCACGCCCGAGGCCACCGCCGAAGTCCTGCTCAAGGTCGGTATCGATCCGCAAGGGTTGCAACAGCCTGACGCGCGCGTCCCGGCCAGCGCCTATGCGCGGCTGTGGCGTCTGCTGGCGCGGCGCGGCGACGACGAGTTCTTTGGCATGGACCCGCGCCAGTTGAAATCCGGCAGCCTGGCCTTTCTCTGTCAATGCGCCATGGCCCAGCCAACGCTGGCGTCCGGCCTGAACGCCGGATTGGGTTTCCTGTCGTTAATGCTGGAGCGCATGCCGGCTCAACTGGTGCATCAACAAACCCTGGCGGAAATCGTCCTGATGGAAGACGACCATCCGCCCCGGCGCGCTTTCACCTATTTCACTTATTGGATGATCGTCCACGGCGTGGCGTGCTGGCTGGCGGGGCGGCGGATCCCGATCCTCGCCATCGAGCTGCGTTGCGCCGAGCCGGATTTTTGCGACGACTATCAGGTGATGTTCTCGCAGAACCTGCGATTCGACCGGCCACGCACGCGGATGATTTTTTCCGCCGACTGCCTCGACCTGCCGATCAAACGCAGCGCCGAGGAGCTCAAACGCTTCCTCGCCCTGGCCCCGGCCAACATCCTGGTCAAGTACCGCGACCCGCAAAGCCTGGCCAGCCGGATCAAGCTCGACCTGCGGCAACTGCCCGCCGAGCGCTGGCCGGAAACCGAGAGCCTGGCCCAGCAGCTGTGCATGTCCGCCTCGACCCTGCGCCGTCGCCTGGCCGAAGAGGGCCAGACCTATCAGGGCTTGAAAGACAGTGTGCGCAAGGAGTTGGCCATTGCCTGGCTGGCTGAACCGGCAATCAGTTTCACCGAGATCGCCGAGCGACTCGGGTTTGCCGATACCAGTTCGTTCTATAAAGCCTTTCGCAAATGGTCAGGCTCCAATCCTGGGCATTACCGCAGCCTGATTCTCAGCGAAGCCCACTGAGGGAGGCCCGAACCAGACACCTGCCGCCAGGTTTTGCGCGAGGCGTGGAGTTGGCCAAAGCAGTCACGCAACTTGAAAGCTTTGACCATTGTCGCGCGCGCCGCTCAGAGCGAGTATTTCGTGGATTTTCGAGGTTCCCCCAACCAATAAAAAGTAAAGAGGGATTCTGCTAATGCGCGACTACCTGTCTGCAACTTCTCAGTTCAACTACCAACAGACTGTCGATGCGGCGCTGCACGGCTCGCTGACGGCGCTCAATGCCTGTGTCGAATGCTGCGACCGGCATGCGTTGCCCGGGCGTATCGCCCTGTTCTGGGAGGGGCGCGACGGTTCCAGCGCGACCTACACCTTCAGTGACTTGCAGGACAAAGCCGCGCGCTTTGCCAACTTCCTCCAGGCCCAGGGCGTGAAGAAGGGCGACAAGGTCGCCGGCCTGCTGCCGCGTAACGTCGAGCTGCTGATTGTGGTGCTGGCGACCTGGCGCATCGGCGCGGTGTACCAGCCGCTGTTTACCGCCTTCGGGCCCAAGGCCCTGGAACATCGCCTCGGCAGCTCAGGCGCGGCCGTGGTGGTCACCGATGCGGTGAACCGGCCGAAACTCCTCGAAGTACCGGACTGCCCGACCACGGTCACCGTCACGGGCGCCAAGGGCCAGGGCCTGGTGCGTGGCGATTTCAGTTTCTGGGCCGAACTGGCCAACCATTCCAATCAGTGTGAACCGCTGCTGATGAACGGCGAAGACCCGTTCCTGTTGATGTTCACCTCGGGCACCACCGGGCCGTCGAAAGCGCTCTACGTGCCGCTCAAGGCCATGGTCGCGTTCCAGAGCTACACCCGCGACGCCGTGGACCTGCGCCCGGAAGACGCGTTCTGGAACGTCGCCGATCCGGGCTGGGCCTACGGCATCTACTTCGGTGTCACCGGTCCTTTGAACATGGGCCACCCGATTACCTTCTACGACGGTCCGTTTACCCTCGAAAGCACCTGCCGGGTGATCAACAAGTACGGGATCACCAACCTGACCGGCTCGCCGACCGCTTACCGCTTGCTGATCGCCGGCGGCGATGAATTCGCCAAGAGCATCAAGGGCAAGCTGCGGATCGTCAGCAGTGCCGGCGAGCCGCTGAACCCGGAAGTGATCCGCTGGTTCGCCGACAACCTCGATGTCGTCATTCATGACCACTATGGCCAGACCGAGCTGGGCATGGTGCTGTGCAACCACCATGGCCTTGAGCATCCGGTGCATGTCGGCGCCGCCGGCTTTGCTTCGCCGGGCCACCGCATCGTGGTGCTGGACGACAACTACAATGAATTGTCGGTCGGCCAGCCGGGGATCCTGGCCATCGACCGCAGCCAGTCGCCGATGTGTTGGTTCCCGGGCTACGAAGGCGCACCGACCAAGGCCTTTGTCGGCAATTACTACCTGAGCGGCGACACCGTCGAGCTCAATCCGGACGGCAGCATCAGCTTTGTCGGACGCAGCGACGACGTGATCACCACCTCGGGCTACCGGGTCGGTCCGTTCGACGTCGAAAGCGCGCTGATCGAGCACCCGGCGGTGATCGAGGCGGCAGTGGTCGGCAAGCCCGATCCGGAGCGCACCGAACTGGTCAAGGCCTTCGTCGTGCTCAGCGCCCAATACCTGGGCTCGCCAGCGCTCGCCGAAGAGCTGCGCCAACACGTGCGCAAGCGCTTGGCCGCGCACTCGTACCCCCGTGAAATCGAATTTGTCAGCGATCTACCGAAAACCCCAAGCGGTAAATTGCAGCGCTTTATCTTGCGCAACCAGGAAATCGCCAAGGCTCAAGAGGCCGCGGTTAACAAGGCTACAGCTTGATTTAAGGAAACCATGATGCAGATCGAGAACAAGGTATTTATCGTCACCGGCGGCGCATCCGGACTGGGTGCGGCCACCGCCGAACTGTTGGTGGGCGCCGGCGCCAAGGTCATGCTGGTGGACATGAACGCCGAAGCCGTTGCCGCTCAGGCCCAGCGCTTGGGAGCACACAGTGTGGTGGCCGATATCAGCAACGAAGACGCGGCCCAGGCGGCGGTACAGGCCACGGTCGAGGCCTTCGGCGCGGTCAACGGGCTGGTCAACTGCGCCGGTATCGTGCGTGGCGAGAAGATCCTGGGCAAAAACGGTCCGCATCTGCTTTCAAGTTTCAGCCAGGTGATCAACGTCAACCTGATCGGTAGCTTCAATATGCTGCGCCTGGCCGCTGCCGCCATCGCCGAAACCGCGCCCGATGCCAATGGCGAGCGCGGTGTGATCATCAATACCGCCTCGGCCGCTGCCTTTGACGGGCAGATCGGCCAGGCGGCCTACGCCGCCTCCAAAGGGGCGATTGCCAGCCTGACCTTGCCGGCTGCGCGCGAACTGGCGCGCTTCGGCATCCGCGTGATGACCATAGCCCCAGGGATTTTCGAAACACCGATGATGGCCGGCATGACCCAGGAAGTGCGTGATTCGCTGGCCGCCGGTGTGCCATTCCCGCCACGCCTGGGCAAACCTGCCGAATACGCGGCGCTGGCACGCCACATCATTGAAAACAGCATGCTCAATGGCGAGGTGATCCGTCTCGACGGTGCCTTGCGCATGGCCGCCAAATAAGGAGTCATGAACATGACCACTCAGAACGATCCAATTGTCATTGTCAGCGCGGTGCGCACGCCGATGGGCGGGTTCCAGGGCGAGCTGAAAAGCCTGACCGCGCCGCAACTGGGCGCCGCGGCAATCCGCGCGGCAGTCGAGCGTGCCGGTGTCGCCAGCGATGCGGTGGAAGAAGTGCTGTTCGGCTGCGTACTGCCCGCCGGCCTCGGCCAGGCGCCGGCGCGCCAGGCAGCCCTCGGCGCCGGTCTGGACAAGTCGACCCGTTGCACCACCCTCAATAAAATGTGCGGTTCGGGCATGGAAGCGGCGATTCTCGCCCACGACATGCTGCTCGCCGGCAGTGCCGAGGTGGTGGTCGCCGGCGGCATGGAAAGCATGTCCAACGCCCCGTACCTGCTGGACCGTGCCCGCAGCGGCTACCGCATGGGCCACGGCAGCGTGATCGACCACATGTTCCTCGATGGCCTCGAAGATGCCTACGACAAGGGCCGCCTGATGGGCACCTTTGCCGAAGATTGCGCTCAGGAGCACGGTTTCACCCGGGAAGCCCAGGACGCCTTTGCCATCGCCTCGACCACCCGCGCCCAACAGGCGATCGCCGATGGCAGCTTCAACGCCGAGATCGTGCCGTTGCAGGTGATGGTTGGCAAAGAGCAGAAAACCATCAGCCATGACGAGCAACCGCCCAAGGCCAAGCTGGACAAGATCAGCAGCCTGAAGCCGGCGTTTCGCGACGGTGGCACGGTGACCGCCGCCAACTCCAGTTCGATTTCCGATGGCGCCGCGGCCTTGCTGCTGATGCGTCGCAGCGAGGCGCAAAAGCGTGGCTTGCAACCGCTGGCAGTGATCCACGGGCATGCGGCGTTTGCGGATACTCCGGGGTTGTTCCCGGTGGCACCGGTGGGGGCTATTCAGAAGTTGATGAAGAAAACCGGCTGGAACATCGACGACGTCGAGCTGTTCGAAATCAACGAAGCCTTCGCCGTGGTCAGCCTGGTCACCATGACCAAGCTGGAAATTCCCCATGACAAGGTCAACGTCCACGGCGGCGCCTGCGCCCTCGGCCATCCGATCGGCGCATCGGGCGCGCGGATACTCGTGACCCTGCTCTCGGCCCTGCGCCAGAAAGGTCTGAAACGCGGCGTTGCGGCGATCTGCATCGGCGGCGGCGAAGCCACGGCGATGGCCGTTGAATGCCTGTACTAACGGCCGATCCAGGAGCTGTCCATGCTACCCAATGACGAACAACTGCAAATCCGCGAAGCCGCCCGGCAGTTTGCCCAGGAACGCTTGAAACCCTTTGCCGCCGAGTGGGACCGCGAGCATCGCTTTCCCAAAGAGGCCATCGGTGAAATGGCCGAGCTGGGCTTTTTCGGCATGCTGGTGCCGGAACAGTGGGGCGGTTGCGACACCGGTTACCTGGCCTACGCCATGGCCCTGGAAGAAATCGCCGCCGGCGATGGCGCCTGCTCGACCATCATGAGCGTGCACAACTCGGTGGGCTGCGTGCCGATCCTCAAGTACGGCACGGATGAACAGAAAGAACGCTTCCTTACACCTTTGGCCAGCGGCGCCATGCTTGGCGCCTTTGCGCTGACCGAACCCCAGGCCGGCTCCGACGCCAGCGGCCTGAAAACCCGCGCCCGGCTGAACGGCGATCACTACGTACTCAATGGCTGCAAGCAGTTCATCACCTCCGGGCAGAACGCCGGGGTGGTGATTGTGTTCGCGGTGACCGACCCGAGTGCCGGCAAGCGTGGTATCAGCGCGTTTATCGTGCCCACCGACTCACCGGGCTACAAAGTCGCGCGGGTCGAGGACAAGCTCGGCCAGCACGCCTCCGACACCTGCCAGATCCTCTTCGAGGATGTGAAGGTGCCGGTGGCCAATCGTCTGGGGGAGGAGGGTGAAGGTTACCGGATCGCCCTGGCCAACCTCGAAGGCGGACGCGTCGGCATTGCCTCGCAATCAGTGGGCATGGCCCGCGCCGCGTTCGAAGCCGCCCGTGACTACGCCCGCGAGCGGGACAGTTTCGGCAAGCCGATCATCGAACACCAGGCGGTGGCGTTCCGTCTGGCGGACATGGCCACGCAGATCGCCGTCGCCCGGCAGATGGTGCATTACGCCGCCGCCCTGCGTGACAGCGGCCAGCCGGCGCTGGTGGAAGCCTCGATGGCCAAGCTGTTTGCCTCGGAAATGGCCGAGAAAGTCTGCTCATCCGCCTTGCAAACCCTCGGCGGTTACGGTTACCTGAGCGACTTCCCGCTGGAGCGCATCTATCGCGACGTGCGGGTCTGCCAGATCTATGAAGGCACCAGCGATATTCAGCGCATGGTCATTTCGCGCAATCTTTGAACAAGGAACCCTTGCATGAGTTACGAAACGATTTTGTTGGACGTCCAGGGTCGGGTCGGCCTGATCACTCTCAATCGCCCGCAAGCGCTGAACGCCTTGAACGCGCAGATTGTCAGTGAGCTGAACCATGCGCTGGACGGCCTGGAAGCTGATTCGCAGATCGGTTGCATCGTCATCACCGGCTCGAAGAAAGCCTTCGCCGCCGGCGCCGACATCAAGGAAATGGCCGAGCTGAGCTACCCGCAGATCTACCTCGACGACCTGTTCAGTGACAGTGACCGTGTGGCCAACCGCCGCAAGCCGATTATTGCCGCGGTGAACGGTTTTGCGTTGGGCGGTGGTTGCGAACTGGCGCTGATGTGCGACTTCATTCTGGCCGGTGACAACGCCAAGTTCGGCCAGCCGGAAATCAACCTGGGCGTACTGCCGGGCATGGGCGGCACCCAGCGCCTGACCCGTGCGGTGGGCAAGGCCAAGGCCATGGAAATGTGCCTGAGCGGGCGCTTGATCGATGCGGTCGAAGCCGAGCGTTGCGGCATCGTCGCGCGCATCGTGCCGTCGGATGAACTGCTGGACGAAGCGCTGAAAGTTGCTGCGGTCATTGCCAGCAAGTCGCTGCCGATTGCCATGATGACCAAGGAAAGCGTGAACCGCGCCTTTGAAGTCAGCCTGTCCGAAGGCGTGCGCTTCGAACGCCGGGTATTCCACGCCGCGTTCGCCACCCAGGATCAGAAAGAAGGCATGGCCGCGTTCATCGCCAAGCGTGCGCCGGAGTTTGTGGGTAAATAAACCCTTTTGATGCGCAATAAATAAACTGTGGGAGCCGGCTTGCCGGCAAGCCAGCTCCCACACAATCGGTTTACACCAGGTAGTTCTTCAGCTCCCGCGCAATCACCATCCGCTGAATCTCGCTCGACCCCTCGTAGATCTGCGTGATCCGCGCATCGCGGTAATAGCGCTCCACCGGATAATCTTCCAGATACCCATAACCCCCGTGAATCTGAATCGCCGAGGAGCAAACCTTTTCGGCCATTTCCGAGGCGAACAGCTTGGCCTGGGAAGCTTCCGACAGGCACGGCTTGCCGGCACTGCGCAGGCGGGCGGCATGGAGAATCAGCAGGCGGGCGGCGTTGAGGCGGGTGTGCATGTCGGCGAGCATGTTGGCGATGCTCTGGTGCTCAATGATCGGCTTGTCGAACTGCACTCGGTCGCGGGCATAGGCCAGGGCTGCTTCGAAAGCGGCGCGGGCGATGCCCAAGGACTGGGCGGCGATGCCGATGCGCCCGCCTTCAAGGTTGGACAGAGCAATCGCCAGGCCCTTACCGCGTTCGCCCAGCAGGTTCGCCTCGGGGATCACGCAATTGTTCAGGGTCACCGCGCAGGTATCGGAGGCGCGGATGCCCATCTTGTGCTCGCTGCGATCGACGATGAAACCCGGATTATCAGTGGGCACCAGGAACGCCGACAGACCTTTCTTGCCCAGCTCCGGGTCGGTGACGGCGAACACGATCGCCAGTTTCGCCCGCTTGCCGTTGCTGACAAATTGCTTGGCGCCATTGATCACCCACTGGCCGTCGCGCAACTCGGCGCGGGTGCGCAGATTGTTGGCTTCGGAACCGGCCTGGGGTTCGGTCAGGCAGAAGCAGCCGATGGTCTGGCCGCTGGCGAGGCCGGCCAGCCAGGTCTGTTTCTGCTCTTCAGTGCCGTAGTTGAGCACCGGGCCGCAGCCCACCGAGTTGTGAATGCTCATCAGCGCACCGGTGGCGCCATCGCCGGCGGAAATCTCTTCCACCGCCAGCGCGTAGGCCACGTAGTCGACGTAGGTGCCGCCCCATTCTTCAGGGACCACCATGCCCAACAGGCCCAGTTCACCCATCTTCGCCACCAGGGCGTCATCGATCCAGCCGGCTTTTTCCCAGGCCTGGGCATGGGGGGCGATTTCGCCGCGGGCAAAGTCCCGAGCCATGTCGCGGATCATCACCTGTTCTTCGGTCAATTCAATATCGTGCATGTCTCAGCTCCCGCTCTGGGCAAAACCGCTGAAGAAACTCGCCACGTGCGCGGCATCCAGCGCCTGCACGGTCGGTGGATTCCAGCGAGGGTTCTTGTCTTTGTCGATCAGCAGCGCGCGTACGCCTTCGATCAGGTCACCGCGTTCAAACCACTGACGGTCCAGGTGCAACTCCAGGGCAAAACACTGCTCCAGGCTCAGTTCACGGCCACGACGGAGCATTTCCAGGGTCACGGCCATGGCCAGGGGCGAGCGGGTCTGCAGCAGGTCGGCGGTGGCCAGTGCCCACTCGCGACTGTCAGCGACCGTGACCGCGCGCAACTGCTCGATGATGCTCGCGACGTCGGGCAAGGCAAAGAAATGATCGATGGCCGGGCGCAGGGCCTGCAGCGGTGCATCGGGCAACTGCTGCACGGCCAGTTGGGCGAGCAGCCCTTGCAGGTCCTTGAGCGGGGTGTCGTGCCATTGCAGTTGATCGAGACGCTGGTCCAGTTCAGCCAGTTTGGCGCTGTCCAGGCACCAGTCGGCCAGGCCGCAGTACAGCGCGTCGGCGGCACGAATCTGCACGCCGCTGACGCCGAGGTAGATCCCCAGCTCGCCAGGAATCCGCGACAGGAAATAGCTGCCGCCGACATCCGGGAAGTAGCCGATGCCCACTTCCGGCATCGCCAGGCGGCTGCGCTCGGTGACCACGCGCAAGTCGGCGCCCTGGACCAGGCCCATGCCGCCGCCGAGAACAAAACCGTCCATCAGTGCGAGCACCGGTTTGCGGTAGTGGTGGATGGCCAGGTCGAGGGCGTATTCCTCGACGAAGAAGTCTTCGTGCAGGGTATCGCCGGTCTTGAAGCTGTCATGCAGCGAGCGGATATCGCCACCGGCACAAAAAGCTTTCTCGCCGGCGCCGCGCAGGACCACGGCATGCACCTGGGTATCGGCGGCCCAGGCATCGAGTTGCCGGTGCAGATTGCGCACCATGTCCAGGGTCAAGGCATTGAGACCGGCGGGACGATTGAGGGTCAGATGACCGATGTGGTTGCGGACCTCGGCGAGGACTTCGTTCTGCGTGGCGTCCATGGACTGGGTTGCCGGAGATGTAACCTGAGCAGTCATCAGTAACTCCCTGCTTTTATTGTTCTTTATAGACAAACCCGCGCGCGGGCGATGGTCGATCGTAACAGTGCAAATTTGCGATGTACAACCTCGAAGAATGCAGGTCTGGTATGCATTTTTGCAGTATCCAACGGTTACCTTTGAGTCGACGAACCCTTCGCGACAGATTCGGCTGACAGGCAGCAGATGTCAGCCTGTTTGTGCTGTTAAATACGTCGGTAACGACACCTCGTCGTTCGCATCCATTGGCATTCTTCCCGGCCACATCATCCGGTGTCGTATACGGGTTGAAGGTTACAGGGCCGTTGGTGACAATGCTCGAATGAACCATCGGCCACAGCATAAACGTGTGGCGTCATTTCCATCGGGTCGCTTGAAAGGGAGGCAGGACATACATGGCGGATATCCGCGATCTGACGATTGTGCTTGATCGCATCGATCAGGCGATTATCGAGGTGCTGCGCCACGACGGGCGCATTACCTATCAAAAACTCTCCGAGCAGGTGCACCTGACACCCCGACCGTGCCTGGAGCGGGTGCGCAAGCTGGAGCAGTTGGGCGTCATTCGTGGCTACGGGGCCATTCTCGATGAAAAGAAACTGACCCCGGGCTTGTCTCTGCTGGTGTTGGTGGCCTTGTCCAACCAGAGCGGGCGGGCGGCGCAAAAAGCCTTCGAGGCGACGATGCGCGCCTGCCCCCAGGTACTCGAATGTCATTTGATCAGTGGGGCTTTCGACTACAGCGTGCGCATGCGCTGTCGCGACATGGAGCACTACCGGGTGCTGACGGAAGTCTGGTTCGACGACCCGGAACTGCACATCGACAAGTTGGTCAGCCACCCGGAACTGGCCATGGTCAAAACCTCGAGCTAAGGGCTTGTGTCAGGCGCTACGGCTGAGTACCTCACCGATGCTGCGGCGTTTGGCGTGACGTTCGCTGGCATGGATCAGTTGTTCGAGGTCTTCAGGGGTAACGTCGAAGAAGGCTTCAAGATCGGCCAACGCAGCTTTCAGGTCCTCGGCATTGATCGCCTGATTGTCGGTGGGTGAACGCAGCACCTCGGGCACCGGCTCGGCGGCACGCTTGGGGTAGTGCACACGGGTCAGGTTGTTGTAGGCCAGGGCAAACAGCAGCAGGGTCGAGGCACCGAGCATGACCGGACCCAGGGCTTTCCAGTCGAGGGCGATGGTCGCCGGGTCGGCCAGCACCATCAGCAATGCCAGGGCCCCAGCCGGCGGATGCAGGCAACGCAGCCAGCACATCAGCAGCAAGCCGAGGCCCGCTGCCAGGCACGCGCTGCCCAGGCTGCGGCCGAGCACGTGTGCCGCCAGCAGCGCGACCACGGTGGCGCAGAGATAGCCACCGATGATCGACCAGGGTTGGGCCAAGGCACCGGAAGCCACTGCAAACAGCAACACCGCCGAAGCGCCCAAGGGGCCGATCAGATGCATGGCCACCTGCATGCCGAATACTTGTGCGCACACCCAGACACTGAGCAGCGTGCCCAGCGACATGCCGATGGCGGCGCGGCTCCATTCGGTGGGACGGGTATTGATGGCGGCGGGAATCCAGCGAGCAAGCATGGGCAGATCGGTCCAGTGACAAAGGGCGGGCAAAAAACAAGGGCTTGTACGGAGCACCGCAAAGCCCTTCAAGGGTTCCAACATATTGGGGGAGGAACCGGCACAGTGTGCCGCCCTGTATCGGTGCTGACAAATTCATATTAGTGCAGTTTCAGTGCATTAATTTTGATGTGATTGCTGATTAAGGGGGCCGCCGGAAGGCGCAGCAGCAGGTACGGGGCCTTGTCGAAAGTGCCGCTAAGCACCGGTTTCAGGGACGTCAGGCGGGAATCTTTCAAGGCGGCAAAATCACTGCTGTCGATCATCAGCCAGGCCGGGCCGTCCCGATGCAGCACTTGCTCCTCGGAATGGGTGAATTCAGGCAACAGGTCCTGATCGAGGTTGACCATGAACTTGATCGCCTTGGCATCCTTGCCCATGCCATGCAGCAGCACCGGCGCAGGATCCTGCTGGATCAACGCGAAGGCGGCGCGGCTGAACGTGCGCGTGTCGTATAGCGAGCGCTGCGCAGGCTCGATCACCATGATGTAGCTCGACCACACCGCCAGCACTGCGCTGAAGGCCAACCCGACCGTGCGCGCCCGCGGCTGGAACAGCAGGACCAGGGCAAGCACTTGCAGGAACGCCAGTAGCCCGAGGATCCAACCCGGCGAGCCGAGCAGTTCCGGGAAGCGCCGCCTGGCCACCAGCACACCGACCATCAACACGCCCGGGATGATCAACCACAGGCCCTGTATCACGCCACGAATCCAACGCCACACCGGCAGCGAACTGCCCTGGAACGGATAGGCGCCAATGATCGCCGCCATCGGCAGCATGGGCAGCATGTACCGAGCTTTCTTCGCCATGGGAATCGACAGGCCGATCATCACCAGCAGCCCGGCTCCCAGGCAATACATCAGCAGGCGCCGGGCCGGACCGTGCTCGCGACGGCTAAACACCAGGGCAACCAGCACCAGCACGGCCAGGGGATAGGCCAACGCATAGTTACCCAGGGAACTGGTGAAGTAATACAGCGGCTCGCTGGCGCCTTCGCTGCCATCCATTCGGCCCATGAACTGCATGCGGATCACGTCCTGGACGAAGTCCGGCCCGCCACTGATATAGGCCAGCCACAGCAGCAAACCGATGCCCAGCGCCAGCAACACGGCGGCCATTGCGCCAAACCCAATCATCCGCCGCCACTGGCGGCTGAGCAGGCAGTAACTGCACAACACGCCGGTGGGCACGACCAGGCCAATCGGTCCCCGAATGGCAAACCCCAGCAGCACCAGCCCGAGTATCAGCGGCAGGCGCCGGGGTGCCTGATAGTGGTCGTGGGCGTACCCTAGGTAGAACACCGCGAATGTCAGCGCCGCGATCATCTGGTCGAGGGACACGGCACGGGTTTCGCTGATGAAGGTATTGCTCAGCAGCAACAGGGCGATGCTGCACAGGGCCCAGGTGCGGGAGCAGGGCGCCAGCAGGCGATAGACCAAGGTGACTATGACGGCCGAGGCGAGGGCGCTGGGCAACCAGGCGGTCATCGCATTGACCTGGCCGAACGGCAGCGACAGCAGCCAGGTGAAGATCGTCGACGTGGCCCAGTAGTCGGGGTAAGGCTGGCCATAGGTGGTGGGGAAGAACCCCGGCCCATGGCGCAGCATTTCTTCGGCGAACAACACAAAGCGGCTATCGAAGCCAATGGCGCTCTGTTGATAGACGCCTGCGCAGAACAGCAGCAAGGCCAACAGTCCCAGGCCCAGGGACTGTTGGCGTATCGTTGAGCAAGGCACGCCGCCGACTCAGGCGGCGTCAGTGTTGGCGCGCGGGTGTTGCGAGATGGGCAGGCTGCGCGACTCGCCACGTCCCATCGGGAAGTACTTGAAGCCCGCGCGAGCCAGGCGGTCGGCGTCGTACAGGTTGCGCCCGTCGAAGACTACCGGGGCCTTGAGACGTTGCCGGATCAGGTCGAAATCCGGGGCCTTGAACTGCTGCCACTCGGTGCAGATGATCAGCGCATCGGCATCCTTGAGCACCGACTCTGGCGTGCCCATCAGCAGCAGCTGGCTTTGGTCCGGGTAGAGGCGCTGGGTTTCCTGCATGGCCTCGGGGTCAAACGCGCTGACCGACGCACCGGCCGCCCACAGCGATTCCAGCAGCACCCGGCTCGGTGCGTCGCGCATGTCATCGGTGTTGGGTTTGAACGCCAGGCCCCACAGGGCGAAGGTGCGGCCCTTGAGGTCACCGTTGTAGAACGCCTTGATCCGCTCGAACAGCTTGTGTTTCTGCCGCTCGTTGATTGCCTCAACCGCCTGCAACAGATCGCTGGAGCAGTTGGCCTGCTCGGCGCTGTGGATCAACGCCCGCATATCTTTGGGGAAGCACGAGCCGCCGTAGCCGCAGCCGGGATAGATGAAGTGATAGCCGATGCGCTGGTCGGCGCCGATGCCCAGGCGCACCGATTCGATGTCGGCCCCCAGGTGCTCGGCCAGCTCGGATATCTGATTGATGAAGCTGATCTTGGTTGCGAGCATGCAGTTGGCGGCGTACTTGGTCAGCTCGGCGCTGCGCAGGTCCATGTACAGGATGCGGTCGTGGTTGCGGTTGAAGGGCGCGTACAGGTCACGCATGACCTCGCGCACTTCTTCATTTTCGCAACCGATGATAATCCGGTCAGGACGCCGGCAGTCGGCTACCGCGGAACCTTCCTTGAGAAATTCCGGGTTCGAGACAATGTCGAATTGCAGGCTACGGCCAGCCGCTTGCAGCTTGCCGTCGATATGAGCGCGCAAGGTGTCGCCGGTACCCACCGGGACCGTGGATTTTTCCGCGAGAATCAGCGGCTGCTCGCGATAACGAGCCACTGCGTCCCCCACCGACAATACGTAACGCAGGTCCGCCGAGCCGTCTTCATCGGAAGGCGTGCCCACCGCGATAAACAGCACCCGGCCATGCTGGATCGCCAGCTTTTCATCACAGGTGAAACGCAACCGGCCGGACTCCATGCCGTCGCGTACCAGGGTCGACAGGCCGGGTTCGAAAATACTCACGTGGCCTTGCTTGAGCAGCTCGATCTTGTGCTCGTCAATGTCCATGCACACCACGTCATGGCCGACTTCGGCCAGCACAGCTGCCTGCACCAGGCCCACGTAGCCACTGCCGATTACACTGATTTTCATGAGGCGTTCCTGACGTCTGAAGGGCGATTGCCGCGAGAATTGATGATGACAACCCCAAGAATGACCAAAGCCACTCCCAGGGTTCTGGACAGGCTGAAGGGTTCGTTGAACAGCGGCAGGCTGGCGGCCAGCAGGTAGACCAGGGCGTAGCTGATGCTCAGCAGCGAGTAGGCACGTCCCAGCGGCAAGTCGCGCAGGGCCAGCAGCCAGCAGAGCATCGACAGCGCATAGGCCAGGATCGAGGCCAGCACCACGCCAACCGCCAGCAGGTCGACCGCGCCGGATTCCAGGACTGCCAGCCACTGGGTCGGCAGCGGCAAATGGCTCATGCTCCAGCGCATGCCCAACTGGGCGCTGCTGACCAACAGCACGCTGCCCAGGGCAAAGCCGATACCGCGCCTGCTCATAGCTGGCCTCCCAGCAGCGCCACGCCGGCAATGACCACGGCGACGCCGATCCAGTGCCGGCGATCAACGCTTTCGTGAAAGACAAACCGCGCGATCAGGGTAATCAGCACAAAGTTCAGGCTGAGCATCGGGTAGGCGACGCCGACGTCCAGGCGTTGCAGCACCAGCAACCACACCAGCAGGCCCAGACCCAGGCTCGCCAGGGCCAGCCACAACCACGGCGAGCGCAATTTGGCCAGCAGGGTGGAGGGCTGGTCGCGCCAGCTTTCCACCGCGTACTTCTGGGCCACCTGGCCGAGGCAGGTCAGCAGACAGGCGAGGAGTATCCACAGCAGGCTCATGGCTGACTCTTGGCGAAGATCAGGATCACCAGGTTGCCCTGGTCGTACCGCTTGAAGTCCTGGGGCAACTGGTCGATTTCATAGTGTTCCTCGCCGTTGATGCGCATTACCACGCCGACTTGGCCTTCCTTGCGTGCATCGGCCATCCATTGGCTGACTTTGAGGAAGTCGACCCGACGATGCAGGGTGTCAGGATACGCCAAGCCATATTTCACTTCGCCGACGGTGTTGTAGAGTTCCACGTCCGGGCGCTTGAGGCGCCAGGCCAGGGCGGACGCAGCACCGAGGTCATTGCTCAGCAGATGGGTGCTTTGGCTGAGTTCGGCAACGTGATCGGCGATGAACTGGTCCGGGGTCTTGTTGTAGACCACGGAATTGGGCAGACCCGCTGGCACCAGTGCGACGAACAACCAACTGCCCAACACCGGCGCCGCCCACAGCTGCAACGGCCGCAGGGCTTGCACGGCACTGCAGAGGATCCAGCCGAGCAGCGCGACAAACACCAGTACCAGGTGACTTGGCTCGTTGTGGTAGAGCGGCTTCTTGATCTGGAAATACACGAGGGCCAGCAACACCAGCAGGCCAAGCACCAGGTTCAACACGCCGTTGACGCTGATGGCGCGGGTTTGCCTGGCTGCCAGGCGATCCACCAGGGCGTGGCCCATCAGCAGGGCCAACGGCAGCAGGCAGGGGAAGATGTAGCTTGGCAACTTGCCTTTGGCGACGCTGAAGAACAGCAGCGGCATCAGCAGCCAGATCAGCAGGAAGCCAATGCTTGCCTGACGACGCTCCTGCCAGGCTTGCTTGAACGCCACCGGCAGCAGCGCGACCCAGGGCAGGCTGAAAGCGACCAGCAACGGCAGGTAATACCAGAAGGGTTCGGCATGTTGCGCATCCTCGCCAGAGAAGCGGCGGATGTGTTCATGCCAGAAGAAGAAATTCCAGAAGTCCGGCTCCTGGGCGTGGATCGTCAGGGCCCAGGGCAGGCTCACGAGCACCGCGACCAGCACGGCGATGCCGCCGTAGGTCAGCAGTTCACGCAGGCGTTTTTGCCAGAGCAAATAGGGCAATGCCACCAGCACCGGCAATAACCAGGCGAGAAAACCCTTGGTCATAAAGCCCATGCCGCAGGCGAATCCGGTCAGCGCCCAGAAACCGACGCGCGCTCGCGGCGTCTGGCTGTCGCAGGCAAACCACAGCCCCACCAGGCTCAGATTGACCCAGAAGGTGAATTGCGGATCGAGGTTGGCATAGCCGGCCTGGCCGACCACCACGCAGAAGCTCATGTAGAGCAGGGCGCAGGTCAGGCTCTTGCGTGGGTCATTCCACAGGCGCCGGGCAATCATGTAGGCCAGCAACACGCTCAAGCCGGTACTCAGCGCCGAGGCGATGCGCACGCCGAACAGGTTGTCGCCAAAAATCGCCTGGCCGATGGCGATCATCCAGTAGCCGGCCACCGGTTTCTCGAAATAGCGGATGCCCATGAAATGCGGCGACGCCCAATGCCCGCTCAGGAGCATTTCCTGGCCAATTTGCGCATAGCGAGCTTCATCGGGAATCCACAAACTGTGGGTGACGGTCGGCAGCAGGTAGAACAGGCCGAAGGCCAACAGCAGAAGGGGCAACGCCCAGCGTCTGGTCATGCGCCTTGCACTCCCAGCCAGCCTTCACGGCCTTCGAGGGTGCCGCGCTGCACCTGGCCTGCCGGCAGGCCGGCGGGGTCGGCGGGCAGCAACTGGCCCAGGGGTTGGAACAGGATGTCACGCGCACGCGCATCCTTGAGCAATGCTCGGAAATGATCAGCCATCAGAATCCCTTCGACCTCTGCGTGGATGGTGTAGACGTTCAGCTTCTTGGGGCTGAAGCGCTCGAGAATAAAAGCGTTGAATGCTTCGACGGATACCAGCGGCCCGACCACTTCATCGAAGGTCGGCAGGTCGACCGGCACTTGCACGGCGCCGAGGCTGCCGTCCGTCAGTCGTGGCTGGAACAGGCTGTGCCCGCGGCAGTCACTGTTGTAGCGAAAACCAAAGCGCTGCTTGGCCTCGATCACTCGCTCATCGGCACGCCAACCGGCCGCCGCCGAGCAATCGACCGCCTGGCCGAGAATGTCGCTGAGGGTCTCGACCCCGCGCCGAATCTGCTCGCTCAACTGCGCGTCACTCCAGCGCCCGGCATTGGCCTGCCAGCCATGGTGATCCCAGGCGTGCAGGCCGACTTCATGACCGGCGGCGGCAGTCTGGCGCATCAGATGGCCGAGATCACGACCGATCGGCTTACCCGGCCATGCGGTGCCGGCCAGCAAGATGTCCAGGCCATACAGGCCGACGGCGTTGGAGCGGAGCATTTTCCAGAGAAATTGCGGACGGATCAGGCGCCACAAGTGGCGCCCCATGTTGTCCGGGCCAACGCTAAAGAAAAACGTCGCCTTGACCTGAGCTTCGTCCAGCAACTCCAACAACCGGGGGACCCCGTCACGGGTCCCCCGGTAGGTGTCGACATCAATGCGAAGGCCTGCCTGCATCAGCGCTTGTCCGCGATTTCGAGCATGGCTTCGCGCAGGAAGAAGTCCAGCGTGTTGGCGATGGTCTCGCTCATTTCAACCGTCGGCGTCCAGTCCAGCAGGCGCTTGGCGTTGGCGATGCTCGGCTTGCGGTGAGCCACGTCCTGATAACCGGTGCCGTAGAACGCCTTGCTCTCGACTTCGCGGAAGCCGGCGAAAGGCGGGAAGTTGCCGCGCAGCGGATGCGCCTCGAACTGGCGCAGCAGCTCTTCGCCCAACTGGCGAATGCTGGCTTCGTTATCCGGGTTACCGATGTTGATGATCTGGCCGTTGCAGGCGTCGTTGTCGTTGTCGATGATCCGCGCCAAGGCTTCAATGCCATCGGCAATGTCGGTAAAGCAGCGTTTTTGTTCGCCGCCGTCGAACAGGCGGATCGGCGTGCCTTCCACCAGGTTGAGGATCAACTGGGTGATCGCCCGGGAGCTGCCGATACGCGCCGAATCGAGGCGGTCCAGGCGCGGGCCCATCCAGTTGAACGGACGGAACAGCGTGAAGTTCAGGCCTTTCTGGCCGTAGGCCCAGATCACCCGGTCCAGCAGTTGCTTGGACACCGAGTAGATCCAGCGTTGCTTGTTGATCGGCCCGACCACCAGGTTGGAGCTGTCTTCGTCGAAGTTCTGGTCCTGGCACATGCCATAGACTTCGGAGGTCGACGGGAAAACCACGCGCTTGTTGTACTTGACGCAGTAGCGCACCAGCTTGAGGTTTTCCTCGAAATCCAGTTCGAACACGCGCAATGGGTTGCGGGTGTATTCGATGGGGGTGGCGATGGCCACCAGTGGCAGGACCACGTCGCATTTCTTGATGTGATACTCGATCCACTCGGAGTGAATGCTGATATCGCCTTCGACGTAATGGAAATTCGGGTGATTGCGCAAGCGCTCGATGGCGTCGCAGCCAATATCCAGGCCGTAGACCTCGTAGCGCTCGTCACGCAGCAGACGCTCGGACAGGTGGTTGCCGATGAAGCCGTTGACGCCGAGGATCAGCACCCTCGTGCGACGTGGCTTGCGCCCGGACTCGGCACCGCGCAGCAGCGAACCGTCGACCAGCCCCAGTTCGTCGGCCAGTTGCGGGCCGCCGAGGAACAGGCCGTTGTCATTGCGCTGCCCGGAAACGACCACCAGCGAGTCTTCACCGCAGGCAATGCGCAGCGGCTCGACACTGATCACCCGGCCCGGTGCCTGGCCTTCGTTGCCCTTGACCACCTCGGCGCTCCAGACAATCAGCTTGTGCTCGCCCACCGCACAAAATGCGCCTGGGTAAGGCTGGGTCACGGCGCGCACCAGGTTGAACAGTTGCTCCGCTGGCAGCTTCCAGTCCAGCTTGCCGTCGGCGGCGGTGCGTCGGCCATAGACGCTGGCCTTGGACTCGTCCTGTGGGGTTTCAGTGGTCTTGCCCTGAATCAGCAGCGGCAAGGTATCGCGAAGCAGGCTCGAGGCCGCTTCACGCAGCTTGCCGTGCAGGGTCAGGGCGCTGTCTTGACGCTCGATGGCAACCTGTTGCTGGGCGACGATGGCACCGGCATCGGCACGCTTGACCATGCGGTGCAGGGTCACGCCGGTGACGCTTTCACCGTTGACCAGGACCCAGTTGGCCGGTGCGCGACCACGGTAGGCCGGCAGCAACGAGCCGTGCAGATTGAATGCACCTTTGCTCGCGGTGGCCAGCAGCGCTTCGCTCAGCAGGTTGCGGTAGTAGAAGGAGAACAGGTAGTCGGCGTTGAGCTTGGCAATGCGCTCGACCCACAACGGGTGATTGGCATCTTCCGGGGCATGTACGGTGATGCCTTTGCGCGCACAGAGCTGAGCGACCGAGCCGTAGAAGGTATTTTCCTTGGGATCGTCGGCGTGGGTGAACACTGCGGCGATCTGGATGCCGGCGTCGAGCAGGGCTTCGATACCAGCACAGCCAATGTCGTGATAGGCGAAGACAACAGCTTTGGTACTCATGGCGTAACCTGGTCAGTAGGAGTGGAAGTCAAACCGTCGACGGTGACAGCAGGGGCTCGCGGAGCAGGTTGGCTGCGCAGAACCTTTTCAATGAAAAAGCGCGGGCGGGCACGGACATCGCCGTACATGCGCCCCAGGTACTCGCCCAGCAGGCCCATGCCGATGAACTGGCCGCCGGTGAACACGAAGAGAATGGCAAACAGCACGAACATGCCGTCACCGGCCCAGTCGGCACCAAACACCAGGCGCAACACGATCAGGCTGAAGGCGAAGAGCATGCCCAGCGCGGCCATGCTGAAGCCGATGATGCTCAGCAGGCGCAGCGGGGTGGTGGTCATACAGGTGATCAGGTCAAACATCAGGTTGATCAGGCGCATGGCGCTGTATTTCGATTCGCCGTGCTCGCGCTCGGCGTGCTGCACCAGAATCTCGGTGGTATGGCGGGCGAAGCTGTTGGCGAGAATAGGGATAAAGGTGCTGCGCTCGCGGCAGGCCAGCATGGCGTCGACCACCGTGCGCCGATAGGCCCGCAACATGCAGCCATAGTCGCTCATGGCAACGCCGGTGGAGCGCTGCACGGCGAGGTTGATCAGCTTCGACGGATAACGGCGCAAGGCCGAGTCCTGGCGATTGTTGCGCACCGTGGCAACCACGTCGTAGCCCAGTTCGGCCTGGGCCACCAGGCGCGGAATTTCTTCCGGCGGGTTCTGCAGGTCGGCGTCCAGGGTAATCACCACGTCGCCCCGGCACTGCTCGAAGCCGGCCATGATCGCCGCATGCTGGCCGTAATTGCGGTTGAGAATCACCGCCACCACCTTGCTGCCCTCGCGTTCAGCGGCGGCTTCGAGTAAGTGCGCGGAGGTGTCGCGGCTGCCGTCATCGACCATGACGATTTCATAGTCCTGCTTGAGTTGCTCGCACGCCGCTTCAGTGCGCCGCAGCAACTCGGGCAAACTTTCTTCTTCGTTGAAGACCGGAATGACGATCGATACGCAGTTAATTGGATATGGCTTCAATGGATTGAGTCCTGGGTGTGTTCGGGGGCACCGCTGACACAACGGTGTGCCGAGTTCCATTCGGTGTCGGGCATTGTGGCAAGGCAGGTCGGCAGGTGGCTGCGCGCGAAACAGGCTTTCAAGACAATGTCCCTTACGACTTGGATCGAGAAAAATAATACATATCAGAGATTTAGCCGATTTTTTGAAAATGCACATTGATTAACTTTAGTTTCATCGAGGCGGCAGTTGTGGTTAATCGGCCAGTTGTTGCGGTGGCGCTGAGAGTAAGCGCAAAAATGTGAAAGTGACATGAAAAAACGGTGTTCAAATCGTTTAGCGTGCAGCTTTACAGCAAGTGTTCAGACTTCGGCTGAAGTGGATTGTTTCATCGGAAATTTCTGCCAGACAGGGACTGGCGCAGACAGCATGGATTTCGCGGTTTATCCTTGCCGGTCATCTATAGTTTTCAATCAGCGCTCGAATCCATCCGAGCCGTGTTTATTCAAGGTCCTGTTCGTTTGTCCGAGTTACCCGCTACTCCAGTCCAACATGCCCCGCGTGCCAATCCGTTATCCCTGTACCTGGCGCGGCTCGCTCCCTCCAGCCAGATGACCATCCGCTACGTGCTGCAGGATGCCGCTGACCGTCTGGGTTTCGATGAAGTCAACATGGACGACATCCCCTGGCATCAGTTGCAGCCCGAAGACGTGGTGGCCCTGGTGGCAGCGCTGCGCAGTGACGGTTACGCGCCCAATACCTCGTCCTTGTACGTTAATGCGGTACGCGGGGTGATGAACGAAGCCTGGCGCATGAGCCTGATCAGCCAGGATCACCTGCTGAAAATCCGCTCGGTCAAGGGCATCGCCGGGACGCGCCTGTCCCAGGGGCGCAACCTCAAGCGCACGCTGATCCACGACCTGATGGCCGTGTGCGCCGCCGACCCGCGCCCCCAGGGCCTGCGCGACGCGGCAGTGATTGCCTTGTTATATGGCTCGGGAATGCGCAAGTCCGAATCGGTGAACCTCGATCTGGCCCAGGTCGACTTCAGCGAGCGCAGCCTGCAGGTGACCGGCAAGGGGAATAAACAGTTGATCAAGTACGCCCCGACCTGGGCGTTCGACAAGCTCCAGGCCTGGCTCGACCTGCGTCGCTCATTTCTGGTGGAAGGCCAGGAAGACGATGGTTTTCTGTTCAACCGAATTCGCCGCGGCAGCCACATCACCCGCGAACGCATCACCAAGCACGCGATCTACTACATCGCCCGTCAGCGTGGCACCCAGGTCGGGGTGAAAATCATGCCCCACGACTTCCGCCGTTCATTCATTACCCGGGTGATCGAGGAGCACGACCTGTCGATCGCGCAGAAGCTGGCGCACCACAGCAACATCCAGACCACTGCCAGTTACGACGTGCGCGACGATAACGAGCGCCGGCGCGCGGTCGATCGTTTCGATCTTTAGTCCTTATAAACAGTGCATTACAGCTGTTTTATAAAGTGACTTGTGAGGTAATGGCGTCATTGTCGTGGACCACCGTGTCGGCCAGCACATGGGCGTCACCCAGGGCAGATATGTGTACCGTGCTGCCGGTTGGTGGCGCACCGATGCCCGAGCTGCGCACCAGCAGCGAGCGGTTACCGGGATGACCGTGCAGCGGGCAAAGCCGGGTATGCAACTCGACGGTCAAGGTGCAGACATTGCCGCCGAAATCGCGGTCGGTGACCACCCCCAGGCAGCCGTTAGCCTGGTGCGCCGGGCCCGAGTGCGGCACCAGATGCAACTGTTCCGGACGCAACATGATGTGCGCCGGGCCGCGATGGAGCGGATTGTTGACCTGGACCCGGCCCAGGTCGCAGGTGGCCCAGCCGTCTTCGACCCGGGCCGGCATCACCACCGCATCGCCGAGGAAAAACGCGGTCTGGCTGTCGTGGGGGCGCAGGTACAGGTCCATCGGCTGTCCGGCCTGGACCAGTCGTCCCTGGCGCATCACCGCCAACTGATCGGCGAACGACAACGCCTCGGCCTGGTCGTGGGTCACCAGAATGGTGGTGACGCCGGCGTCTGAAAGCAGTTTGGCAACCATCTTGCGCATCGAGGCGCGCAAACCGGTGTCCAGCGCCGAGAAGGGCTCATCCAGCAGCATCAGTCGCGGCCGCTGAGCCAGCGCCCGGGCCAGCGCCACACGCTGTTGCTGGCCGCCCGACAATTCGTGGGGCCAACGCTTGGCCATGTGGGGTTCCAGCACCACGCTCTCCAGCAGTTCGGCGATGCGTTGCTGCTTTGCCGTCGCCGTGCCGGACAGGCCGAAGCCGATATTGCCGGCCACCGTCATATGGGGGAACAGCGCACCGTCCTGCGGTACATAACCGATTGAGCGCTGATGGGCTGGCACCTGAGTGGTCGCGTCCACCAAGGTCTGGCCGCTGAGCCGGATGCTGCCAGTGTCGGGAAACTCGAAGCCGGCGATCATTCGCAGCAAGGTGGTTTTGCCCGAGCCCGAAGGGCCGACGATGGCCGTGCGGCTGCCCGCCGGCACCGAAAGATTGACGTCGTCCAGCGCCGGCAGGCTGCCGAAAGTCTTGTAGAGGGCGTTGAGTTCAAGGGCGTTCATCGGCCTGCCGTACGTTTGGATTGGTGATAGAGAAGAGCGGTCAGGGGCATCGACAACAGGATCATCATCAGCGCATAAGGCGCTGCCGCCGCGTAGTCGATTTCACTGGTCATCGCCCAGAAGCCGGTGGCCAGGGTGCGCGTGCCGCTGGGTGACAGCAGCAGCGTGGCGGTCAGTTCGTTGGTGATTGCCAGGAACACCAGGGCCGCGCCAGCCGCTGCACCGGGTGCGGCCAGGCGCAAGGTGATCAGCCACAGCGCCTGGCTCGGTGAGCGACCGAGGCTGCGGGCGATGTTTTCCAGCTCCACCGGGGCCTGGGCGATGCCGGCGCGCAAACTGACCAATGCTCGCGGCAGGAACATCAACAGGTACGCCAGCAGCACGGTCACGGTGGTCTGGTAAATGGGCCGGGCGTAGTGGATGGTCACTGTCACCAGCGCCAGGGCGACGACAATGCCGGGCAACGAACTGGTGATGTAGTTGCAGCTTTCCAGCAGGCGATGCAGTCGGCCCGGAGCGCGAATCGACAGCCAGGCCACCGGCACCGCCGCCACCGTGGTAATGAGTGCGCCAAAGCCAGCCAGCAAGAATGTCTGCTGCAATGCCGGAAGGATCTCGGCCATGCGCCACACCTCGGTGCCACCGGCCAGCAGCCACTGCCCCAAGGTGAGCAACGGCACGCCGAGGGCCAGCGCGCTGGTGATGATCGGTAACCCCAGCGCCACGGCTCTGCTCTTGCCGCGCAATAGCTGGGTGCGCTGGATACGCGCGCTGCCGGAACCGACCCTGGCATAACGCGCCTTGCCCCGTGCCGCCGATTCCACTGTCAGCAGCACCAGGCAGCACAACGCCAATACGCCGGCCAGCATATTGGCGGCCGGGCCGTTGAACGATGACTGGAACTGATCAAAGATCGCCGTGGTGAAGGTGTCGAAGCGAATCATCGCGTACAGGCCGTATTCGGCGAGCAGATGCAGGCCCACTAGCAAGGCGCCGCCGCAGATCGCCAGACGCAATTGCGGCAGCACCAGGCGAAAGAACACCGCCCAGGGTTTCAGCCCAAGGGATTCGCCCACGTCTTCTATTGCCGGGTCCAGCCGGCGCAGGGTGGCGGCCACGGGTAAATAGAGGAACGGGAAATAGGCGATCACCGACACCAGGACCGCGGCAAACAAACCGTGGATCGGCGGCACCAGACTGACCCAGGCGTAGCTGTGGACGAAGGCCGGCACCGCGATCGGCGCAATTGCCAGCACCGACCACAGGCGCCGTCCTGGCAGGTCGGTGCGCTCGGTCAGCCACGCCAACGCCACGCCGAGCACAATGCACAGTGGCAGGGTGATCAACACCAACAGGGCAGTGTTGATCAGCAATTCGCCGACCCGTGGACGGAAAACCAGCTGGACGATGGTCGCCCAGCCGGTCTGCAGCGAAACACCGATGACGAACGCCAGGGGGATCAACGCCAGCAACGACACCAGGATCGACGCCGCAATCACCCAGCCGCCGACGCGATGCCGGGAAACCGGGCGTAGGGTCACGGGCGTTGCCGTGCGGGCAGCGTCGCGGCTATCCGCTAGCGAAACGGGCTTGGACATGGGCTTACAACAACCCTGCCTGAGTCATCAGTTCAACGGCTTTTTTGCTATTGAGTCGGGAAACGTCAATGGCCGGTGCGTCCAGTTGCGCCAGCGGCACCAGCTTCGGATTGGACTCGGCGTCTTTGCCGACTGCGTACTCGAAGGATTTTCCGTCCTTGAGAATCGCTTGACCGTCTTTGCCGGTGATCCACTTGAGGAACGCCTGGGCTTCTTCCTGATGTTTGCTGGAGGCCAGCACGCCGCCGCCGGACAGGCTGACAAAGGCACCCGGGTCCTTGTGCTTGAAGTAGTGCAGCGTGGTGTTCTTGCTGTTTTCCCCGGTTTTGTTCTGGTCGACGAAGCTGTAGTAGTGGTAGATCACGCCGCCGTCGATCTGCCCGGCATTCACCGCCTTGAGCACCGCGCTGTTGCCGCGATAGGCCGTGGCGTTGGCCTTCATGCCCTTGAGCCATTCGAGGGTCGCGGCTTCGCCCTTGAGTTCCAGCACCGCGCTGACGATTGCCTGGAAGTCGGCGCCGGCCGGCGAGGCGGCCCAGCGACCTTTCCAGGCCGGATCGGCAAGATCCATCAGGGACTTGGGCAATGCGGCCTCGCTGAGCTTGCTGGTGTTGTAGACAAACACCGTTGAACGCGCAGCAATACCGACCCATTTACCGTGGGCCGGACGATAGGGCGCGCCGACTTGCTCCAGGGTCGCAGGCGCTACCGGGGTGAACAGCCCGGCGTTCTCCACCAGTACCATCGACGGCGAGTTCTCGGTGAGGAATACATCGGCCGGGGAGGCCGCACCTTCCTGCACCAGTTGGTTGCCCATCTCGCTGTCATCGCCGTTGCGCAGGGTGACCTTTATCCCGGTTTCACGGGTAAACCCTTCGACCCAGGCCTTGGTCAGGCCTTCGTGCTGGGCGTTGTAGACCACGATCCCTTCAGCGCTGGGCGCCGCATAAACATGGCCTGCGCCGAGCAGGGCGGTAACGAGAAAGGCGGCCTTGAGGCGCGCGGGGAGGCGAGGATTCATAAGGGGGCAAGCTCCTGCGGTGGTGATGGAATCGTTGGGCAAGCCTCACTTTCCGTTCCGCAGTCCGTGCAGCTTGCGCAAAAAATGCGAATCATTCGCATGAATTTCGTGGGCTGGCAATTTAGTGTGGGTGATGAGAAAAAAACGTCAAATAAATCGTTAATCAATGTTGTTTGTATTTGCATTCGATTGAATGGTGCATGAGTGCGAATGGGAATGCTTGTTGTTAGAGTTTGTGATGTCCCTCGACTCCGCCCCCGCCTGGACCAACGGCACACCGTGGTTTTGCATGGCCAGCGGCACCTTGTTGTCGACGTCAATCATGACTATCCGCTATTGCGCCCAGGGAGCAATTTTCAAGGCTGCTGCGGGAAAATCAGGATCAGCAGGTTGCCCCGTTCATAGCGTTGGCCATCGGTGGGCAGCAGCAACACTTCCTGTTCCTCAAGGGCACTGTTGACCCGCATCACCACACCAACCGAACCCTGTTTGCGCGCTGCGCTCATCCATTGCTGTATGCCGGCCAGGTCGACTTTGCGTGCCTCGGCCTCGGGAAAGGAGCTGCCGTACTTGAGTTCGCCGACCGTGTTGTACAGGTCGACTTGCGCCCGATTCAGGCGCCACGACAGGGCGGAAGCGGCGCCCAGGTCGTTACTCAGCAACGAACGGGTTTCACTCAATACCCGCTGATGTTCGGCAATAAACTGATCGGGCATTTTGTCGTGCACCAGCGAAGCCGGCATCGACGCCGGCAGCAGCGCCACCAGCAGCCAGATGCCCAGCGCCGGAGCGGCCCAGAACTGTAACGGACGCAGTGCCTGCAGGGCGTTGGCGAGAATCCAGCCGACCAGCACAATAAAACCCAGGGACAGGGTAAACATCTCCCCGTGGCCAAAGATCGGCTTGCGCAGTTGCAGATAAACCAGGCCCACCAGCGCCACACTGGCAATGGTCACGTTGAGCAGACCGTTGATGCGCAGTACCCGGCTTTTGCCTTGGTTGACCCGGTCGATCAGGGCACGGGCCATCAACAACGCCAGCGGCAACAGGCACGGCATGATGTAGGTGGGCAGCTTGCCCTTGCTCAGGCTGAAAATGCCCAGGGGAAGCAAGAACCAGAGCAATAGAAAGCCGACCGTGGATTGCCGACGGGTGTTCCAGGCCTGGGCCAGCGTGGTCGGCAGCAGGGCTGCCCATGGCAGACTCGCCGCCACCATGATCGGCAGGAAGAACCACCAGGGACGCAGGTGCTGGGCGTTGTCGGCGGAAAAACGGCGAATATGCTCATTCCAGAAGAAGAAGCGCCAGAAGTCCGGTTCCTGGCTATGGATTGCCAACGCCCAGGGCAGGCTCACGGCAACTGCTGCAATCAGCGCCACCGGCCCATAGCGCAACAGTTCGGCAAAACGCCGTTGCCAGAGCATGTAAGGCACGGCCACCACCACGGGCAGCAACCAGGCGAGAAAACCCTTGGTCATGACCCCCATGCCGCAGGCAATGCCGAGCAGGGTCCAGGCACCCAGGCGGCCAGGTGACGTTTGGCTGTCGAGGGCCAGCCACAGCGCCACCAGGCTCAAGTTGACCCAGAGGGTAAATTGCGGGTCGAGGTTGGCGTAGCCCGCCTGGCCGGCGATCAGGCCAAAACTCATATAGAGCAGCGCCGCAGCGAATGACTTGCGTGGGTCACTCCACAGCCGGCTGGCCAGCCAGTACGCCAGCCACACGCTGAACCCGGTGCTCAGGGCGGACGCGATACGCACCCCGAACAGGTTTTCGCCGAAGATCGCCTGGCCCAGGGCGATCATCCAGTAGCCGGCCGCCGGCTTTTCGAAGTAGCGAAAACCCATGAAGTGCGGCGCTACCCAATTGCCAGTCTGCAGCATCTCCTGGCTGATCTGCGCATAGCGTGGCTCGTCGGGAATCCACAGACCATGGAACATCAAGGGCAACAGGTAGAACAGGGCGAAGGCCAGTATCAGTCCGCCCAACGCCCAGCGTCGGGAGGTCAAGACAGTGTCATCCGCCGAGCGCAACGACGTGAGCGAGGTGCACGTGCTCTTCATGAGGCAACCTTGTTGGCAAAAGGCATGAACACAACCGCACAGCAGCACGCTGTAAGGTTGTAAAAGTTGGTTACATGGCGGGTTGGATTCTAGGAAATGAAAACTGTCCAAATGCTGTAAGCACAGTTAATTCCATCGATAAACCGGTCTAATTCTTGGCTATTTGTTTATTCAGCACGATGGGCCAGTCTTCGGTATTCAAAGTGCCCAGCACCTCAAGTTGCCCATCCGGTTTGATCGTCACAAACAACGCACTGGTGTAGGCGGCCTTCATGGCCCGCCTGAAACCATTTTGCGCTTCGAATTCGCTGATGCAGCCGCTGTGGGTTACCAGCACCAGATTGCGCCGGGCGCTTTTGTGCGCCACGACTTCGTCGCGCAGGGTGGTGCCGCAGGCCGCGAGCCATTCCTGCTGGGTGACCTCGCGAGAGAACATCGAATGTGCGGTTTGCACGGTCCGGGTGGTGGGGCTGGTCAACACGTCCGTGCGCTCCAGCCCTAATAGACTGAGGGCCTTGCCGACATTGGCAGAGGCCAGCTCTCCGACACGGGTAATGCCGTCTGGCGGACCCAGGCAGGGGTTGTTCGACTGGTCGCAGCGTTCGGCATGTCGTACCAGCACCACCAGTTCGCCAGCCTGCCACTGTTCAATGAGACGGCTCTCGGCCAGATGATTGCCTTGCGCAAGCAGGGTCGGCGACCTTGGCCACAGCATCAGTCCCATGACCAGAACGGCTAGACCGAGTCCCCATAAGACGAGTATCCATTTTAAGAGAGGATGTTTGCGAAGTGTTTGTAAGAACGTTGTCGACAACGCGCTATTGGTCACGGAGTTCACCCGTCATTGGTTGTCTATAAACAATCAGTTCAATTGGCTGGATGCCATTAATGGCCGATTAATAGTTGGTACTTTGCCGAGCGGCAGGTGGGGCGGAGGTGAAACTAATGTGAAAAAATTGAAAGTACTAATCTTCAAGTATTAAGAGATGTGGATCGTTTTAATTAACGCCTGTTGAGGCTGCCGCTGGTCGGGCGATGGGCGGCGGGTGTCGATCCGCCGCAACGCCAGCCGACTAATCAGCACCCCCCCATATTGATCAGGAGAACGACCATGTCCTACGTCGATGGATTTGTTATCGCGGTGCCAACCGCCAAACGCGAAGAGTTTCGCCAGCACGCCGAGCGCATGGCGGTGATCTTCAAAGAGAACGGCGCGCTGAATGTCAGTGAGTGTTGGGGCGAGGATGTGCCGGAAGGCAAGGTGACCTCGTTCCCGATGGCGGTGAAGTGCGAAGAGGGGGAGACCGTGGTGTTCTCCTGGATTATCTGGCCTGACCGCCCGACCCGCGACAGCGCCATGGCCACATTCATGGCCGACCCGCGCCTGCAGGCCGAGGGCAATCAAATGCCGTTCGACGGCCAACGGATGATCTTTGGCGGATTCGAGCGGATTGTGAATGTCTGAAACCTGCGCAGCGGGCCGGCATCCGAGGCAGGCCCGCGTACGATTATTCCGGTGAGGTAATCCGGCAACTCTTGCGATTGCGGATCTCATTGTCTGACGGCCGTTGCTTGACGAACTCGAAGCGCGGTTCGCCTTCATTCCAGGTCACCAGCCAGCCCCAGTCCAGATCCGATTCATCCTGTCCGGGTTGGGGCGGGACGGCCCACCAGGGTTCCTTGCTGAGTATCTGGCGCATCGATACCTCCTGTTTATCCCACCGGTTCGAGGTTGCAGATGACTGACGGCGCGCCAGGCCGGTACAACATCGCCAGAGCACCGTTCTGCCAGAAACTGTAATTGTCCTCGTTGCCCTGGTTACTGTAGCGCGTGCCGGTTTCACTGGAGACCTGGCTCAGGGTGATCGAGGTGTCCGCCCACTTGAGATAGACCACATTCGGCCCGGCATTGAAGTAAGTGGCGGTGATGGGCGCGTGTTGTCCGTTGCAGCGAAACGCCACCGGGCCTTCGGTCAGGCGATCCGGGTCTTTGGTCCGGACGATGGCCGAGCCGCGGCGCAACTCGAACGCCCGCTCGGCATAGCGTTCAATGGTGCAGACCTTGGGGTAAATGGCGTTGGCGCACTGATCACGGGCCAGCAGCCAGAAACGCTGGTCGGTGACAATTTTGTCGGGTGGCGGTTGCGAGCGCTGATCAGTGAGGGCCAGGCGGTACAGGCGGATCAATTCGAGATTCATGCGCGCCAGTTGCGGGTCGCGACAAATCAGCTTTTCGATGCTGATCGCCGTGACGGCGCAGTCGTAACCGGTGGCGTAGTACCGGTTATTGACGGCCGCACTGGCCCAGTCGCTGCACAGGGCACAGGCTAAGAAACAGCTACCCAGGGACGTAAGCGTTTTCATACTGGCATCACTCAGATCAGTAGACGCTACCGGTGTGGCGAAGACCGCCCTCGATCCGTTGAACCGGGTCTATCAGTGTACGTCAGCGCTGAAAACTTGCCAGAGTCGCCGCGTTTCTGTGGCCAGTTGTACAAAGTTGTAACAGGGCCGGCGGCCTGCCTTCTAGCAGTATCAATTAACCCATGAAATTCAAGTGCTTACTTGTTTTCGCAAACTGTTACAGCGGATTTGGCCGGCGATTGCCGCCTTACTGAACACTCGTTTAGTATGATCTCAAGTCGCAGCACCTCACGCCAAACACAATAATTCGAGGATTCCCATGACTACTCAGTCGTCCCTGCTCAGCCAGGTCGAAGCAGGCGTTGCCTGGATCACCCTCAACCGTCCCGCCCAGCGCAATGCGCTGGATATCCCGAGCCTGAAAGCCCTGCATGCCTTGCTCGACGCCCACAACGCCGACCCGGCCGTGCGCGTGGTGGTGTTGACCGGCAGTGGTCGCAGCTTCTGTGCCGGCGCCGACCTGGATGAATGGGCCGAAGCCGAAGCTCGCGGCGCTCTGGAAACCTACGGCTGGACACAAACCGCCCACGCCCTGATGACCCGTCTGCACAGCCTGGAAAAACCCACCATCGCCGCCATCAACGGCACGGCAGTGGGCGCCGGGATGGACCTGACCCTGTGCTGCGACCTGCGCATCGCCGCGCAATCGGCACGTTTCAAGGCCGGCTACACCGGCATGGCCTATTCGCCAGACGCTGGCGCCAGTTGGCACTTGCCGCGGCTGATCGGCAGCGAGCAGGCCAAGCGCCTGTTGTTCCTCGACGAACTCTGGGGTGCCGATCGCGCCCTGGCGGCTGGCCTGGTGGGTGAAGTCTGCGCCGACGAGCAGCTGCAGAGTGTCGCCGCCGAGCTGGCAACGCGCCTGGCCAACGGCCCGACCTTCGCCTTTGCGCAGACCAAGAAGCTCATCCGCGAAGGCGCCGAACGCAGCCTCGCCGATCAGCTGCAGGCCGAACTGGATGCCGGTCTGCTCTGCGGTCGCAGCGAGGACGGCAACGAAGCCCTGCGCGCCGCCATGGAAAAACGCCCCGCGCGTTTTGTCGGTCGCTGATCAACCCGAACTCCTACAGCACACGCACAACAGGTAACACCATGAATTTCCAACTGACCCAAGAACAAGAAATGTTGGTGGAAGCGGTCCGCAGCTTTGTCGCCAAGGAATTGCTGCCCCATGAAGAAGCGGTCGACCGCGCTGACGAAGTGTCGCCCGAGTTGGCCGCACAGATCCGTGGCAAGGCGATTGCCGCGGGCTTCTATGCGTTCAACATGCCCGAAGAAGTCGGCGGTGGCGGCCTCGACTACCTGTCCCAGGCGCTGATCGAGCGCGAACTGTCCAAGGTCTCTTGGGCGCTGCATGTGTTCGTCGCACGGCCGTCGAAAATCCTCATGGCCTGTAAAGACGAGCAGATCAACGACTACCTGTTGCCGTGCATCCAGGGCGAGAAGATCGACTGCTTCGCCCTCACCGAACCGGGCGCCGGCTCCGACGCCAACGCGATCAAGACCCGCGCCGTGCGTGACGGCGACGATTTCATCCTCAATGGCAGCAAGCACTTCATCAGCCATGCCGGCCACGCCGATTTCGCCATTGTCTTCGCAGTCACTGACACCTACGAGCACAACGGCCGAAAACGCAACGCCGTGACCTCGTTCCTGGTGGACCGCGACACCCCGGGCATGACCATCCGCCGCGGTCCCAAGTGCGTGAGCAACCGTGGTTATCACACCTTTGAGATGTTCTTCGACGACTGCCGCGTGCCGGCGTCCAAAGTCCTTGGCGAAGTGGGCAAGGGCTGGGAAGTGGCCAACGCCTGGCTGACCGCTGGCCGGGTGATGGTCGCTGCCAACTGCGTCGGCCAGGCACAGCGCGCACTCGATGTGTCGCTGCAATGGGCGGCGGACCGCCAACAGTTCGGCCAGCCGATCGGCAGCTATCAGGGCGTGTCGTTCAAGCTGGCGGACATGGCCACGCAAATCCGTGCGGCCGAACTGTTGACCCTGCACACCGCCTGGAAAATGGATCAGGGCAGCATGACCGACGGCGAAGCCGGCATGGCCAAGCTGTTCGCCAGTGAAGTGCTGGGTCGCGCGGCCGACGAGGCGGTGCAGATTTTCGGCGGCATGGGCTTGATGGACGAGGGACCGGTGGAACGCATTTGGCGTAACGCGCGGATCGAGCGGATCTGGGAAGGCACGTCGGAAATCCAGCGCCACATCATTTCCCGAGAGCTGCTGCGCCCACTGCTGCGTTGATCGGTTCCGGAGAACTGCCATGTCCCAGATGATTCGTGACAACCTCAAACGCCTGCTCGCACCACAGCACGTGGCGTTTGTCGGCGGCCGCAGCATGGCCCGTGCCCTCAAACGCTGTGCCGAAGGCGGCTACGCTGGACAAATGTGGCTGGTCAACCCGCAGCACGACAGCCTCGAAGGCGTGCCGTGCGTGCGCAGCATCGCCGAGCTGCCCTGTGGCCCGGACGCGGTGTTCATCGCCACCAACCGCGAGCTGACCCTGACCTGCGTCGCCGAACTGGCGGCCATCGGTGCCGGCGGAGCGATCTGCTATGCCTCCGGCTTTGCCGAATCCGGAGCCGAAGGCCAGGCCTTGCAGCAACAATTGCTGCAGGCCGCTGGCGAGATGGCCTTGCTCGGCCCCAACTGCTACGGCCTGCTGGATTACTTGCACAGCTCGGCGTTGTGGCCGGTGGCCCATGGCGGCAAGGCGGTGGAGAAGGGGGTGGCGGTGCTGACCCAGAGCGGCAACTTCGCCTACAACCTGTCGATGAGCGATCGCTCGCTGCCGGTGGCCTACATGGCTTCGGTGGGCAACCAGGCGCAACTGGGCGTCGCCGAATTGATGGACGTGCTGCTCGACGAGCCGCGCGTCACCGCCATCGGCTTGCACCTGGAAGGTCTGAAAAATGTCCCGGGATTTGCCCGCGCCGCGCACAAGGCACTGGAGAAAGGCATCCCGATCATTGCCCTGAAAACCGGGGTGTCGCAGATCGGTGCCGAGCTGGCCCTAAGTCACACCAGCTCGTTGTCTGGCTCCGATACCTTGTATGACGCGCTGTTCGAGCGCCTCGGGGTGATCCGCGTCAGCGGTCCGGTGAGCTTTGTCGAAACCCTGAAAGCGGCGGCCTGCGGCAACCTGCCGGCGGGCAACAGCCTGATCGCGCTGGCCTGTTCTGGCGGCGATGCGGGACTGATCGCCGATTACGCTGAACGCAATGAATTGACGCTGCCCAAGCTCGACAACGGACAAGTCGGCGAACTGGCGCAGGTGCTGCCGAGCTACGCCAACCTGGTTAACCCGTTGGACTTCACCACGGCGATCTGGGGTGACGGCGAAGCCCTGAACCGCATGCTCGACAGTGCCCTGCGCACCGAAGCGGATGCGGCAATGCTGGTACTCGATTACCCGGCCGAATTCACCGGCGAGCGAAAGGAATGTGACCTGCTGCTGGACCTGTATTGCAAGGCGCTGCTACGCCATGGCAAGACCGGTTTCGTCACCTCGGCCTTCCCCGAACTGCTGCCGCCTCACGCCCGTGAACGTCTGCACGCCCAAGGCGTAGCGGCCCTGCAAGGGGTGGAGGATGGCCTGGCTGCCTGGGGGCGGATTGCCGGTTATCAGCAAAATCGCCAAGCCTTGTTGGCGCTGGGCGAATCGGCGCGTGTGCCGGTGTGCCCGCAAGCCCTCACCGGCGAAGGCCGGTTGCTCAACGAATGGGATTCGAAGCAAGCGTTGCGCGCCTTTGGCCTGCCGACGCCGAACGGCGTGCTGAGCACGCCGGCCAATGCACTTAAGGATGCGCAAAAGCTCGGTTATCCGCTGGTACTCAAGGCCGTCAGTGCGCAACTGCCGCACAAGACCGAGGCCGGTGCCGTGGCGCTCAATCTAAAGGACGAAGCCGCTCTTGACGCCGCCCTGACAAAGATGACCGCCAGTATCAAAGCCTACGCGCCTGACGTGGCGGTCGAGCATCTGCTGCTGGAACCGATGGCCCAGCCACCGCTGGCCGAGCTGATTGTCGGGATCAAGCGCGAGAGCGATTTCGCCCTGGCCCTGGTGATCGGCGCCGGCGGCGTGTTGGTCGAGTTGCTCAAGGACAGCCGCTGCCTGTTGCTGCCAACCACCGACGGTGCGATCCGCAACGCGCTGCTGAGTCTGCGCAGCGCCGCCTTGCTGCAAGGCTTTCGCGGCCGTGAAGCGGCGGACCTCGACAGTCTGGTCGCGGCAATTCGCGCGGTCGCCGACTACGCCTGCGAAAACGCCGGGCAACTGCTGGAACTCGATGTGAACCCATTGTTGGTCGGCGCCGCTGGCACGACTGCGGTCGACGCGTTGATTCGCCTCGGCCATGCGTGAGGAACAGAACATGCAACAGACATCCTTGACCGGCGGCCAGGCCCTGGTGCGCCTGCTGGCTAATTATGGGGTCGACACCGTCTTCGGTATTCCCGGGGTGCACACCCTGGAGCTGTATCGCGGGTTGCCCGGCAGCGGCATTCGCCACGTCCTGACCCGCCACGAGCAGGGCGCCAGTTTCATGGCTGACGGCTATGCGCGGGTCAGCGGCAAGCCGGGCGTGTGTTTCGTCATCACCGGTCCCGGCGTCACCAACGCCGCCACTGGGATCGGCCAAGCTTATGCCGACTCGATCCCGATGCTGGTGATTTCCAGCGTCAACCACACCGCCAGCCTCGGCAAGGGCTGGGGCATCCTCCACGAGTGCCAGGATCAGCGCGCCATGACCGCGCCTATCACTGCGTTTTCGGCGGTGGCCCTGACCGCCGAAGACCTGCCCGAATTGATCGCCCGCGCTTATGCGGTGTTCGACAGCGAGCGTCCGCGCCCGGTGCACATTTCCGTACCGCTGGACGTGTTGGCAGCACCGATCGCCCGCGACTGGAGCAACGAGGTGGTGCGTCGTCCCGGTCGCGGCACGCCAGCCGTCGCTGTGCTCGAACAGGCCGTCGCCAAACTGCAAAGCGCCAAACGGCCGATGATCATCGCCGGTGGCGGTGCCTTGAATGCCGCATCGCAACTGCAAGAACTCAGCACTCGATTGGCCGCGCCACTGTTCACCAGCGTCGCTGGCAAAGGCCTGCTGCCACCCGATGCGCCACTGAATGCCGGTTCGTCGCTGTGCGTGGAGCCGGGCTGGAAGCTGATCGCCGAAGCCGATGTGGTGCTGGCGGTCGGCACCGAGATGGCCGACACCGATTTCTGGCGCGAGCGCCTGCCAGTCAATGGCGACGTGCTGCGGGTGGATATCGACCCGCGCAAGTTCAACGATTTCTACCCCTGTGCCGTGGCCTTGCACGGTGACGCCGGGCAAACCCTGTCTGCGTTGCTTGAGCGCCTGCCCGCGCAGGTGCGTGACGCCAGTGCGGCGATTGCCTCTGTGGCGGCATTGCGTGAAGCGGTAAAAAGCGGCCACGGTCCGTTGCAGTCGATCCATCAGGCGATCTTGCAACGCATCGCCGCCGAGTTGCCGGACAACGCCTTTATCAGCACCGACATGACCCAACTGGCCTACACCGGTAACTACGCCTTTGATTCGCTGGCGCCGCGCAGTTGGTTGCACCCGACCGGCTACGGCACCTTGGGCTACGGCCTGCCGGCCGGGATCGGCGCCAAGTTCGGCGCGCCCCAGCGTCCCGGCCTGGTGCTGGTGGGTGACGGCGGCTTCCTCTACACCGCGCAGGAACTGGCCACGGCCGTCGAAGAACTGGACAGCCCGCTGGTGGTGCTGCTGTGGAACAACGACGCCCTGGGACAGATCCGCGACGACATGCTCGGCCTGGATATCGAGCCAATAGGCGTACTGCCACGCAACCCGGATTTCGCCGCGCTGGCCCGTGCCTTCGGTTGCACCGTGAGCCAGCCACAAAGCCTGGCCGAACTGCAGACCGATCTGCGCCACGGCTTCAAGCGCAACGGCGTGACGCTGATCGAACTCAAGCACGCTTGTGCCCATTGATCCGAGGAGGACACCCGCATGCGTTTTTCCGATCTGACCCAACGCATCGCCGGCGACGGCGCTGCCGCCTGGGACATTCACTACCGCGCCCTGGCCTTGCGCAGACAGGGCCAGGACATTTTGCTGCTGTCGGTGGGCGATCCAGACTTCGATACCCCACAGCCCATCGTCCAGGGCGCCATCGACAGCCTTCTGGCCGGCAACACCCATTACGCCGATGTGCGCGGCAAGCCCGCCTTGCGTGCAGCCATCGCCCGCAGGCATCAGCAGCGCAGTGGCCAGGTGGTCTCGGCGGATCAGGTGACGGTACTGGCCGGCGCCCAGTGTGCGCTGTTCAGCGTCGCCCAATGCGTGCTCAATCCAGGCGATGAAGTGATTGTCGCCGAGCCGATGTACGTGACCTATGAAGCGGTGTTCGGCGCCTGTGGCGCGGTGGTGGTGCCGGTGCCGGTACGCTCGGAAAACGGCTTTCGGGTGTTGCCCGAAGACGTTGCCGCGCGCATCACCCCGCGGACCCGCGCCCTGGCCCTGAACAGCCCGCATAACCCGTCGGGGGCGAGCCTGCCGCGCGCTACCTGGCAAGCGCTGGCCGAATTGTGCATCGGCCACGACCTGTGGCTGATCAGCGACGAGGTCTACAGCGAACTGTTGTTCGACGGCGAGCACGTCAGCCCGGCGAGCCTGCCGGGTATGGCCGAGCGCACCGCGACCCTCAACAGCCTGTCGAAATCCCACGCCATGACCGGCTGGCGTGTGGGCTGGGTGGTCGCGCCGCCGGCACTGGCCACGCACCTGGAAAATCTGGCGCTGTGCATGCTCTACGGCTCGCCGGATTTCGTTCAGGACGCGGCGGTGATCGCCCTGGAGAGTGATCTGCCAGAACTGACGGCGATGCGTGACGCCTATCGCCAGCGCCGCGACCTGGTCTGCGCCAACCTCGCCGACTGCCCCGGGGTGAGCGCCTTGAAGCCCGACGGCGGGATGTTCGTGATGCTCGATATCCGCGCCACCGGCCTCAGCGCCCAGGCGTTCGCCGATCGCCTGCTGGATCGCCACGGCGTCTCGGTGCTCGCCGGTGAGGCCTTTGGCCCGAGTGCCGCCGGGCATATCCGCCTGGGGCTGGTGGTGGCAGAAGCGCCGTTGCGCGATGCCTGTCAGCGCATTGCCCGTTGTGCCCAGGAGTTGATGGAGGCTCGGCCACATGCTTAATCACAAGACACTGTTTATCGATGGCCGCTGGCAAACCCCGTCGGGACAGGGCATCGCCGAGGTGATCAACCCGGCCACCGAAGAGATTGCCGGCAGCGTACCGCTGGGCGATGAGCGCGATGTCGATGCCGCCGTAGCGGCTGCACGCAAGGCGTTCGCCAGTTGGTCGCGTACCCCGTCCAGCGTTCGCGCCAGCTACATTCGGGCGTTGGCCGAGCAGTTGCGCAGCCGTGCCGATGAGATGGCGGCGGTGATCACCGCTGAACTGGGCATGCCGGTGCAGTGGTGCCGCGCAGTGCAGGTCGACGGACCGATTGCCGGGCTTGAGCAGTACGTCGAATTGGCTGGACTGATGGACGAAGTGCGGGAAGTCGGCAACTCGCTGGTAATCCGTGAAGCGGTGGGCGTCTGCGCTTTTATCAACCCGTGGAATTACCCGCTGCACCAGTTAATCGGCAAGCTGGCGCCGGCATTGGCTGCGGGCTGCACCGTGGTGCTCAAGCCAAGCCAGGAAACCCCGCTGCATGCGTTTCTGCTGGCACAGATGATTGCCGACGTCGGCTTGCCGGCCGGGGTGTTCAACCTGGTCAGCGGACCGGGCTCCAAGGTCGGCGAAGCCCTGGCCCGGCACCCGGACGTCGACATGCTGTCGTTCACCGGCTCCACCGGCGCCGGGGTGCGAGTGGCCCAGGCCGCTGCGCCCTCGGTCAAGCGGGTCTGTCTGGAGCTGGGCGGCAAGTCGCCGCTGCTGATCGCCGAGGACGCTGACCTCGCTGCCGCCGTGCGTTATGGCGTGCAGGACGTGATGATCAATTCCGGACAAACCTGCACCGCCTTGACCCGCATGCTGCTGCCGGCCAGCCGCTATGCCGAGGCCGTGGACATTGCGTTGGCCGAAACCCGCAGCCTGGTCATGGGCGACCCACTGGACCCGCAGAGTTTCCTCGGGCCGATGTGTTCCGCTGCACAGCGGCGCAGCGTGCTCGACTACATCCGTATGGGTCAGGAGGAAGGTGCGCGCCTGCTCTGTGGTGGCGACACCCCGGCGGCGTTCGAGCGCGGTTACTACGTCAGCCCGACGCTGTTCGCCGACGTCGACAACCGCATGCGCATCGCCCAGGAAGAAATCTTCGGCCCGGTGCTGTGCCTGATTCCCTATGCCGATGAGGCGCAAGCGATCCAGCTGGCCAATGACTCGCCGTTCGGCCTGTCCAGCGCGGTCTGGGCCGGCAGTGCCGAGCGCGCCCTGCAATTGGGCCGGCAACTGCGCGCCGGGCAGTGCTTCCTCAACGGCGCGGCATTCAATTATCAGGCGCCGTTCGGCGGCTACAAACAGTCTGGCAATGGCCGGGAATGGGGGGAGGAGGGACTGAACGAATTCGTCGAAGTGAAGGCGATCCAGGTGTGACGGTTTACCCATCGAAATGTATGTGCACCGGGCCCAGGCCCGGTGTCTTGCGTGGTGCCAATTTCATTTAGCGTGTGATCAGGGGCAATCCAATGAGCGATAACAACAACAAAATTACTCAGCAATCCGCTTTCCCGCGTCGCGACTTCCTCAAATACAGCGCTGCAGCGGCCGCCGTGGCCGGGGCGTTTTCCATGGGCCTGCCATTCGGCGCATTCGCTGCAGAGGCCACGCCGAAACCGGGCGGCGTGCTGCGCCTGGGCCTGGCCGGTGGCAGCACCACCGATTCGAGAGACCCCGGCTCCTGGGCCGATACCTTCACCTTTGTCGGCTTCTCGGCGGTTTATAACACCCTGAGTGAAATTGGCGTCGACGGCACGGCGATTCCCGAACTGGCGCAAAGCTGGACCTCGACTCCGGATGCGCGGGTCTGGACCTTCAAGCTGCGTCCGGGCGTCACATTCCACAATGGCAAGAGCCTCGACGCCAATGACGTGGTGGCTTCGATCCAGCATCACCTGGGGGAGAAGTCCACCTCGGCGGCCAAGACCGTGCTGGGCGATGTGTCCACGGTCAGTGCCAACGGCAGCGACAGCGTCGTGTTCGAGCTGAAGTCGGGCAATGCTGATTTCGCCTACGTGGTCGCCGATTACCACCTGGTGATCATGCCGAGCAAGGACGGCTTGCCGGACTGGCAGGCGGGCGTCGGCACCGGTGGCTATCGGCTCAAGGATTTCGAGCCGGGCGTGCGCATGACCCTGGAGCGCAGCCCGGATTACTGGAAACCCGGTCGCGCGCATTTCGCCAGCGCCGAGCTGATCGCCATTGCCGATGGCGCCGCGCGGGTCAATGCGCTGGTGACCGGTCAGGTGGATGTGATCAACAAAGTCGACCTGAAAACCGTGGCCCTGCTCAAGCGCAACCCGAACCTGGTGATCGAGGAAACCAAGGGCGCCCAGCACTATACCTTCCCGATGCTCACCGACAGCCCGGTGTTCCAGAACAACGACGTGCGCCTGGCGATGAAACACGCGATCAACCGCGAAACCCTGCTGGCCTCGGTGTTGTATGGCTACGGCCTGGTGGGCAACGATCACCCGATCCAGCCCGGTAGCCGTTTCATCAACACCGCGCTGGAGCAACGCAGCTATGACCCGGACAAGGCGCGCTTCCACTTGAAACAGGCCGGGCTGGATTCGCTCAAGGTCCGCCTGCAAGCCTCGGATGCGGCGTACACCGGCGCGGTGGATGCCTCGGTGCTGTTCAAGGAACAGGCGCGTGCGGCGGGAATCGAGATCGACGTGGTGCGCGAGCCGGCCGACGGGTTCTTCTCCAACGTGTGGATGAAGCAGCCGTTCACCACTTCGTTCTGGTACAGCAGCCTGACCGCCGACCGCATGTTCAGCATTGGTTATGCCAAGGGTGCGGCGTGGAACGAGACCCACTGGGACAACCCTAGGTTTAACAAGCTGCTCAACGCCGCCCGTGGCGAGATGAACGATCCGTTGCGTCGCGAGATGTACAACGAAATGCAGGCGCTGTGCAGGGACGACGGCGGGGCGATCGTGCCGCTGTTCGCCAGCTCGGTGGCGGCCCGTTCCAGCCGCGTCGCCCATGGCGGCCAGACAGCGCCCTATGGCGAGTTGGATGGGCTGCGGGTGATCGAGCGGTGGTGGCAGGCGTAAGCACACCACCCAAACATTGGAAATCCCACAGTGGGTATATGCAATCTGCACCCGCGTACCCATTTCAAGGAACTGCACGATGAACAGTATTTACAAACTGCTGGCGCAGCGGCTGGCATTGGGGTTGTTGTCGCTGTTTGCGGTCTCGGTGATTATCTTCCTCGCGGTCGGCATGCTGCCGGGGGACATCGCCCAGGCCATGCTCGGCCAATCGGCGACCCCGGAAACCGTGGCCGCGTTTCGTGCCCAACTGGGCTTGGACATGCCGCCACTGACCCGCTTCGGCCACTGGATCTGGCACCTGCTGCAAGGCGATCTCGGGGTGTCGCTGGCCAACCAGCGGCCGATCGCCGAGCTGGTTGGTGCACGCCTGGGCAACACCTTTAGCCTGGCTTTGCTGGCGGCCGCCGTCTCGGTGCCGCTGGCGTTGTTGCTGGGGATGTTCGCGGCGTTGTACCGCAACAGCTGGTTCGACCGCCTGCTCAACACCTCGGCCCTGAGCGCCGTGTCGTTCCCCGAGTTCTTCGTAGCCTACATCCTGATCCTGGTGTTCGCGGTGAAACTCAACTGGTTTCCGAGTATCTCCAACCTGGCGCCGGACGCCTCGTTCGCCACGGTGCTGGAGCGCTCGATACTGCCGGTGGCAACCCTGAGCCTGGTGGTCATCGCGCAGATGATGCGCATGACCCGCGCCTCGCTGATCAACCTGCTGGCCAGCCCCTACATCGAAATGGCCCGGCTCAAGGGCATCAGCCAGTCGCGGATCATCTTTCGCCACGCCTTGCCCAATGCGCTGGCGCCGATCGTCAACGTGGTCGCGCTGAACCTGGCGTACCTGGTGGTGGGTGTGGTGGTGGTCGAGGTGGTGTTCGTCTATCCGGGGCTCGGCCAGTTGCTGGTGGACTCGGTGGCCAAGCGCGACATCCCGGTGGTCCAGGCCTGCAGCCTGATCTTCGCCGCCACTTACATCCTGCTCAATACCACGGCTGATGTGCTGTCCATCGCCAGTAACCCACGCCTGATGCATCCGAAGGGGTAGCCCATGAGCCTGTTCAAACAACTGCTGCGGGCGCCGCTGAGCGCCCAGTTCGGCCTGCTGGTGATCCTCACCTACATTCTGGTGGCGCTGTTTGCGCCGCTGCTGGCGCCCTTTGGCGAAACCCAGGTGGTGGGTGAGGGCTTCGCACCCTGGGGCGGGGAGTTCCTGTTGGGCACCGATAACCTTGGACGCGACATGTTCAGCCGCCTGGTGTATGGCGCGCGCAATACCCTGGGCATCGCGTTCCTGACTACGGTGCTGGCGTTCCTGCTCGGAGGCCTTGGTGGCCTGGTGGCGGCGATCAAGGGGGGCTGGGTCGACCAGGGCCTGTCGCGAGTGGTGGACATCCTGATGGCGATCCCGCAGTTGATCTTCGCCTTGCTGATTCTCAGTGTGGTGGGCACCACCGCGACGTCGCTGGTGCTGGTGATCGCGCTGCTGGACGCGACCCGGGTGTTTCGCCTGTCGCGGGCGGTGGCGATGAACGTGGTGGTGCAGGACTTCGTCGAGGCGGCGCGCCTGCGCGGGGAAGGCCTGTGGTGGCTGGTGACCCGCGAAGTGCTGCCGAATGCCGCGGCGCCCCTGATTGCCGAGTTCGGCCTGCGCTTCTGCTTCGTGTTCCTGTTCATCAGCGCGCTGTCGTTCCTCGGCCTGGGCATTCAACCGCCCACCGCCGACTGGGGCAGCATGGTGCGGGACAACGCGGTGCTGATCACCTTCGGCGACATCAGTCCGTTGCTGCCCGCCCTGGCCGTGGCCCTGATCACCGTCAGTGTCAATTTCGTCGTCGACTGGATGCTGCACAAGTCCAGCGGTCTCAAGGAATGCTGAGCATGACTACTGCCAAACCTTTGCTGGAAATCCGCGACCTGCACATCGAAGGTCACCACGACGACGCCTGGCACCCGCTGATCAAGGGCATCGACCTGACCCTGCAACGCGGTGAAGTGCTGGGGCTGATCGGCGAGTCGGGGGCCGGCAAGTCGACCCTCGGCCTGGCCGCCATGGGGTTCACCCGCGACGGCTGCCGAATCACCGGTGGCTCGGTGCAGTTTGATGGCATCGATCTGCTCAAGGCCAAACCGGAGGCCCTGCGCACATTGCGTGGGCTGCGGATTGCCTATGTCGCGCAAAGCGCCGCCGCGTCGTTCAACCCGGCCCATCGGCTGATCGATCAACATGTCGAGACGGCGGTGTGCAACGGCGCCATCAGCCGCGCCCAGGCCGAGGCCGAAGCGGTGGAACTGTACCGGGTGCTGCAACTGCCCAATCCCGAGCAGATCGGCCAGCGTTATCCGCACCAGGTCTCTGGCGGTCAGTTGCAACGGGTAATGACCGCCATGGCCATGGCCTGCCACCCGGACCTGATCATCTTCGACGAGCCGACCACCGCGCTCGATGTCACCACCCAGATCGAAGTGCTGGCGGCGATTCGCCAAGCTGTCGCTACGTACGGCATCGCCGCCATTTACATCAGCCACGACCTGGCGGTGGTCGCGCAGATGGCCGACCGGATCATGGTGCTGCGCCACGGCAAGCTGGTGGAAGAAGCCGAAACCCGCAGCATGCTCGGCAATCCCCGGGAGGACTACACCAAGTCGCTGTGGGCGGTGCGCAGTTTTCGCACCGAACCCAAGGCACTGCCGCAACAGGAAAAGCCCTTGCTGGAACTGCGCAACAGCTGCGCCAGCTATGGACAGCACCCGGTGCTGCACGATGTTTCGCTGAGCCTGTACCGCGGCCAGACTCTGGCGGTGATCGGCGAATCCGGCAGCGGCAAAAGCTCCACGGCGCGGCTGATCACCGGGCTGCTGCCACCGACCTACGGCGAGGTGCTGTATGACGGTCAGCCACTGCCGGCGGATTTTCGTCAGCGCAGCAAAGAGCAGTTGCGGCGGATCCAGATGATCTACCAGATCCCCGACACCGCCCTGAATCCGCGCCAGCGCATCGTCGACATCATCGGCCGGCCCTTGACCTTCTACCTGGGGCTCAAGGGCAAGGCCATGCGCACGCGGGTTGCCGAGCTGCTGGAGATGATCGAGCTCGACCCGGCAATCTACATGGAGCGCCAGCCCCGGGAACTGTCGGGCGGGCAGAAGCAGCGGATCTGCATCGCCCGGGCCCTGGCCGCAGATCCGCAGTTGATCATCTGCGATGAAGTGACCTCGGCCCTCGATCAACTGGTGGCCGAGGGCGTGCTGAAGTTGCTCAACCGCATCCAGCAGCAGTTGGGTGTGGCCTATCTGTTTATCACCCATGACGTCGCCACCGTGCGGGCGATTGCCGATGAAGTGCTGGTGATGCAACGGGGCAGGGTGGTCGACCACGGCTCACGCCAGCAGATCTTCACCCCGCCCCATCAGGATTACACCGGCTTGCTGTTCTCCTCCGAGCCACAAATGGACCCGGACTGGCTCGACCGCTTACTGGCCAGTCGCACCCCTCAACCTTCCAACCCTTCGCTGGAAAAAGTCTAAGGAATCACCATGAAAGTACTGATCGTTCACGCCCACCCGGAAGCCCAGTCCTTCACCGCCGCCTTGCGCGACCAGGCTGTGACCACCCTTGAAGCCCAGGGCCACGAAGTGCAGGTCAGCGACCTGTACGCAATGAACTGGAACCCGGTGGCCAGCGCCGCCGACTTCACCTCACGGGAAAACCCGGAGTACCTGGTCTATGCCCTCGAACAACGGCTGGGGGTGAAGAGTCAGTCAATCGCGCCAGACATCCAGGCCGAACTGGACAAGCTGCTGTGGGCCGACCTGCTGATCCTCAACTTCCCGATCTTCTGGTTCTCCACCCCGGCCATCCTCAAAGGCTGGATCGACCGGGTGCTGGTGTCGGGCGTCTGCTACGGCGGTAAACGCTTCTACGACCAGGGCGGGCTGGCGGGCAAGAAAGCATTGGTGACTGTCACCCTGGGCGGGCGCGAGCATATGTTTGGCGAAGGCGCGATACATGGGCCGCTGGAGGATATGCTGCGCCCGCTCCTGCGTGGGACGTTGGCCTATGTCGGGTTCGATGTGCTGGAGCCATTTGTGGCCTGGCATGTGCCGTATATCAGTGATGAGGCGCGTCAGGAGTTTTTGGTTGATTACGGGCAGCGGTTGCAGCAGTTGAGTGATGATCGGGCGATGGTGTTTCCGCGCCTGGCGCAGTTCGATGAACAGCTTTATCCGCTGACCACGAAGGCGTGACTGATCATTGTGGGAGCGGGCTTGCCCGCGATGATCGCCAACGATGACGCGGATATCCCGACGGAACGCGGCGTTCTTCGGGCAATCGCGAGCAGCCGTAAGCGGGAGACCGCTCCTACAGGGGGATGGGGTTGTTTGAAAAGTCATCCACTTGACCCCGATCAACACCGATTCCCCCCAAAGGCGCACCCTTTGGTCAATACTTGAGGTACACGACCCAGGAGTCTGACCATGAGCCAATACCAACGCCTGTTGCTGATCATCAACCCGGCCCTGCGCCTGTCGCCGAGCATTCAGCACGCCGGGGCGCTGGCGCGGGCCAGTGGGGCGAGTTTGCACATTGTTGCCCTGGTCAAGTCGCCGGGGATTCTGAGCCTGCTGGAGGACGACAACTGGGCCACGGCGCGGGACGAGTACCTGCAGGAGCAGCGTGACTGGCTCGAGGAGCAGGTGCAGCAGCTGCGGGGCGAGGGTGTCGAGGTGACGCACCAGGCGAGTTGGTCCGATGATCTCAAGCAGGACATCCTCGACTATGTCAGTGAATGCCAGCCGGATTTGCTGATCAAGGAAGTGCAGCAGGAGCCGTTGCTCAAGCGCACCTTCTTCACCCCGATGGATTGGCACCTGTTGCGCTATTGCCCGGTGCCGACCTATCTGGTGGGCGACCGCGCCTGCACCTTGCCGCGCAAGATAGTGGTGGCCATCGACAGCGCCAATGAGTCGGCGCAGAACCAGCAACTCAACGAGCGCATCGTCAAGCAGGCCGAACGCCTGGCGCTGCAGTGCGACGCCGAGCTGCATCTGGTCAGCGCCTGCGACATTGCCGTCGATTTCCTCGCCGGGGTCAGCGCCGCCGGTTTGACCCTGGGCGAGTTGACCCTGTCGCTGCGCCAGGACCTGGAAAATGCCTTTGTTCGCGCCGCCGAACACTTTGGCGTGCCCGCCGAGCGTCGTCACTTCATCTCCGGCGACCCGGTGCAGGTACTCGCCGAATTCGCTCACCAGCATGACATCGACGTGCTGGTAATGGGCCGCAACCAGTCCCGCGGCTTGGAGAAACTGATCGGCAGCACCACCGAGCACCTGTTGTACCAGGCTTCCTGCAGCATCCTCGCGGTCTGAGGCTTACCCCCATTCGGGGTATGGTGCCACGCGCCCATTGCGCCAATAGTAGGGACGTCCGCTCATCCAGAGCAGAGCCTGCTTATAAGGTGGAATGTGCAATGCGCAAGGCACTTCGAGTGTGGTCCAGTCTGTTGCTTGCTCCCTTGTCCCTGGCGGTGAATGCCGCCGATGTCAACGATGCGAAAACCCTGCGGTTGTACAACTGGGCGGATTACATCGGCGAACAGACCCTGGCGAATTTTGAAAAAGCCAGCGGCATCAAGGTCATCTACGACACCTTCGATGCCTACGAGACGGTGCAAGCCAAGTTGCTCACCGGTCACTCCGGCTACGACCTGGTGGTGCTCAACGCCTCCCTGGTGCCGCCGCTGATCAAGGCCAAGGTGTTCCAGCCGCTGGACAAACAGCAACTGCCGGGCTGGAGTAACCTCGACCCGAAAGTGCTGCAGGATCTGCAGGGCTACGACGCCGGCGTCGCCTATTCGGCGCCCTACACCTGGGGCAGCAATGGCATCACCTACAACGTCGACATGATCAAGGCGCGCATGCCCGATGCGCCGATCGGCTCGCTGGCGATGATTTTTGATCCCAAGGTCGTCTCGCGCTTCGCCGACTGCGGCGTGACCCTGATCGACGCGCCCACGGAAGTCATCCCGCTGGCCCTGACCTACCTCGGACGCGACCCACGCAGCGCCGCGCCGGCCGATCTCAAGGCCGCCCAGGACGTATTGATGGCGGTGCGGCCGTACATCAAGAAATTCGACTCAGTGAACTACCTGACCAGCCTGCCCAACGGCGACGTGTGCATGGCCATGACCTGGTCCGGCGACTACGCCACCGCCCAGGCACGGGCCGAAGAAGCCAAGCTGAAGATCAACCTGGCGTACTTCATTCCCAAGGAAGGCTCGCTGATCTGGTTCGACAACCTGTACATCCCCGGCGACGCGCCGCACGTGGCCAACGCCCACAAATTCCTCGAGTACCTGCTGCAACCGCAGGTCATGGCCGACGTCACCAACTACATCCACTACGCCAACAGCAACAGCGCGGCGACCGCCCTGGTGAATGCCGATGTGCGGGACAACCAGGCGATCTACCCCGACGACGCCACCCGCGCCCGGCTGTTTGCCCAGAAGACCCAGGACGCCAAGGACATGCGCGCGATCACCCGGGTCTGGAGCACGGTAAAAACCGGGAAGTAAGGGCGACTGCCTGCTGACCCGCCGACTTTTCTTTTTGCGAGTACTTTTTTATGGCGATTCCAACCGACGATTTTTTTGCCCACTTCGATCAGGCCAAACTGGTCAAGGCCGACAAGGCCCACCACATGCACGGCTACCACGTGTTCGATGAACATGCCGAGCAGGGCGCGCTGAACATCGTCGCTGGCGACGGCGCCTACATCTACGACACCGAGGGCAACCGCTTCCTCGATGCCGTCGGCGGCATGTGGTGCACCAACATTGGCCTGGGCCGTGAGGAAATGGCCCTGGCGATTGCCGACCAGGTGCGGCAACTGGCGTATTCCAATCCGTTCTCCGACATGTCCAACGCGGTGGCCATCGAACTCTGCGAAAAGCTCGCCAGCCTGGCCCCCGGCGATCTGGATCACGTGTTCCTCACCACCGGTGGCTCGACCGCCGTCGACACCGCTTATCGGCTGATCCAGTACTACCAGAACTGCCGGGGCAAGCCAGAGAAGAAACACATCATCGCCCGCTACAACGCCTATCACGGCTCGACCTGCCTGACCATGTCGATCGGCAACAAGGCCGCCGACCGGGTGCCGGAGTTCGATTACGCCCACGAGCGGATTCACCACATCTCCAACCCCAATGCGTATCGCGCCCCCGAAGGCATGAATGCAGCGCAGTTCCTTGAATTCCTGGTGCAGGAGTTCGAAGACAAGATCCACAGTATTGGCGCCGACAAGGTCGCGGCTTTCTTCGCCGAACCGATCATGGGCTCTGGCGGGGTGATCATTCCGCCCGAGGGCTACCTGCGGCGCATGTGGGAGGTGTGCCAGGCCCACGACATTCTGTTCGTCGCCGACGAAGTGGTGACCTCGTTCGGCCGTCTCGGCACCTGGTTCGCCTCGGATGCCGTGTTCGGCGTACAGCCCGACATCATCACTACCGCCAAGGGCCTGACCTCGGCCTACCTGCCGCTGGGCGCGTGCATCTTCTCCTCGCGGATCTGGAAGGTCATCGCCGAGCCGGGCAAGGGTCGTTGCTTCACCCATGGCTTCACCTACAGCGGCCATCCGGTGTGCTGCACTGCAGCGTTGAAGAACATCGAGATCATCGAGCGCGAGCAGTTGCTGGCCCATGTTGGCGACGTTGGCAGCTACCTGGAGCAACGCCTGGCCACCCTGCGTGACTTGCCGCTGGTGGGCGATGTGCGCTGCGTCAAGCTGATGGCCTGCGTCGAGTTCGTCGCCAACAAGCAGAGCAAGGCGCTGTTCCCGGATGAGGTGAATATTGGCGAGCGAATCCATGTGCGGGCTCAGGCCAAGGGCTTGTTGGTGCGACCGATCATGCACCTCAACGTGATGTCGCCACCGCTGATCATCACCCACGCCCAGGTCGATGAAATCGTCGAAACCCTGCGCGAGTGCATCCTCGAAGCGGCTGAGGAACTGACGACCAACGGTTTGTACGACGGCGCATGAGTCAGCGTCCCGGGGCTTTGCCCGGCAGGGGCTCTCCCGCTAGACTGCGGGGCATGAGCAAAGCCCAAGACCAGACCCTGATCGCCTTGCCCTGGCGTGCCCTGCATCAATGGCACGCCGGGCTCCAGCAAGCCTTCGCCCACATCGAACAGGACGATGCCCTGCGCTATCTGGCGCAGGCCATCGGGCATCTGGTGTCGATCGAATCGGTGATGATCAGCCTCGAACGCAAGGACCAACCGCCGCTGTCGCTGTACCTGCAAGGGATCCCCGAGCAGTACCGCGACTCGGTGATTGGCCGCTATTTTTCCGTGGGCTACTTGCTCGATCCGTTTTGCCTGGCGGTGGAACAAGGGCTGGCCGAAGGGTTTTATCACCTGGAAGAAATCGCCCCGGACCACTTCTTCGACAGCGACTACTACAAGACCTACTACCTCAAGGCCGGCTGCTCGGAAGACAGTTATTTCATCGTCGACGTCGGCAACCAGAGCAAAGTCTCGCTGAGCCTGTTCCAGGGCTTTGGCGGCGAGACCCTGAGTCACAGCCAATTGGATGTGCTGCGGGCGGTGGAACCGATGGTCGCCGAGTTCATTCGCGAGTTCGCCCGGCGCAATCCGGCGATTGTCGAGCAGGGCGCCTCAGCCGCTCGTGCGCAGACCGATATCAAGCGCAGCATCCAGCAGGCCTTCGAGCATTTTGGTTGTGATGTACTGACCGAACGGGAACGGGAAGTGGCGCATATGATCCTGCGCGGTCACTCGGTGAAGTCCACTGCGCAGCAGATGAGCATTGCCATAGAAACCGTGCGCATGCACCGCAAGAACCTCTACCTGAAGCTGGCGATCAGCTCGCAGTCAGAGCTGTTTGCGCTGTTTATCGAGTGGTTGCGTCAGGATTGAGCTGACGCCCCTCAAGGGTTTGAGGGGCGCGGTTGGCCTCAGGCGCCTTGCGGGGTTTCGCCACGGGCCAGGCGGGCGTTGATCTGCTCGATCACGGCCGGCAATTCGGCAATGGTGTCGATAAGGTAGTGCGGGCGCGAACCTTCGAAGATCCGGCTGATGCGCGCCCGTTCTTCGGCCAGGCGTTCGGCTGGCAGCGCCTGGAACTGCTCATAGGTCAGGCCCAGAGCGTTGCCCGAGCAGGTCAGGGCCACGGTCCACATACCGGCGGCACGGCCTTCGAGGATTCCCGGCCAGGTGTCGTCGACCTTGACGCAGGCCGCCACATCGCTGACCCCCAGAGCAATCACGTTGGCCAGGGCCTGGGCCGGGTACGGACGGCCGTTCGGTACTTCATCGGTGGCCACCACGTGATCAGCGACGTAGCCATTCTCGCGAGCCAACTCCACCACCTTGGCCATGACCACTGCCGGGTAACCGGAGCACGAGCCGATCTTCAGCCCTTGCTCGCGCAGCGCCGCGATGGCTTCCAGGGCACCGGGAATCAGCGCCGAGTGCAGGGCGATTTTTTCGATCTGCAGCGGCATGAAACGCTCGTAGAGGGCGGTGACGTCGTCATCAGTGGGCAAGCGGTCGAAGGCCGCACGGTAGCGTTCGGCAATCTGCGGCTGATTGCATAGGGTGCGGATGTGATCCCATTTGCCCATGCCCATCGGGCCGCGGGCTTCTTCCAGGGACACGGCGACGCCGAACTCGGCAAAGGCCTCGACAAAAATCTGCGTCGGCGCGAATGAGCCGAAGTCGACCACGGTGCCGGCCCAGTCGAGGACCACGGCTTGCAGCTGCGTTGGGTGTTGATAGTGCATGGTAAATCTCCGTTTTTCGGGTGTGAGTGGGCCGTCCCTGATCAAGGCAGGGCAAGCCGGTTGAGGGGTAAAGCGCTTGCAGTCAGAGATTCTGTGGCGGGCTGGCGTCGAACAGATCGGCGATCATCGGCCGGTGTCGGCGGATGCCCAGGCAACACAGGTGGTACTCGATGGCAAACGGATGATCGACAAAAGTGATCGGCCGGGTACCCGGGGTTTCGGCGTATTCCACGGCCGAGACAAAACCGATGCCGATGCCCTTGGCGATGGCATGCACAATCGCCTCGCGGCTGTTCAACTGCATCACGCAGTGCAGGTCAACGTTCAGGCGTTTGCAGCTTTCCTCGACCAGTTGCCGGGTCCGCGAGCTTTTCTCCCGCATGACCCAGCGTTGCTCGCTGATCTCCTCGACCCGCACCTGCGGCTGATGAGCCCAGGGATGGTCATCGCGGACCACGGCGATGATCGGGTAGCGCCGGTACAGGCGGGTGTCGAAGCGCTTGTCGAATTCCGACAAGGCGAGAATTGCCACGTCGATATCGAAGTTGAACAGACGGTCGAGGGTCTCTTTCTCCGGGCTGAACGAGGTTTCCAGTTCGATATCCGGGTGCTGCTGCATCAGTTCATAGGTCAGGTTCATCGCAATCGGCGGCGACACCGCACCGAGGCGCAGCATACCGGTCTTGCGCTGTTTGAAACTGTGTAGCAGTTGCACCGCTTCGTCTTCCTGGCCGAACAGGCCCTGGGTGATGCCATAGAGCTGGTGACCGGCCGCGCTCATCTCGATAAAGCGTCCACGGCGGTGGAACAGCTCCACGGAAAACTTCTTCTCCAGGGCGTTGACCTGCTCGCTCACCGTCGGCTGGCCGACGCACAGGTAATCGGCGGCCAGGGTGAAGCTGCCGGTCTTGGCCACGGCATGAAAGGAACGTAGCCACTTGTGGTACTGGTACATGGGCGGTCCTGTGTTTAACGGCGAATGAACAGCGCGACCGTTGCGCTGCACAGGCAGGCGGTGGTCACCACGACGAAGATCAGCGAGGTGTTGCCGGTACTGTCGAGCATACTGCCGATCAGCGGTTCCGCCAGGCCAGCGAACAGATAGGAGGAGAAATTCATCACCCCGGTGGCGGTGCCTGCGCGCTTGGCACCGACCAGGTCCGGGCACAGTGCCCAAAAGCTCGAGGCCGGGCCATAGACGAAGAAGCCGCAGAGGAACAGCGCAATCAGACCAATCATGCTATGGGCCGGCAAGGCCCACATCCACAGGCTGGTGGCGGCACCGAGGAACATGTACAGCATGATCGCCAGGTAGCGTTTGGAGCCGAACAGTTTGTCCGAGACCCAGCCGTTGCTCAGGGCGCCGATGGCCATGCCCACCGGCAAAGCCACGGTGATCCACTTCGGATCGACCAGGCTGTCGCCGCTTTTCCAGTCGGCGCCGAGGAAGTGCACTGGCACCCAGACGATCAAGCCGTAGCGTGCGGCGTTCTGAAAGCCCAGCGACACCGCAGCGATGATCAACCGGAAGTTTTTCAGCACCGCCTTGTAGCGTTGCGCCGAGGTTTCCACTTCGCCTTGCGCCACCTCGTGCTGTTTGTCGTCGGCGTTCGCCACGCCGGTGTCGGCCAGCGGCTCGAAGCCGAGGTCCTGCGGGCGTTCGCGGGCCACCAGATAGAAGATGATGCCGCCGGCGAGCATCAGCAGCACTGGCAGGCGAAAGATCCAGCGCCATTCCAGGTGCAGCACTTCAAGCACCACGATCGAGGTCACGTAGGACAGGATCGACGCACAGCCGGCGGCGAATACATAGAAACCATAGACCTTGCCGCGTTCGCCGGCGCTCCACCAGTTGGAGATCAGCCGGCTGCCGGGCGCCCAACCCAGGGCCTGGAAATAGCCATTGATGCCCCACGGCAGAATCAGGCTGGCAAAACCGCTGGCAAAGCTGGTGACCCAGTTGGCCGAGCAGGACAGCACCGCGCCGAGGGTCATGATGCGCCGGCCACCGTATTTGTCGGCGAGGTTGCCGTTGATGGCCTGGCCAATCGCATAGGCCCAGAGCATCGCCGCCGAGGCCCAGCCGAGGGTTTCCTTGCTCAGGCCGAACTCGGCTTGAATCCCCGGGATGGCGAAACCGAAGGTTTGCCGACCGGTGTAGAAAAACAGGTAGCAGAACATCGCGGCAAGCAGCATGCGCCACTGGGCGACACGAAACGAGGCGCTGTGGATGGCGAGAGCGGGCAGGGTCTGGGCACGGTTCATGATTTTTTTCCTTATTATTGTTCGCCCCACGGACCGCGGTCCAGGGGTGCACTCTTTTCAGGTGCGGCAGGAAAGGCTGACGCGGCTAGGCCGCGCGGGCACCGATGAAGTTCTTGCCGCGAGCGCCCTGCAAGGCGTACTGGATGATCGCTTCGGCATCCTTGGCGGCGACGCCGTAGTCGGCGAACTCGGTCTTCACCCCCAGGCTGTGGAGGAAGTCGCGCAACTGTCCCTGGGCTTTGTCCAGATCGTTGCCAAACAACCGTTGCAGGGTCTGGTCGCGTTCCTGGTCATGGCCCCAGGCAAGGCCGAGCACCAGGGGCAGGGTGAAGGAACAGGCAATGCCGTGGGGCAGGCCGTGGCGCAGGGTCATCTCATAGGAAATCGAGTGGGCCAGCGCGGTCTTGGTATTGGAGAACGCCATGCCAGCCTTGAGTGCGGCCAACGCCATGCGGGTGCGCAACGCCTGGCTGGACAGGTCGCGCAGCAGCAACGGCAGGCATTCGAGAATGTCAGTGATAGCCGACAACGCAAAAGTGTCGGAAATCGGGTTGGCGTTGACGTTCCAGATCGACTCCAGGGCATGGGACAGGGCGTCCAGGCCAGTAGATACCGTGACCCCGGCCGGCACCGTCAGCATCAGTTGCGGGTCGATGATTGCCACCTTTGGCCAGGTGCACTCCAGGTGCAGCGAGTACTTCTTCTGCGCGGCGGTGTCCCAGATGGTCGCCCAGGGCGTGACTTCGCTACCGGTGCCGGCGGTGGTGGGTGCGGCAATCAGCGCCTTGCAGCGTGCCGGTACAAACGGCTTACCGCTGGCCAGCAGGCCGAGCAACTCGTCGAAACGCCCGGACTCGGTGCCGACGATCAACGCCTTGGCGGTATCGATGGTGCTGCCACCGCCCACTGCGAGCACGGTCTGGCAGTGCCCGGCGTGTTGCCAGAAACGCTCATAGGTATCGCGCAGATGGGCGACGTCCGGATTCGGCTGGATGTCTTCAATGACGTACACCAGGCGCTCGCCCAGCAGTTCGCGGATGCGCTCCACCAGACCGAGGGCGCGGGCTTCGGGGAAGATCACCAGGGCGACGTCCTGGCCTTCAGTGATGGTGCTCAGCACCTCGAGGCCGCCCCAGCCGAAGCGAGTGTCGACCGGGTTATGAAAACGGGCAGGCATAGGGAGTTCCTTTTTGTTGTTGTCGGAAGTGGCCCCATACTCGGGGCCGTCCGACAACAGCTCAAATCGTTAGATCGCAGGGTTGCATCGGTCAGGCCGATAACAGCGAGGGAGTCAGTGCGCCGTGGGGCGCTGGATGGCGTTGCGTAGGCGGCTGGACAGGGCGTCGGCGAGGATCACCATGCAGGTGATAACGATTATGCAGGTCGCGGTTTCCTGGTATTTGAACAGCTTAAGGCTGCTCACCAGCTCGAAGCCCAGGCCGCCGGCGCCGACCATGCCGAGCACGGTGGCCGAGCGCAGGTTGACCTCGAAGCGGTAGAGGATCACCGCGATCCACGCAGTGATGACTTGTGGCAACACGGCAAATACGATCACTTGCAGCGGTCGCGCGCCAGTCGCTTGCAGCGCTTGCACCGGGCCTTGGTCGATTTCCTCGATGCTCTCGGCGAAGAACTTGCCGAGCATGCCCAGGCCGTGCAGCGCCAGGGCGAGGACACCGGGGAAGGGGCCGAGGCCGACGGCGGACACGAACACCAGGGCGAGGATCAATTCGTTGATGCTGCGGGTGACGTTCAGCACTTGCCGGGTGGCGTGGAACAGCCAGCGATTGCGGCTCAGGTTGCGCGCCGCGAGAAACGCCAGGGGAATCGCCAACAATACGCCGAGCAAGGTGCCCCAGATGGCGATCTGCAGGGTTTCGATGGCCGGGCCTAGCAGTCTGGGCAGAATGCTCAGGTCCGGCGGCATGGTACGCGACAGGAAATCGCCGATCTGCGGCAGTCCGGCGGCCAGTTCTGCGACGCTGAGCTGCGCGCCCTCGGCGCTCCAGTGCAGGGTCAGAACTGCCGCGAGTACCAGCGCTGCGGTCGACAGCCAGCCACCCGTGCTGCTCGGCAGCGTCACAGCCCAGTGATAAGTACGTGGTTGCATGTTCAGCCCCTCGATTCAGCGTAACGGTGGATTGGCAGGACAACCGATCGAGGCGCGGTCGTAGGGTCGGCTTCCTGACCCGGATAGATGCGCTGCAAGTCGGCATCACTCAGGCTCGTGGGCGTGCCGTCGAACACCAGCCTGCCGTGGGCCAGGCCGATAATCCGATCGGCAAATTCGCGGGCGTAATCCACCTGATGCAGGTTGCACAGCACGGTGATCCCCAGGTCGCGGCTGGCGTCACGCAAGTACTGCAACACCAGGCGCGAGGTCTTCGGATCGAGGCTGGCCACCGGTTCGTCGGCAAGGATCACCTGAGGCTGTTGCGCCAATGCCCGGGCAATGCCCACGCGCTGCATCTGGCCGCCGGACAGCGCGTCGGTGCGCTCGCCGGCTTTGTGTGCCAGCTCGACCCGTTCCAGGCACTGCATCGCCAGAACCATGTCGTCGTGGCGGAACAACTGCAGAATCGAACTCAGGGTGGACACGGCACCGAGGCGCCCCGTCAGCACGTTCTTCAGCACACTCAGGCGCGGCACCACGTTGTGATGCTGGAAAATCATCGCCACCTGGCGCCGCAGTTCGCGCGGATCACGGGCGGCCAGGGCATCGATGCCGGCGACCTGGAGCGTTCCGGAATCGGCCCGGACCAGGCGATTCATGCAACGCAGCAGCGTCGACTTGCCGGCCCCGGATTGCCCCAGGACCACCACGAATTCACCCGGCTCAACGTCCAGGTCAATCCCGCGCAACACCGGGTTGGCGCCGTAGTGCTTGGTCAATTGGCGGACCCGGATCATTTCATGCTCCGCAAGTCGAGGTTGAGCACCTTGGCGGTGTCCCGCACTACGTCATAGGCTGAGTCGCTGGTGGGCTGAAAGCCGTCCAGTACACCTTGATCGCCCCACGGCAGCCCCTTGACCGAAGCCAGCGCCGTGGCGACTTTTTGCTTCAGCGCTGGATCCAGCGCCTTGCGCCAGACCATCGGCGACTCGGGAATCGGCTTTGAGCTCCAGACCAGCTCGAAGTCGTCCTGCTTGACCAGGCCCTTGTTCACTGCACTGGCAAAAATCCGGTCGGCCACGGCAGCGGCGTCGACCTTGCGGTTCTCCACGGCGAGGATGCTGGCGTCATGGGAGCCGGAGAAAATCACCCGCGAGAACAGCTTGCCCGGATCGAAGCCGGCTTGCTCCAGCCCGGCCTTGGGGAACAGATGGCCAGATGCCGAGCTCGGATCGACAAAGGCGAAGGTATGGTCCTTGAGGCCGGCCAGGTCATGGATGCCGCTGTCCTTGCGGGTCAGGATCACGCTCTTGTAGGCGCTTTGCCCGGTCTTGCGGGTGACCGCCACCGCGAAGGCTTCGACATCCGCCACCGAGGTCGCCAGCACATAGGAGAACGGACCGAGATAGGCGACATCGAGCTTGCCGGCACGCAGGGCTTCGATGATGCCGTTGTAGTCAGTGGCGACGAAGGGCTCGACCGGCATGCCCAGCTGGCTTTGCAGGGTGTCGAGCACCTGCTTGCTGGACTCGATCATCGCTTGGGAGTCTTCGGACGGGATCAGGCCGATCCGCAGCGCATCCTTGGCCATGACCGGGCCAACGGCAGTGAGGGAGAGCAGGGCGAAGCTGGCAACACGCAGAAACGAGCGCAAAGGGTTCATGGCAATCCAGGCTGTTGTGTGGAGTTGCCTGAGGTTAGAAATGTCACATGACAGTCATACGATCAATTCAATATGGGTTCCGCTAGCCAACTATTGAAGGAATCTATGGATGTCCAGCGCGAAAATGCGTGCCTTTCTCGCCGTCGCCCGCCACGGCAGCTTCAGCGCCGGGGCTCGCTCGCTCGGCCTCAGCCAGCCGACCCTGACCACCCAGGTACAGAGCATGGAGCGCCAGTACCACCTGGAACTGTTTCATCGTCGTGGGCGGCGGATCGAGTTGTCCGATGTCGGCCGGCAATTGCTGCCGATCGCCCAGGCCATGGCCGCTCTGGACATGGACGCGCACACCTTGTTGCGCGACTCTGGTCAGCTCGACAGTGGCCAGCTCAAGGTCGGTGCGGTGGGGCCTTTCCATGTGATTGAAATGGTCGACCATTACCTGCAGCGCCATCCGCGCATCGATGTGTCGATCCGGGTCGGCAACTCGGCCCAGGTGCTGGCCGATCTCGAGCGCTACAGCACCGACATTGCGGTGCTTGCCGGGCTGCATGAGGATCCGGGGCTGTATGCGGTGCGCTATGCGCGGCACGCGATCATTCTATTTGTGCACTACAAGCATCCGCTGGCCGGACGCGGGACGATTCGCCTCGATGAACTGGAAGGTCAGGCGCTGTTGCAGCGCGAGCCGGGCTCCACTACCCGGGCGGTGCTGGATGACGCGCTGGCAGCGGCGGGGGTGGTGCCACGGATCGCCATGGAGATTGGCAGTCGTGAAGCGCTGCGTGAGGCGGTGGTCCGTGGCCTGGGCATGGGGGCGGTGTCCGAGGCGGAGTTCATCGCCGATCCACGGCTGCGCACCCTCCGCCTCGAAGGCGATCCGCTGTACACCGAGACCTATCTTTATTGCTTGGCGGAGCGCCGTTCCAGCCGGTTGATTTCGTCGTTCTTCGACACCTCGCTGAAAACCTCGATGGCCTGCGCAGAGGCGGCCAGGTCGCCAAAGGATGACGAGGCATCGACGTAGCGCAGCGCCGACTTCACATCCTTCCAGCCGACGTAACTCATGATCGCCTTGATGTCCCAGCCATTGGCCGCCGCCCAGGTCGCAAACCCACGACGCAGGGAGTGGCTGGTGTACAGCTGCGCTGACACGCCGGCGCGTTGGAACACTCGACGCAGCACCGGGATCAGGCTGTTGCTGTTGAGTCCGTCCTCGGCCAGGTTGCCCCAGCGGTCGAGTTTGCGAAACAGCGGGCCATAGGCAATCCCCGCTGCGCCGATCCAGTTGGAATAGGCCTGGACCGGGCACAATTTCTTCAGCGCCGGGGTGCGAAAGGTGGTGCCCAGGTGCTGGCGGTCGCCCTTGCTGTGGGGCAGGTAGAAGGTGATCCCGGCGCCGGGCTCTACCTGGATATGTTCAACCTGCAGGCGTGACAGCTCATCCCCGCGAAAACCACGCCAAAAACCGATCAGCACCAGAGCGATATCCCGGCGATTGCGCATCACCGTGCCATGGTCATGGCGCGCCGCGGCCTGCTGCGCGTCGTTCTCCAGCCAATTGACCGCCTGTTCCAGATGCTGCAGAAGCAGCGGCGGTGCCTGTTTTTCCTGGGCTGGGTGCAGGGTGCGAATGCCCTTGATCATCTGTCGCACGCTGGGGGTCTTGGTCGGGTCTGGAAAACCCTGGGTGATGTGCCATTGCGCCAGCGCCGCCAGCCGCTGCTTCAAGGTGCTGACGGTGTGCTGATCGGCGTATTCGGCCAGGTATCGCAGGATGCTGTCGCCCGTGGCCGGCAGAAAACCGCCCCAGGTCACCTCGAAATGCTCCACCGCCGCACGGTAACTGCGCCGGGTGTTCTCCCGGGTACCGGCCTTGAGATAGCGGTCAACCTTGTTCAACGGGGGCGTACTCCGAAGGGGCGTAAGGGGGTGGTTTGCAGTGTGAAAGTAGAGCGCAAATTGTTGAAAACAGCAAAAAACCTTGGAAAACAAGAATTTGCACCTGGTTTTGAGCGTTTTTTGGCGCTGGCTGAGTCGTTTTGATTACACTTAATATCGTACGATATGTATCACGTAATTACGTACTATTTTATGTTCGTTTTTCGTGCTGATTTGATTGGTTGATAACAATGAATAATTGAGCGTTATCGCATGTTAATGGCGGAAACGGCGCTTTGTGGCTGTACTGAGAGCCGGAAAGGCAGGGGGCAGCGCGGGATAACGTGGGGTATGAGATGGCTGTTCCTGCAAGTTGTCCCCTCAAGGGGACATCCGCATTAGCGCGCTGCGCTTAAAGTCATCTCCACTTGCGCACCGGCTCACGCCCATAACCATAAAAACCGGAGATGCATCGCGATGCACACACCCCTCGCCGAGCCTCGTCGCTCTATTTATTTTGATTACCAGGTGTTCCCTGCCCACACCGCCAGCGTCGGCGTCGAGCCCGTCCAGCGCCACCCGGTGGTGATTGTCGGCGCCGGGCCAATCGGCCTGACCACCGCACTGGACCTGGCGCGCCATGGCATCCCCTCGATCGTGCTGGAGTCGGAACGCCAGGTCAGCGAAGGCAGTCGCGCCATCGTCTTCACCCGTCGTTCGCTGGAAATCCTCCAGCAGGTCGGGGTCTCCGAGCGGGTCACCGAAGCAGGCCTGGGCTGGCGCTCGGGCAACTCGTTCTATCGCAACCAGCGGGTGTTCCGCATGGACGCGCCCCATGATCCGGACGACCGCTTCCCGCCGATGACCAACCTGCAGCAGCCTTGCCTGGAACAGTTCCTGGTCGACGCCTGCGACGCCAATCCGCTGGTGCAACTGCGCTGGGGCAACAAGGTCGAAGGCCTGAGACAGGCGACTGACTACGCGACACTGGATATAGACACGCCGGCGGGCGCCTATCAATTGCAAGCCAACTGGGTGGTCGCCGCCGACGGCGCGCGCTCGGCCATTCGCAGCCTGATGGGCCTCCAATTGGAAGGCGCTTCCTATGAAGGGCGATTTGTCATCGCCGACATCAAGATCGAACTGGACCTGCCGACCGAACGCCTGGCCTATTTCGATCCGCACTGGAATCCCGGCAACACCGTGCTGATGCACCGAGAGCCGAGCAACATCTGGCGCATCGACTATCAACTGCCCCGTGATGAAACGCCTGAGCAGGCCCTCGCGCCCGAATCCCTGCGCGAGCGCATCAACGCCCAACTGAAGATCGTCGGAGTGGAAAATCCGCAGTGGGAAATGGACTGGTGCTCGGTGTATTCGGCCCGCGCATTGACCCTGCCGGACTACATCCACAACCGAGTAATCTTCACCGGCGACGCCGCCCATCTGTTGCCGATCTTCGGCGTGCGCGGGGCCAACACCGGCTTCCAGGACTGCCACGACCTGGGCTGGAAACTCGCGCTGTCGATCAAGGGCCTTGCCGGCCCGGGCCTGCTGACGTCCTACAGCGAGGAGCGGGTAGGGGCTGCACGGGAAATTATCGCCGAAGCGGGCAAGAGCACCCGTTTCATGACGCCGCCGACTGCAGGCTATCGATTGCTGCGCGACGCCGTGCTGTCGCTTTCGCTGACCCAGGAATTCGTTCGCCCGCTGTATCACTGGCGCACATCGCGGCCCCATGACTATGTGGATTCGGTCCTCAACTGCAGGGACGACGACAATCAGCGCTTCGGCGGTGGTCCGCATCAGGGTGCGCCCTTGCTCAATATCAAGCTGGCCGACGAGGGGTATCTTTTCGATCGGCTGGGCGCCGCGTTCTGCCTGCTTTATTTCACTGAGGCGGCGCAGTTGCCGGAGGAGGTCCAGCAACAGGTACAAGCCCTGCGCGAGCGCGGTGTGCCATTGCAGGTCGTGGCCGTGGCCAGCGCCGGACAGTCCACAGTCGTTGGCGCAGACGCAGTGATCGAAGACCACAACGGCCACTTCAGCGAAAAATACGCCGCGCGAGCGGGCAGTGCCTATCTGGCGCGTCCCGATCAGCATGTCTGTGCACGCTGGCAGCAACTCGACGACGACGCCTTGCGCCGAGCGGTCGACCTGGCCTTGGGTCATGAGTGAGGACAATAAAATGAACAAGCCGCCATTGAGCATCACCGACGTCGAGCAGATCTACGACCACCTTGCCGAAACCCTCGATCAAATCGCCGAGGACCAGCGTCAGCTGTTCCTGGTCAAGCTGGCGCTGCTCAGCGCCCGGGAAATAGGCGAGGGCAGGGCATTCCTCGAACTGACGCGCCAGGCCGCGCTCGACCTCTGACCTTCGTTCCATCGCCGCCGGCCCGTGTCCACAGGCCGGCGCGCCTTCCTATAACAACAATCAGGAAGTACCTCGATGACTCACCGTCATATTGCCTCTGCGGTTGTCTCGGCCGCGGCCGGCGCCCACGATCGCTGCCAACAGGTGTGCAAAAAAGTCTCCCGGCGTTTGCTGGCTTTTCTGTTCGTCTGCTTCGTGTTGTCGTTCCTCGATCGCATCAACATCGGCTTCGCCGGCCTGACCATGATGGGTGACCTCGGGCTGAGCGGCACCCAGTTTGGCCTGGCCTCGACCTGCTTCTATATCGCCTATATCTGCTGCGGCATTCCCAGCAACATGGCGCTGGCCCGGATCGGTGCGCGACGCTGGATCGGCAGCCTGATGATCGCTTGGGGCCTGGCGTCTACGTGCACCTCGCTGGCCACCGACGCCACCTCCCTCTATTTATTACGCACCCTGGTCGGCATCACCGAGGCCGGGTTCCTGCCCGGCGTGCTGCTGTACATGACCTTCTGGTTTCCGGCGGCCTACCGCGCCCGAGCCAACGCGCTGTTCATGATCGCCATGCCATTCACTGCCGGATTCAGCTCGGTGCTGTCGGGTTTGATCCTGGGTATGGACGGAATATGGGGCTTGAAAGGCTGGCAGTGGCTGTTCGTGCTGGAAGGCTTGCCCTCGGTGCTGATGGGTTTCGTGGTGTTCTACTACCTCGATGACCGTCCGCAACAGGCCAAGTGGCTGGACCGGGAAGAACAGCAAGTGCTGGCGCAGGCGCTGGCTGCGGAGCGCAGTGATGCGGGGCAGGGCAGCGGAGGGCGCCCGCGCAGCATCTGGAGCGAGCTGTTGTCGCCACAGATCCTGCTGTTCTGCGTGGTGTACTTTTGCCTGGTCAACACCCTGGCGATGATCGCGGTCTGGACGCCATTGATCGTGAAAAGCTTCAACAGCGCCAGCAGTAACGGCGTAATCGGCTTGCTGGCCGCCATTCCGCAGGTCTGCACCATTGTTCTGATGGTGGTCTGGGGCCTGCATTCGGATCGCACCCGCGAACGCCGCTGGCACCTGGTGCTGCCGATGTTGCTGGCAGCGGCGGGGTGGATACTCACCGCGTTGTCCGCCTATCCACCGTTGCAACTGCTGGGCGTGTGCATGGCGGCGAGCGGTTCCTACACGGCCATGTCGATTTTCTGGACCACCCCTGACCAAAGCCTGAGCTTCCAGGCTCGCGCCGTCGGCATCGCGGTGATCAACGCCATCGGCAACATAGGTTCAGCGGTCAACCCGTTGGTGATCGGCTGGTTGAAAGACCTGACCCAGGGCTTCGGCTCCGGCTTCGCCTATGCGGCGATCCTGATGATCCTCGGTGCCTTGTTGGCGCTACGCCTGCCGATCGGCGGACGAGTCGGTCTGCCGGCGACGTGCTGAAGGGTGGTAAAGTCGCGCCTTCGAGCGCTCAAGACTCTCAGGTAAATCGTCATGCAGTATTGGCCATTACGCTCCAGCAGCAGTGATCACAGCCTGAACATGGGGCACGCGGCCAATCTGCTGGCACGGATCGGCCTGAACCGCAGCAAGTACCTGGCGGCAGATCTGCTGCAAGTCATTGGGCCAGGCGTTCCGCTGGCCCAATGCACCATCTTTGCCTATCCCCATCGCCGCAACCCACAGGTGTTCTCGTTCGCCGACCGCGCACGAGAGGTCTCGCTGCCGGTCATCTCCAACAAATACGCCCAACGTTTCTACGCCCAGGATGGCAATCAGCAAGCCATGAGCCAGGGCACGCCGGGTACCCACATCATCGTCCAGCGCCAGGCCATCGACGACATCAGCCACGGCGAATACCGGCGCATCTGCTATGAGCAACCGCAGATTTCCGAGCGAGTCGCCTTGCTGACTCACTGCGAAAGCAACCGCTGGCTCTCGGTGAATTTCTACCGTGGTCGCGAGCACGGGCATTTTTCAGCAGGGGAGATGCACTACCTGGAAACCATCGCTCCCTTGCTGATCCAGGCCGTGCGCCTGCATTACCACGCTTATCTGCAAGCCAATGAACTGCCATTGTTGCTGACGGAAAGGGTGATCCGACAACAGCACGTGGAACTGACCTACCGCGAACAGGAGCTACTGCGGCTGATCATGTGCGGGCTTGAGGTGGAAGACATTGCAGAACAGTTGGGCGTGAAGCCGATGAGTGCGAGCACCTATATCAAGCGTTTGTATCGCAAGTTGGGGATTGGAGGGCTGCGGGAGTTGTTTGGGTTAGCGACGAGGGCAGAGTGGGCTTGAGGGGGCGTTATATATAACTCAACTAAATAGTTTCAGTTAGGATCACATAATGTACTAAATGTATATAGCCCAGCAAAGTTGGTAGTTACAGCTGCGAGGGCGGTTAGTATATGTACTAGGATACTGTACTAAAAGCCGTCCCTTCACTAGCGGAGCAGCTCAGTTGATTCCCATCAGAATTTTCTTAAGCGCAAGCACATATCTATGCTTGTAAATCTCGCCGTTGTCACCTTTCACTTGGCCAGCTTTAGTTACCGTCCAGCCTTGCTTCAAATCGTCGGAAGCTGCAGCCTTCAGAGCCGCTATATCCATCTCGCTGAGCACTCCTTTGAGCGAGGGCAGCAACTGGACGGACTCGCTCGGCGAACATACCCCCTCTTGATTTGGATGCCGGCAACAACGATGTTCTTTTGCGATTTGAGTAGGTTGATTTCAGCTAAGTAGCGACCACGCTCGGACAGGAGACGCAGCGCTCGCTTTACCGATACCGACTTTCATCTGATAGATGTTGCTCACCCGATTGTGATCACCGTCACCGTCTGGGCTATGCCCGATGACCTGTTGAATCTCTATACCTACGGCGATTTTCTGCGTGGTTTGATGCGAATACAGGGCTGCTGGAGGATGAGCCGCGTGCCGACGTCGAACCAGTATTGAGCGTACGGCTGCAGGTAGGAGCCGATCTGGAACTCATCTGGTCGCTCTTCTCCGATAGAGCCGCCGCTCAAGGGCTGGGGCGCGGATTGGCGTGGAAGCACCGCGCGCTGTTGGCCCCGGCCCGCGTCGGCCACTATGCCAGCACGCATCTGTCCTAGAATCGAAGCTCAGTGCTCAACCGCCTGACAGAAGAACGTCCCGATCTGGGTGCCGAGTTGGCCCGCGCTGTTAGGGATGCCCGTAACGGGTTTGGCGGCGCGGTGAATGTCCAACTCCCGTAAACCCTACAATCGGTGGCACAAACCGCGGCTACCTTGGGGGCAACATCGGACAGCCTCAGGCGCTGCTTGATGCGCATTCAATCTCCATCGGCGACGGAGCGATAGCGCTACATGACAGAAATGGAAGACTCAAAAGGTTTTCAGTTTTTCGGAAATGTTACCTCTATTGTCTTAAAAAAGTTGTCCGGTGCAAAGCGTGGCGCTCAGGCTTGAAGGAGTTGCTATAAGCCTGGACGGTAAAATCCAGATAGTCGATGACCTAGAAAGCTGCTCGATGAAGATCTAGGATGTCAAACTCTCAGTCTTTTCAGCCTCATGACCTCCATTGAACAGACCAGAAGACATATAACGTGGCCAGACGTAGAAATAGGAAAACCCAGCAGGATACTGCCAGCAAACCAGATGATTTTGGGCTGTTTAAAAAGGCTCGTCTCGCAGTAGTTTCTGCAACCGGTGGCGTTTTCTTGGGGGCTTACACAAGCATAATCACGGGATACGTTGGACCATTTCTGACATCGATGGTGGAATGGACTCAAGACCACCTTCTACCGATGCCAGCTGACCAACAAATCGTTGCACAGGCCCACTTCTTCGTTGCCAAGAAGTCCGGAACACCTCGCTCTGGCGAGGTGATGGGGGTCGCGTTGAGGGGGATCGATTGCCTCAAGCCAGGCGGCGCCAGTGATTACAAGTTGTATGATTTTGGTGACGAACTCGTATACACGAACGCTCTTCTGCACACGACGTGCCGACCTTCAGGCAAAACCAAGGTGACAATCACCCCGCGCAACGGCAATCCAGTAGTTCTGTTCAACGGCTTCATCAACGGTAGGGAGCAGGTTGAAATTGGAGGTGTTGAAGGTAGCTATGAATACGGGATGCTCACAGTTTCGTATGTAGGTACGAAAGAGCCAACCGGGCCGTACAGGCCTGTTAATCAGACACCGCCTTCGCTTGGTGAAAACCGTCAGTAAAAATGTGGAAGACTCTGAGAGTGTAGGGGCTCAGTGGCCCTTGGCTTTGATCGGGCTGAAAGAGACCGGAGCCAGATGCCGCGCGTGTTGCAGGTGAGTGGATGGATAAACCAAGGTCGAGCTGGCCGGGTTGAGCCTCAGATACCAGAAACGAGCGGGATGGCGAATAAAACTGAGCGCAATCCCACGGCGCCTGTTTCACTCCATGTCAGTTTGAGACGGAGGGGCAAGCAGCTATGGCCCTTAATTCCTGACATTGCCGAGGGCTTTGCCGACTGATACCAATGATCGTCGGCGACCGGTCACAAACGTGTGCGGGCTGCTATAACGAGTTGGTAATACAAGACGGTGAAGGTGCGAAATTCATGGCTCTCATTGATGACGTTGACAGCTTGCAATCGATTTACATCAATCGTGCCACCGGGAACGGAAATGACGATGATGAGCGGGATTACCCTCTTTATCGGCAGAGTGTTCTTGATAACCCTCGTATAGCTTCACTAGTTCCCGCGTGGGTGCGTCGTTACAGGAACTTGGATCAGTTTTGGGGGTTCATCCAGCCAAAATTTCAAAGCTACGCCGAGCGTAGGAAATTCATTTGGGAAGAGTTTAGGTCACTTGTTGACTTCGCTGAGTCGGGTGGGGAGCACCCTTCAGATGTCGTTGTCTCTGAAGCGCTGGACCGCATTGACGCTGAGCACGTTCGTATCGCTTGGACTAAGGCGCTTGAAAGGCGCTCAACTGATCCCGAGGGCGCTATCACCATGGCTCGTAGTCTCCTGGAATCGGTATGCAAACATATTCTTGACGAAGCAGGAACGGGCGATCATGAGACGACTCCTGACCTAAATAAACTCTACAAACAAACCGCTACGCTTCTAAACCTAACGAAGGCACAGCATGAAGAAGTTGTGTTCAAGCAAATCCTTGGAGGGTGCACAGCAGTTATCGAGGGTTTAGGGGCGCTTCGGAATCGTTTGAGCGATGCACATGGCAAAGGTAAAGGCGGGGTGAAGGCCGCTCCCCGTCATGCAGAGCTGGCAGTGAACCTGGCAGGTTCGAGTGCCCTTTTTCTGCTTGCCACATGGGAAGCAAAAAACGGGGATTGAGTGTGCGAAAGTCTTGAGTCGCTGTTTGCGCCAGGTCACCTGCAAAGCCGCGGACCGAAGGTCATGGCCACCGAGGACTTCGCCTGGATGCTCACAGAAGTGCCGAGATGCTATTTCTTGCTGGGCAATGGTGAGGGCGAGTTTCATGGCTGCTCTGTGCACAACCCGACTACGACTTCAATGATGAGCTGATCCGGTTGGGCGCCGATTGCTGGGTAAAATTGGTGGAAGATTCTCCCATCTGAATGCCCAGCTCAACTGAGGAAGGTAGGATTGATAGAAGCGATGATGCTGAGACAGCGTTATCAAGTCAGCCCAAGATCAGTTATCAGTTCCATGATAACGGCACTGGTGTCGCGTACTAATTGATCATTGCGACGATCAGGGTGGAGGGCCAAGAAGATTCCTAGGCTCAACATCTTCTGGGAACTCGACAGTCTTAGCAGTCGTTCATCTTGATCGGCTAGGAAGCAGGGTAATCCAGCAACTCCAATCCCCGTACAAGCGGCCTCATATTGATTGCTGAGGTCGGCAACCTCACAGACTACACGGCGGTTGCCAATGGTCTGGTACAACCAGTTTTTATGATCAAAAGCGACCGGATACTCGGTATAGCCGATGAATTCCCATTGCTGCGGGTTTGCGACATTCGCGTAGGAGGGGGTCGAGTAGAGTCCGAATTGCATTTCACCGATTCTTTTTACAATGTCTGAATCCGCGGTACCTGGCGTCAGGCGAATGGCTAGGTCTGCCTCCAGCTTGGACAAGGACGCAACGTGCGATTCGCTCAATACCGACACCTGAACCTGAGGCAGGCGCTGGGATAGAACCAGCAGTTGCGGTGCGAAAAAATGTCGGGCGAGGATCGGAGGAGCGGAGATTGTGATTTTGGCACGCGATTGGCTGCTCGCACTCAGCGAAAGCCGTTTGACCGCAAATACGCTGTCTTCGATTTTCAGAGCGTGTGTCAGGACTTCCTGACCCAGCGGGGTAAGAAATGCCTTTCGCGGTTGGCGATCGACCAAACGGGCACCCAGGTCTGTCTCAAGCGCCGCCAGCCGGCGGCTAACAGTCGCTTGATCGACGCCCAATTGCCGCGAGGCCCCGGACAACGTTCCGGCGCTGGCAATTGCCACAAAGTAACGTAAGTCTTCCCAGTTCATGATCTATGCGTATCTGCATGGTATACCTGCACTTTTACGGATTTACGCATATCAAGTCAACGTCTAGCATGGGTCCCCTACAGTCAAGTGTCGGCATTTGAAATGCAAAAAAAAGTGAATTTGGTCGCTATTCAGATCGCGGCGTGTTTGGGGTTTTTCGTAGTCCAGTTGGACGTCAGCGTGGTCAACGTTGGCCTTGGCGCTCTGAAGTCTGCGTTCGGTACGAACCTTACCGGCCTGCAATGGGTGATCAACAGCTACGCGCTGGTGTTTTCGGCATTGCTTATTCTCGGCGGAGGTCTTGGCGATAAATGGGGGGCGAAGGGTGTATTCGTGTTCGGCTTTGCTGTTTTTACCCTTGCCTCCCTCGGCTGTGGTCTGGCGACTAGCATGCCGATGCTCATCATCATGCGTTGCGTACAGGGCCTGGGTGCAGCGTTCCTGATTCCGACCTCACTGACGCTTATCCGTCAGAATTTCAGCGATCCGGACAAACGCCGTTCGGCAGTCGCTCTGTGGGGGGCCTGCGGCGGTATTGCGTTGGCTGCAGGTCCGGTGTTGGGGGGCGTTATGATTCAGTATCTGGGCTGGCGCAGCGTGTTCCTCGTCAATATTCCATTGGGCGTGCTGGCTATCTTTCTGACCTTGCGCTTCACCTCTGCGTCACCGCGCACGGATAACAAAGTCGACGTCTACGGTCAGGTCAGCATCGCTACTTGCCTGTCTTTGCTGACCTATGGATTGACAGAGGCGAGCGGTCTGGGATGGACCGCGATCCCTCTGTCCAGTATGGGTTTGGCGGCGCTGGCACTGTGCGTGTTTATGCTGCTTGAAGCCAAGGTAAGCGCGCCGATGCTGCCGGCCCGGCTATCTCGCAATAATGTTCTGCTAGCCATGATGTTCACGGGTGGGGTCATCAACCTCACTTTTTACGGTGTGGTCTTTATCCTGAGCATCTATTTTCAGACCATCCTGCATTACGATGCTGTTCGCACTGGGCTTGCCTTTATTCCCCTGACCGCAGTGATGACAGTTTCCTCTCTTGCATCCGCGCGCGTTGCTCGGCACGTGAGCGCGCTGAAGATCATGACTTCAGGGCTGGCCTTACAAGTCGTTGGCTTTCTACTCCTTTCCCAGGTGGGACCCGATAGCTCCGCTTGGTTGCTCAATGGAGCATTGGTCATCGTCGGCATCGGTAGCGCCTCGACAGTCCCTTCCATGAATAATTCGATGCTGGCGGCGGTCAGCCAAAGCGATGCGGGCATGGCATCTGGATTGATGTCGTCGGCCCGACAACTTGGCGGTGTTATCGGAGTAGCGGTTTTTGGAATTTTGATTTCGCAGGATGAGCCCAGTGCGTTCGCCAGCGGGATGTCGGTTTCCATGCAGGTATGTGTGGGCGTCCTGTTGGCGTGCATCATCGTTAACATGGCATTTATTCGTCCGCGAGCTGTGCCCATTCAAGTGTGAAATGCCGACCATACACTTCGGATTTTTTCGTCGACAGCCTTGCATCATTTAATACGTTAAGGTCTGAATATTTGTTCAGGTCAAATGGTAATTTGGTTATGAAACGCTTCTTCCTGAAATGAATTTTCATTGCTGGGATACATCATATTAGTTGAGGTAATAAGTTCTAAATCGCCGAAAACCTTAGGAGGTTCTTATGTCAAGTTTGTCCCGCGCCAATAATAAAATCAGTTCTGAAGTGGCTATCGATTATCCTGATTTCAGAAAGCTGCCCGTAGCGGTACGCGAGAAATTCGAGGGTCTGCCCACCAAGGTTAATTTTTTTAGAATGTTGGGTTACAGTGCGGGTGCATTTATTCCCACCATTGACCTGACCAACGCCATCTTTCGCGACCTGACGATCTCTGATTACCACAAGGAAATATTGGTACTGCTGCTCGCCGCGCATGAAGGCGTGGCTTATGAGTGGGAGCAGCACGTGTCCATCGCTCAAGTAGCCGGCGTTAGACCTGATCAGTTCGTGGCCATCGGCGAAGGCTGCATCGATGACACTCAAGCCTTCACTGAAGCAGAGCGCCTCCTGTTGCGTTTCGGCAAATCCGTCATTGATAAAGGAATGGCCTCCGGCGTGCTTTTCAAACATGCCCAGCAACACTTCTCGTTAGAAGAATTGAGTGACGCCCTTATTGTCATTGGCTACTACCGCATGCTTGCTGCCTATATCAAGACTTTCAATATTCCAATTGATGCTCAGGAAGATGGAAGCTGGATCAAAGGCTGACTGTTCGGTTTGAGCCAAAATTCCTGACATTCCTGTGGTGCACTTGCAGCAGCAGATAGCCGATAGTGACGACCGTAACTCGTCGCTATCGGTTTTCCTCTGCGTTGAAGAGCGGTCAGATCCTGCCAACAAGCGCTTTCGCTTTCTTACCCGTCGCTGATGGCTTCACTTCATAGTCGCATTGATTGTCGGATTCTAGAGTTATTCCAAATGCTCGAACTCGGCCTTCTCTCCTTTGTCAGGAATTGACAAAGGTGTCCCCTCTGCCCCCGAGTAGGTCACTATGACCACCGCCTGTCTATCTCCGGTCACGCCACGATGACTCGAGTTCACCGACTCGGCGAAGCCCTGCCCGGCGGTTACCTGGTGAGACTTTCCGGACGTTCTATCCTCTATCGTCAAATCACCAGAGACTACGTACGCGGCATTAGGAACCGGATGCTGATGCCAAGGTAACGCAGTGTGGGGCGGTATGGTGATTTCGAGAATGGTTAGCTGTGGCTGACCTGCGGGATAGGACTTATAGGGAGTCCCCTCCCAAGAAGCGACTTCTTTAATAGCCACCTTTGCCTTGATTTCAGGCGTCGGTGCCGCATAGGCGGAGCCAGTCAGTAAGGTGGTCAGGGCAAACAGACCGGTGTAGATCTCAAGCATCTTCATAACATTCCTCGTCGCTGTTGTTTTTGTTGTGAGCCACGAGTTTCATGTGCTGGCATTCATGCGGTATTGAATAATTCTGCTGGCCGATAGAACGCTTCTTCCATTCATGTTGCTGCGAGCGGCTTTGCATTCGGGTGCGCTGGAAAAGTCATTTCCTTCAACGGACCGCGATGAATATTCAATACCCCTGAGCTTCTGCCTCCCATGATTAAGCCTCAAAAATAAAAACGATAGTGTGAGGAGAGAGCTTATGGTCCTTTCAAGCGATACAACTCTGGTGATGTCTGATGGGCCTGCTGCGGCACTCTACCAGCCGGGGCGGATCGGCAAGATGCAGCTGCGTAACCGCTTCGTTCAGGCGCCTATCTTCACCCAGTTTGCGAGTACGTTCGGCGAAGTTGACGACAAGCTGATTGACTATCACCGCGCCCGGGCCCGAGGCGGAGTCGGTCTGATCATCACTGAAAATACCTCCATCGACTGGGAAGTGGGCCGCACTGCCGGGCATCCGATTCGGATCGATCACGACCGGTTCATTGGTGGGTTAAGCAATTTGGTGGATGCAGTACATGGCGAAGGCGCGAAGATAGCCGTGCAACTGCATCACACCGGGCGGCAGAACTCGCAAGGCAACACTGAGCGTAATGAGCCGCCATTGGCGCCCACTGCCGGTATCACCAGCGCCTTTGGTACGCCTCCGCGTGCGATCGAGGAGCACGAGATTCCGGGTTTGATCGACAAGTACGTCCAAGGCGCTCGTCGCGCGGTTGCAGCAGGCTTCGATGCCGTGGAGTTGCACGGAGCCCACGGTTACCTGCTGGGTCAGTTTCTGTCGCCGTTCACCAACAAGCGCACCGATAACTGGGGAGGATCGCTGGAGAACCGCGCACGCTTTGCCCTTGATGTGGTTCGTGGCATACGCGAGGAGGTGGGGCCTGACTATCCCGTCCTGTATCGGCTGAGCGTGGTCGAACCCTATGAAGGCGGCCTGTCACTGGAAGACGGGCTGGCGTTTTGCGAAATGCTCGAACCCCACGTGGATGCGCTGGATGTCAGTGCCGGCAATTACGATACGGCGATGACGCTGCTACCCATGATCGCCCCCGGCTCATTGGTTAATTACGCCAAGGCTGTGAAGCAGAGGGTGTCGATACCCGTTATTGGCGTTGGCCGCCTGACTTGGCTACTTGAGGAAATGTCTGAATCGGTATCTGCGGGCGAGTTGGATTTTGTAGCGCTTGGACGATCAGGACTCGCTGATCCGGACACGGTGATAAAGACTCAGCGCGGGCAACCTAAAAGTGTGCGCCGCTGCCTGGCTGTCAATGAGTGCATATCGCGCTGGATGTTCAACGGTAAAGGCACTCAATGCGTTATCAACCCCACTCTGGGCCAAGAGCGGCGAGCCGAGCAGGCCCGTCGACCGGCCGCGCGCAAGCAGCGGGTGCTGGTAATCGGCGCAGGACCTTCTGGCTGTGAGGCGGCGATTCTGGCAGCCCAACGGGGCCACAGCGTCACCTTGCTCGAACGCGACGCACGAGTGGGTGGGCAACTTTGGGCCTGGGCAGCAGCGAGCCCGTTTCGTATGGAGGTCATCAACATGATCGAGTTCTACACCAGTGAACTCGATCGTGTTGGGGTCACCGTACACCTGAACTCCGATGGCAAGGACATGGATCCGAACCTCTGGGATTCCGTGCTGCTTGCCACTGGCACCGAGTCAGATCAGCCGGAGGTAGACGTGGTGCAGATGATGTCCACTGGCATGTTCCCCTCGCAGCGTGAGGTCACGGTCTATGGCGAGACCGAAGTGGCTTTATTCGCAGCACTCTGGCTGGCCGAGAACGGCAGTAGCGTCAGCTTACTCTCGCCGGCGGCGAGCGTCGGCGTGGACACCAATGATATGCAACGTGGGCACCTTACGGAAATCTTGCAGAACCTGGGCGTCAAGATCGTCACCCATGCCACGCTGCCGATAAACGGCCAGGTCATCATGGCCGGCGCGCGCACCCCCTCGACACTACATGCCGCCCTTGTCGATGATTATCACGTGCAGAGTATTGGCACGCGTGCCCGAGGAGGCAGGATGTACGAAGCCACGCAATCAGGTTTTTGGTCTGCCGCACGTATAGGAGAGGCGCTATGAACGTACGCGCTATCGAGCACGTCGGCATTACCGTTCCAGACATGGAGCTGGCAACCCGTTTCTTTGAGGAGGCGTTTGGCGCGCAGGTGCTTTACGACATGCTGGACAAACCGCTGGGTGGGTCCGCTGTGGAGGCAGGGCTAGGCATCGCGCAAGGCGCGGTGATTCAGGTCATCCGCATGCTCCGGCTGGGCAACGGACCGAATCTGGAGCTGTTTTCGTACTCCGGTGTGCCCCAGGCGCAGCCCGTGGTGCCAAGCGATCTGGGCATCCAGCACATTTGTATCTACGTAGACGATATCGATGCTGCCGCTGATCGGCTGGCCGAAGCAGGCGGCACCCTGCTTAGCCAGCCAGGAGATCTTCCCGGACTGGATGCAGGTACCGGCAATCGCTACGTGTACACCAGAACGCCTTGGGGCAGTACCATTGAACTGGTCACCTATCCAACGGCTCAGGCATACGAACGCCAGACAGATTTTCGCCGCTGGAGGCCTGGCAAATCCGCCGAAGATGATCTCAAGAAACAGTCTGAGTGAGACTCTTAAGGTGAAGTGACCTGAACGGGCCTGGCTCCTGACGACCATGAGCCAGCTTCCCTCGTCGTTATCTTGTGCTAATTTTAGAAGCCGGCGTACGCTTCAGGTCAAAGGACCGGCGGGAGCCGCAACTGTGAAAAAACTCCACTACTTAAAGACAATAAAGGAGTTGTGATGAGTCTGACTCTGTTAGCGCCTGAGAAAATGCTCGAGGTCATCCCGGGCGAAGTCACCATAAAAGGCACAGTGGATACGTTGCTGAACAAGGGAATGTCAATCCGCGGTTATCGTTTCTATAAAACCGAGGTGGACATCCCCAGCATGCGTGACTATGAGTTGGTTCGCTGGAAAAAAGGTACCGCAAATCTCGGGTTTCACGACGGCTCGCGATGGCGAAAAAACGCTGTGCAGGCAAATGATGTGACGATACTGACCCGTGGCGAATCATCTCGCTGGTATTGGATGAATGATATCGAAGTCAGTCATATCTACATTTCACAAGCGCTAATGGCCAAAGTCGCCAGCGAAATTTTTCACAAAAACATTGATCGTGTTTTCGTTGATCACTATCCGATTGTTAACGATCCCGCGCTGTCAGCACTAATGGGGCGCTATGAGGCTGAAGTGCTGAGTGAGGAACCCGGCAGCGATCTTTTTTCGCAGTCGCTGGAAGTGCAGCTCTGTATTCACCTGATGCGCAAATACATCAAATGTGATGGTCAAGAAGAAACCGCTTCACGCATTTCCAGTGCCCGTCTCGATGCTTTGCAGCGCTATATCGTCACGCACCTGTCAGGCGCCATATCTGTAAAGGATATGGCCGCCATTGTCGATTTAAGCCCATCACACTTCGTTCGGGTGTTTGCCACGGTGTTTGGTGTTTCGCCGCATCAGTATGTGCAGGCGCAACGGCTCAAGCGTGCCGAGCGGTTGCTGTCGACCCTGCGAAATGTTCCGCTCAAGGCCGTTGCGATGGATTGTGGTTTTGCCGACCAAAGTCATATGACGAGGCTGTTCAAAGAAAGGCTGTTAATGACGCCGAAAGAATACCGCGACAAACATGCATTCAGTTTGTTCGGCTCTCTCACCGTCCAGTGATTGAGCGACGCGGATGGTTTTTAAAGGTCTTTAGTGTGCTCTCGTCGATGGGACTATTGCGCTGACTCTGCTCAGCCTGATTCGTCAGGGCATTACCAGCAAGGACGCCGACGCTGCCCTGGAACGCGGTGGTATAACTGTCAACAAAAACGCTGCGCCGAATGATCCCCAGTCGCCGCTCGTGACTTCCGGACTGCGGAGAGGCACGGCGGTGGCCACGCGAGGCTTTATGGCGGAGGAGTTCCGTGCGCTCACCGTTTGGATCTGTGATGTGCTTGATCACTTGGGTGATGCTGACGTCGAAGCGCAGGTCGCTCGGCAGGCCGCGCAGCTCTGCGCGCTTCCCTTCCTACAGCTTTCAGCACGAGATACAGGAAAGAGTGCTTGATACCGGATGATCCGCGCACGCCATAGCGTGCACGGATCAGGGGTTTATCGAATTGATGATGCTAAGACAGCGTTGAATCATTGGGCTGATGTCACCAGCCCGACGACTCAAAATGATCGGCGAAACAGCTTCCGAATCCTGAATAGGCGCATAGGTGAGGTCCGCACGATGTTGTTGCTGAACAGACGCGGGTACCAACGTGATGCCCAATCCGGCCGCCACCAAGCCCAGGGTTGTCTGCAGCTAATTGGCCCATTGAGAAACCCGCACGCCCATACCGGGATTTGCAAACAACGCTAAAACATGATCGGCGTAGCTGGGTCTCGGGTTGGCCGGGTACAGCACGAAGGATTCGTGCGACAGGCGCTCCAGCGTGATGGTTTCACCCTGCGAACGGTGCCCGGTCGGCAGTACCACGACCAGCGGATCTTCATAGAGCACTTGCTGGTGGATGGCGCCATCGTCGAAATGAATACGACCAAAACCTATGTCGATACGGCCGCTTTTCAGTGCCTCGATTTGCTGAAGCGTGGTCATTTCCTGCAAGCCAAGCTCAAGGTCTGAATCGCGGCGTAATTCTCGAATGAGCTCAGGCAGCAGCGCATAGAGGGTAGACGGCGCGAAGCCTATACCAAGCCGTTGCCGCTGCCCTTCACCTATGCGTCGAGTGTTCTCGCATAGCCGTTCGAGCTGCTTGAGCAGCATGCCGCTGTGCTCATGGAAGTAGCGGCCCGCTTCGGTCAATTGCACCGGACGCGTGCGCTCCAGCAATGCTGTACCTAAATGCTCTTCGAGTTGCTGAATCTGCCGGCTAAGCGGTGGCTGGGCGATATTCAGACGCTCGGCGGCACGGGTGAAATTGAGCGTTTCAGCCACCGCTTGAAAGTAGCGGGTATGTCTGAGTTACACGATACCTCCGAGGTATGGATAGAGACAAAATGAATATTGGACGCAATGGATGCGTTGCGCGGATTCTAAGTTACATCAAATAAGATTCCGTGGGTATCGATGCACAGGCATCACGACCCACATCTGAACCTCCGCACAATGGAACCAGAAATGAACGTAACCCGGATCGAGCGCCTTGAGACGATCATCGTCGACTTGCCCACCATTCGCCCGCACAAGTTGGCGATGCACACCATGCAGGGGCAAAGTTTCTGTTTGTGCTCAACACGGGAGCTATTGTAGGCGCCATCGGTGGCGGATGGCTGGGTGATCGAGTCGGCATCGCCAAAGTGCTGTTGTTTTTCTTTGCCTGCGGAGCATTGTCCTTAAGTCTGTTGGCCGTGAAGGCTCCCTTGATGATGCTCTACTTGCTCATCGCGATTGCCGGAGCCTGCACAATCGACACTCAGATTCTGGCGAACGCTTGCGCCGTTCAATATTACCCGCCACATGTCCGTTCCACCGGTTTGGGGTGGGCGATGGGGATAGGCTGCATAGGCGCAATCATCGGGCCCGTGCTTGGCGGTGTGTTGCACGGATCAAGCTTGCCACTGCAGGCCAGTTTCCTGGTATTTGCCGTTCCTGGAGTCATTGGTGCAGCGGCTATCCTGATATTTCTCAAGCGTCGAACGGTACAGTCGCACGAAGAAGTCAGGTTACAACCCAGTGAATAAGCATCGAGTCCGGTTCGCACCGGGCCTAATGAGTACTGTCCGGGCGATTTTCAGATTCATCGTCGGTGGATGGCAGCCGCCAACCGTAGTGCAATGACGCCAGCCGCAGCAGGGTGCATCCTGCTGCGGTCAGCCACGAGACCATCACGGAATCGGCGCCGTTGTAACTCAGCAAAACTTCAACACCTGCCCCAGCCAACGCGGCAGACGCGTAGATTTCCCGCTGCAAAATGCTGGGCACACGCGACAGCAAAACATCCCTGAGCACACCGCCCCCGACAGCGCTGACCATCCCCAGCAATATCGCAACCTCGGCACCGGCGTGGACGGTCAGTGCCTTCTTTGCGCCTGCCACCGCGAATAACCCGAGGCCAATGGAATCGAACAATTGCACGGGGGATTTCATTCGACACACCATCGGGTAAGCACACACCACCCACGCTGAAGCGAGCAGCGACACGATCAGGTAGCGCCAACTCGACAGCCCGGCCGGCGGCAGTGTGCCGAGACACAGATCCCGCAGAATCCCGCCACCACAGGCAACGATGAACGTGATGGTCGCAATGCCAAACAGATCAAGGCGCTGCTGCCGTGCGGCAATGGCACCGCTCACGCCAAATGCAAACGTGCCGAGCAGGTCAATGACGGTGTAGATCAGGTGGGTGTCCATGCCTGGTTACTCAGCGTTGCCGAACCATGCGAACGCTGCGCAAAGCATCGATTCGAGCCCGGTACGCAATGTCGGGTGCAGCAAAGGCGCGAACTGCGGCGAGTGATTGCTCGGGATGCTGTTGATTTTTCCCGTGGCTTTGGCCTGTTCGTAGATCTGCGGATCTGTGCAACCCACGAACCAGAACACGTAGGGCACCTTCCACGCGCGGCCGAATACACTGAAATCTTCACTCGCAGCGGCCGGTGCCGTTTCATAAGCTCTGTCGCCAAACCAGGCGCCAAAGGCATCAGCCAAACGGCTGGATGCGCGCGCATCATTGACCGTCAACGGATAGCGGTTGATGGTGGTGATCTCGGGATCGCGCGGTGCGTTGGAGGCTGAGCATTCAGCGCAGCAGATGCGTTTGATCGCACCCAGCATGTGCTCGCGTACGTCTTCGTCGTAGGTGCGCATGTTGAGTTTCAACGTGGCATTGTCCGGGATGATGTTTTCCTTGGTGCCCGCTTGCAGCGAGCCGACCGTCAGCACGGCCTGATCGAGCGGAGAGACTTCTCTCGAGACGATGGTCTGCAGGCGCAGCACGGTGGATGCCGCCATGATCACCGGGTCAACCGACGTTTGCGGCTGAGAGCCGTGAGCTCCGCGCCCGAACATCTTGATTTTCAGGCTGTCGCCAGCCGAAAGAATGGTGCCGCTGCGGTGCCCCACAGTGCCGGCCGGCCCGACCATGACGTGCTGACCGAGAATGATGTCCGGCTTGGGGAAGCGATCGAGCATGCCGTCGTCGATCATGCTCTGCGCGCCAACACCCACTTCCTCGCCCGGCTGGAATACAGCCAGAAGCGTGCCACTCCAGGTACTGCGTTGTTCGGACAGAACCCGAGCCACTCCCATCAGCCAGGTGACGTGCATGTCATGTCCACAGGAGTGGCAAACAGAAACTTCAACACCGTCTTCGTCGCGGGTGACCACATCGCTCGCATAGGGCAGGCCTGTAGCCTCGGCCATGGGCAATGCGTCCATGTCAGCGCGCAGCATGACCACCGGACCATCACCGTTACGCAACACACCGACAACACCGGTCACGCCGATTTCGCGCGTCACCTCGTACCCATAACGCTCCAGGTAGTCGGCGGCGATTTTCGCGGTGCGATACTCGTACATCGATAGTTCAGGATGACGGTGCAAGTCCTTGTAGACGTCCTCCAGTTCAGGCAACAAAGCATCAAGATCCGGAATCAACTTTTTCAGGGACGACATGGGGTACTCCTTATGTAAAAGAGGGCAGCAAAAAGAGGGGAGAGAGGTGGTGTCAGGAAGGCGGAAGCAGGCTTTCCATCAGTTTTGAAAGCAGACTATCCAGTGCCGCGCGCTCTTTGGGCGAGAGCGCAGACACCAGTTGATCTTCAAGTTCGGAGCCGACGACAGTGGAGTCGTCAGCGATCTGCGAACCCGCGGCAGTGGTACGCAAACCAACACTGCGGCGGTCGACCGGGTGAGGGGAGCGCGATATGAGATCACGCGATTCGAGCAGTGCCAGAGTCTTGGAGAGCAGTGTCTTTTCCAGCAAGGCCCGCGCTGAAACTTCTTTCGGGGTGATATCAGGGCAGGCCTGAATCAAGCGCAGAACCCGCAATCCACGGACATCCAGATCCCAGTGCTGAAGGTAGACGGCATTCGCCCGTTCCATCAGCAGGGCACTGGCCAAATCAAGCTTGAAATTCAGAAAGTCGGAATACATGGCGGGCTCCAGTCGTATGGCTGAAGTATAGAGATATAGTTGAATTATTCAACTATATTTTCAGTGGCTGGTTACTGCGGTGTGGAGGTGAAGCGTGAGTTTCAGTCGCCGGACAGTGCATAACGCTGTCCGGCGCAGGGTTGAAGCCCTGTCACTTGATCAGCGGCACGCCACTGAGCGATTGCAGATCTTCAAAGCTGATATCGGCCAGAATCTCCCTGACCTTCAAGCCCTCAGGGGTCACGTCGAGGATGGCCAAGTCAGTATAAATCCGCGTCACACAGCCAATGCCGGTCAGCGGGTAGGTGCATTGCGGCACCAACTTGCTTTCGCCTGCCTTGGTCAGGTGATCCATCATGACGAACACTTGGCGTGCGCCAGTCGCAAGGTCCATGGCGCCGCCCACTGCAGGAATAGAACCCTCAGCACCGGTGTGCCAGTTGGCTAGGTCACCATTGACCGAAACCTGAAAAGCACCCAGTACGGCAATATCGATGTGTCCACCACGCATCATCGAAAAGGAGTCGGCGTGATGAAAGTAGGCACCACCGGCCAGCAGTGTCACGTGTTGTTTGCCGGCATTGATCAGATCATCGTCTTCCTCTCCCGGCGCAGGACTCGGGCCCATGCCCAACACACCGTTTTCACTGTGCAGGAACACTTCCTTGTCACCCAGATAATTGGCCACCAGCGTCGGCACGCCAATGCCGAGGTTCACGTAAGAGCCTTCAAGAATATCGTCGGCCACACGCTGGGCCATTTCGCTACGCGAAAGTTTATTCATAGCTGTCATGGCGAACCTCAATTGACGTTGGTTTTAGCAAGACGGGCGGACGGCACGGCGACCACGCGCTGCACGAAGATCCCCGGTGTGACAATGTGCTCGGGATCCAGGTCGCCCAACTCGACAATCTGGTTGACCTGAGCGATAGCCGTTGTCGCCGCCATGGCCATGATCGGCCCAAAATTACGTGCAGCCTTGCGATAGGTGAGGTTGCCCCAGCGATCACCTTTTTCGGCCTTGATCAGTGCCACATCGGCGTGCAGCGGCATTTCCAGTACGTAGTTGCGGCCGTCGATCACCCGCGTCTCCTTGCCTTCAGCCAGTAGCGTTCCATAGCCTGTTGGCGAATAAAACGCACCGATGCCTGAACCGGCGGCGCGAATGCGTTCAGCCAGGTTGCCCTGCGGGACCACTTCAAGCTGTACCTTTCCGGCCAGGTAGAGTTCGTCAAATACATAAGAATCGGATTGGCGCGGAAACGAACAGATGACCTTGGCAACCCGCCCAGCCTTGAGTAAGGCGGCAAGACCGATTTCACCATTGCCGGCATTGTTGCTGATGATGGTCAGCTCGCGGGCGCCACAGGCAATAACACCATCCACAAGCTCGGATGGCATGCCGGCGGTACCAAAACCACCGACCATGATGGTCGAGCCATCGGCTATCCCGTCCAGCGCTGCCGCGATGGATTCAAAGGTTTTGTTGATCAAGGCGTTCTCCTGTTATTCATCTTGATTGAACAAATCAATCAGCAAGCGAACCGCAGGGCTGGCGGCGCCTGCAGCGATATGCGTAGCGTGCCAAACAATGAGTAAAGGAGGGTGCCCGAGCAGGCGATGTCGTGCGATTAGCGAACGCAACCGTGAGTGATGCGACGGGTAAAAAGACACTGCAAAAAAACACCCGGACAGGCGTCATCATTCATCTGACTGACGATACCTGTTCGGGTGTTTAGCGGGTGTGTCAGTTGGACTTGGCGATGCCTTTCAATTTCGCGACTTGCGTCGCCAATACATCCATCAAGTCAGGGGACAAGCAGTCGTAAGGCTCAAGGCCTATGGATCGCAGACGTGCGCGGATGGCCTTCATGTCTTCGGGTGGCGTGCCGCTCTCGATAATGGACGAAACGAAGGCGGCGAACCCGGGAGCAGACCAACCCGTTTGCGGGGACAATTCGGTATGAACGAAGTCCAGACCATAAAACGCGTGATCCTTGTTCTCGATACGTCCGTACAGGTGTGCATGACACTCTTTGCAGGCATGGCGCTGAATAACCGCCGTATCGTCAACGATGGCGAGCTTCTCCGCGTTTGCGGTGACGCTGACGTTCGCCCGTGGCACAACCGCGATCACGGCGAATTTGGCACCCTCCGGTTTCCAGCATTTACTGCAGCCACAAGCGTGGTTATGAAGTGTCTGAGCATCGATGGCAATTTCGACTTTATCGGTGGTGCACAGGCATTGCAGCGTGCCTCCGGCAAAGTTCGTGGCGGCAGGGGAAATACCGCTATCCAGGGAAGGATGAAGTTTTATCTCGGTCACAAGGTATCTCCAGATCGATAACGAGCGTGGGAAAGCGACAGGGCCTTGCGGCCCTGAGCCTTACTTCAGTACTTGATGACAGTACGGATCGATTTGCCTTCATGCATCAGGTCGAACGCTTCATTGATGCGCTCCAACGGCATGGTGTGCGTCACGAAAGGCGCGAGCTCGATTTCACCTTTCATAGCGTCCTCAACCATTTTTGGCAGTTGAGTGCGACCTTTGACGCCGCCGAAAGCGGAGCCTTTCCAGGTACGCCCGGTGACGAGCTGGAATGGGCGGGTCGAAATTTCCTGCCCAGCGCCTGCTACACCGATGACGATCGATTGGCCCCAGCCACGGTGCGCACTTTCCAGCGCGGCGCGCATGACATGCACGTTACCGATGCATTCGAACGAGTGGTCGACACCCCATCCGGTCGCTTCGATGATGACTTGCTGGATAGGCTTATCGTGATCCTTCGGGTTGATGCAGTCAGTGGCGCCGAAAGACCGGGCGAGCTCAAATTTGCCAGGGTTGGTGTCGACGGCAATGATGCGTCCGGCTTTGGCCTGACGCGCGCCTTGAATCACGGCGAGCCCGATACCTCCGAGTCCGAATACCGCGACGGTGTCTCCCGGTTGCACCTTGGCTGTGTTGTGCACTGCACCAATGCCAGTGGTGACACCGCAGCCAAGCAGGCATACGTGCTCATGGTTGGCCTGCGGATTGATCTTTGCGACGGAGACTTCAGCCACTACGGTGTACTCGCTGAACGTCGAGCAACCCATGTAGTGGTAGAGCGGCTGACCATTGTAGGAAAACCGAGTGGTGCCATCCGGCATCACGCCTTTGCCTTGTGTTTCACGGACGGCGACGCACAGGTTGGTTTTGCCAGACTTGCAGAACAGGCACTCGCCACATTCGGCGGTATACAGTGGAATAACATGATCGCCGGGCTTGAGGCTGGTAACGCCTTCACCGACCTCAACCACCACGCCCGCACCTTCGTGCCCCAACACAACAGGGAACAGTCCCTCTGGATCATCACCCGACAGCGTGAAGGCATCGGTATGGCACACACCGGTGTCGGTAATCTTGATCAGCACTTCGCCAGCGCGTGGCGGCGCAACGTCGATCTCGACAATTTGCAGCGGCTTGCCGGGTTCAAATGCAACTGCAGCACGGGATTTCATAAAGCTTTATCTCCAAGTGGTAATACTTTCAGGCCGAGGCGTTGGTCTGGATCGAAGAGGCGTGCAAGTGATTACTTGAGCTCAGTACCCAGCAGTGCGCGTCTTGATCGATGAGTTTTCGCCAAGCGTGGCGAAAGCGGGCGGAGCGTCTCCATCAGCACCATTTGTACTGCAACGGAGTAACCGGCCAAGGGCGTCAATTACGGGAATCGGGTTACCGGAAAGCTTAGGCGTTCATCAGAAAAACAAACACGTCCTTTCTGTTTGGTGACTACGGTCGATTTGTTTCTAATCAACCGAGCGCTGACGGCTCACGGGGAAATGCTCAATCTATCTGGTGATTTACCGCACTCAGCGGGTTGGCCAGCAGGAAAGTCAGCTGATGAGTAAAGTGCTGAAGCGTGACCTCGTTTCGCGTAAAAAAATGTACAGAACCGACTCTGTGTTCCTCGATCAATTCGGCCTTCTTGAGCAATGACAAGTGCTGGGACACCGTCGATTGTGCCAGCCCGCAACGCAGGGCAATCTGGCCAGCGCACACGCCGAATTCGCGACCGTAGGCTTGCTGAGGGAAATACCGAATCGCGTCTTTCAGCCAGCCAAGTATCTTTCGTCTCAGCGGGTGTGCGATCGCATGCAGGATCAATTGAGGGGAAGGCGAAGGCGAAGCGAGCATCGCTTGCTGATCAGTATTGGACATGTCTGATCCTCGATTTCATAGCGCTGGCAAGCCTCATGTCGAGGCCTGCACAGACAGTGCACACGACATCCGACTGGTATCAGTCGAGCAGGTCGGCAATGGATTCGGCGGCAATCTGATACGAGCGGCAACGTGCCGCGGGGTCATAAATCCTCGCATCGATGATCACTTCATCCACCTGAGTGGTAGCGATGAACTGGCGCAGCCAACTGCCGACATCGTCCACGTCACCCACTGCAGTGCAAGACATGGCTTGGGCCAGGCTCTGTCGATCATAGGCGGAGATCCGCTCCATATAGCCTTCTTCCGGACGCGGTAATGGGCCTGCCTTACCAGCGTACAAATGGCTGACCCACTGTCGATGTGAGCTGGCGATGTAGTCAGCCTCGGCCCGGGAAGGGGCCGCGAAGACATTTGCACCAGCGATAACATAGGGGCTGCTTAAAACGGTCGAGGGTCGGAAGGTACTGCGGTAGTGGTTAATCGCTTCCATCAAAAAACGCGGTGCAAAATGCGAAGCGAATGCATAGGGCAATCCCATTTTTGCCGCAAGGTCAGCACTGTTGATACTGGAACCCAGCAACCAGAGCGGGATGTCGTGGTGCCCCGGGATTGCCCGCACCGGCTGTTTGCCGTTGTCCGCCAGATAGTCCTGCACTTGTCGCAGGTCTTGCGTGAAGTCGCGTTCGGAGGCGTCGCCGCGCAAGGCGCGGATTGCTGGCCCGGCAGATCCCGGTGCTCTGCCAATGCCCAAATCGATACGCCCCGGAAATAACGTCTCCAACGTCCCGAAGTGCTCCGCGACGACGAGGGGCGAGTGGTTAGGCAGCATGATCCCGCCAGAGCCTACGCGCAGGGTGCGTGTTGCTGCCGCCAGATGCTGAATCAGCAGGGTGGTCGCCGAGGATGCGATACCCGGCAGGTCGTGATGCTCGGCGATCCAGTAGCGTTTATATCCGTGAGCTTCCACGTGTTGCGCCAGCGCAACCGCATCATCAAGGGTGTCAGCGAAGGTTTTGTCTTCGCCAATCATCATCAGATCCAGTACAGAGAGGGCTGTCATTGCAGGCTCCATTTCAATTCGGGTTCACAAGGTGATGCGGTCTTACTTCAATGGGAAGTTCGCCCATTGCGGGTGCGCTTCAAGGCGTCGATCAATATCACGCAGCGTTGCGAGGCATCGCTGGAGTTTCAGGTAGATGTCGCCACCATAATCCCAGCCGAGCACGCCAATGCTGCCGGTGTAGCCAATGCGATTCAGCGCTGCGATCAACGCGAAGTTGTCCATCTCGCCACGATCGACCGGTTCCATCGTGGCCACGCCGCCCCAGCCCAGCTGTGAAAGCGCGCTACCGGACGTCACCACTTGCATAAGCCATGGCTTCATTGCCAGGAGGCGTGCTTCAAGCGCTCCCTCCTGGCTGGCGTACCAGTGATAACCGTTGAACGAGGCACCCAGGCGCGGGTGAGCAAACAGTTCGCAGATCTGCACGACTTGTTCGGTGGTCTGGGTCACATGATGCAGATGGGGATACAGCGCGATTCGCAGTCCACGCTGCTCGGCAATGGGCAGCAGCGACTCGATGAACCCGAGAATGGCTTGAGCACCATTGACGCTGGTTTGTATCGCCAGCTCGATGAGTTCGACACCTTCGACGGTTTCAACGATGCGTCGTATCAGACTGTCGTTACGCCCCTCGTGTAGCACCAGATAAAGCCCCTCGACGTGCAAGCCGTGGGTTTCCCTGACACGGGGCAATAAAGTGAGATCGGTCAGAGGTGTACCGCCCCAGGCCGCCACGGTGATGCCGTCATAACCCAGTTCGGCCAACATTTCGCACTGCGTTTGAAAGGCGTAAACGCCCATCGATGAGTAGAAAAATGAATCGAGTGCATGGATACGATGAGCCATGAATTATCTCCTGGGCTCAGCGCGGTGAGTCGGTCAGAACGGACCATTCGGGATGGACCGCCAACCGGTGCTCCATGGAGCGAAACGCAGTGACCGAACGGCGCAGGTTGCCATAGACGTCACCGCCCATACTCTCCCAGCCCAGAACGCCAAAGCGGCCGTCGAAACCACGACGTTCGAGGGCGCCCAACAACACGAAGTTGTCCATTTCCCCTTCATCGAGCGGTTCGATGGTCGCCAGGCCGCCCCAACCCAGTGGCGAGCGCCGGGTGCCGGCAATATTGACCTGTTTCAGCCAAGGCCATACCGCGTCAAGACGTTGTTCAAGAGCCTGCTCCTGCATCGCATACCAGTGATAACCGTTGAAAACGATGTTGAGTAGCGGGTGGTTGAATTCTTCGCATAAGGCCACAGCTTCGGCGGTTGTCTGCATGCCGTAGCGAGCGTGGGGATAAAGATTGATTTCAAGGCCTCGACGCTCGCAGATTGGCAGCAGGTGCTCAAGCATTCTGCGGTCAGCGTCGGTGACTTCGTCGCCTGAATGCAGGGCCAGCTCAATCGTGGTGCAGCCCTCAATGGTTTCGAAGATGTTGGTTACAAACGATTCCAGACCTTGGCGATAGATCAGGTAGACGGCACCTACGTCCAGGCCCCAAGTGGGTTTGACCTGGGCAATCGACTGCAAGTCTTTACTCCAGGCAGACACCGTCATCCCTTGGTAGCCGAGTTCGGCGAGCATCTCGCACTGCGCTGCCAACGGGTAAGTGCCCAACGCGGTCTGAAAGATGAAATCCATGTGGTGAAGAGGGCGATTCATGAGCGGGCCTGCATGGGTGAGGGTTCGACCGGAAGTGATGCACTGGGGAAGTGTGGGAGGAGGTATTCGCCCAGCTCATCGATGACTTCCGAGGCGTGACGTCGCTGAGGTTTGAAGTGCAGGGCAACGTGACCGACGCCCTGATCCTGTTGACGCTTCCAATGTTCGATCAATGCGTTGCGACCGGCACGCAGCACCCGACCCGCCTGCAGTGGAAAGTTCGGGTCGCGGTCCAGATCAAACAGCGTGCCGTAGCCGTAGGGCTTGTAAAGCCCCTGGCCACAAACCGTGCGCCAGCGTTCGATGATTTGCGGAATCAGGATCGGATTGGAGATATACGAGAGAATGCCGTCGGTGTTTTCGCCAATCCACTCCAGCGACTGGCCAGCCTGACCCACAATAATGGTCGGCAGGCGTGGACCCACAGGCTTGGGGATGAGGTCGATATCACCGTTCAACTGGCCATAAAACTTAGAGGCATGCACTGGCCAGTGGGTTTCGGTTGCAGCGCGGATGATCGCCAGCGCATCACGGAAACGCTCTGCGCGATTGTTGAAATCAAGCCCGAAAGCAGGGTATTCCACCGGACGGTCGCCGGTGGCCAGTCCGAGGATAAATCGTCCCCCTAGCAACTGATCGATGCTCGCGGCCTGTTTGGCAACGATCAATGGGTCGCGCAAAGGGAGAACGATGCCCGCGGTACCGATGGCGATATTACGGGTCACGCCAGCCAGAAATCCGGCGTACACCAGAGGGTCAAGAATCTGCCCAACATCACCGAAGTTCGGGTCATAGAACGGTACATCGCGAAGCCAGATGACGGAAAAACCAGCCTCATCGACCCGGCGAGCCAACTGCGCATGATCCTGCAGAGTCGGACCCGGACTGTCGGGGTAACTTTCCAAGGGGGCGATGAAGCCAAAGGTCAGATGACCGGGCTGAAAAACCCGCGCATAACCGCGGTGCTGTTGCAGTTCCGGCGCACTCGTATAGCGAGAGGACATGATTTTCGAGGGCTCTTCTGTAATCCAGGATGGCAGAGGCTTCGCGAGGCGATACGCCTTGGGGCGAAGCCACGATTTCGGTGACTATAGGTTGTATGATGTGAAAGAAAAACAGGATGCAGTTCCGAACATTTATGAATAAAACGCTCAAATAGATCGGAGTCGTCATGGACCATTTTGGAGCGCTCGGCGCGTTCGTTCAGGCCGCGCAAACGCGCAGCTTTACCGAGGCTGGACGGAGGATTGGCGTTTCTTCATCGGCGGTCAGCAAGGCCGTGGCACGTTTGGAGGAAGAACTCGGCGTGAGGTTGTTTCACCGCTCCACACGGGCGATAACGCTGACCTCCGAGGGCAGTGTGTTCCTTGAGCGCTGTCACCGTATTTTTGCGGAATATGAGGTCGCCAAACGGGAGATCACCGAGGCTGCTGGTAAACCCCAGGGCAAATTGCGTCTGGGCTTGCCCCAGTTGGGCATGCGTTTGATGCCTCACTTGATTGCGTTTCAGCAGGCCTATCCCGACGTGGAGCTGGAGCTTGAATTCAGTGATCGGCTGGTCAACGTCATCGAGGAGGGTTTTGATGCGGTGATGCGTATCGGTGAGGTCGAAGACTCGCGCCTGACAATGCGCAAGCTCAATGGCTACAGCCATCGGCTCGTTGCATCGCCTGACTACCTTGCAACCCGTGGTACGCCTGCACGGCCGTCAGATCTCGCCGGCCATTCCTGCCTGCGTTACCGGTATCCAACCAGTGGCAAACTCGACCCTTGGCCACTGCTGACAAAAAACGGTCAGGACAGCTATGAACTCGGGCAGTCGGCAACCGCCAATGCGATAGAGCCGCTCATGGCGATGGCTGAGGCTGGATTGGGAATCGCGTGCCTGCCGGATTTTTTTGTCGAAGATGCCATCACCGATGGAAGATTGGTTGCGCTTCTGGATCGCTACATGAGCGATCACCGTACGTTCAGCATACTTTGGCCATCCAGTCGCCACCCTTTGCCGAAAATAAAAGCGTTCGTCAGCTTCATGACTGAGCGACTGGCGTGATGTGCCACCGTTGACCACAACGCAAAACGCCAATGCACTGGATTGCTCCAGTGCATCGGCATTCAAGTAATACGCAGCGAGTTACGCTGTGCGAGATGCCTTCGCGGCAAAGGCGCCGTCACCCAGCAGTGCAACAACCAATGCCGTCACGGACAAATAGATCGGGTATTCCCAGCCGCCGTTGGCATTGGTGAAACTCCAGCCGTTGCCGAAGTGGACGGTTGCGGCGACGAACAGCTGAACCACCGCCAAGGCGGCCACCCAGCGTGCGTAAAAACCCAATACCAACATCAAGCCGCCGATCACTTCAAATGCCATGACCGGGTAAGCGAGAAAGCCCGGAAAACCGATGGATTCAAAAAAACCTGCGGTACCTGCGGGCGTAAAAACAAACACTTTGGTCAGGCCGTGAGCGATAAACATGATGCCCAGGGCGAGGCGCATCACAAATGCAGCGTAGGGGGCGGTGCGAGAGTCAATCATGGTGTAGCTCCTTTTTGTTTAATGAGTCAGTGACAGCGTTTGGGTTAGCCATGTCGAGAAGTCAGCCAGTTCTTCAGCGATGATCTCGTGGGCCATTTCGTAGAAATGGGTTTCGTGGACGACGCCGATTCGATCCAGCCAAGCGTCAGCTTCCTTCGCCCAGTCCACCGGCAACACGCCGTCGTGGTGACCGTGGGCGATGAATGCCGAGACTGACTTGAGACGCTCAGGCGAGGCGACCTTCGGGGCTATCTCGCGCAGCATTCGGCCGCTGAGAATCGCAAAACCTTGCACCAGTTCAGGCTCGGTCACGCCCAGACTCGCGCTCATGATGCCGCCCTGACTGAAGCCTGCGATGACCGTCGGCAACTGGGGCAGTGCGTCGATAAAGGTGTGCAGCAGATGCCGGCTGGCTTCTGCTTGTTCTTGATTGAACGAAGGACCATTACTGGTGAAGTTCACCTGATACCAGGCGAAGCCCTGAGGCCCGACCTGCAGGGGAGCGCGCAGCAAAATCACTTCCAGACCTTCGGGTAGCGATTGAGCCATAGACGCAAGGTTGGCTTCATTCGACCCCACGCCGTGCAGCAGAATCAGTCGGCCCTTGGGCGCTGCAACGCTGCAGCCCTTGCGGAAAAAGAGGCCCGATTGCGGCTCGCGGGCCGCTTCGGAAAAAGTCGTATCACGCATGGTTGGTAACGCCTTGATTGAGAGGAGTGGATTCAGATCCATCTTCGTTTTTCGAGGAAAACAGGTAACTGTCCATCGCCAGCACGCCGTAGGACACGCCGCCTTCCAGCACGCGGGTGTCATAACGTTCGCCGGCGGCACCCAGAGCGATCAGCAACGGCAAAAAGTGCTCATCTGTCGGGTGAGCGCGCTCGGCAGAGGGCGCCTGTTGCCGGTAATCCAGGAGTTGATCGGTTTGCCCGGCACGCAGTGTTTGCGCGGTCCAGGCCGCGAACGCCTTAACGTAATCCGCACCCTCGCGGGTCGCTCCGCGAAACTCATATAAGTTATGAGTCAGGCTGCCGGACGCTACGATCAGCACGTTCATGTCACGCAGTGGTTTGAGCGCCTCACCGAGTTTCCAGGCCTGATGGGTATCGAGCCGCGCGGGCATCGACACCTGAACCACGGGAATGTCGGCATCGGGCGCCAAGTACATCAGCGGCACCCACGCCCCATGGTCCAGCCCGCGCTGGTGATCGAGTCGGGAGGTCCAGCCTGCTGCCTGCAGCAGTTTGACGATGTGGGCAGCCAGGATCGGGGCACCCGGTGCCGGGTAGCGCAATTGGTACAACTCGTCGGGAAAACCGCCGAAGTCGTGAATGGTTTGCGGGGCGGTGCTCGCCGTGACATTGACTTCACCACGGGTCATCCAGTGCGGAGACAGGATGACAATGGCATCAGGTCGCGGCAGTTCGCGACCGAGCTCGGCCAGACGCGGACCAGCCAGACCGGGCTCGATGGCAAACAGCGGAGCACCATGAGACACAAACAGCAGGGGGAACGAGGTGTTCATGGTGAAAGCTCCAATGTGATTACTTGTTCAGCCAGACCGGGGCGATCGAGGTGCCCAGACCGGCGCCGTAGCCGAGGTAGATATTCAGGCCGGCGAGTGGCTCCAGGTAACGTGCGTTGACCAGTCCACCGGTGTTCACCGCATTCCAGCCCAGGCTGTAGGCGAGGGTGATAGCGGTTTGTTTGGCACGCTCACTGTCGCTGGCGACGAACACGCTGCCTTTCTGGTTATCCGCGAACGTCGGACCATCGGCGAGTACTTGAGCGAACAAGGTGTTAAAGGCTTTGACGACGTGCGCTTGAGGCACTGCTTTGGCGATTTCTTCGCCGGCGCTGGTCTCGTGACCGATGGTCAGCGACATGTAGTCGGCGCTCAGCGGGTTGGTGATGTCGATGATCACTTTGCCAATCAGATCGCCCAGGCTTTGCAGCGCAGCTACGGCATCGGGGTAGGCGGTGGCAATTACTACGACATCGCTGTCGCCCAGAGCCTCTGCTGCCGGGTAAGCCTGTGCATTTTCAAACTGAGCAGCCAGTGCCTTGGCCTTTTCCATGTCACGGCCAGTGACTCGAACGATGTGTCCGGCGGCGGACAATTGCTTGGTGAACGCCGAACCCATGTTGCCGGTACCCACGACTGTAATTTTCATAGTGACTTCATCTCCGTTGATGTTCGTTTCGATGGGCTCAGTTTATAGGTTGTAAAAATGAGATAAATAAGGCGAAATGTGATTAATAGTTCCACTTAGTGAGACAGTGATGGGCAGGGCGTTAGAGATGCAGGTGTTCTGCACGGTGGTTGATAAAGGCAGCTTCGTCGGCGCAGCCGAGCCGTTGGAGATGTCGAAGGCGGCTATTTCGCGTTACGTCAGTGGGCTTGAAGAACGCCTGGGCGTGCGACTGCTGCATCGCACCACCCGCAAGCTTTCATTAACGGAGGAAGGGCGTCAGTTCTATCACCAGGCACGCGATGTACTGACGCTCATGGATCAAGCGGAAGAGGCGGTTTCGTCGTCGGCGCCCGAGCCGAGCGGTGTACTGCGGATCAATGCGCCGGTCAGTTTCGGGGTGCTGCACTTGGCTCCGGTGTGGGCAGACTTCATGAAGGTGTACCCCAACGTTGAACTGGATATCAGCCTGAATGACCGGTTGGTGGATCTGGTGGAGGAGGGCTTTGATGCCGCCGTTCGCATTGCACGGATGGAAAGTTCTTCTCTGGTGGGGCGACGTCTGGCGGGTACGCGAATGTGCTTGTGCGCCTCGCCCGAGTACCTGGCCAATCACCCTGAGATTCGCTCGCTGTCTGACCTGACTGAGCATGGCGTGATCGCCTACACCAACTTTGCCAGCGGCAACGAGTGGCAGTTCGAAGGGCCTCATGGAAGCGAGACTGTGCGTACCCGCTCGAGTGTGCGCTGCAACAATGGTGATACCTGTCGCAGCATCGCGCTGGCAGGTGGTGGCATTGCCTTGCAGCCCAGTTTCATGGTGGCCGAAGACCTGCGCAAAGGGGATCTGGTTGAGATTCTGCCAGCGTATCAATCGGTGGAATTGGGCATCTATGTGGTCTATCCCACGCGCAAGCATCTGGCGACCAAAGTCCGCGTGTTGATCAACTTTCTGGCTGAGCGTTTCGCTCACCCGCAATGGGAGCGCTAGAACAGGTTCAGCAAAAAATCCCGGCTGACAACAAGGGGGAGCATTCAGCCGGGCAAAAGGAGCCTGTATCAATTACGACCGTTGCAAGAAGCTGTGCAAATCTGCCGCAAACTTTTCCGGGTGCTTGAATGCCAGGAAGTGATCGCCCTGGTCCGCCTTGCTGTAGACATGCAGAACCGAGTCCGGGATCACGGCGTGCATCCATCGCTGGCTTTCCAGCCAGTCACTGTATTCGCCGGTAAAGATCGCCGTAGGCACGTCTATTTTGGTTTCAATGACATCGCGCCAATCGTTGGTAGCGTGATCGAAAAGTACCAGGCCAGTGAACGCCATGTCGTCCTTCACCACAACCTGTACCAGGCTAATCACATTGTGAAAATAAGGGGAGTCGAGCGCCATCGCCCGCTCGACAACCCGACTGCCAGAAATCAACTGGTTGGTGGGCGTCATGTTGACGTAGGACGCGATCATGCGTTCCGGCGATGTGGTGAATGCTCCGGCCTCCAGTCGCTGCTGTTCCGTCCAGTCAGCGTGGCAGTAGATTGAGGGGGCCTGGTCAATGATGCTAAGGGTGCGAATGCCTTGTGTGCCGAAAAGATCAATATAAGCCCACATGATCGAGGCCCCCATCGACCAGCCACAATAGTGCGCTTGGGGCAGATCCAGATGCTGCGCAAATTCCTTCACGTCCATGGCGTAACGCGAGATGCGATTACCCTTTACGGCTTTCTCCGAAAGCCCCTGGTTGCGAACATCGAGCACGTAGACGTGATAGTGCTTGCTGAGGATTTGCATAAGGTGGAAATACATCGCGCCATTCGCCGACCAGCCGGGAATGAAGATCAACGGCTGACCGCTTCCGGCTTCCCAGTACGCCAGGCTCACACCGTCGCCTGTGGTGAAACTGCTGATTTTCAGCTCTTCAAAGTCCGAAGCGCGGAACGCCTGGCCAATGATTTCGTGCGGAAAGTAAAAGTCTTCGCCGAGCAATTCGGAGAGCGATTGATTTTTCAGCGGGTATTTCACAGTCCTTCCCATGTCTTTAAAAGTCGTGTCTGAACAGGCGAATGCCTCGCCAGGCGCAGCGATTCGCCCCGCCGCCACGATAGGCCTTGGACAGTAGGGGAATAAATACTCAAAATGCCCGAACATTAGAAACGGATTGTTGGGAATGGATCGTCTGAGCAGCATGGCGGCATTTGTTAAAGCCGTGGAGATGGGGTCTTTCAGCGCCGCCGGTGACGCGTTGCAAATGTCGGCGCAACTGATTGGTAAACATGTCCATCATTTAGAGCAACACTTGGGCGTTCGCTTGCTCAATCGCACGACTCGACGACAAAGCCTGACTGACTTCGGGCGTGAATTCTATGAGCGTTCCAAATTCATCCTTGCGGAAGTAGAGTCGGCTGAGAACCTGGCCGCGCACACTCAGGCTTTGCCCAGTGGGCGTCTGAGGATCAACGCTCCCGTCAGCTTCGGCATGCAGTCCCTTGCGCCGCGACTGCCTGAGTTCATGGAAGCCAATCCGTTGGTGAGCATCGAGCTGAGCCTCGCCAACCGTGCAATCGACCTCATCGATGAAGGTTTCGACGTGGTATTCAGGGTCGGGCAATTGGCTGACAGCGGCCTGGTTGCCCGAGAATTGGCGCCCTATAAACTCGTGCTCTGCGCTGCACCTTCTTATCTGCAAGGCAAGCCAGCGATCGAAACACCCTGGAACCTTCAGGACCATGAATGCCTGGGTTTCTCGCACACGGAATTACGTACACACTGGACATTCAATGGCCCGGAAGGAACGGTGGTCGTTCCGGTTGGCAGCCGCTTCATGGCTGATCACGGCGAACCGCTGTTGTGTGCCGCATTGGCCGGCCTGGGCATATTGCTGCAGCCGGAGGAACTGGTTCGCCAATCACTTGAGAACGGTGAGCTGGTTTCTTTATTGCCCGACTATCCACCGCCGAGTCGCCCCCTGCATGTCTTGTACGCGCCGGATCGCAGACTGACGCCAAAATTGCGCAGTTTTCTCGACTTCGCTATAGCGGCGTTTGGAGCCGACTCGATCGCGCCCGAGCGCTTTTGAAACAAACTGTTGTAGATCCCCATTCCGAATCGATATTTATCCACGCAAGGGCAGCCCATACAGTGGCAGCTTTGTTTTCTACGCTGACAGTAGAAACAGATGACGGGTAGCAATACCCGCTCATTCTTGACGGAGAAATGATGAATATCCAACTCGATAGCAAACACGCACTGGTCACCGCTTCTACCGGAGGTATTGGTTTCGCCATTGCCAAGGGGCTTGCACAGGCCGGCGCCGCGGTTGTCATAAACGGTCGCAGTGAACGCTCGGTCAACGACGCGATCGCCCGATTGCACGCGGCAGTGCCCGGCGCGACCGTCAGCGGTGTGGCTGCGGATCTGAGTTCTGCCGAAGGCGTAGAGGTCTTGCTCGCCGGTGTCAGTGGCATCGACATCCTGGTGAACAACGCAGGCATTTATGAGCCACAGGATTTCTTTGAAACAGACGACGAGGTCTGGAACAACTACTGGCAAACCAACGTCATGTCCGGCGTTCGCCTCAGTCGTGCGTTGCTGCCTGGCATGGTTGAGAACGGTTGGGGCCGGGTGGTGTTTGTCGCCTCCGAGTCGGCCCGAAATATTCCCGCGGACATGATCCATTACGGTGTGTCAAAAACGGCTCAGTTGGCTTTGGCGCGTGGCCTCGCAAAACGCGTGGCTGGCAGCGGTGTTACCGTCAACAGCGTCCTGCCTGGGCCGACGCTATCCGATGGCGTGGCAGACATGATGAAGGGTGAAGTCGAGCGCACCGGCAAATCGCTGGAGACGGTCGTCGCTGATTTTGTGATGCAGCATCGCCCGAGCTCGATCATCCAGCGTGCAGCCACTGTGGAGGAGGTGGCCAACATGATCGTTTATGTGTGCTCGCCGCAAGCATCGGCCACCACGGGGGCTTCGCTCAGAGTTGATGGTGGCGTGGTCGACGACATCGTCTGATTCGAAACAATCGCAGACCCATGTCAGCCTGTGTCATGGGTCTTTTTTGTTCTTAGCCTGGAGCCTTTGCGATTATGCTGCATTCAATCGCTGTCGCGGCGTCTCTTTTAGTTGGAGTGGTGATGGCAAGTGATCAAAAGGCCTGCGCGTATACAGCGCCCGCTGAATATCAGCTTTCGGGCGTTTCGCTGGTCGAGACGCTTTATCAAGGGCTGCACTCCTTAGCGCTGCAAATGCCCGGTTCTTCCTATCAGGACCCGACCCGGGAACGATTGCTCGATAGAAATTTCATGGCGTGGCTGCCCATGGATTTCGGCGATGGCTCCATCGAAGTCGACGTCGCCAGTGACTTGGCGAAAGACGCCCCTGAATACGCGCGTGGTTTTGTCGGTGTTGCCTTTCGAATAGACGGGGCAGGGCGCTTCGAAAGCATTTACCTGCGACCGACCAACAGTTCGGCGGATGACCAGATACGACGCAATCATTCTGTGCAATACGCCGGTTATCCAGACTTCAGATTTGATCAGCTTCGCAAAGAATCGCCGGAAAAGTACGAGACCTACGCCGACCTCGAGTTGGGTCGATGGATTCATATGAAGTTGGTGATCAAAGGTTCAAACGTTGATCTTTTCCTGGATCACAAGGAGAAACCAGCGTTTATCGTACGGGATCTGAAGTACGGGGCGGCGCAGCGCGGAGGAGTGGGTATCTGGATCGAGTCCGGGACAGTCGCGCACTTCAGAAATCTGCGGATTTCCAGAAACGACAAGGGTTGAACTTCAAAGGCTTGTAATGCCTTTGAATAGATCAATACCCCGGCGAAGTCAGAGATCAATCTGACTTCGCCGGGGCGCGTGTGCTTACACGAACTGCAGAACGTCGTTGACGGCCTTGCGTGGCTTCTGCGGCCAGTTGGTCGCACCCGGGTAGCCAACGGTGACCAGCATGACCGGAATTTCCAGGTCAGACAGACCAAACTCCTTGGCCACCGTCGACTGATCGAAGCCGATCATTGGCGTAGAAACCAGGCCTTGGCCCTTCGCGGCCAGCATCAGTGTCATGGCTGCCAGTGAGCCGGAACGAATCGCCTCATCACGCTGCAGTTGTGGGTTTTCCTTGTACATGCCTTCAGCTGCACCTACCCACATGTCGTAGATAGCCTGATCAATGATGCCGGCATCCAGGGTAGGTTTAAGCGCCGACGGCAATGTCTCATGCGGATTGAGTGTGCCGCAGACGATAAATGTCACGGCAGCGTCGACGATTTTCTGCTGCCCCCACGCCAGAGGCAGGAGACGCGCTTTGGCTTCGGCGCTGCGTACGGCGAGGAATTTCCAGTTTTGCAGATTGAACGCGGAAGGTGCATGGGTAGCCAACTCGATCAGCTCGGCAACCTGTTGATCGCTCAGGCTGCGCTCAGTGTCATAGCTGTTGGCGGAAATTCGCGATTTGATAATGTTTGCGATATCGGACATGAGGGTCTCTGTGCGGGAAGACAGTGCGCAGACCCAGTCATTGAAGTGGAGCCTGCGCCGTCTGAAATTAGCGGCTGAAACCGTCGAATGGGGTCATGTACACAGCCCCGAACGGATCGAGACGTTTACGGATTTCGGCGTCAGGCGTGCCATACACAACCAGGCTGGTGACGGTGCACAGTTCTAGAAAACGCTGACCGAATGGTGCAAACGTGGTGTCGACGTGGCTGACCACAGCACCGACGTTGTAGCGCTCGAGAATGTGAACGACGCTGTTGTCTTCGTTGACACTGTATTCGTAAACCAGTGTGCCCGGCTCAGCGCTAGTGGCTTCGACAATGTTGGCGATCAGCGCTTTGAATTCGGGGAAGTCAGCGGGTTTGACCGCGAGGGAGAACAGGCAGGAGATATGTGGATGCATGGAGGGTTTTTCCTTAGACGCTAGTGAGAATGCATCGCTGACCCAGCCGATGCAGGCGTTAACGATCGGGTCAGGATTTCTCCGGCGCCTCTCCAAACAATTTGCCGGCACCGGCCCAGTCGGAGGGGGCGACGTCTTCAAAAATGACGTAGATGTAGTTCGCATCAGTACCGGTGTGCTTGACGATGCTCGCAGTGATGTCTGCGGCAACAGCGGCTTTCTGCTCGTGTTCTTTACCTTCAAACCAGCTGACTCGTACGACAGGCATGGCAAATTCCTCTTTAGGCATTGATCTGGATAATCGGTGTGCTTTCACGCTTGAAGCGCGTTGCACCGAAGTTTTTCGAGACTCAATGCTAATGTCGAATCATCTGGCGATAAACAGCCTGAAACTATAATCTGGGTAGATCCAAACTCTACAATCAGATGGCTCGCATGATTCCTGTCGATTCTTTTCAGGGCGTTATCACCTTCGTGGTCGCCGCCCGATCAACCAGCTTCACTCAGGCCGCAGAACGCCTAGGCCTATCCAAGTCGGCCGTGGGCAAATCGATTGCGCGCCTTGAGGATCGCCTGGGTACACAGCTGTTCCACCGCACCACACGACGCATCTCGCTGACGGCCGACGGCGAAGCGTATTTCACCGCGTGCTCCACAGCGCTCGAGGAAATCGGCGCAGCGGAAAGTGGCCTCGGGCCGGGGGCAGGGGAGCCATCCGGTCGCTTGCGAGTGGACATCCCGGTGGCGTTTGGACGTCGGGTCGTCGCGCCATTGCTGTTCGAGATCGCCAACAAATACCCCGCACTGCAACTGAACATGACGTTTTCCGACCACATCGTTGATCCGTTTGAAGAAGGCATTGATCTCTTGGTGCGCTTCGGTGAGCTGAAGGACACCAGCGGCCTGGTAGCACGCCGGCTTACTCGCCAACGCTGGGCGATTTGTGCGGCCCCCAGGTATCTGCAGCGGTTTGGAGTTCCACAAACACTGGAGGACTTAAGCCATCACCATTGCATCGTCGGCCATCGTCGCGGCCAGCCTTTGTCGTGGCGCGTCAGGCAAGGCGCGGAAACTGTCCGTTATGCGCCACCGTCTACGCATCAAATAGGCGACGGCGAAGCGATGATTCTTGCCGCTGTCGCCGGGACAGGCTTGTGCCAGATGCCGCGCTGCCTGTTCAGAGAAGACCTGGAGGCTGGGAGGCTGGTCGAAGTGCTGGAAGATTACGAGCCTGATCCGGTTGATGTGCATGCCGTCTGGCCAAAGGTCTCGCATCTGCGGCCGAAGGTCAGGTACGTGGTCGATGAGTTGGTCAAACTTTGTGAGCATTGGCAGTGACCTGCCGCCATGGCGCCCTTAGCGTCTGAAACTCAATCGCTGAAGAGATCAAACATCAGTTGCCGAAACCATTTGTTGGCCGGATCGCGGTTGTATTTCGTGTGCCAGAACATATTGATCGCAATCTCCGGCAGCGGTAATGGCAACGGCAGGATGGTCAAACCGAACGGTCCGCTACAACTGCTGGCGAAGCGCTCAGGCACGGTCGCGACAAGATCGGTGTTCTGCAAGATATGCCCCACCGCCACAAAGTGCGGCACCTCCAGGCGTATCTGGCGTTGCAGGCCAGCCCGCTGCATGTGCGTGTCTATCTCACCATGTCCGGTACTGGCCGCAACGATTCTCACGTGCCCATATTCACAAAAACGTTCTCGCGTCATGGGTTGTTGTGTCAGCGGATGATCCTGGCGGCACAGGCACACGTATCGATGATGGAACAAACGCCGTTGATAGAAGCCTGCCTGCAAATCGGGCAGTAGTCCGACCGCCAGATCCACTTCGCCGCTGGCAAGACTTTCAGACAGTCCCGCATTGCTGCGCAGCGTGCTCACCGAAATTCCGGGGGCCTGCTTGAGCAGGGCATCGATCAAGCGCGGCATAAAGTAAATCTCGCCGATGTCGGTCATCGCCACTACGAAGCGTTTTTGACTGGTGGCCGGATCGAACTCATCCTGGCGATTGATGGCGCCATGCAGGAGGTTGATTGCCTGAGACACCGGCTCGGCCATTTGCAACGCGTAGGGCGTTGGTTGCATGCCTTGATGGGTGCGTACAAACAATTCGTCATTGAGTGAATTACGCAGACGCTTGAGTGCATTGCTCACGGCCGGCTGAGTGAGGCCAAGCGTTTCAGCCGCACCGGAAACACTGTGGTCGATCAATAGTTGATGAAAGATCACCAGCAGGTTCAGGTCGAGTTCGCGTAGGTGCATTGCAGGCATCTCGGGAGGAGTGACGAGGTTGCAAGCATACCAGTATTCAGGTTGGTGATAGGTTGTATGGGAGTGAGGCCATTTATCAATGTTTTGTGAATAGTCATGATCGAGCTATTCCAAAAACAACATAAAGGTTTCCCTATGAATAGCCCTAAATCTGTCTTGCAAGTCGCTATCGTTGGCGGTGGTATCGCAGGTGTCGCCCTCGCACTGGATCTGTGCCGTCATCAACATCTGGACGTTCAACTGTTTGAAGCTGCACCGGCATTCGGCGAAGTCGGTGCAGGTGTTTCATTTGGCGCGAACGCGGTAAGGGCCATCGAAGGTCTCGGCATCGGCAAGCCCTACGAGCAAATCGCCGACCGGACTGCTCAGCCCTGGCAGGACATCTGGTTTGAATGGCGTCGGGGTGTCGATGCCGGCTACCTCGGTGCAAGCATTGCTGAAGGTGTCGGTCAGTCTTCAGTACACCGCGCAGACTTTCTCGATGCGCTGGCCAGTCAATTGCCAGAGGGCATCGCCGTTTTCGGTAAACGCGCAGTCAGCGTAGATGAGACGGATGATCGCGTCATTGTCCAATTCACCGACGGCACGCACCATCAGTGCGATCTCTTGATTGCAGCAGATGGAATCAAATCCTCCATTCGTGATTACGTACTTCAGGGCTTGGACCAGCCTTTGGTCGCCCCGCGCTTCAGTGGCACCTGCGCCTACCGCGGAATGATCGACAGCTCGCAACTGCGCGATGCCTATCGTGCGGCGGGCGTCGATGAGCATTTGATCAACGTTCCGCAAATGTATTTGGGCCTCGATGCCCACATCCTGACTTTCCCGGTCAAACAGGGCCGACTGATCAACGTCGTGGCATTTGTTTCGGATCGGACTGATGCCAACCCGGTATGGCCCGCCGACAAACCCTGGGTGAAAAACACCACCCAGGCCGAGATGCTCGAAGCCTTCAGCGAATGGGGATATGCCGTTCGCGTATTGCTTGAGTGCATTCCCAATCCCACTCTTTGGGCACTGCACGAACTGGACGAATTGTCGGGTTACGTCCACGGCCGTGTCGGGCTGATCGGCGACGCGGCGCACGCGATGCTGCCGCATCAAGGCGCCGGAGCCGGGCAGGGGCTGGAAGATGCCTGGTTACTGGCACGGCTGCTGGCCGATCCGCGGGTTTTGCAACGTGACGCGAAGCAGGTGCTTGAGGTGTATGACGCCATACGCCGTCCGCGTGCTTGCCGTGTTCAACGGACATCCTGGGAAGCGGGCGAACTTTACGAGTTCCGCGACGCCAAGGTAGCGGACCAGGAGCCACTGCTCTCGACAACGCTGGCCAGTCGCTTTGACTGGTTGTGGAACCACGACATGCAAGCCGACCTGGCTGAGGCGCACACACGGCTCGGATGGGCACAAGCCGTCTGACTCCCTGCCGGCCGCTCGCCAGTCCGTAGCGACTGGCGTCGTCCGCGTCCAAGAACAAAAGGTGAATCATCATGACCGTCAGCATTTCCCAAACCGCTGAAATCCGCGAATTTTTTCAAGACGCAGCCGGGATGAAAAACCAGGCTGGAGACCCACGCAGCAAACAGATTGTGCTGCGCATTCTGCACGAAACTGCGCGACTCATTGAGGAGCTTGAGATCAGCGAAGATGAGTTCTGGGCAGGGGTCGAGTACATCAATCGACTGGGTAAAAACAACGAGGCTGGACTCTTGATGGCAGGGTTGGGGCTCGAGCATTTCCTTGATCTTCTCAACGATGCCAAAGAGGCGGAAGCAGGGCGCAGCGGCGGAACACCACGCACGATCGAGGGGCCGCTGTATGTGGCCGGCGCACCGCTGTCTCAGGGATATGCGCGGATGGACGATGGCAGCGAAGACGCTATCGCCACACCGATGTTTCTAGACGGCCAGGTCCTGGACACTCTCGGACAACCGATTGCCGGTGCGCTGGTAGATCTTTGGCAAGCCGACAGTAAGGGCAACTACTCCCACTTCGACAAAAGCCAATCGCCGTTCAATCTGCGTCGGCGCATCGTGACCGACGCGCAAGGGCGTTATCGCGTCAAAAGCATCGTGCCGTCAGGTTATGGCTGTAACCCTCAAGGCCCGACTCAAGAGTGCCTCAACCATCTGGGCCGGCATGGCCAGCGCCCGGCGCATATTCATTTCTTCGTCTCGGCTCCGGGTTATGAGCATTTGACCACCCAGATCAACCTTTCCAACGATAAGTATCTCTGGGACGACTTCGCCTATGCCACCCGGGATGGCTTGATTGGCGAGGTGTATTTCGTTGATGACGAAAACCAATCCATCGCTCACGAAGTGTCGGGGCGTTTTGCACAAATGACCTTTGATTTCCAGTTGCGTCACGCTGCCAGCGATCAGGCGCAACAACGCAGCAATCGCCAGCGTGCTCTGCAAGACGCGTAGGTCGCTGCCGGATAACCCATTCATTATTCAAGAGGATAAGTTCATGTCCCACACCGCGCTCATGCCTATCGAAGTCAAAGTCGCCGTCTTGCGTGAGGCAGGCGGCAAACTTCAGTTTGAACGTGCCGAGTTGGCCGTTCCGCGTCCCGATGAAGTTCGTGTACGCATCGTTGCGACGGGTGTTTGCCACACCGATATGGTCGTACGCGACCAACTTTTTCCGACACCGCTGCCCATCGTTCTGGGCCACGAAGGTGCTGGGATTGTTGAGGCCGTAGGCAATGCTGTTACAACCATCGTTCCTGGCGATCACGTTGTCATGACCTACATGTCCTGCGGCCTTTGTCTGCCATGCGAGACCGGACATCCGGCGCATTGCTCCCATATGCACCCACTGAATTTCGGTGGCGGTCGCCTCGACGGCAGCACCTCCACCTGCAGTTGCGACAACGCGGCCCCGATACACGATCACTTCTTCGGCCAGTCGTCCTTTTCGACTTACGTGATTGCCAACGAACGCAACGTGGTCAAAGTATCGAAAAAAGCACCGCTGGAACTGCTTGGCCCTTTGGGGTGCGGCATACAGACAGGCGCTGGTTCTGTGCTCAAGGCCCTACGAGTTGAAGCGGGTAGCAGCTTCGTTGCATTCGGTGCTGGCGCAGTCGGTCTGGCAGCGGTGATGGCCGCCCGGGTTGCCGGCGCGACGACCATTATCGCCGTAGACGTGACGCCGAGTCGCTTGGAACTGGCGCTTGAGGTCGGCGCCACACACGTCATCAACAGCCGGGAAGAAGACCCGGTGGAGCGCATTCGCGAGATTACTGGAGGCGGGGCGAATTACAGCCTGGAATGCTCCGGACGCGCGGAAGTTCTACGTCAGGCCATCGACGCACTCACGACGCTGGGCACCTGTGGCATCGTCGGCGCGACCAAGATGGGCACCGAAGTCGCTTTCAACATCAACGACGTGATGATCCCGGGCAAACGCATCATGGGCATCGTCCAGGGTGACGTGGTCGCCAACGGCTTTATTCCCACGCTTGTCGATCTGCATCTGCAAGGGCGTTTCCCTTTTGACAAGTTGTGCCGGTTCTACACCTTTGAGCAGGTCAACGAAGCGATGGCCGATAGCGAAAGCGGTATCACCATCAAACCGATACTTCGTATGCCGGCAGCTGCCGACCGAGCCTGATTTTTTTTTCAAACTCATCAAAGGATTTCAAGATGACTGTTCAACTCGTTATAGACAACATTGCGCAAGCCGCCTCGGACGGTAAAACCTACCAGCGCATCGATCCGGTCAGTGGCAACGTTGTCAGCACCGGCGCGGCGTGCAGCGTGGAAGATGCGCGACGCGTCGCTGCATCGTCCCAGCAAGCATTTAAAACATGGTCGAAAGTGGGGCCGACCGAGCGTCGTCGGCTACTGCTGGCAGCGGCTGATACGCTGGAAAGCAAGATGGAGCTTTTCTGCAGTGTCATGGCTGAAGAAATCGGCGCCTCTCGACTCTGGTCGCAGTTCAACGTCGGGGCTTCGGCCAATCTGCTTCGTGAAGCGGCATCGCTGACCACCCAAATCAAGGGCGAAACCCTTGCTACCGATAAGCCCGGCACGTTGTCAGTCACCTTGCGTCAGCCTGCCGGCACGGTGTTGAGCATTGCACCGTGGAATGGTCCGGTCATTCTTGGCACCCGGTCCATTGCCTACCCGTTGGCCTGCGGTAATACGGTTATTTTCAAAGGTTCAGAAAACAGCCCGCGCACTCATGAGCTGCTGGCCCAGGCGTTCTATGACGCAGGGTTCCCGGCTGGCGTGGTGAACTTTATTATTTCGGCGCCAGAAGATGCCGGCGCTGTAACTGAAGTGCTGATCGCTCACGATACGGTACGCCGGGTCAATTTCACCGGGTCGACCAACGTCGGCCGGATGATTGCCCAGACCAGCGCGAAGTACCTCAAGCGCTGTTTGCTCGAGCTGGGCGGGAAGGCACCGTTTATTGTGTTAGAGGACGCCGACCTCGAAGGCGCGGTCAACGCTGCCGTGTTTGGCGCATTTCTGTACCAAGGGCAAATCTGTATGTCGACCGAGCGCTTCGTGGTCGATGAGTCTGTCGCTGATGCTTTCGTGGCAAAGTTTGCTCAACGTATTCGAGACCTCGAACAGGGGAACCCGGTGCTTAATCCTGCCAGCGTAATCGGCCCGATGATTTCCCAAGGCTCGGTACAGCGCATCAATCAGTTGCTGGATGACGCCGTAGGGAAGGGGGCCACGATTGTGGTGGGAGGTCTGGCAGAGGAGGCGCAGATGGCGCCGACGCTGGTGGATCGAGTGTCATCGAAAATGGATATCTACGATGAAGAAACCTTTGGGCCCGTCACCACCGTGGTTCGGGTCAAAGGCGCGGAGCAGGCACTGGCAGTCGCTAACGATACGGCGTTCGGTCTGTCGTCAGCCATCTTCAGTCGCAATGTAAGCCTGGCCCTTGATCTGGCTGGCCGACTGGATGCCGGTTGCGTACACATCAACGGGGCAACGGTGCAAAACGAGCCTCAAGCCCCTTACGGTGGTATGAAGAACAGTGGCTACGGTCGATTCGACGGCAGCGCGGTGATAGAGGAATTCACTGAAGTGAAATGGGTCACGGTCGAACCTTCCGACCAGCCATATCCATTCTGATATCCAGATACGGGAACCGGCTCTGAGGAGCCGGTCTACCCAGGGTATGGATTAATGCCCTGCGGCCTCCGCAAATTTTTTCGGCGCTACAAACGCCGGTGCCAAGGTGGCGGACAGGCGATACTCGATGGTCGTCGCCAGCCACATTGAATAGGCCAGCAACTCTACTCCTTCCTCGACCGTCGTCTTGGCCAAGCGCTCGTAACCTTCGCCCAACACAAGATGCCAAAAGCTGCCCATGCCGAAAACGCGTGAAAACAGCAGCACGCCAAAGCCTGTAGCGAATGCTCCAAATGGGCGGGATTGTGTGAACGCAGCGAGGTCGGCCAATGTCTGTTTGCGGTTGGCTTTGCCCAAGGCCACCGTTACGCAGACGGTCGCGATGGCCAGGAACGGCACGCACCAGGCGCTATGACTGATGGGGTCGAACAAGCCATCCAGCTCTCGCATCAACAGGCAGGCAAAGAAACCGCCGGCCAGTGATTTGAATCCCGCATGACCTTTGCTCGTCGGCAGCGTCCAGAACAGTACGGCGATTATGAACAGCATCAACTCCTGGCTGATTTCGGTGAACGATATCTCGAGAATCTGAGTGTGAAAAACGGCGATGTCCAGCCAGAGCATCGCCAGTGAAAAGAAAACAAATCCGAATCTCAGCAACAATGAGAAAGAGGCCAGTTTCAACTCATGCAGAATAGGGTGCAAAACAGCTCCAAAGGGTTATGTATTTGAAATGGAAAGGTATTTGACGACAAATCGACGTCCTGTATGTATGGCATTTATGGATGAAGATTATCGATATATTCGATTTAACAGCATTAAGAGCTGCCCGCGATGCCGACGCATTGAGCACCGCAGAGCCTGTATTACTTGAAGGTTTTCTGAATCACGGAAACACCCAGCGCGATGCTGGCGATCACGATAATCACCCAGAAATACTCCATGCACGCGACCAGAGTTGCCTGCTGATGCAGGTTTTGACCCAGCGCCATTACCGATAATTGATTGGCAGGACCAGCGCCCATAGCGGGCGTGAGCGACTGTGCCAGTAACTGCGTGTTCGCTTGGTAAATCGGATCGGATGAACTGAAGTGCCCGTTCAGGTTGCTGTACTGCAGCGTCGTGCGCCATTGCAAAAATAAGGTGGCAACGGTTGTACCGAGCGCCATGGCGATCTGCCCGAGCATGCTTTTGATCTGATAGGCATGGGCAAACAAAGTGTCGTGATGCGTCACGTCGCGAAATGTCTGCATGGCGGCGGTCGCAAGCACCAACATCACAAAGCAGCCATTGAGTATCAGCGCGGGCAATATGTTCGCCCACATGTTTGCATCAGGGGTGAGCGATGACAAAAGCAGACCAAAGCTGATAAGCGCCGCAAACCCGGCCACAAAGAACTTTTTCGGCCCCGGATGCTTCGGTATGACAAAGGCCATTACGATCCACGTCAACAATGCACCGGCAAGACCAAACGCCTGGAATGTCCCGATCGTGTCCCACGAGTAGCCGAGGGCGGTTTGCAGGAAGTACGGCAAAATGTAGTTATTGCTGCCCAGAACGATGTACGTGAAGCAGAACAAGGCAACGCCGAGGATGTAGCGCGACTGCATCAAGTCTCTGACTTTGAGAAACGGTGTGTGCTTGGCATGCTCGGCATGGAAGAAGATGTAAACACCCAAAGCCGCCAGCAAAGCGAATGCCAGCAGAATCACTGTTTCGTTATAAAAGTCGTAGTAGGAACGCTGCAGCACATACAGCAGGAAGAAGGTGCTGACAGACAGCAGCAAGATGTTTCCTGGACTGGACGGCGAGCGCTCATCCTCCTCGATTGCCGTGTCAGGCAAGAACCTTGTACATAGACAACCGGCTACCACGCCCCCCGCCATCAGCAGCCAGAAGATGGCGTGCCAGGTATCTTCGACCACCACCAGCGATGACAGGAAAGGCGCCGCAGCCGTACCGCTGGCAAGCCCTGTGGCAAACACTTTGACGCCTACGAATCTCCCTGGTCCGGGAGGTAGAAGATTGACCATCAAGCGAGCGGACGTCATGAAGGACGCCCCTCCCAACGCCATGATCACGCGGCCAACGGTGAACGAAGTCAGATCATCGCTGACGCCGCATACAAAGGCGCCCACCACATAAATGCTGATCGAGCCCAACATGAAATTGCGCCAGCCGAGTCGCTCAACCAACCAGCGCTGTTTTGAAATAACCACCACGGCGATACATGCGTAAAGCGCGGCGACCAACGTAAACTCTTCAGGGCTGGCGTCTATTTCGCCGCGAATAGGCGCTGAGGCGAAAGCAATCATGCCGGCCTGAAGATATTCGAGCGCGCATAAAAGGCCGACGGCGACCAGCAAAGCGGCGTTTTTCCGATACATGAGCTGACTCGTCAAGGTTTCAACAGTTGGGAGGAGGGGCCGCGGTCTTCGTTGGCGCTGATTATTTGTTCGACGATGTCATTCGCATCCTTGAGTTCATTCTCAAAAATATCGGTGCTGTAAGCAGGTTGCGCAGGTGTCTTTTTATTGAGTCGCTCGCCGCTGGTATCGTTGGTATCAACCGACACCCGCATTGAGAGCCCCAAGCGCAATGGATTCGCGGCGATTTCGTCAGGACGTAGTGCGATACGGACCGGCACGCGCTGAGTGACTTTGATCCAGTTGCCCGTAGCGTTCTGTGCCGGCATCAACGAAAAAGCGCTGCCGGTCCCGGCATCCAGCCCTACGATGGTTCCGTGAAACATCACCTTGCGTGCATAGGCATCGGCGTGCAGTTCCACAGGTTGGCCGATCCGCAAGTCCTCGATCTGCGACTCTTTGAAGTTGGCGTTCACCCACACCTGATCGATCGGAACGACAGACATCAGAGCAACGCCCGGACTGATGCGCTGACCGACCTGCACACTGCGCTTGGTGATCAGGCCACTGACCGGCGAGTTGATCTGCGTGCGATGCAGGGAAATAAACGCATCACGCAGATTGGCCGCGGCCACCAGCACGTCGGGATGCGTTCGTAGCGTGGTGTTATCCACCATGGCCAGGCGCACTGCCAGGGCATGCCGCGTGCCGTCGAGCCCGGCGAGCGCGTTTTTCAGCACTTCCTCGGCGTGGCTGATCTCTTCCCGAGACACCGCGCCGCTTGCGGCAAGTTGACTGCGACGTCGAACGTCATCCCGAGCCTTGCGCACGTCGTTCTGCCGCTGACTGACCTCAGCTTCCAGTTGTTGCACCTGGTAATACTGGGTGCGCGCCTGTCTTACGGTACGGGCCAGGTTCGATTGAGTGCGTTGATACTGGATTTCGGCATCGACTGCGTTGAGCGTGACCAACGGAGAGTGGGCATCGATATGGTCGGTGTTATCGGCGCTGATGACGGTCACCGTTCCGCCGACCTGGGAAGTCACCTGCACGATATTACCGTCCACGTAGGCATCATCGGTGGACTCACTGCCAAGCCCCAGAAAATACCAGCTCGCCAGGACGCCCAAGAGCAGCACGATCGCGACAATCAGCAGCAGTTGCGGACGAAATGACTTGTATGGACGGGAGGCGTCAGAAGAAGAGGGTGTTGGGGAGGTCATGATTTATCAACTACGGTGGAATTTGCAGGGGAGGTGACAGGGAGTTCCGGGCGATAGCCACCGCCCAGTGCTCGGCTCAGGTTCGCTTGCAGCGACAGTGCGCGAGACTCCAGCGTCACCAGTTGGCGCTTCTGGGCCAGGGTCGCATTCTCCGTGGCCAGCACTTGCAGATAGGTTGCCAATCCTGCGCCGTAACGAAGGTTGACCAGATCGGAAGCGGCTTGCGCGGTATTGACCGCGTCCACTTGCTGCGCCATTCGCTCTTTCAGCCAACGCAGCGAAGACAACTGATCGGCAATATCGCGAAGCGCATCGACAACGGTCTGGTTGTAATTTTCAACGGCGAGGTCGTAAGCCGCGTTCTGTGCACTCAAATTGCCGCGCAAACGCCCACCCTCAAAGATGGGCAGACTGATAGCGGGCGACGCGCCCAGAATTCGGCTGCTGTGATCGTTGAAAGTGCTGAACGCAAGGCTTTGCAAACCCACGAAGGCTGTCAGATTCACATTGGGATAAAAGCGCGCTTTCGCGACTTCAATCTCATGCCCCGACGCCTCTACACGCCAGCGCTGAGCAACAACATCGGGGCGGTGTCCCACCAGTTCGGCCGGAATGTTGGTGGGCATCACCACGTTGTTGCTGGCTAGCAGGTGAGGGCGGGTGATCGATCTACCTCGATCAGGCCCCTGGCCCAACAAAGAGGCAAGCTTGTTCTGGTTCAGCTCGATCATTTCCTTCAAGGCTGCGATATTGGCGCGACTGGCGGGAAGCGATGCCTGTGATTGCTTGATATCGATCTGACTACCCAACTCAGCAGTGAATCGTTGTTGAGTGAGTTTTTCGATATCGATTTGCTGGTTCAACAAAGCCTGGGCTACGTCCAAATGCTCGTACGTATCCTGCAGGGCGATATACGTCTGTACAACGGCCGATGACAAAATCAATGATGCCGCGCGACTATCGACTTCAAGCGCCTTTCTGCGCCCAACAGCGGCTTCAACCGCTTCGCGGTTCTTTCCCCAGAAATCCAATTCGTAACCGACATTCAGCGTTGCCTGATCGACATTTTGCCAGGTGCCTTTAACCGGGGCAGGGGTTGTACCATTCGAACTGAATCGCTCACGGGTGGTGCTCGCTGATGCGTCGATATGCGGCAACAGCGATGCGCCTTCTATTGCTTCCAGCTCGCTCGCCTGGCGCACGCGAGCGGCAGCGGAGCGCAGCGTCGGGCTTTGTGCCAGCGCCTCCTCAACCAGATTATCCAGTTGCTTGTCGTTGAAGCTGCTCCACCAGGTTTGAGTTGGCCAAGCAGATGTTGAGAGAGTGACCCCGCTATCGGCTAAGGTTTCACTGGCGTTTCCGGGTTGTTGCAGGCTTGAGACTGGCTTCAAATCATTGAAGGAGCATCCGCTGAGCAGCACTACCAACGCCGCTACCGATAGTCGAGCGGCAAGGGGAAGCCCATAACGTGGGTGCGCTGACGCCTCGTTTTTACAACTGTTCATTACGTTTGTACTCTTACGGCAAATAGAAATCAGGCCAAAGACGGGGCAGGATTCAATAAAAACTGTCAGTGTCGTTATAGGCAAAAAAAGTGAATTAACGGGCTCTTAGCCCTTTAACGATTACGGAGACTGAATGGTCGATGTCATCCAGGTTATCGAGGTTCGCCGTTACCAAATGAAGCCACGACATACCGGTAAGTAGCGAGACTGCGCTTTCGACGGCTGGACCTTCAACGATGTCGCCCGACTCTACAGCGCGTGCAAAAATCTTTCTTAACGTACGCTCGCGACGTGGCAAAAACTCTTTTCTGAACTCCTCTAGAGCCTGCGGTTCGTGCTGTATCTCGGCAATCAGGCTACGCAATGTTTCGCCCGCACTTGAGGTCCGCCACCAACTCCAAAGGGAGCGGAGGTGAACGATCAAGTCTTTATTCAAATCTCCAGTGTCCGGTTGTGTCACGAAGGTCAGGGCGGTGCGTTCATAAACATCCCTGAGCAACGCGCTCTTGTTTTTCCACCACCGGTAGATCGTAGGCTTGCTCGAACCGGCCCGTTCCACCAGGGCATCCATAGTAAATGCTCGGTACCCACGCTCCTCGAGAATCGCTGCAGCAGCTTCAAGAATGGCTTCTGTGCTCTGAGGACTGCGAACAGCCCCGATGGAGGATCTGCTACGCAGCTTGACGGATTTCAGGTGATCTGGCTTGGAGTCCATATAGTGCTCTGATTGTTTTTGAGCGTGAAAACGTCAATAGAAACTGTTGGTATTTATATGTCCAAATATAATCCCGGTCAATAAAATAGGCGCGAATAAGGCATTCACAACATGAATAGTGACTATGGCTTTTTGTAATAACTCATCGAGCCCGTGACTGTTAGAGTGGCTGACTTATTGCAGTCGATATGCAATTTAACTTCTATCATATTTGTAGATCGGCGGTTGCTTCTTGGGATAGTAAGCTATGAGCGGCCGTTCAGTTTTATTGTATTTACAGTGCTTAGGAGGCGGGAGTGCAGACGCATTTAATTGACGCATTTAATTTTCTTGAGAGCGTAAACAAAACTATGGGGCAATGGATAGAGGACGCCGTGGCTAGCCAAAACCTGACACTCATGGACCTTAGAATTCTTGATAGCTTGGCGCAGGGCACTGCGCTGACAGCGGAGCAATGTAGTCAGAATTTGAATGCCATATCATCCAAAATCACACAAAGGATCGATAAACTCGAAAAGTCAGGCTTTGTGCAGCGTCGACGTGAGAAGCTAGATCGACGCAAAGTTATGTTGCAGTTAACTGATCAAGGTCTTGAAATTTATGATCTCGCACTGGCCACTCTGTTAGGTCGGTGGCAAAATTCATTAAGTAATGTCGGTGCGGACGTACTACAGATCACCGCACTTTTCGCCGGCTCGAACGTCGCACCTATTGCCAGGTTAGTTAAAACCTTACTCCAAAAAAATAGTTGAGCATCGACTTAAGAAAAATCTGCAAGCAACCGGAGATTTCATGCTCGACAGCAGATAGCTTTATAACTCAACTAAATAGATATTTAGTTGAGTTATAATATTAGAGAATAACAGCGGGGAGGGTACTGCAAACTTGAATCTCTAGCCTATCGTCAGCGTTAGAATTGTCAGAATTTCACTGCATTTGAGAGCTCAACGTGTCTGAAACGCCTGAAGAGCAGATTGATTTCGTTACCTTAGCGCACGCTTTCGCCGAAAAGTTTGCCGAAATAGCAAGTATAACGGCACCTATCATTGATGCTATGGCGAAGGTGATTCCTCAGTTTGCCTACGAAATCCGTGGTGATCTGTCGGAATATTTAGCAAAAAGGATGGTTCTTCGGCTGGTCGACAGCTTTAGAGGACTTGATGCCGTTGATTGAGCGCATTACAAGCCTCCCAGATGGTGAAATTGATCAGTGCATGGTTGATTACTATCGCGACAACTTTCAGGACTTTGTTGATCGTTTGTTGGCCAATAATCCTTCCAGGTCAACAGCGATTGGTGCTGCGGCAAGGGCTCATAGAGAGTTTGGTGCTGATGGGTTTTTCCTCTCAACACCGGTTTTTATTGCACAGGCTGATGGGCTGTTGGCCGAAACCCTGGGAGTAGAATCTCCGCTGAATCGAGATGGTAAAGGCCAAAATCGCTCCACAAAGGCAGGCCTGCACTTAAAAGAAAGGTTTGAATCTGATCAGGAGATCGCTTGATCTTCTTCATCCATTTTTTACGCTTCATGATTCTGATTTTCTAAAAAGCTCTGTGGCCCGAAGCCAATCATCCGGCTCCAGCGGGGTCTTTACTGCACTGAATCGTCACCAGGTGATGCACGGGGAATGTTCCGACTACGGAACTGAAGTGAATAGCTTGAAAGCGTTTTCGTTTCTGGTTTTTGTAGGTTTGCACCTGCAATCGATCTGCTCAGACCAGAACCTGTTGAGGTGAGCCTGGCTTCAAATCTGACCTCCAGAGCCCATGGGTTCCCCATACGACGCTTCGCATAATGTATATTATGTTAAATCATGTATTGGGTTAGGTATGTTCATGAGCTGTTGTCCGTCTTTCGTTCAGTCAATCTCGCTATAAACGTGTCTGGCATTCCCAACGCCGGCGTGTCGTGCAGGAAGCTGTAACGCACTTCAAAGCACCCCATAAATCTGCGCAACCACCCGCAACGTAGCTTCTTCAATAGAACCTTCATTCCGACACAACACCCACCCATTATCCGCAACCGCCCGCTCAAACGCACGGGTACAGGCGACATGCTCCTCCAGCGTATGAATTACCGTACTGCCCAACCCACGCCGACGCGCCGCTGCCCTTGCCCATGAAAGCTCAGGATCAGCGACCACCCCCACATGCAGATCTGGCACCCGCACGTTGCGTTCGAGGTTCAGTTGCAGAATCTCGGCGAACGGGATCAGCCGGCGGAACGCGGCCTCCGATGGGTACCAGCGATCGATCAGGATGATGCTGTCGAGCGGCTGTTTTGGCAGCACGTGTTGGGAGATCCAGGCACGGCTGTCGGCAAAACGTTCACAGACCTCCCGTTCCAGAGTCCGGCTGGGATTTCGCACCAGTTGGTTAACGAGGGCCATGGTTTCACCCCGCAAGGGATCACTTTTTTTCTCGCACAGGCGGATGACTTGTTTGTTGTCGGCCCGCAGTACTTGGGTCACGGCCTCCAACAACGTGGTTTTGCCGGCACCCTTGGGGCCATCCAGAGAAATGAACAGCGGACGATTCATGTGTCACACAACGATTAAATGGATCAGCACTCTACCTGATCGAAGCATCTGCCTCTCAGAGAACTAAAGTCATTGCTCTGAGCAAACTTCTAACCGCAGGAGGAGTCCTCTCTATGAGCGGGCAAGCATTGCGCCGCAACTCACTACAACAGCTCCCCACTAAGGAACGGTCATGACTTTTTTTATTTTCCTCCTGGCCTGCGGTGCCGCGGCCAGCACAGGTTTCTTTTTCAAACCAGGAGAGTGGTACGAATCCCTTGCCAAACCCGGCTTCACCCCTCCCGGCTGGGCGTTTCCGCTGGCCTGGTCGGTCATTTACCTGTTACTCGCCTGGGCTGGGTACCGGCTGAGTTTGATGCCCGGGAGCCAAGTGGTATTGGCTTTGTGGGCGGCGCAGATTGCGCTTAATACGCTCTGGACGCCGGTGTTCTTTGGCGCGCACCACATTTTCGCCAGTATGGTGATCCTCGTCGTGCTCTGGCTGGTGGTCGCGGCAATGGTGGTGATGGCCGTGCGGCTGGATCTGATCACGGGTTTGATCCTGTTTCCGTACCTGGCCTGGCTGTGCGTAGCCTGCGCCTTGAATTTTTCAATTCTGCGCAAGCACCACTCAAGCGCTTCGAATCGGAAACACGAGGCTGAAACAGGTGCCTGATTGACGGCTATCGACGGTGACTTGCCCGTCATGCAATTGCATGATTGAGCGAACAATTGCCAATCCCAGGCCTCCGGAGTCGTCTGGCTGATTGCGTGACGGGTCGCATCGATAGAAACGCTCAAACAGTCGCGGTAGGTGTTCCGCGGCAATGGGCTCGCCCTGGTTGTGAACAGAGACTGCGATGCCCTCTTCGCTTGCCATAGTGCTAATGATCACTTGCGCAGCGGGTGCCCCATAACGCAGCGCATTGGACAGCAGGTTAGCCAAGGCTCGACGGATTAAGACTGGATCAGCCTGCAATTCGCCCTGGGCCTGATTGATCAGCGTTACATCGCGCTCTTGCGCAACGCCTTCGAAGTACTCACAGAGTTGCTCAACCAGGTCATGGAGGTCGATGACCTGGCGATTCAAGGAGGCGTTTGAATGCTCGGTTCGGGCGAGAAACAACATACTGTCGATCATTCGCGCCAGTCGCTCGTACTCTTCCTGATTGGAAACCAGCAGGTTCTGGTAGTCCTCAATCGAGCGGCTGTACCTCAGGGTTTGCTGGGTATGCCCCATCAGATTGCTGAGTGGCGTGCGCATTTCGTGGGCGAGGTCTTCGGAAAAGCGGGACAGCTGGGCGAACCCATCTTCAAGGCGCGCGAGCATTTGGTTTAGCGCATTGCTGAGGGCTTGCAGCTCACTCAATTGATTGAATTCATTCAGCCGTAGATGCAAGTGTTGAACATCAATTGCAGCCGCGTGCTTGGCCAGCATCCGCACTGGCCGTAAGCCTCGCCGACTGACCCAGCCGCCGAGTACAAACGCCAACAGTGCGCCGACCGACATGGCGAACCAGAGTTTGAGTCGGTAAGCCGCCAGCATCTGTTCGCGCTCGCTCAACAACTTGCCAGCAATCAGGGTCAAGCCACGACCCTCCTGGTTGAGATCCTTCCACGCGAGTCGTACTGAAATCGACGAGTTACCGTCCCCCAGACGAGCCTGGGCAGTCGCAGGCAACTTGGGCAAGGACATGTCTACAGGGTTGATTTCGATCAGCACCTGACCGCTTTTATCAACAACCCACAGTAGATTGTCACTGTTGCCCAGCATGTTTTCGTAGAGTTTTGGCCGATTGCGCAGTTGCTCAATGCTTGCGCTGTCGTTAATCAAGGCTTGCACGCGCTCCAGGCGACCCAACAAGGCCTGATCGTCGCGCCAGGCAATTTCTCGCTCTAACGACTGATAAAGATAAAAGCCGATAGAGCCCAGCAACAGCACACTGACCAGCGCGAACATCACCGCCAGGCGCAGGCTCAGGGCATGGGGATAGAGTTTCAGGATTGCACCTCAAGCAGGTAACCGATACCACGCACCGTATGGATCAACTTGAGCGGGTAAGGATCGTCAACCTTGGCCCGCAGACGGCGAATGGCGACATCAACCACGTTGGTATCACTGTCAAAGTTCATGTTCCAGATCTGCGAGGCAATCAACGAGCGCGACAGCACCTCCCCTTCACGACTGACCAACAGATGCAGCAGGGCAAACTCCTTGTTGGTCAGGATCAAGCGTTCACCATTACGGGTGACCTTGCGTTGCAACAGATTCAGGCTCAGATCGGCAACCAAAAAATGCTCAACCTCACGCGGCGGACCACGGCGCAACAAAGTGCGTACGCGGGCCAGCAGTTCGGCATAAGAAAAGGGTTTCACCAGATAATCATCCGCCCCCAACTCCAGCCCTTTGACCCGGTCATCAACCGAATCCCGTGCGGTCAGAAACAGCACCGGGGTCTGCCACTTGCGCCGGATGACTGGCAGTAATTGCCAACCGTCCAGTCCCGGCAACATGACATCCAGAATGATCAGATCGAATTCACTCTCCTGCACCAGATGTTGGCCATCCAGCCCGTCGAGGGCGATCTCTACCGAATAGCCCGACTCAGTCAGGGCTTTTCGCAGGTAATCAGCCATTTTCGTTTCATCTTCAACCACCAGGATGCGCATTTTTTCCTCCAGGACTGGCGCATAGGCTAGCCCGGTTCGCTGATTTCTTTCATTACATGTTGGTAATCAAGGGGTAATCATCCTGAAGGGGTGGGCTGGGCATGATGCCGGGCAATGACGCCGACCGACCAAACCTGGGTCGTGGTGTGTCAGGCAAATCGCCTTCGCCGGCAAGCCGGCTCCTACGACAAGGAAAAAACATGGGTATCCGCCTACCGACTTCATGGCTGATCACGCTGGCAATGACCTCCGGATTCGCCGCTGCAGCCCCGGATCAAATTGCCCAGCGCAAGGACGTGTCACTGGCGCTGGCCAACGACTTGTTGACTGCCGCGCTCACCGCCTGCCACGCCGATGGCCGCACAGCCGTTGCCGCCGTGGTTGACCGCGGCGGCAATCTGGTTGCCGTGCAACGGGATGACGATGTCGGCCCGCATAACACCCTGGCGGCGCAACGCAAAGCCTATACCGCCCTGTCGACCAAAACCTCCACGCGGTTATTGGCAGAACGTGCTCGCGCCAATCCGGATGCGGAAAACCTCAACACCCTTGATGAGTTGTTACTCCTGGGTGGCGGAATGCCTTTGACGTTCGAGGGGCAAGTCATCGGCGCCATCGGAGTGGCCGGTGCCGGCGGCGCGGCAAACGACGAAGGCTGTGCAGTGGCTGCCATCAACAACGTCTTACCTTCCCTCAAGCACTAAGGATATCTCCATGACTGTATTGAAAAGCTTGTTCGCTGGCGCCGTATTGAGTGCCATTTCATCCCTTGCCCTGGCGGCAGCCAATCCGTTGAGTGTGCACGTCCTCAACTTGCAGGATGGCCTGCCCTCCCCTGGGGTCAATGTCACCCTGGAAAAACAGGAGGGGAAAAACTGGGACATGCTCAACAGCGCGGCCACCAACGAGCAAGGTCGCGTCACCGGACTCTATCCGGAAGGTCGGGATCTGGAGAAAGGCACCTACCGTGTCACCTTCAAAACCGGGGAATGGTTTAAGGCGCACAATACGTCCAGTTTCTTTCCTGAAGTACCGGTCATATTCGAGGTGGACGGCACCGTCCCGCACTACCACATCCCGTTGCTGCTCAGCCCTTATGGCTTTTCTACCTACCGAGGGAATTGAGGGTTAAGGAGGCATCCATTCTTGTGTGCAAAAAACTTATTGGTTGAAATAAACCTTCAACCGCTCCACCGCAAACGCCTCGAAACCGTCCAACGCATCACTCGCCACTGCCTGTTCCTTGCCGTTGAACTCCACCACCGGGACATAAAAACAGGCGTGTTTACTGATCTGGTCGTAGGGAATTTTCTGCTCGCCGACAAAAGGAAAGCCACAGCCCATTGCCAATAGTTGCAGCCGAACCACCTTGAGCTTTTGCCCGACCACCGAGGCTTCGCACATTTCCCAGTCGATGTTGCGCTTCTCCAGTTCGGCGGCCACCGTCTGGTTGCCCATGCGAATGAAATGCTCGGCCTCCATCGCGAAGTTGATGGGGTTGGTTGGCTCCGCGCAAACACTCGCTACTCGAGTGACCACAAACTCGCCACTGCCTTCAAGTTGTGCCGGGAACTGGCTCTTCTGGTTTTCAAATCCGGGATAGGTCGAGGGAAATGGCTCGGATGGCATCATTTCTTTGACGGTACGGCCTTGGGGCATTGCTGGTGTGGCGGCTGAAGGGGTCGCTGCGAGGCCCGCTGAAAAGGCGGCGCAGATCAGCGCAATGACGGTTTGGTGCTTCATGGTTGCAATCAAAATGGTTCTTCCCTGGAAGTCTGTCACTGAATCCGGACGCGTAATCTGAATCTCTGCCGCCCTGAATACAAGCCCCCACCTAGGCCGGAGTGACTTTCGATTGCTGCTGAACATAGGGACGGATGCGACAAAAGCAGAGTTCAGCGCTATTGATAAGAGGTACGGCAGATTCTTCGATCAGGCGCGACCACAACCTGCGAACGACCCTTGACCGTGAATTTGTGGTTTAACTAGATAGTTACCTATCTATATACTTACCGCCTCATTTCAACGGGACATTCAACGTGAAGCACAATCAACGCCTCTCGGGCGTAGCGAAATTCATCGTGATCGGGCTGGGGGTGATCATTGCCCTGCTCGGCCTGGCACTGGCGGCGGGCGGCGTGAAGCTGGTCAGCCTGGGCGGGTCCTGGTACTTCCTGGTGGGTGGTCTGGTGATGGCCGTGTCCGGCCTGCTGATCGCCCGCAGCAAGCCTGCCGGCGCCTGGTTGTTCGCCGCGTTCCTGCTGGGCACGGCGATCTGGGCGGTGAGCGATGCCGGACTGGTGTTCTGGCCGCTGTTCTCACGCCTGTTCATGTTCGGCGCGGTGGGCCTGGCGGTGACCCTGGTCTATCCCCTGCTCAAGCGCGCCAACGGTGAGGTGGGTGGTCGCGGTGCCTACGCCGTTGCGGCCGTATTGGCGATAGGCCTGGCGGTGGCTGCGGGCAATATGTTCGTCGCCCACCCCACTGTGGCTGCCACCGGCACCGGCCCGGGCCTGACGCCTGTCGAGCCGGCCAAGGCGCAGAAGGACTGGGCGCATTACGGCAATACCGAAGGCGGTAGCCGTTTCGCCGCGCTGGACCAGATCAATCGCGGCAATGTCGACAAGTTGCAAGTAGCCTGGACCTACCACACCGGTGACGTCGCCGAGAGCGATGGCAACGGTGCCGAAGACCAGCTCACCCCGCTGCAGATCGGCAACAAGGTGTTCATCTGCACCCCGCACAACAACCTCATCGCCCTCGATGCCGACACCGGCAAAGAGCTCTGGAAAAACTCGATCAACGCCCAGTCGAAAGTCTGGCAGCGCTGCCGTGGCATGGCTTACTTCGATGCCACCCAGCCGATTGTCCAGCCGAGCAACTCGACCATCATCGAGCCTCAACCGGCGGCGGCCGCCAACTGCCAGCGACGCTTGCTGACCAACACCATCGACGCCCGACTGATCGCGGTCGATGCCGACACCGGCGAGTTCTGCCGGGGTTTCGGCAACAACGGCCAGGTCGATCTCAAGGCCGGTCTGGGTGATGTGCCGGACAGCTACTACCAGTTGTCTTCCGCGCCGCTGATGGCCGGTACCACGGTAGTGGTCGGCGGTCGTGTCGCCGACAACGTGCAGGCCGACATGCCTGGCGGCGTGATCCGTGGTTTCGACGTGATCACCGGCGCCCAGCGTTGGGCGTTCGATCCGGGCAACCCCCAGGATCGCAATTCACCGGCCGAAGGCAGCACCTATGTACGCAGCACCCCGAACAGCTGGGCGCCGATGTCCTATGACCCGGCGACCAACACCGTGTTCCTGCCGATGGGCAGCTCGTCCACCGACATCTACGGTGTGGAACGCAGCAAGCTCGATCACACCTACGGCGCCTCGATCCTCGCGCTGGATGCCAGCAGCGGTGAAGAACGCTGGGTGTACCAGACCGTGCACAACGATCTCTGGGACTTCGACCTGCCGATGCAGCCGAGCCTGATCGACTTCACCAAGGACGGCAAAACCGTGCCGGCGCTGGTCATCGGCACCAAGGCCGGGCAGATCTACGTGCTCGACCGCGCCACCGGCAAGCCGCTGACCGAGGTCAAGGAAGTACCGGTCAAGGCAGCCAATATCCCCAACGAGCCCTACTCGCCGACCCAGCCAAAATCGGTGGGTATGCCGCAGATCGGCGCCCAGCACCTGAGCGAATCGGACATGTGGGGCGCGACCCCGTATGACCAACTGCTGTGCCGCATCGACTTCAAGGGCATGCGCTACGACGGCCTGTACACTGCGCCGGGCACCGATAAATCCCTGAGTTTCCCGGGTTCCCTGGGCGGGATGAACTGGGGCAGCATCTCCACCGACCCGGTGCACGGCTTCATCTTCGTCAACGACATGCGCCTGGGCCTGTGGATCCAGATGATTCCATCGCAGAACAAAGGCCAGGCGGCTGGCGGTGGCGAAGCGTTGAATACCGGGATGGGCGCGGTGCCGCTCAAGGGCACGCCGTATGCGGTGAACAAAAACCGCTTCCTTTCGGTGGCCGGCATTCCTTGCCAGGCACCGCCGTTCGGCACCCTGACCGCGATCGACATGAAGACTCAAAAGGTCGCCTGGCAAGTGCCGGTGGGCACCGTTGAAGACACCGGTCCCCTGGGCATCCGCATGCACCTGCCAATCAAGGTTGGCCTGCCGACCCTCGGCGGCACCCTGTCGACCCAGGGTGGCCTGATCTTCATCGCCGGGACCCAGGACTTCTACCTGCGTGCCTTTAATAGCGGCAATGGCGAAGAAGTGTGGAAAGCCCGCCTGCCGGTGGGCAGCCAGGGCGGCCCGATGACCTACGTCTCGCCGAAGACCGGCAAGCAGTACGTCGTGATCACCGCCGGTGGCGCACGTCAGTCAACCGATCGCGGTGACTATGTGATGGCTTACGCCCTGCCGTAAGCCGCTGTGCCCGCCTGGCTGGCGGGCATCCTCTGTGCAATCTGCGCGGCACCTGCGGGTGCCGCGTTGCGTTGCGCTATCGCTGAAGATTGGATCTGGAAGATTTTCATGTTTTTCGCTGTTCGCTTTTCGACTACAGGCCTGCTGATTGGCCTGACCTGCACCACCGCCCTGCCCGCTTTTGCCGGCAACGATTCACGCAGCACCCTGAGCGGTGACTGGGGCGGCCTGCGCCACCAGATGGAGGAAGATGGCCTCACATTGACTGGCGACTACAGCGGCGAAACCGCCTATAACGCCGATGGCGGCCTGCACCGTTCGGCGCGCTATTCACAGAACATCAAGCTCGGCGCCAGGTTCGACCTGGACAGACTGTATGGCCTGGACAACGCCGGCAAGGTCCAGTTGACCATCAACGACCGCCGCGGCCAAAGCGCTTCCGAGGACCTGGTGGGCAACCGCTTGCCGATCCAGGAGAACTACGGTGGCCTCTACACTCGCCTGACCGAACTCAGTTATGAACGCAATCTGTTGACCCCGGCGCTTAACGTGAAACTGGGTTACATGGCGATGGGTAACGACCTCGGCGGCCTCGACAGCGGCATCCTCTGCAACTTCATGAACGCCGGTTTCTGCGGGCATCCGCTGAACATGTCCGGTGGCAGCGGCTGGACCAACTACCCCAATGCCCACCTGGGCGTGCGGGTCAAATACGACCTGTCGCCTGCCTGGCAGTTGCGTGTCGCAGCCTTCAATGTCGACCCCGAAAGCAACGGCAACTCCAGCCGCGCCTGGCACCTGGGGCCCAAGCACACCACCGGTACCGTGGTCCCCATCGAACTGGTGTACAAGCGCACCGGCGAATTGCCCGGCGAATACAAAGTCGGCTACTACTACGACAGCTCAGAGGCCAAACGCATCGGCAGTGATGGCGAGGTCTCTGGCCGTGGCGGCCATTACCTGCTGGTGGATCAAGCCCTGTGGCGCTCGCCAGCATCCAGCGGCCGCAGCCTGCATGCTTTCGGTCAGTACTCGGCAGCCAGCGAGGCGGCCTCGCCGTTCAGCAAGTGGTACGGTACCGGCCTGGTGCTGTACCAACCATTCGCCAGCCGCCCCCGGGATACCCTCGCTTTGGGCTATGGCCGCGCCGTGCCCAATCCACGCAGCCGCGATGTCCAGCAAGACACCGCGCTGGCTAACGGCACGGCGTTCCCCGACCTGGACAGCGCCGAACAACTGATCGAACTGGGCTATGGCTACCAGGCTACCTCCTGGCTGACCCTTCGCCCGAACCTGCAGTACATCATCGAGCCGGGGGCGTTTTCCGGGCAGGACATCGATAATGCACTGGTGTTTGGACTGCAGGTGAAAGCGGCGCTGTAAGCCCCCTGTAGGAGCCAGCTTGCTGGCGAATGCGCTGTCTCAGCCGGCAAGGAGGTTGAATGTGCCGGCCCTATCGCTGCGATGCGGCGACCCGACAAGCCCGCTCCCACAGATTTTTGGCCTCCCAAAAAAATCACTTCAACTGGGCAAGCAATGCCTTGGCCACCGCTTCGGAGCTGGCGGGATTCTGGCCGGTGATCAGTTTGTCGTCTTCAACCACGAAGGGTGCCCAATCGGCGCTCTTCTCGTAAACCCCTCCCAGTCGCTGGAACTCGTCTTCGATCAAAAACGGCACCACATCGGTCAACTGCACTGCGGCCTCCTCGCCATTGGTGAAACCGGTGACCCGGCGCCCCTTGATCAGCGGCTCGCCATCCGCCGCCCGTACGTGGCGCAGCGCCCCCGGCGCGTGGCAGACGAAACCGATGGGCTTGCCCGCGCGCTCGAAGGACTCGATCAGGTCGATGGAGGTCTGCGACTCGGCCAAATCCCACAGAGGACCATGCCCACCTGGGTAAAACACCGTGTCGAAGTCCATCGCATTAACCGTATCGAGCTTGACGGTCGTGGCCAACGCCTGCTGGGCGGCAGCATCAGCGTTGAAGCGACGGGTCATTTCGGTTTGGAAATCAGGTAACTCACTCTTCGGATCCAGGGGCGGCTGGCCGCCAGCCGGCGACGCAAGCACCACTTCGGCACCGGCATCCTTGAACACGTAGTAAGGCGCGGCGAACTCTTCAAGCCAGAATCCGGTTTTCAATCCGGTGTCACCCAGTTGGTCGTGGGAGGTGAGAACCATCAGCACTTTCATGGGGTGTTCCTCTTGGTTGGCTATTGCTCGACGGTGGTGTCGAGACACTCGAACCGGTAGACAGTCACCGTGGCTGAACGCTCACGATTTTTTTCGCGAGTAGGCGCGCTCCTACAGAGAACGGCGGACTGCCCAAATCATCCAGCCAGGCTGAAGCCTTCGGACATTGTCGGGGGCACTGGGCTGCGAGACTATCGATTCCCCCTACCGGGCGATGCCCCGCTATCATGCCCCGCCAAAATGGACATGCACCCAGGAGTCAACGTGGCAGAAAAAACGCTGTATTGGGAAGACCTGACGCTGGGTAGAACCTGGACAGCCAGGCAATCGGCGCCCATCACCACCCAACAGATCATCGCTTTCGCCGCCGAGTACGATCCCCTCGATATGCATATGGACCCTGACCTCGCCCGCGCCAGTCCGCTGGGCGTGCATTGCGCCAGCGGCATTCAGACCTTTGCGATCTCGCAGCGCTTGATGTGCGACGCCTTGCTGCTGCAAACCCATGTGGTGGCGGGGGGCAAGATCGATGGTGTGCGGATGGTCGCCCCGGTAGTGGCGGGCGACCGGCTCGAGCTCACCACCCACGTCGTTCGCTCCGAGCCACACACCCGCGACCCCGGACGCGGTTGGGTGACCTTCAAGGTCGAGGTCGCCACCGCCGAGGGCAAAACCGTGCTGCTGTATGAAGTGACGGTGCTGGTCCTGCGTGACGGACCGGGCTAATCACCCGCGCTCTCAGCGCCCGGCGTGCAAGTGCGCATGGGTCTGCAGCTCTTGCTCGATAAAGGCCGCGATCATCGCCCGGTAGACCTTCTCCACCACCGCAGGCGAGGCGCCGGTTTCGTCGGCCAGCGCGCGAACCTTATGAATCACTTGTTCTACCCGGGCCGGTGCGCGCACGTCCTCGGTGGTTTTCTTGAAAGCTGCCGCCTGGGTGACGAACTTGCCCCGTCTGCCCAGTAGCGCTACCACCTCACGATCAATTTGATCGATGTGCCGACGTACGTCCTCGATCGATGTGCATTCAATGTCCATTCCGTGTTCTCCCTTTTCCATTGTTGTACTGCCTACGCCTGAACATCCGGCTCTATCGCATTCACCGCATCCAACTGCCCGCTCATCCGGTGCAGGAAGCCGATCAGCAGGTCGACCTCCTCCTCCTTCAGGGCCGACAGCAGCAACTCTTCTCGCTTCAGGGCAATGACCAGCACCCGGTCATGCAACTCACGCCCGGAATCCGTCAGCGACACCGTGTAGCGCCGCGCATCCTTGGCATCGACCACAGTCGAGACATAGCCGTCACGCTCCAGCGTCTGCAACGAACGGCTGACCGCACTCTTGTCCAGGCCCACCACCTGCACCACCCGGTTGGCGCTGATCCGGTCTTCGACCGCGAGCATCGACAACACCCGCCATTCAACGATGCCGATGCCGAAATGCTTGCGATAGCAGGCCGATGCGCCACTCGACATCTTGTTGGTGAGGAAGGTCAGGAGCGCGGGAACGTAGCGATCCAGATTGAGGGGCGAGGCTGGGGTCATGACAAACGGTTCCTGGACTTCGATTGAATTAGTTGACACCGCAACTAAAAGGCATAGGATGACAATCACACCACGATTGCGCGCCTGCATCATAAGCGCGCCGTACAACAATAAGAACTGCGAGGTTCCCTGCCATGACTTGCCTGCTCCCTCCTCCGCCGTCCTGATTGCCCTGCCCCGCTAATCCCGGCACACCCTCCATAGCCTTTGAAACACTGCACAACTGCGGTGGGGTCACACTCATGCTTGAAGTTTATGTCTCTCGTAAAACCCCTGAAGCTGACGGCGTCTGCAGCTTTGAACTGATCGCTGCCCATGGCGCAGAACTGCCGGCCTTCAGCGCCGGCTCGCACGTCGATGTGCAGGTGGCGCCTGGCCTAACCCGCCAGTATTCGCTGTGCAACGCGCCCCATGAGCGCGGCCGTTACCTGATTGCAGTGCTCAACGAGCCGACCTCCCGGGGCGGATCACGGGGCATGCACGCTGACATTGCACAGGGTTCGACACTCGCCATCAGCGCCCCGCGCAACCTGTTCGACCTGGACCTCAGCGGCGAGCGTTACCTGTTGTTCGCCGGCGGCATCGGCATCACCCCGATCCTGGCGATGGCCCATGCCCTGATCGCTGCAGGCAAGCAATTCGAACTGCACTACTGCGGCCGCTCCTTCGAACGCCTGGCGTTCACCGCGATGCTGGGCGAAGCGCCGTTCGCCAGGCACGTCCAGGTGCATGTCGACGATGGTCCGGCGCAACAGCGCCTGGATGCTGCACGGATCCTCGCGACGGCAAACCCGGGCGACCAGCTCTACGTCTGCGGGCCTTCAGGATTCATGGCGCACATTCAGAGCACGGCCAAGGCCTGTGGCTGGAGCGATGAGCAGATCCACCGCGAGGACTTTGCCGCGCCGCCGCAGGTGCTGGAAGGTGATCAGCCCTTCGAGATCGAGCTCTCACGCTCGGGCCAAGTCCTGCAGGTTCCCGCGCACCAGACCGCCCTTGAAGTGCTGCTGGAGCACGACGTGGAGATTGAAAGCTCCTGCGAACAAGGCATCTGCGGCTCGTGCATCACCCAGGTCCTGGCCGGCGAGCCCGAGCACCGCGATCAGTGGATGAGTGCCGCGCAGCACGCCCGTAACGACAGTTTCACCCCCTGCTGTTCGCGCTCGCGCAGTCCACGCCTGGTGCTGGACCTATGACTACCGATAACAACAAGCCTGATCACTGGAGATCGTCATGAGTACATCGACACTCGCCCATGAAATTGCAGCACCTGCCGCTTTGCCGAAATTTCCCTTGAATCAATGGTACGTCGCCGGATTCGCCTGGGAACTCAAGGACCAGCCGCTGGGCCGGACCCTGCTGGGCAAGCCGCTGGTGCTGTTCCGCACCGCCGATGGCCGGCCGGCAGCCCTGGAAGATCGCTGCTGCCATCGAGCCCTGCCGCTGTCCCATGGCACCCTGGAAGAACGCGGCGTGCGTTGCGGTTATCACGGCCTGCTGTTCAATGGTGACGGCCAATGCCTGGAAGTGCCCGGCCAGGCGAAGATCCCGTCGAAAGCCAAGGTGCCGGCGTACCCGGTGCGCGAGCGCGATCAACTGATCTGGGTCTGGTTCGGTAACGCCGATCAGCCGCAGCCGAACTGCGAGCCGCCGGCCTACGAGTTCCACAGCAACGATGACTACCTCTTCGAAGGCGGCGCCTATCACTACGATGCGCCCTATCAGCTGATCCACGACAACCTGCTGGATCTCAGCCACCTGGGCTACGTGCACCTGCGCACCATCGGTGGCAACGCCAGCATCCACATGAATGCGCAGATGCGTGTCGACAGCGACGACACCCACGTCAAGGTGACCCGGCATATGCCCGGCTCGCAGCCGCCACCCACCTACACCGCGGCCTATCCGTTCAAGGGCAAGGTCGATCGCTGGCAGGAAATCGAGTTCCACGTCAGCCACCTGCGGATCTGGACCGGTGCCGCCGATGCCGGCACCGAATCACTGGATGACCCGCAACGAGGCGGCTTCCATATGCGCGGTTTCCACGGTGTGACACCGGAAACCGAAACCACCAGCCACTACTTCTGGACCATGGCCACCAACCCCAAGGACAACCGCGAAGCCATCGCCGCGAAAGTGGTCGAGCAGACGGTCCTGACCTTCGACGAAGACAAAGGGGTGATCGAAGCCCAGTACCAGAACATGCTCGAGTTCGCTGACCGGCCCATGGTCGACATCCATGTCGATGTCGGCGCCAATCGAGCCCGGAGAATTATTGAACAGCTTCGCCAACAGTCCTGATGGACCACCGATCACTGGCTGCCGCCTGATCTGACCCACTGCCGCCGATCCACGTAGAGGGATCGGTCTGCAGTTTTCGCTCGGTGATTCTTGCCGAGCCTTGCGTTGCACGCCCGACAAAAACAAAAAGGTGCTCAATGAATCTTTCGAATCTCCTCATCAGCAGGACGAACCCGTTCGCCTGCACAAAACCCCAGGCCAGGCAGAGCCGGAGGACCACCCCATGAGTCGGTCCATCAATGTTCAACTGGAAGAGAAGCCCATGGAGGCTTTCCAATGGGTGGTGATCGCCCTGTGTTTCCTGATCAACATGCTCGACGGCTTCGATGTACTGGTGATGGCGTTCACCGCCGCCTCCGTGTCCAGCGAGTGGGGGCTTGGCGGCATTGAGTTGGGTTACCTGTTGAGTGCCGGCCTGATCGGCATGGCGCTGGGGTCGCTGTTTATCGCGCCCTGGGCTGACCGCTTCGGTCGTCGGCCGGTGATTCTGCTGTGCATTTCCATCGCCGGGCTGGGGATGCTGGCGTCGTCGCAGGCATCGTCCGTGAGCATGCTTGGCGGATTGCGCTTCCTGACGGGCCTGGGCATTGGTGGTGTGCTGGCGAGCAGCTACGTGATTGCCGGGGAGTATGCCAACCGCAAATGGCGCAGCCTGGCGATCAGCCTGCAATCGACCGCCTATGCCCTGGGTGCAACGATCGGCGGCCTCATCGCCGCGCAGATCATTCCGCACCTGGGCTGGCGCGCGGTGTTTCTGTATGGCGGCATCGTCACCTTGTTGGTGCTGCCCGTCATGTATTGGCTGCTTCCCGAGTCCATCGCCTTTCTCATCGCGCGTCAGCCTCGCAATGCCCTGCAGCGGCTCAATCGGCTATTGAGCCGAGTTGGCATTCAGCTAATCACCGCCATGCCGCCCCTTCAGTCAAGTACCCAGGCTTCCTGGCGCGAGACCTTTGCTGGGCTGTTTTCCAGGGAACTGCTGCGCTCCACCCTGCTGGTCTGGGCGGGATTCTTCCTGGTCATGTTCGGCTTCTATTTCGTCATGAGCTGGACCCCCAAGCTGCTGGTTTCAGCGGGACTTTCCAATCAGCAGGGCATCACGGCCGGGGTACTGCTCAATGTCGGCGGAATCGTCGGCACATCGCTGATCGGCCTGCTTGCGGCACGCTATCGGTTGCCAAGGGTGCTGATCAGCTATCTGTGCCTGAACGCCCTGTTTCTCGGTCTTTTCGTGCATTTCACCGACAACCTCAACCTGGCGTTCGCGCTGGTGCTGATGATCGGGATTCTGGTGAATGGCTGTGTGGCCGGCCTGTATGCGCTGACACCGAGCCTGTACGGGCCCGAGCAGCGCGTCACGGCGCTGGGCTGGGCCATCGGCATGGGCCGGATGGGGGCAATCCTCTCGCCGCTGGTGGCTGGCCGCTTGATCGATGCCAGTTGGCGGCCCGCCGATCTCTACCTGCTGTTTGCCTGCGCATTTGTGGTCGCGGCCGTCGCGGTGTGGCTGATGAGCAGTCATTTAACGGTACGGGCTGCACTCAAGCCTGCCGCCTGAGCGGATCACCCCTAACAACAAGAAGGTGATATTTCATGTGCATCAACTCTTTCAACTTCAGGTCGACGGGCCTGGGGCTGCTTGCGGCGTTGCTGGCGCAAAGTGCGTTGGCCGATTTCGTCAACGACAGCAGTGCGACGCTGACCACCCGCAACTTTTACCTGGATCGCGACTACAAGGGACAAAGCCCCTACTCCGCTGCACGTGAATGGGCCCAGGGTTTTATCTTCAAGGCCAATTCCGGTTTCACCGAGGGCACGCTAGGGTTTGGTGTCGATGTCACGGGCTTGGCCGGGTTCAAGCTCGATTCGTCGCCTGATCGCACCGGTACCCAATTGCTGGCGTACAACCCGGTTACCCGCGAGGCACGGGACGAATACTCGGAGCTGGGACTGGCACTGAAAAGCAAGATCTCCAGGACCCGGTTGTCCGTCGGCACCCAGTTTCCTGCCTTGCCGGTGATCAACGCCAGCCCCGCCCGGCTACTGCCGCAATCGTTTCGTGGGGCCTACCTGATCTCCGATGACGTAGACAAACTGACCGTTCATGCCGGGCGCATGGATAGGGTCAATCTGCGCGACTCCACGGACTACCAGCCGATTGCCCTGGCCTCGCCCAATGGTCGTTTCAGAGCGGGAGCGAGCTCTGAACGGTTCGACTTCTATGGCGGTGACTACCGCTGGACCGACAACCTGACCCTGCGGCTTATCCATGCGCAGTTGCGGGACATCTATACCCAGGATTTCTTTGGCGTGCTGCATTCACTGCCACTGGGAGCGGGCAAGTTGAAATCGGATATTCGCCTGTTCAACAGTCGAGACGATGGTCAGGCCAGGGCCGGCAAGGTCGATAACCTGAATATCGGTGGCATGTTCAGCTATCTCTGGAGCGGTCACAGCCTGGGGCTCGGCTACATGCAGCAGTCTGGCGACAGCGCTTTTCCCTACATCGCCGGCGGCGAGCCTGTGGTGCTGAGCGACGGCACCATGAGCGCCGACTTCGTCAACCCCAAGGAGCGAACGTGGGTGGTCAAGTACGACTACGACTTCGCCGCCGTTGGAGTTCCCGGCCTGACGGGCATGCTGCGCTACCTGCACGGAGACAACATCAAGTTGCCCGCGCTGGGCGGCAATGATCTCACCGAGTCATCGAAAGATCTCGAACTGGCCTATGTGATCCAGTCCGGCCCGGCGAAAGGCCTGGGCTTTCGGCTCAGAGAAGCGTTCTACCGAAACCAGCAAGGGCCCGCGTCAACCTTCAGGAGTGACAACGAAACGCGGGTGAACATCGACTACACCTTTAAAATCTGGTGACCCAGGTTCTGCCTGCGTCTGGCGCACGCTGAACCTAGACCCGGCGACAAGGCAATCAACACCTTGTCGCCGCTACTTCTTTCAGACGCACATCCCGCCAACTGTTTGAGGTCGTCACCCTCACTGCGATGAGTTCGCAGCCACGTTGTAAACCGTCGGAAAACTCCTACGCTCCTTCTATCCGATAGCGGGCTTGTCTATCAATGGAATGGTTTACCGCGCAGTTTGAGGGCCACACGATGCAAAAGTCAGAGCGTCCAGTTTTCGCCGCCCATTTGCGTCCACAGCGCCAGGCACTGGCCCTGGAACCGCGAATTCTGTTCGACGGTGCGGCGGCCTCGGCGGCGACTGAACAAACCCACACTGACCCCAGCGCACAGGCCCCGACCGACGCCCATATTCCCCAAGCCACGGCGACCGAAGCTCGTGCCGCCACGGAGCAAGCGCCGTCAGCTGCCCGCAGCTTGCTGGTGCTCGACAGCCGCATCGAAAACCGCGATCAACTGTTGGCGCAACTGCCGGGCAACGTCACCGCCATTGTGGTGAATAGCGGTGAAGATGGCCTGGCGGCGATTTCCGCGGCGTTGGCGCAATTGGGCAAGGTCGACTCGATCCAGGTCATGTCCCATGGCGCCGCCGGGCAATTCACCCTGGGCAATCGTACGGTCACTGCGGACTATATTGGCCAACTGGGACACACCCTCGAGCAATGGCGCAACAACCTCAACCAGGGTGCCGACATCCAGCTTTATGGCTGTGACGTAGGCGCCGGCGCCGCTGGCAAGACCCTGGTGACCGAACTCGCGCGCTGGACCGGCGCCGACGTCGCCGCCTCCAGCAATGACACCGGCAGCGCCGCCGCAGGTGGTGACTGGACCCTGGAAACCCGGGTCGGCGATATCGACAAAAGCATCGCCCTGAGCGGCCTCGCCATGGCCAACTTCGACGGTCTGCTGGCCGATGCCGCGCCCAGTGCAACCCTGGATACCAGCGGCAGCGACGTGTTGCTCGGCGACACCTTCACTTTCACCGTGAACTTCAGCAACACCTCGACCCAAGTCGGTTTTGCATCTTTTATCAACCTGGCGCTGCCGGCCACCGGCAGGGATGGCGATGATGGCGTGAGCTTTATCTCCGCCAGCTACCTGGGGCAAAACCTGATCACCCATTCGATGACCTTCGATGCCGCCGGCAACGCCACCCACCCCCTGGCCAAGGACGCCAGCGGCAACTTCATCGTGATCAACGCCGCGGCCTATGGCATGCGCGCCGGCGACACCCTGGTGGTCATCGAACTGCCGTTCGCCAGTGTCAGCAACCTGCAACCGGTGATCCCGGTGCAGATCACCGCCAGTTTGAGCAATCTGGCCGACACCAGTTTCTCCGATGGCAGCCCGGACCTGACCCTCCGCGCCAGCGGCGGCTTCGAGTTCGGCAACGACGCGCTGGACAACCCGCTCAACGACCCCAGCCTGATTGAAGCGGCAACTGCGGCCTTCGTCGTCCATCCGACGGTGATCACCTTCGATCAGACGCTGAACACCCCTGAAGGTGAAACCGCCACCGGCCCCAACTATGGCCGCACCTTGACCGTCACAGTCACCCCCGCACCGGGCCAGACCCTGACCAATGTGATCGTCACACAACCGCTGCCGGACAACATCCAGGTCACCGCCATCACCCCGGGCCCCGGCGGGCGCCTGACCTCGATTACCCTGCACGACGGCACCGTGGTCAGCACTCCTGCGGAAATCGCCCTGCTGATCGCCGCCAACGATGTGTTCATCGATGCCTTCACCGTGCAATACGACAACCTCGCGGCGCAGACCGATACCGTTGTCGCGTTCTACGTGCCGGAAGTCGATGCCGACGGCCAACCCATCATCAATCCGGTGTCCGGCGATGCCGTGACCATCACCCTGCCCGCCCCGACCGCCTCCGGCCAATGGGTGCCGCTGGACCCACGGGACGTCACCGCGCCGAACACCACCATCGATTTCAGTGGCAGCGGCGATCCGGTGCAGTTCATCGCTAAATCCATCACCTTGCTCAAGACCGCCACCATCCAAGTCGATGTCGGCCATGCCGGTATCACCCCAGGCGACACCCTGCAGTACAGCCTGAACCTGGCGATTTCCGACTACTTCGCCTTCGGCAAGGACTTCTTCAACGAAGGCCAGTTGATCGTGCGTGACCAACTCAGTGACGGCCAGACCCTGACCGGAACGCCGACCCTCACGGTGACCATCAATGGCGTGGCGCAGTCGATCGCCCTGGTCACCAGCACCGTGATCAACGCCGACGGCAGTACCTCCATGGCGTTCGATATTGGCCAGTCGCTGCGCAATGCCTTTTTCAATATTCGTGGCTGGCTCAACGGTGACCTGGCCTTCGACGACACCCTGGAAGGTGCAGTGCTGGCGGTGCTCAGCTATTCGGCGATTGTCGGCCAGACCTATAAGCCGCCATCGGGTGACCCGCATTCGGAGATCAACGAAGGCGATGACCTGGGTAACAGCGCGGTGGTCGACGGCACGCTATTGCTCGACCCGTTCAACCTCACCGGCGAAAGCGAAACCGACGACTCCGCCACCACCAGCACCATTCCCACCAGCACCGTCGACATCAGCCTGGTGGAGGTCAACAACGGCACCCCGCCGGGCAACGGCGAACTGCGGCCCGGCGATGAAGTGACCTTTGAACTCAGCTACGACCTGGTCACCGGCGACTACGAACAGTTCCAGCTCACCGCCTATCTGCCGCTGCCGTTGTTCGATGTCAACGGCGTGACCTGGACCACCGGCAGCGATGTCGGGCAATGGCAGATCGGCCCCGGCAATACCAATGCCGGGGCCGTGCTTAGCGTCAGCAGTGGCGTCGGTAACTCGCTGGTGTTCGACTTCGGCAGCTTTGTCACCGCCGACACCACCGGCAGTCGCATCGTCGTTCGCTTTACCGTTAGGGTCGGTGACCAGCCCTTCGCCGATCAGCGTTCCCTCGACGTCCTGGCGCAATCCAGCCAGCAAACCACCCTCACCGACCGCACGCTGATTTCCTCGGACGTGGTGGCGATTGTCTCGGTGGCTGAGCCGGTGCTGAATATCAAGCACGGCGTGGTGTCCGGCTCCAACGGCACGGTGAGCAACACCACCGGCAGCTGGAATCCGCCAGGCAGCGGCGGCGTGCCGTTCAACGGCAACATCACCGACCTCGCCGCCGTGGACGGCAACATCGTCAATATCGACGGTGGCGACAGCCTGCGCCTGGTGACCGCCATCGAAAACACCGGCGGTGGCGGCGCCTTTGATGTCACCACCAGCATTACCCTGCCCAGCGGCCTGAGTTTCGTTGGCGGGAGCCTGGCCGCTGCCAACCTGCAGATCTACCGGGGCGATGGTAGCGTGCTGGTGCTCGGCACGGATTACAGCGTGACCGGCAACCAGATCACCTTCCTCGACGCCGGCGGCCAGGCATCTCTGCTCGCCGGGCGCAGCGGCACCGACGCCGACAGCAGCGGCGCCAACCTGGTGGTGATCAGTTATGACGTGCTGGTCAGCAATACCATCGAAGCCAGTCGCTCCCTGCAATCGACGGCGACCCTGAGCAATTACGCCAGCGTCAACGGTGGCACCGACTTTACCCCGGTCGACTTGAGCGACCTGGCCAACCAGCAAATCGCCGCGCCGGTCATCAGCAAGGTGTTTGCCGATGGCAGCCTCGACAACGGTGACTCCAGCGCCAGCCATACCAGCGGCAGTGACCTGGTGATCGGCGAAAGCATGCGCTATGACATCGTCGTCACCCTGCCCGAAGGCAGCACCCAGACCCTGCGCATCGACGACCTGATCCCACCGGGCATGCGCCTGGACACCACGTTCAACAATGGCCTCGGTTACCAGATCATCACCACCCGCGCCGGCAGCGGCGCCCTCGGCGCGGACTTCGCCGGCAGCGTGGTAGTCAGTGGCTTTGCCGGTGTGGGCGGCGCGCTGGGTGGCGATGGCGTGGATGCGCGCTGGACCTTCAGTGTGTCCAGCGTGGCGGCCGACAACCAGACCGGCAACAACACCTTCGTGATTCGCCTGCAACTGGTGGCCGACAACGTCCTGCCCAACCAGGCCAACGTCTCCCTGCAGAACAATGCGCAGCTGACCTTCAGCGACCCTGACAGCGACACGCCCAACGGCACTGTGCCGGTGGATCGCAACGTGGCCCTGAGCGGAGGGCTGCCGACGGTGACCGTGCGCGAACCGACCTTGCAGGTGACTCAGGTGCTGACCTCGACCGCCGGCCTGGGCGGTTATGACCAGGGCGATACCGTCAGCTTCACCATCACCATCAGCAATGGCAACACCGGCAACGATTTCAGCGCCTTCGACATCAGTTTCCTCGACAACTTGCCCAGCCAGCTCGACGGCCTGACATTGACCGGGGTTCTGTACCAGAACGGCGCAACCAACAACGGCGGCGTCGATTTCGAGCTGGTCGGCGGACAGTTGCGCACGGTAAACGGCGCCAATATCGACATCGCCAAGGGCGGCAGCATCGTCCTCAGCATCACCGGCGTGGTCAACGCTAGCGCAGCGTCACAGTCCAATTTTGCCAACGTCGCGGCGGTGCAATGGACCAGTCTCGATGGCACAGTGGCCGGCGAGCGCAGCGGCGTCGATGGTTTGATAAACGACGGCACGCTCAACGATTATCGCAATGCCTCGACCCTGGTCATTCCGGTGGCCCAGGCAATCGAGGTGTCGCGGGTCGGCGGGCTGCCGGACACCGCTGCGACCAACCCGACCAATGGCCTGGTCGAGCAGGTGACGGTCGGCGAAGTCATCCGCTACCGGGTGGTGGTGCTGGTGCCCGAGGGCAACAACCCCAACTACCAGATCCAGATCACCCTGGCCAACGGCCTCGAATTCATTGCCCCGGATGCGCTGGTCAACGCCTTGCGCATTGCCTTTATTTCCGGCGGCGGGCTGACCAGCGATGCCAACCTGATCGTCGGCGGTATCCTCGATGTCGACGGCAACGAGAACAGCCCGGAAGCGCTGCCGATCACCCCGGACCTCTCAGGCCTGGCGCCCACCGGCATCTTCGACCCCAGCCGCCTGAACATCGTGACCAACCCCGATGGCAGCCAGACCGTGACCTTTGACCTGGGCAACGTGGTCAACGGCAATGGCGCCGACGACGACCTGGAAGGCATTTCCATCGAATTCAACGTGCGCGTGAGCAATATCGCGAGCAATGTCAGCGGCGCTCAACTCGGTGTGTCCGCGCGGGAGCTCGTCAACGGCGTCGGGCGTGCCAACAGCGATACGGTGTTTGAAACCCTGGTCGAGCCAAGCTTCAGCGGCCTGGACAAGAGCATCGTCGCCTTCGATCCCAACCCCACCGGCACCACCGGCAACGCCACGGTGCAATTGAGCTTCACCCAGAACGGTGGCCTCGCGGCGTTCGATGCGCAGATCGTCGACAGCTTCGCCGGCGGCAGCAACTACACCCTGCTCAGTGTCAGCATCAACGGCGTCAGCTTTGGCCCGGGTAACCTGCCGACCGGCGTGACGTTCAGCACCACCGGCGGGATCAGTGTCAATTTCGACCAACTGGATGTCGGCGCCCAGGTGCAAGTATGCTACCAAGTGACGGTGCCCAACTCGGCCATCGTCGCCAGCAGCAATGCGACCCTGACCTGGAGCAGCCTGCCGGAAGACTTCACCAGTTGGGGCGGCAACAGCGTCGGCGTCGACGGTACGGTGGACGGCGAGCGTGACGGCAGCAGCGTCGGGCCGAACCAGTACATCCTGCGCGACAACGCCGGCCTCGGGATCATCAGCGGCACCCTGTGGAACGACACCGCCTCGCCGACCGCCAGCGCCACGCCCGATGGCGCCGGTTTGGCTGGACAGACCGTGACCCTGACCTGGGCCGGTGCCGACGGCTTGCTCGACACCACCGGCGACAACCTGACCTTCAGCACCCTGACCGACGCCAACGGCCAGTACCATTTCGGCGTGCTGCCCCTGGGGGTGTTCCGCATCGACGTGCCGGCCGGCCTGATCAACTACCCGCAACCGCTGGGCGACCTGCGGGTGCGGGTCGACAGCGATGCCGGCAGCCTCGGCCAGGTCACCCTGACCCTCGGCGATGCCGACAGCCAGGCGGCCAATGCCGGGTATGTCGAACAGAACGACGCGCCGGTCAACACCCTCCCCGGCACCCAGAACGGTCAGGAAGACGTGGTACTGGACATCACCGGCATCAGCGTCGCCGACATCGACGCCGACCGTGATCCGAACATCAACGACCGCAACCTCAGCGTCACCCTGAGCGTGACCAACGGCACGCTGTTCCTCGGCGCGACGGTGCCGGGCGTCAGCGTCAGCGGAGCCAACAGCGCCATCCTGACCCTCAGCGGCACCCAGGCCAATCTCAACCTCGCCCTGGCCAGCCTGCGCTACCTGGGCAACCAGGACTTCAACGGCACCGACACCCTGACCGTGGTCACTAACGATCAAGGCAACTTTGGCGACGCCGATGGCGACGGCATTCCGGGCGGCGCAGGCGATGCGCTAAGCGACACCGACGCCCTGCAGATCATCCTCGCCCCGGTCAACGACACGCCGATTGCGGTCAATGACGTTGCGACAGCCCTTGAGGCCGGCGGCACTGACAACGGCACGGTCGGCATCGACCCCCGTGGCAACGTGTTGAGCAACGACATTGACGTCGACATCGCCACCAACGCCGACCGCCTGCATCTGGTCTCGGTCGGCGGTACCGCCGTGCCAACCTCGGGCGTGGTGGTCATCACCGGGCAATACGGGCGCTTGCTGATCGGCAGCAACGGTGCCTATGAATACGTGGTCGATAACAACAATCCAGCAGTGCAGGCCCTGCGTCTGGCAGGCCAGACCCTGGTCGAGAGTTTCAGCTACGTGGTCGCCGACCTGGCCAATGCGCAGTCCGGCGCCATCTTGACCGTGACCCTGCAGGGCGCCAACGACACCCCGCAAGGCGTCGACGACGACGGCGTAGCCATCGAGGCCGGCGGGGTGTCCAATAGCACGCCGGGCAGCGACGCCACGGGTAACGTGCTGGACAACGATTCCGACGTCGACAGCGTGGCCAATGGTGAAACCCGTACCGTGACCGGCGTGCGCCCGGTTGCCGAGGCTGGCACCGGCACCTTCACCCCGGTGACCGGCGCGACCACGGTGGTCGGCCTGTACGGCAGCCTGACCATCAACCCCGACGGCAGCTACAGCTACGTCGTCGACAACGACAACCTCACCGTGCAGCGCCTGAGTTCCGGTCAACAGTTGGTCGAGTTCTTCAGCTATCGGCTGACCGACACCGGCGGCCTGGATGATGTCGCGCAACTGCGGATCGTTGTCCAGGGTGCCAACGACAACCCGGTGGCCAGCGACGACGCGGCCCTGGCGCAAGCCGAACCCACCAACAGCATCAATTCCGAGGTCAATCCGACCGGCAACGTCATCCTGTTCCCCAGTCGGCCAGGCCCCATCGACCAGACGGGCGGCAATGGCATCGACACCGATGTTGATGCCGCCGACCGCCCCAGCAGCCAGTTGCTGGTCAACGGCGTGATCAATAAAAGCGAAGCCAGCTACGACCCGCTGACCGACATCCTCAATGACGTCGCCACCGGCACCACTTCGGCCAATGGCACGGCGGTTGGCGGCTTGTACGGCACCCTCACCCTCGGCGCCGATGGCTCATTCATCTACGACGTCGACAGCACCAATGCCGATGTCCGGGCACTCTCGGCCGGGCAAACCCTGACCGAGTTCTTTACCTACCGGATCACCGACACCAACGGCCTGACTGACACCGCACAACTGGTGATCACCGTGCATGGGGTCAACGATCCTCCCGTGGCGCAGAACGTGATCGCTATTGCTACCGAAGCAGGTGGCGTGGCCAACGGCACGCCGGGGGTCAATCCGTCCGGCGACGCCACGGTGAACTCCACCGACCCGGACGGCGACCCGCTGGCCGTGACGTTCATCCAGGTTGACGGCGGGCCACCCGTCGCCGTCCTCGCCGGCGGTACCACCGTCACGGGCCTGTATGGCCGACTGACCATCTTCCCCGACGGCAGCTACACCTACGAAGTCGATAACGGCAATGCCGATGTAGAAGCCTTGCGCACCGGCGGCGATCTGCTGCTGGAACGTTTTATCTTCACCATCAGCGATGAAGTCGGGCCAACCCCGGAAACCGATTCTGCCAATATCTTCGTGCTGATTCGCGGCCAGAACGACAACCCGGTCGCCACCGACGACAGTGCGACGGCCATCGAAGCCGGCGGTTTGAACAACAACCAACCTGGGGTCGACCCGGTCGGCAATGTGCTGACCAACGACACCGACGTCGACGGCGGCGAAGTGCCGAGCGACCTGCCCGCCCATGACTATGGCGAAACCCGCGCCGTTGATTCGGTGCGCACCGGCATCGAAAACAGCGCCGGCACCACCGGCACCCTGGGCAGTGAACTGCGCGGCACCTATGGCTGGCTGACCTTGAATGCTGACGGCAGCTACAGCTATCGCCTCGACAACGCCATGGCTGAAGTTCAGGCACTGCGCGCCGGCGACAGCCTGGCCGATGCCTTCAACTACACGGTGATCGACGCCAGCGGCGCCACCGATGTCGCCACCCTTAACATCAGCATTCAGGGAAGCAACGACACGCCGATTGCGCAGAACGACAGCAACACTGCCATCGAGGCCGGTGGTCTGGCCAACGCCACTCCCGGCGTCAACCCTAGCGGCAACGTGTTGGCCAACGACAACGACGTCGACGGCAACGGCGAAGCCCTGACAGTGGTCGGGCTCAACCAGGGCGCGTCAGTAGGCGTGATCGGCAGTGCTTTCGCTGGGGCTTTCGGCACCCTGACCCTGGGGGGCGACGGCAATTACAGCTACGTGGTCGATAACACCAACCCGCAAGTGCAGGCCCTGCGCACCAACGCCCAGACCCTGACGGAAACCTTCACCTACCGCATCCGCGACCTCGCCGGCGCTACCAGCACCGCGACCCTGACCATCACCATTCGAGGGGCCAACGACAACCCGGTGGCCGTCGACGACAGCATCGTCGCCATTGAGGCCGGCGGCACCTTCAATGGCACGCCGGGGCTCGATCCTTCCGGCAATGTGCTGAGCAACGACACCGACGTCGATGCCGGCGACCTCAAGCTGGTCAACGGCATCCGCACCGGCACGGAAGCCGCCGGCGGTGCGTTTGACACAGTCGGCATCAGCCACAGCCTCACAGGCCTGTACGGCACCCTGACGATCAACGCCAATGGCACCTACAGCTATGTCGTCAACAACAACCTCGACGCCGTGCAGGCGCTGAAAGTCGGTGACACCCTGGTAGAAACCTTTACCTACCGCATGCGTGACACCGCCGGCGCCACCGACGACGCGCAGCTGAGCATCCGCATCGACGGCGCCTGGGATGCCCCGGTGGCGAACAACGACCTCGCCCTGGCGGTGGCCGATGACGGTTCCGGCAACGGGGTCAACCCGACGCGCAATGTCTTGCCCAATGACACCGATGTCGACCAGGGTGACAGCTTGCTGGTCACCGGCATTCGTTTCGGCACTGAAACGGCGGGCGGCAGCCTGGCAGGCGTAAATTCAGGCACAGACAACAGCAATGGCACTCTGGTCAATGGGCTCTACGGGCAATTGATCATCGGTGCCGACGGCAACTACACCTATGACCTCGACTCCCTCAATCCAACGGTACTGGCGTTGGGGCCGCTGCAGTTCCTCGACGAACACTTCACCTACCAGGTGACCGACCGTGGTGGGCAGAACGATCTGGCCGAAATCCATATCATCATCCGTGGCCGCAACACCGCGCCGATTCCCGCCGACGATGCCGCCACCGCGATCGAGGCCGGTGGAATCGACAACAGCCAGCCCGGTATCGACCCGAGCGGCAACGTACTGGACAACGACCGCGATAACGAGAACGACGCCCTGCACTTGATCGGCATCCATACCGGTCCCATTACCGACATCGGCACCGTCGGCAGCCTGGGCACGCCACTGCGCGGGCAATATGGCGACCTGCTGATCAATGCCGACGGCAGCTACACCTATACCGTTGATAACAGCCTCGCGGTCGTACAAGCCTTGCGCCAAAGCGGCCAGACCCTCAGCGAAGTGTTCAGCTACACGGTGGTCGACATCTTTGGTGCCACCAGCCAGGCACAGTTGCAGATCACTGTCGACGGCCGCAACGACACCCCGGTCGCCGTGGACGACGGCACCATCGCCGTCGAAGCCGGCGGCGTGGCCAACGGCACCCCCGGCAGCAACGGTATCGGCAATGTGCTGAGCAACGACAGCGATGTCGATAGCGTGGCCAATGGCGAGAGCAAGCAGGTGCTGCAGGTCAGCAGCGAAACCGGCCAGTCCGCCGCGGCCGGCCAGGTGCTGATCGGCCGTTACGGCCAATTGACCCTGAATGCCGATGGCAGCTACAGCTACCTGATCGACAACAGCAATCCCACCGTGCAGGCATTGCGCACCGCCGGCGAAACCCTCAGCGAAACCTTCACCTACCGCATGCGCGACACGGCCGGGGCTACCGCCGATGCACGGCTGACGGTGGTCATCCAGGGTGCCAACGATGCCCCGGTAGCGCAGAACGACAGCAACACCGCCAGCGACCAGACGCCCGCGCCGCAAGCCACCGGCAACGTACTGCCCAACGATGGCGACGTCGACGGCAACGACCGCCTGCACGTGGTTGCGGTGCGCAGCGGCGCCGAGTCTGGCAGCGGCACTGCCGGGGTGATCGGCCAGCCGATTGCAGGGCTCTACGGCACCCTGGTGCTCAATGCCGATGGCAGCTACACCTACACCATCGACCAGAGCAACCCGCAGGTTCTTGCCGCTGCCGGTCTCGGCCAGGTCCTGCAGGACGTGTTCACCTACACCGTCAATGACCTCAGCGGTGCCAGCGACCAGGCTGAACTGCAGATCACCCTGGACATCGCCACACCCTTCATACCGGCACCGGCCATCAATGTCTTCGCCCGGGACCCGAACAACCAGAACCGCAACCTGCTGCCCCCCGACCCGCAGCCGGCGGTGTTCATCACCCCGGTGGTCGAGCGAAATGCCCGGCTCAATGAACTCTCCTCCTGGGATACCGGCGGCAGCAACATGGCGCTGGTCTTGACCGGCGAACTGCGCAGCGACTCGCTGGGCGATGGCCTGGGCGTGGTGCCCGGTCAGTTCGTCGCCGCAGCGGTACGCGAAAGCCGCATCGAAAGCGAGCTCGACCTGCTGTGGATCCTCGGTCGCCAGGGCCGCACCGATCTGACCGCCGACGGCTTGCTCGGCGACCCGTCGCTGTTTGCCAATGGTGCACCGGACATGCTGCGTGGCTCGGCGCAGGTCGAGGCCCGCCACGAACAGCAGCAGGGACGCGGCTTCAGCGCGCAACTGCGCAACGCCGGCCAGCGCCTGCACCCGACCAATAAGGGCAACTGACGTGAACTGGCCCACCATTTTCCAAGCACACAAAGGAATGCACATGCAGAAAAAAGCCCATCGGATTCTCAGTAGCGCCCTCGTCTCGACCCTGCTGCTCAGTGCCTGTTCTTCACTGGAGCCCAAGCCGAGTACCGAGGAGGAAAACCGTCAACGCATTCTTGCCGACCAGTCGCGCATGTATTCCGCCCAGGAACCGGTGACCGCGCCCCTGACCTTCTACGATGCGGCCGCCCGGGCCCTGAAATACAACCTCGACTACCGCTTGAAACTGATGGAAAGCGCCCTGGCCTCGGACTTGCGCGACGTCTCCAGCCACGAAATGCTCCCGCGACTGGTGGCCTCGGCCGGTTACGCCGGGCGCAACAATGACTCCGGCGGTACCTCGATCGGCATCGAAGACCGCCAAGTCAGCTTGCGGCCCTCGACCTCCGAAGAGCGTTATCGCCAGCTCTATGGACTGGGCCTGAGCTGGAGCCTGCTGGACTTCGGCGTGGCCTACTACCGTACCCAGCAGAAATCCGACCAGATCCTGATGGCCGAAGAGCGCCGGCGCAAAGTCGCGCAGAACGTCTTGCAGGACGTGCGCAATGCTTACTGGCGGGCCCTGGGCGCGCAACGGCTGATGCCGGAAGTCGACAAGCTGCTGATGCGCACCCACACCGCACTGACCTCAGCCCGCGAGGCCGAGCAACGGGGCCTGTTGCCGCAGCAGGAAATTCTCGCCTACCAGCGGGCCCTGCTTGATTCGATCTACCTGCTGACCGTGCGTCGCCAGGATCTGGAATTCGCCCAGGCCGAACTGGCAGCCCTGATGTCGCTGCCGCCGGGCTCGAAGATGGTCCTCGCCGACACCACGGATCCGCGCCTGCCGGAGGTCCGGCAGAGCATGGCTCAGCTCGAACAGCTGTCGTTGGAGCACCGTCCGGAAATCATGGAAGAGTGGTACCGCAAACGGGTCAACCAGAAAGACCTGGACATTGCCAAGGCGCAACTCTGGCCCAACGTCAGCGTGGACTTCGGTTATCGCTATGATTCCAACAAGTACCTGTACAACAGCGACTGGATGAACACCGGCGTGCAGGTGTCGATGAACCTGCTGCGCCTGCTGCAATTGCCGTCCCTCAACGCCGCGCAACAGTCCCAGAGCGAGACCGACGATACCCGGCGTGTCGCGCTGTCGATGGCGATCCTGACTCAGGTGCGGGTCGGCACCCTGCGTTATCAGTTGGCGCGTCAGGAGGTCGAGTTCACCGAGGAAAGCCTGCGGGTCGACCGCAGCCTGCTCGACTACGCCCAGGCGGCGAAAACTGGCGCCCTGGGTTCGGAACTGGAGGTGATTCGTTCCGAAGGCCGTTACCTGCTTTCGCGTTACCAGCGCGAGGCGGCGTTCTCCAGTGCCCAGGCGGCCTGGGGCCGGCTGTATAACTCGATTGGCCTGGACGTGCTGCCGAGCGAAATCGACAAGCACGACATAAAGACCCTGTCCCGGGAAATCCAGCGCACATTGAATGAACAGGAGCAGCAACGCCTGCTCATCACCCAGCAAGGAACGTCGAATGCGCAAAACCGCCCTTGAGTCCCTCGCCGGGGCTCTGTTGTTGGTCTGTCCACTGTTGTCGGTGCATGCCGACGACACACCCGCGCCGGAAAGCGCCAGCGCCAGCGCCATTCGCGTGTTGCTGGCCGCCGAACTGGAAACCACCCTGTCCAGCCAGATGAGCGGCACCTTGGCGGAGTTGCCGGCCGGGTTTGGCGAGCAGGTCAAGAAGGCCGAATTACTGGCCCGTTTCAACTGCAGCGAAGCCGACGCCCGCAGCAAGGTCGCCGCCGCCGAGCTGACCATGGCCCGGCAGAATCTGGAAGCCAAGAAGCAACTGCGCAAGCTCAATGCTGTGGGCGACATTGAAGTGTCGATGGCCAACACCGAAGTGCAAAAGGCCGACGGCGCCCGCGCGATGGGCCAGGCCCAGAGCGGTTACTGCCAGGTGCTGGCGCCGTTTTCCGGGCGCATCGCCAAGGTCTACGTCAAACCCTTCCAGACCGTCACCGCGGGTACGCCGCTGTTCGACCTGGTCAGCGACGGCGCACTGAAGGTGCGCTTGAATGTGCCGTCGACCCTGCTGAAAACCCTCAAGCCCGGCCTGCCGTTACAGGTCAACATCCATGAGACCGGCAAGAGCTATACGGCCACAATCAGCGCGATCAACTCGCGGGTCGATGCGGTGGCGCAAACCGTCGAGCTGGAAGCGCGCCTCGACAACAAATACCCGGAACTGATGGCCGGCATGAGCGGCACCGCGCGCTTCACCGAGGAAACGGCCCAGCACGACAGTTCCCAGCCATGACCATGAACGAGTCGTTGCCCCACCCTCACCTGCTGCTCGAGCTTGATGCCCTGCGGGACAAGGCGCTGGCCGCTGATACCCTGAATGCGCTGGCGTTCAGCATGGCCAATGACCTGTACCCGTTGCTCAAATTCCATCAGGCGCTGGTGTTCGCCGAGCGTGACAGGTCGCTGGAACTGCTTAACGTTTCCGGGCTGTCGCGGCCCAGCGAGGACTCGCCCTACCTGGTCTGGCTGCGCCGGGCCAGCCGCTGGGTTGCTGCTCAAGTGATGGAGGAGCCACTGTGGTTGACCCAGGACAGCAAGGCCCCGCCGGCGGACATCAGCGACGGCTGGAGTGAGTGGTGGCCGACCGGCCTGTGGTGCATTCCGATTGCCAATCAGCAGGGTCAGCGCCTGGGGCTGTTGCTGTTGTTGCTCGACCGCGAACCGCCGCCCGTGTTGTGGCAGCACCTCAAGGGCCTGGTGGGGACCTGGGGTTACTGCTGGGCGGCGCTGACTCGTCAACGCCGCCTGAGTCGCTGGCGCCCCAGTCGCCGACAGGCGCTCGTGACCCTGCTGCTGTTTGGCGCGCTGCTGTTTCTGCCTGTGCGGCAAACCGCCTTGGCGCCGACCGAAATCGTCTCCCGTCAGGCGCAGATCATCAGCTCGCCCATCGACGGCGTCATCGAACAGATCAAAGTCCGCCCCAACCAGCCGGTGGAACTCGGCACGCCGCTGTTCTCCCTCGACGAAACCACTTTGCGCAGCCGCGCCGAAGTGCTCGGCAAGGAAGTCGCGGTGGCCGACGCCGAACTGCTCGCCGCCAGCCAGCGCGCCTTTGACAACCCGCAAAGCAAAAGCGAACTGACCCTGCTCCAGGGCCGTGTCCAGCAACGCCGGGCCGAACTGGCGGCGGTGCAGGCGCAGCTCAAGCGCACCCAGGTCGTGGCGCCGCGTGCCGGGGTCGCCGTATTCAGCGACCCCAACGACTGGCTGGGCAAGCCGGTGGTCACCGGCGAGCGCATCATGCAGGTGGCTGACCCGAGCCAGCCGGCGATGCAAATCCAGTTGGCGGTGGCCGATGCCATCGCCCTCGAACCCGGGGCCGAGGTCACGCTGTTTCTCACCGCGTATCCATTGAGCCCGCTCAAGGGCACAATCCTTGAGACCAGCTACCAGGCCCGGCCCAGCGATGAGGGCGTGGTCGCCTACCGTTTGCTGGCAAGCATCGACGGCACGCCGGAACACGCGCGTCTCGGCTTGCACGGCACCGCCAAGCTGTATGGCGGCCGGGTGATGCTCGGCTATTACCTGCTGCGTCGGCCACTGGCGACGCTGCGCGCCTGGAGCGGTTGGTGATGCTCGATCCCGCCGATCTGCCGGTGCCACCGTTGCGCGAGGACCTGCGCCTGAGCGAAGCCGCCCATGGCAGCAATGGCGAACCGGCCTGGGTGATCCAGGACACGGTGATCAATCGCTTCTACCGCATCGGTTGGCTGGAGTTCGAATGCCTGCTGCGCTGGGGTCAATCGCCCCGGCAGATTAGCCAGCAGATCGGCGAAGGCACCGCGCTCAAGCCGGACGTTGAACAGGTCCTCGACTTCCGCCAATTTCTCGAGCAGCACCAGTTGCTGCGGGCCGGTCCTGCCGCCCTGGCGAAATTGCAAGCCAAAGGCGAAGAAGGCAGTTGGTTGAGCTGGCGCTGGTGGCTGCACCATTACCTGTTTTTCCGCATTCCGCTGCTGCGTCCGCAACAGCCGTTGCAGCACTTGGCTCGCGCCCTGGGCTGGTTGTTTCACCCGCTGACCGGGCTATTGGTGCTCGGCCTGAGCCTGCTGGGGATCATCCTCGTGCTGCAGCAGTGGGACGTGTTCACCCATGCCGTGGTCGAGTCATTTTCCACCGAGGGCCTGTTGAGTTTTGCCTTGGCGCTGATCGTCGCCAAGACCCTTCATGAACTGGGGCATGCGTTGGTGGCGACCCGACTGGGATTGCGTGTCGGGCACATGGGCATTGCCTTCGTGGTGCTGTGGCCAATGCTCTACACCGACACCGGCGAAAGCTGGAAGCTCAGCCGCTCACGCCAACGCCTGGCGATTGCTTCGGCGGGGATCATCACCGAGCTGTCGCTGGCCGGACTCTCCACACTGGGCTGGGCACTCTGTGATCCTGGCGCGCTGCGCAATGCCCTGCTGTATCTGGCGACCACCAGTTGGCTGCTGTCGCTGGCGCTGAATGCCAGTCCGTTCATGCGCTTCGACGGTTACTTCATCCTCTCCGACCTGCTGGATTTTCCCAACCTGCATGAACGCTCGTCGGCGCTGGCTCGGGTCACTCTGCGGCGCAATCTGTTGGGCTTGCAGGAAGCCTGGCCGGAGGCCTTCCCGCCACGACAACGCCGGCTGCTGGTGGCTTTTGCCATCGTCACCTGGCTATACCGGCTGGTGCTGTTCCTCGGGATCGCCCTGGCGGTGTACCTGTTCTTTTTCAAACTGCTGGGGATCATCCTGTTCATGGTCGAACTGTCCTGGTTTATCGCCATGCCGGTGCTGCGCGAGTTGAAGCACTGGTGGCAACAACGCGCCGCCGTGCCGGGTAAACGCAAGCTGCTGTTCTACGCAGCGCTGATACTGCTGCTCGGGGTTTTGGCGATTCCCTGGCATAGCCAGATCGATGGGGTGGGCGTCGCCCGCGCTGAGCAGCAACTGCGGGTCTATGCACCCTACCCGGCCCGGTTGCAGTCGATCCGCACGGGCGGCCCGGTCCAGGCCGGGGAGAATCTGGTGATACTCGACGAGCCGGACATCGCCTCGCGCCTGCGCAGCAGCGAAGCCAATGCCCGCAGCTATGCGGCGCGGTTATCGGGGTTGTTGGCCGATCCCGGTGGTCTGGCCGAGGATGCGGTGACCCGCCAGCGCCTCAACGTGCAATTCGAAGAGGCTCGCGCCGCTCGTTCGGAGATGGCTCGGCTGAACCTGCAAACGCCGTTTGCCGGAATCTGGATGGACGTCAATCCAGACTGGAAACCCGGCCAGTGGATCGGTCGCCAGGAGCCGCTGGGGATCCTGATCGACCCGCGCAGCTGGCAGGTCGATGCCTATGTCGCGCAAGACCAGGTCCATCGTATGGCGGTCGGTGACCCGGTGCGCTTCTACCCGGACGGCCAGGCCAGTCCGCTGCGCGGTCACGTCCTGCAGATCGGCAGCACCCGCGCCGGGCAACTGTCCCATCGCATGCTGTCGTCGCGTTTCGGTGGCCCGGTGGTGACCACCGACGCCGAGCACGCGCTGGTGCCGGGCAGCGCGCTGTTCCAGGTGTTGGTTCAACTGGATGAGCCCTTGCCGAGCCTGCGCGAAACTCGGGGGCATCTGAAGATCGAAGGCGAACGGCGCAGCCTGCTGGCCGACGGTGCCACTCACCTGGCGGCGGTGTTCATGCGCGAGAGCGGCTTCTGAACATCATCCCGCCACCATGAACACAATGATCGGCCCGCACACCGCCAACAGCACGTTGGAGATCGCATAGCACACGGTAAAGCCGATTACCGGGGTATTGCTGCCGGACTGTTCGATGATCTTGTTCATCGACGCCGCCTCGGTCTGTGCCCCGGCCAGGCCGCCAAACAGGACCATCGGGTGCAGGCGCAGCACATAGCGACCGAAATACAGGGCCACCAACGGTGGCAGGATAGTCACCACCGCGCCCGACACCAACAGCGCCAGGCCCTGTTCCTGCATCGCCGCAAAAGCTGCAGGACCGGCCAGCAGGCCGACCACTGCGCCGAAGGCGGTCAGGCCGAACTCGGAAAACGCCCACTGTGCCGCTGGCGGCAAGGCGCCGATTTCCGGATGCCGCGAGTTGTACCAGCCGATCACCAGTGCGGCGATCAACACCCCGCCGCCCACGCCGAGCTCCACCGGGATCATGCCGATATGGGTCGACAGCAGCCCGAGCAACGAGCCGATCACCATGCCCAGGGTGTGCATGGCGATGTCACTTTTGTAGTTGCTCTCGCGCACCCGGCCCAGACGCTTGGCCAACGCATCGACACTGGCAGTGCGCCCGGTGACGCTGATCACGTCGCCACGGCGCAGCACGGTGTTGGGCAACAGCGGCAGGTCATAGCCCTGGCGGGTGATGGAAATCAGGAAGCAACCGAGGCGCCGGGAGTTTTCCAGGTGTTCCCGCGCTTGATGGATGGTCTTGCCGGCAAACTCCTTGGACGTCAGGACGATGTCCGCCTGGCGGGTGGCAAACGACAACGACTCGGCGTGGTCGATTTCCGGCCCCACCCACTCTCCGAGGGTGCCGACTGCCTCGCGCAGCGCGTACACACCGACGATATCCCCGGCCATGAGCACGAAGCCCTCGTCGCGTTCGATCACCTGCCCGGCCCGCACCACCCGCTCGATGCTCAGGGATTCGTGTTGGCGCTCGAGATCGGCAATGCGTTGGCCGTTGGCCTGGCCCTCGACCGAGACCTGATGGGCGCGCACCACGATCCGCGTGTAAGGAATGCTGATCGCTTCTTCGTCCTTGGCGATGCCCAACTCCAGTTCCAGCTCTCGCGCCGAGGCCTTGAGGTCAACCCCGAGCAACTTCGGCGCAATGCTGCCGACAAACACAATCAGGCCGATGGTGCCGAACAGGTAGGTGATGGCGTAGGCGATTGCCATATGGCTGTTGAGTTGCGCCTTGGCTGCCTCATCGATAGTCAGTTGATTGATAGCGCTGGTGGCGGTGCCCATGATCGCCGTATCGGTCAGCGCGCCAGCGCCAAGGCCGGCGGTGAACCCGGCGTCAAAGTCGAAGATCGCGTTCATCAACAGGATCGCGCCCAGTGCCGTTGCGCAAAGCACAAACGACAACGCCACCAGCTTCAGGGTGCCGCGATTGAGGCTGCCAAAAAACTCCGGCCCGCTCTTGAAACCGACCGCGTAGATGAACATCACGAAGAACACCGACTTCAGACCCGCCGGCACCTCAAGGCCGATCTGGCCGATCAGCAGGCCCATGAGCAAGGCGCCGGCCACCGAGCCCAGATGGAAGCTGCCGATCTGGATTCGGCCGATCAGCACGCCCAAGGCGATGGCCAGGAATACCGCAATTTCTGGATTTGCACGCAGGGCGTGGAGGAAAAAATCGAGCATCCGTGTCACTCCTCATGCAATACATTCACCCGACCACTGCGCGCAGCCTTGAGCAGTTGCGCATGGTCACGTTCGGTCTGGTCGGCATAGAGCAAGGCAAAGTCGCCCACCGCTTCGTCGAACACCTCGCTTTTACCCAGGTAGCCGGAGATGGTCGCCGCGTCGCCGGACTTGGCATGGGCCCGTGCCAGGGTCAGGGCACAGAGCTCGGCGTAGCGTTCCAGCTGGGTGGCGCTGATGTTCTGCAGTGGCACTGACATCTTCATGTCGCGTAACTGCCGCACGAAGAAGTCATAGCCCCCGGGGCCGCGCACCCAGCCGAGGAAAATGTCGCTGGAGGACTGCATCAGGCGCTGCCCCATCACCACCCGCTGGCCTTGATTGTCAAACTGGCTTTTGCCTGCATAGGGCTCCAGCACCGAGCGGCAGGATTCCTTGAACTGCAGGATCAGCGGGTGGTTTTCCTCGGAAAACAACAACATGATGTAGCAGCGTGTACCGACGCTGCCGATGCCGACTACCTTGAGTGCGGCGTCGACCAGGCGATAGCGATCGAGCAGGACCCGGCGCTCGTCGCTGAGACTTTGCCGATACGCCGCCATGCCCTGATGCACCCGCACCATGAACTCGGGGTCCGCGACGTGCTGGATCACCGGCGGCTGGTCGACGATGCGCGGTTGGCCGGCGACCTGCCCGGCGATTTTCGGAAAGACGCTTTCCATGACCCGCTCGCGGGCACGCTCGAACAGTTGCTGGCGGAATTTCAGGGCCTTGGCGTCGGGTGCGGTATCGAGCAACTCCTGGGCATCGAGTCGGGAATACCAGACCTCCAGCGGTTTCATTTTCGAGAAGCGCCGCAGGTGTTCGCGGTAGGCGCGCGCACAGGCAATCGCGATCTTGCGCGCACGGGCGTCAGTCGCCCCACCGTCACGGGCGGCCACGGCAAAACTCACCACCAGGCGCTTGATGTCCCATTCCCAAGGCGCCGGAAGGGTTTCGTCGAAATCATTGAGGTCGAAGACCAGGTTGCGCTCGGGGGTGGCGAACAGGCCGAAATTCAGCAGGTGACAGTCGCCGCAGGCCTGCACCGTCACGCCGATATTCGGCCCTTTGGACAAGTCATGGGCCATCAGCGCTGCCGAGCCCCGCAGGAAAGTAAAGGGACTGCGCAACATTCGCCCGTAGCGAATCGGCACCAACTCCTGCAGGCGGTCACGATTGGATTGTTCGAGGATGGCCACGACGTCACGCTGTCGACCGGGCGCTTGCCACTTGGCATGCGCCTCCCGCGGGATTTGACTGCGCATACGTTTACCGTCATCGAGCCGTTCTTCCCGGGAACGGAATGTCGGGTGAGCTTGGTTTTCCTGCTCCGGCTTGCGTGAAGATTTGCGGGTGGATGCCATGATGCAGTCGTCTCCGATGCGCGGCGTTTGTGGCCCGCCCTGATTGGGCGCAGGCCGAATTGCTGGTTTCTTCACGCTAGCTGAAACTGGTGTTTTCACCAGCCTGCTGCTGGCGTTAATCCAATGGTTTTTCGGGTGAATACAGCGCCTGCCGGTATCGATTTCAGACACAGCGGTGGCTCGCTCAGGTAACTGAATTGGCGGACAAGCCGGGTAGGTTTGTTCTTCGGTTGGTCAATAGCGTGCAAGCGCCCTGTTCGATCAGGGCGAAAATCCTCGTTGACATCCCTCATCGAGCCCACGCATTATCCGGCAACACATTTTGGCAAGCGATCCTCCATGATCCGCATCACCGACTCCCTGCTGACCGACCCGGGCTTTATCGCCCAGGCTGTCGCATGCGTGTCGGTTGCCAATAAATCGAAGAAACAGTCGCTCATTTGACCGGGGCGCTGTCCCGTCAGATGAGCTGACAGGACACAAGGCACCCGGCGACCCCTCCCCCTGCTTGATTCCTATCACTCCTCTGACGACGACTCATCGGTCTGACTTGGGAGTACATGCATGTCTGATTTTCGCGGGATTTGGGTAGCGCTGGCCACGCCGTTTCGTTGCGGGCAGGTCGATTTCGAGGCGCTGCAGGGCTTGGTCAACAAGCTTCTCGCGGACGGCGTCAGGGGCCTGGTGGTGTGTGGCACCACCGGTGAAGCGGCGGCCATGAGCGAGGACGAGCAACTGGCGGTGCTGGATGCAGTGCTGCAATGGGCGCCTTCCAGCCAGGTGATCATGGGCTTGAGTGGCAACAATCTGCAGGACATCCTCGCTTTCCAGGAGCAGATCCAGCGCCGTGAGCTGGCAGGCCTGCTGGTGCCGGCGCCCTATTACATCCGCCCTTCGCAGCAAGGTCTGGAGGCCTTTTTCAAGCGTGTGGCGGATGCGTCGTCGGTGCCGCTGGTGCTCTACGACATTCCTTATCGCACCGGTGCGCGGATCGAGCGCGACACGCTGCGGCGAATCGTGCGCCATCCGAACATTGCGGCGGTGAAGGACTGCGGCGGCGATATCGAGACGACCCTGGCGTTGATCGCCGACGGTCAGGTCGAGGTGCTGACGGGCGAGGACATCCAGATTCTCGGCCACCTGGCCCTGGGCGGCGCCGGGGCGATTTCGGCGTCGGCCAATGTTCACGCGAATCTGTATGTGCAGTTGATGCAACAGATGGAGCACGGTGAACTGGCTGCGGCGCGTGCCAGCTTCCGGCAATTGTTACCGTGGATCCAGATCGCCTTCGCCGAGCCTAATCCTGCGGTGGTCAAGGCTGCCCTGAGTGTCCAGGGCTTCATGGCCAACGAACTGCGCGAGCCGATGCAGGTGTGTGGGGCGATGACTCTGGAGCGCTTGCGGCCGGTGTTGCAGGGGTTGGTGGTTTGATGTGCCCCATCGCTGCGCTGCGACGATTCGACAAGCCAGCTCCCACCGGTCTTGGGCCAGGTACAAATGCCGTGGCGCTCAATCCGAACTGGCCTTCGGTATCGCCATCCGGCTCCCGGCCTTGACCTCGCGCAGGGCCAGGCTCGACTGGATCGAGGCGATGCCGACCTGGCGCCGTAGCACTTGTTCGATGAAATCGCTGTAGCTATCGAGGTCTTCGGCCAACACTTGCAGGACGTAGTCGGAATCGCCGGTGATTTTGTGGCAGGCCAGCACTTGCGGCAGTTGCTTGATCACCGCTTCAAAGGCATCGGGGGCATGGTCGGCGTGGGTGGAAAAGCGGATATGCACGAAGGCCATGATATCCAGCCCGAGCATGCGTCGATCGAGGTTAGCCTGATAGCCCTTGATCACCCCCGCCTCCTCCATTCGTTTGCGCCGGCGCCAGCACGGCGTAAGGCTCAGGGACAGACGCTCGCTGAGTTCGGCATTGGAGATACTGGCGTCTTCCTGCAGCAGTTCAAGAATCGCCAGATCAGTTTCGTCGAGGCTGATGCGTTTGGAATTTCTTTTCTGCATGACCCTATCCGTTAGAAATATTGCCCTGAATTCCTGCAATAGCCTAAAGATAAAGCAAAGAAAGCGCACCCCGAGCAGAACAAAATAGTTGCACTGGCTCACAACAATGGATGCGCACGATGTTTACAGTTTTCAGCGATTCCCACCGCTTGCACCACGGCACCGAACTGAAAGACGGCGTGCTCAAGCCCTCCTTCGAACAGCCCAGCCGCGCCGACACCGTGCATGCCCGGGTCAAGCAGGTCGGGCTGGGGCAGATCATCGAGCCGCGCGCGTTCGACCGTGCCTGCTATGTGAACGCCCATAGCGAGCGCTACGTAACCTTCCTCGAAAACGCCTGGACCGAATGGACCGCCACCGGTCGCACCCACGATGCCCTGCCGCTGGTGTGGCCGGTGCGCGACCTCGCCAACGAGCATGTACCGGAATTCATCGACGGCAAGCTGGGCTTCTATGCCATGGACGCGGGTTCGCCGATCACCGCCACCACCTGGCAAGCGGTGCGCACCAGCGCCGATATCGCCCTCACCGGCCTGGCGTTGCTCGACGAAGGCCATGACAGCGCCTTCGCCCTGTGCCGCCCACCCGGCCACCACGCCGCCCGCGAGTACATGGGCGGCTATTGCTACCTGAATAACGCCGCCATCGCCGCCCAGCAGGCGATCACCCGCGGGGCGCAAAAGGTCGCGGTGTTGGACGTCGACTTCCACCACGGCAACGGCACGCAGAACATTTTCTACGGACGCAATGACGTGCTGTTCGTCTCGCTACACGGCGAACCGGCGGTGTCCTACCCCTACTACTCGGGCTACCGCGATGAGCGTGGCAGCGGCAAGGGCGAAGGTTTCAACCTCAACTACCCTTTGGCGAAAAACACCAGCGGCGCCGCCTACCGTGAAGCGCTGGTCGATGCCTGCCGCAAACTGCAGGCGTTTGCTCCTGAAGTGCTGGTGATTTCCCTGGGCGTCGACACCTTCAAGGACGATCCCATCAGCCACTTCCTCCTCGAAAGCGAAGACTTCATCGGCATCGGCGAGCTGATTGCCGGCGTTGGCTGCCCGGCTTTGTTCGTCATGGAAGGCGGCTACATGGTCGATGAGATCGGCATCAACGCGGTCAACGTGCTGCATGGCTACGAGAGCAAACGCGGCTGATCCTGGCCGTCTGTGTGATCAGCCATTCCAACAATAAAGCGCTTCAACCCCTCTACTGCCAAAACTCAAAATCATAAAATCAAGAGGTTTTGCAATGAACACACATTCCTCAGGACGGGCTGAACAGCCTGCGCTGCAGCGTACGCTGAGCAATCGTCATATCCAGTTAATGGCCATGGGTGGCGCCATCGGCACCGGCCTGTTCATGGGCTCCGGGAAGATCATCGCGCTCTCCGGCACCTCGATCATCCTGATCTACATGATCATCGGCCTGTTCGTGTATTTCGTCATGCGCGCCATGGGCGAACTGCTGCTGTCCAACCTCAAGTTCAAGACCTTCGCCGACTTTGCCGGCGCTTACCTCGGGCCTCGCGCAGCGTTTTTTCTCGGCTGGTCGTACTGGCTGAGCTGGAGCGTCGCGGTAATCGGCGATGCAGTGGTGGTCGGCGGTTTCTTCCAGTACTGGTTTCCGGACGTGCCGGCGTGGATCCCCGCGATTGGCATGCTGCTTACCCTGTTCGCTCTCAACGTGCTCACCGTACGGCTGTTCGGCGAAGTGGAGTTCTGGTTTGCGATCATCAAGATCATTGCCGTGTTGACCCTGATCGGCGTCAGCCTGGTACTGATCGCCAGTTCGTTCGTCTCGCCGACGGGTGTCACCGCCTCGCTCAACCACTTGCTGGATAAACAGGCGGCCTTCCCCAATGGCCTGTTCGGCTTCTTCGCCGGCTTCCAGATGGCGATCTTCTCGTTCGCCGGCACCGAGCTGATCGGTACCGCCGCCGCGGAAACCCGCGCCCCGGAGAAAACCCTGCCCAAGGCGATCAACTCGATTCCGCTGCGGATCATCCTGTTCTACGTGTTGGCCCTGGGCTGCATCATCGCCGTGACCTCCTGGCAGCAGGTGTCACCGAGCAAGAGCCCGTTCGTTGAGCTGTTTCTGGTCGCCGGTTTTCCCGCCGCCGCCGGCATCGTCAACTTCGTGGTGCTGACCTCGGCGGCGTCCTCGGCCAATAGCGGGGTGTTCTCTTCAAGCCGCATGCTGTTCGGCCTGGCCAGTCAAAACAACGCGCCACGGATTTTCCGGCGTCTGTCGGGCAACAGCGTGCCGCTGCTGAGCCTGGCGTTCACCACGGTGTTGATGCTGATTGGCGTGCTGTTGCTGTTCATCGTCCCGGAAGTCATGACCGCGTTCACCATCGTCTCCACCGTGTCGGCGATCCTGGTGATCTTCACCTGGTCGACCATCCTCGCCTCGTACATCGCCTACCGCAAACGCAGGCCCGACCTGCACGCGCAGTCGATCTACAAAATGCCCGGCGGCGTGCCGATGGCCTGGTTCACCCTGGCGTTCCTCGGCTTCGTCCTGTGCCTGCTGGCGTTGCGACCCGATACGCGGATTGCGTTGATGGTGATGCCGGGCTGGTTTGTGTGGTTGGCGATTGCCTATCAGTTAAGCCATTTCAAGCGCTCGAAAACGGCGACAGGTTCAGCTGGGCAGTTCAGCTGAAACCCGAGGTACTGCGTGCTGTCTGGATGCACGCAGTGGTCCAGGGTTCATCGCCAGCAGGCATGGACAGTCAGAGAATCAGGCAAGTATTCCAGCGCAATGCACTTCAGCGCACAGGGAAGGTTCTGGACAATGGGCGTCAGTCAAACGCCCCGCTTCACAGGACTCAAACCATGTCGCAAAACCCTCAATCCAGCCCCCAGTCCTCCTGGGGCGCGGTGTCCGCCATGTCGCTCGCCGCCTTTGCCCTGGTCGCCTCGGAGTTCATGCCGGTCAGCCTGTTGACCCCGATTGCCGCCGATCTGCAGGTCAGCGAAGGACAGGCCGGCCAGGGCATTGCCGTGTCCGGATTGTTCGCCCTGATCACCAGCTTGCTGATCGCCTCGGTGGCGGCACGGGTCGATCGCAAGAAGCTGCTACTGTCCCTCACTCTGTTGATGATCGTTTCCGGCAGCGTCGTTGCCTTCGCCCCCAACTACACGACCTTCATGCTTGGCCGCGCGTTGATCGGGATCGCCATCGGCGGCTTCTGGTCGTTGTCGGCAGCCACCGCCATGCGCCTGGTCCCGGCCGGCGAAGTGACCCGGGCCCTGGCCATCGTCAACGGCGGCAACGCCCTGGCGACAGTGATCGCCGCGCCGCTGGGCAGCTACCTCGGTGCGTTGATCGGCTGGCGTGGGGCGTTTCTGTGCGTAGTCCCGGTTGCCCTGCTTGCCAGCCTGTGGCTGCTGGTCAGCATGCCGGCGATCAAAACCCCGACCGTGGCAGCCAGCGGCAACCTGTTGCGGCTGATGAAACGTCTGCCGGTGGCCTTGGGCATGCTCGCCGTCAGTGTGTTCTTCATGGGCCAGTTCATGCTCTTTACCTACCTGCGCCCGTTCCTGGAAAGCGTCACCCAGGTCAGCGTCTCGATGCTCTCGCTGATGTTGCTGGTGCTCGGGGTTGCAGGCCTGGCGGGAACCTTCCTGATTGAAGCTTTCGTGAAAACCAGCCTGTTCCGCACCCTGGCGGTTATTCCGCTGCTGATGGCGGTGATTGCCCTCGCACTGATTTCGTTTGGCAGCTCGGCATTGGGCACCACGCTGCTGCTTGGACTCTGGGGCCTGGTGGCCACGGCCGCGCCGGTCGGCTGGTGGACATGGCTGGCCCGCACTCTGCCGGATGACGCCGAAGCGGGTGGCGGACTGATGGTGGCGATCATCCAGTTGGCGATTGCAGCCGGCGCCACCGTGGGTGGGTTGCTGTTCGATTTCAGCGGCTACCGCGCGACCTTTGAAGTGAGTGCGCTGTTGCTGCTGATCGCGGCGGGACTGGCAGTGCTGGCGAGTGGGAGCTCGCCTGCTAGCGATGAAGTCAATGCGGTGTAGCCGACTTACCCTCGCCAACGCTTACGCGCATGCAGGTAAGCCGCCAGATCGCTGTAGCCCAACTGCTCGGCAATCTGCGTACGACTATTGCCCTGCAACTCCAGGTACTGCTCCAACTCGGCGCGCACCTGGTCCAGCAGATGGCGGAAGGTCAAACCTTGCTCTTCCAGGCGGCGGCGCAAGGTCCGTGGGCTCTGGTGCAGAATCTGCGCCTGAGTCTCCAGGCTGGGTGCCTGGCCGGCCAGCAATTGCTGGCGGATGCCCTGCGCCACCCTGCCCGCCCAGCCGCTGAGGCGCTGCTGCTGGGCCAGGCGCCGGTCAAGCTCCTGGCGCAGTACCTCCATCATCCCGGCATTGTGGGTCTGCAGCTCAATCTTCAGACTCGAGCGCGGGTAATACAGGCGGTTGTACCCGCAATCGAACTGGACAGTGTCGCCGAACCATTGTGTGTATTGCGCGTGATAAGCCGGACGCGGATGGGCGAAACAGGCGCGTGCAGGCACCAGCGTCACGCCGGTACCCAAGCGCTGCACGCTGAGGGACATCACGCAGTAGTGCTCGACCACATAACGCACCAGGTTGGGTGGCGCGTCGATGCGCAGTTCCACCCCCAATTCATCGCCCTCCTCGATCAGCACGATGCTGTCCATGTCCGAGGCCAATGGCGCATAGCGCGCCCAGAAATGAATCGCCTCCTCTAGGTCGGTGCTGTACAGGCAAGCGTGGGCCAGCACATGCCAATCCTGGCGGCTGAAATGGCCGAACAGGTGCAGGCCGATTGCCGGATCGTGGACGGCGGCCCTGGCCCAGAGTTGCTCCAGCGCGACCATGCTGTAGTTGCTGCGCAGTTGCGCGCTGCGGCTTTGCAGGTAGCGCTCGAGCACCCGACCCAGCGGACCACGGTGAAAGTGTTCCGGCGCGGGGTTGGCCGGTTCTCGGGGGATTCTGTCCGTTTCGCGCATAGCAGGTGCAGGACTCATGGTTTCTTATTGGGGGGCATTGCCATTATCGGTCGCAACCAGAGAGTGCCATGAATACAACAACAATAACCAACAGTCCGATCCCGATCATCGCCGCCATCCTGATCGCTTTCATCCTCCTCGAAATCACCTGCGCCTGCTTTCGCCAACCCCGTGGCCAGCGGCGTGATGTGATCATCGAAATCCTCGGCTCCGGCTTGCTGATGGGCGTGACCCTGCCGCTGGTGACCTTCCTTAGCAGCGCCCTGCTCGGCTATTTCGCCCCGCAACTGAAAGGCAGCCTCAGCGGCCTGCACTGGACGCTTGGCCTCGCCCTGTTCCTGGTGCTCGACGACATGACCCAGTACTGGTGGCATCGTCTCAGCCACAAGGTGCCCTTCCTTTATTCGCTGCACCGCGCCCACCACTCGGCGCCCTATATGAGCATCCGCATCGTTTACCGCAACAACAGCTTCTACTACCTGTTGATGCCCGGCCTGTGGTTCTCCGGCATGCTGCTGTACATGGGCCTGGCCCCCGTGTATTTCGGCTACCTGATCGTCAAGATGCTGGTGATTTTTGCCGCCCACAGCAGCGTGCCCTGGGACGACAAGCTGTACCGCATCCGCCTCCTGCGCCCGTTGATGTGGCTGCTGGAACGGACCTTCTCCACTCCCGCTACCCACTCCGCCCACCACGGCCTGAACGCCGACGACGGGGTCACCCACTACAAAGGCAATTTCGGCAACTTGCTGTTCTTCTGGGACGTGCTGTTCGGCTCGGCGAAAATCACTCGCCGCCGTCCCGAGCAGTACGGCATTGAAAACATGCGCCCGGTGACCTGGCAGGAAGAACTGTTCTGGCCGCTGGCCCGCCGGAAAAAAACCAAAGTGCCTCAAGCCACCACCGGGGAGTTCGCCAAATGAGCCTGAACATCGTGTTGATTGCCGGCTCCAGCCAGGTTGAAAGCCAATCGGCAAAAGTCGCCGACTACCTCGCCGGACGCCTGCAAGCCCTGCAGCTATGCGCCACACCAAAGATCATCGACCTAGGCCGCGCGCCCCTACCGTTATGGCCGGCCAAGGACGACCAGGGCATCTGGGCCGACCATGGTGCCCTGCTGCGCGAAGCCGATGCACTGGTGGTGCTAAGCCCGGAATGGCACGGCATGGCCTGTCCGGCGCTGAAGAACCTGTTCGTCCACGCCGGCTACCGCGAGCTTGGCCATAAACCGGCGCTGCTGGTGGGGATTTCCGCGGGCCAGGGCGGCACCTACCCACTGTCCGAGTTGCGCGCGTCGAGCTACAAGAATTGCCGCATTTGCTACCTGCCCGAGCAACTGATCGTGCGTCAGGTGGAATCGGTGATGAACGGCGCCGACGCCATCGATGTCGAAGACAGGAGGATCCGCCACCGTGCCGACTGGTCGCTCAAGGTCCTGGCCGAGTATGCGGGGGCAATGGCCGGGCTGAATCAACGGCTCAGGCCGGACGATCCGGAGTTTGCCAATGGCATGTGAACAGGCGCACTGATGAACTACCCCTGCACCCCTGACGGTCGTTACTTCGTGGTCAAGGGCCAGCTCTGGCGCTGTTCCAATCCGGCGCTGGATGAAGCGCTGCGCCAACAACTGGTCAATCAGTTGATGGACGCACGGCGGGCGGTGAAGGCGGCGAAAAAATCGGAGGATCCCGAACAGCTGGCGGGGGCACGCGCCGCAGTGGATCAGGCCAAGGTCGCGCTGGGGGAGCGCGGGCCGGTGTGGTGGGACGATGGCAGCCCTGACTTCAATCAACGCCAGGTCCGCCACACGCCTTACGCGGATTGGTACCAGTCACTTGGTCTGTGAAGCGCTGCGTTCGCGAGTGGCCAGCCAGCAGATCAGCGAACCCACCGTCACCAGCACCGCCCCCTGCCAGAATTGCAGGGTCAAACTGGCGCCCAGCCACACGGCAGCAAAAGCCGACGACAGCACCGGCGCCGAATAGGACGCGGTCGCCAGCAAGGTCAGGTTGCCGCGAATGATGCCGATATTCCACAGCGCATACCCGCCGGCCATGGCAATCCCGGCGGCCAGTAGCTGCAGGCCGCCGCCCAAGGTGAAGGCCGGCAGCACTTCGCTGCTGAAGCCGTACTTGATCCACAACAGCGCGGCAGTGACGATAAAGAACAGCCCCACCAGGCTTTGCCCGCCGGCATAGCGCCGGGTGACGTTGCAGTAAAGGGCGAAGGTGATCGCGCAGGCCAGCGCCAGGCTGTAGCTCAGCGGGTTGGATGCAACGTTGGCCATGATTGCGGGCAATGACAGGCCATTGCCACTGACCACCCAGACAATCCCGAACAGCGCCAGCACGGTGCCGGGTACGATGATCCAGCGCGCCTTCTGCCCATTCATGACAATCGCCAGCAACACCGTCAGGCACGGCCAGAGGTAATTCACCACCCCCAGCTCGATCGCCTGATTGCTGTTGCTCGCATAGCCCAAGGCCAGGGACAGGCACACCTCATAGGCAACGAACAACGCCGTGCCGATGATCAGGTAGAAGGATGAAGTGGAACGCAGGCGCGGGCGTCCCAGGAACATCACCAGCATTATCGCGCCGAGGCTATAGATCAACGCCGCCCCGCCCAAGGGGCCGAATATTTCGCTGACGCTCCTGATTAATCCGGAAGCCGTGCTCCATAAAAGAATTGCCACCAACCCACAAGCCGTGGCGGCGCGTTCACCTTTGATCTGCATAGCGCCCTCAGGGCAAAAGATGCCGAGTCTAACAAAGCGGGAGGCGGCATTTCGCGGACTTTCCACCCGCCTGTTCTAGACTGCAGTGACCTGACTTAACCAAGGACACCCGAATGCCCGGTCGCAAGCCGCCAGCGCTCATTATCGATCCTCTCAGCGTACCGACTGCGGGCAAACCCATCAGGGGCCGAGCCACCTTTCGCCTGATTGTCAGTTTCATGCTGGCGGTGATCATCGCCTTTCTCGCCGTCGAGGGCTGGCGCACCTGGCGCGACTACCGCGCCGCCTTCGCCACTGCCCGGGATTCGGTGACCAACCTGGCGCGGGCCACCGCCCAGCACGCCGAAGACACCATTCGCCAGATGGATGTGCTGACTGCCGCCCTGGCCGAGCGGGTCGAAGGCGACGGTTTGCAGAGCATCAATGTGCAACGCATCCACAAGTTGCTGGTGTTGCAATCGACCATCATGCCGCAGTTGCATGGGCTGTTTATCTACGGCCCGGACGGGCAATGGATAGTCACCGACAAAGAGGCGATTCCCGATCCAGCGAACAACGCCGACCGCGATTATTTCCAGTACCACCGCAGCCATGACGACCGCAGCATGCGCATCGGCCAGGTGGTCAAGAGCCGCTCCACCGAGGACCTGATCATTCCAATCTCGCGGCGCCTGAACAATCCCGATGGCTCCTTCGCCGGTGTGTTGCTGGGCACGGTCAAGGTCAGTTATTTCGTCGACTACTACGGCGATTTCAAGATTGATGACAAGGGCGCGTTGGTCTTGGCGCTGCGCGACGGCACGATTCTGGTACGGCGGCCCTTCCTTGCCGATGTGGTGGGCAAGAGTCTGGCGCAGAGCGAGATCTTTCAGCGCTACCTGCCGCTGGCGGATCAGGGTTTCGCCGAGGTCAAGGCGGTGGTGGACGACACTGAGCGCCTTTACGCCTACCGCGCCCTGCAGTCCTATCCGCTGGTGATCGAGGCCGGACTGTCGCGTGAGTCGATCATTGCGCCCTGGCGCGCAGATCTGCTGAAGACCGGAATCGTGCTGCTGTCGCTGATTACCGCGTTCGGCATTTTCGGCCTGATCGTGCTCAGCCAGTTGCGCCAAAGAATGCGCATTGCCCGGGAGTTGCGTCGCGCCCACCAGACCCTGCACGACATGGCGCTGACTGACAGCCTCACCGGCCTGGGCAACCGACGCTGGCTCGACAGTGCACTGGAGGATGAAATTCGCCTGGCGCAACGCCAGGGCTCGGCGCTGTCATTGATCATGCTCGATGTCGATCACTTCAAACGCTACAACGACCGCTACGGGCATGCCGCCGGCGACGACTGTTTGAGCGCGGTAGGTGGCGCGATCCATGAGGCGATCAGGCGCCCGAGCGACCTGGCCGCGCGCTACGGCGGCGAAGAATTCACCGTGCTGCTGCCCAACACCGACAGCAGCGGCGCCCTGCAGGTCGCCGAGGATATCTTGCAGGCAATTCGCGCCCTGGAAATCGAACACTCGGCGCACCCCTTGGGCAAGGTCACCGCCAGCGCCGGCGTCACCACCTGCCAGCCGAGCCGCGAGAGCGTCAGCCCCGCCTCCCTGTTGAAAGCGGCGGATGCCTGCCTGTACGCAGCGAAACGCGCCGGGCGTAATCGTTGTTGTGTGGATGCCGCCTGAAGTTGACACAAACCCAGAGAGAGCGCCGCCCCCCCCTTGTAGGAGCGAACCTGCTCGCCAAGGCGTGGGTACTGACGGTGCGAGGCTTGGATCGCCTCGCTGCCTAATGCGCTATGTATTCCTACAGTAACTAAGCTATAAGTTCTAAGCCGACCGTTGGCCCGCCGAGGAACGAGGACTCGATGACAGTAAATACAAGGATCTTGCCAGCGTTGGCGATTGTGCTGGCAAGCATGCCCGCGTTGGCGGATGACGGAGGCATCAGCTTCTGGCTGCCCGGGCAATTCGGTGCGCTTGCCGCAGTGCCGACCACGCCGGGCTGGAGCCTGCCGCTGATCTATTACCACGTCAGTGCCAGCGACGACCGCAACAAGGCCGCGCCACGGGGCGGCCGCACCACCTTTGGCCTGGATGCCAGCGCTGACCTGTTGTTCGCCAGCCCCACCTACACCTTTGCCGAACCGCTACTCGGTGCCCAGGCCGCGATCTCGGTGATTGCTGCCGTGGGTCGCAGTGAAGCCAGCGTCGACCTGACCCGCACCGGCCCCGCCGGACGGGGTTTCTCCGGCGGCACCGACGATGCGCTCAAGGGCGGCAGCGACATATATGGCCTGGGCACGCTGAAGTGGAACTACGGCGTGCACAACCTGATGGTTTACAGCATGGGCAACCTGCCGGTGGGCGCCTACGATCCTGATCGCCTGGTGAACATCGGCTTGGGGCACGCAGCGCTGGATGCCGGTGGCGGCTACACCTATTTCGACAAGGAAAACGAGTTCTCCGCGGTCATGGGTATGACCTACAACTGGGAGAATTCCGACACCCATTACCAGAACGGCATCGACGCGCACCTCGATCTCAGCGCCTCGCACTTCATCACCGACCAGACCCAACTAGGGCTGGTGGGCTATGTGTTCCATCAGGTCACCGGCGACAGTGGCAGCGGCGCGACCCTCGGTGATTTCAAATCCCGGGTCAGCGCCATCGGTCCCCAGGCCGGGCATTTTTTCAAGGTTGGCAAGGATATGTGGTACGTCAACCTCAAGGGTTATTACGAGTTCGACGCGCAGAACCGGCCGGATGGTTGGAACAGTTGGGTGACGCTGGTGGTGCCGTTGGGGGATTAAGCGGTATTTCTTGTTGCATCACCGCGATCCCCTGTGGGAGCGGGCTTGCCCGCGATGGCAATCTGTCTGATGGACCGCCATCGCCGGTAAGCCGGGTCTCATTCACACAGCCAATCAGCCAGCCGATCCATCAACCGATCACAAGCGGCCATCTGCTCGACACTGACAAATTCATCGGGCTTATGCCCCTGCTCCATACTCCCGGGCCCACAGACCACCGCCGGGATTCCTGCCTGGTCAAACAACCCACCCTCGGTGCCAAAGGCCACAGTGCTGAAGGCATCACTGCCACATAGCTGAGCCAACAGCCGCGCCGCCGGGCTGTCGGCGGAAGTCGCCAGGCCCGGATAGGCCGACAGCGGCTCGAATTGAATCGAGGTGTCGGGCTGCACGGCCTGCATCGCGGGCAACAATGAGCTTTGGGCGTACTGCTGTAATTCGTCGACCACCGCTTGCGGCGCAAAATCCGGCAAGGCGCGGATCTCAAAATCGAAACGGCAATCGGCAGGCACGATGTTCAACGCCGTGCCGCCCTCTATCACCCCGACCTGCACCGTGGAGTACGCCGGGTCGAATCGCTCGTCGCGCAACGAAGGTTCGGCCAGGGTGGCGCCAATCTCATCGAGCCGGCCAATCAGCCTCGCAGCCTGGGCGATGGCGTTCACCCCAGAAGGCGCGTAGGCCGAATGACAGGCAGCGCCGCGCACATGGCACCGCATCGCCAGTTTGCCCTTGTGCCCGAGCACCGGCGTGAGTTCGGTGGGCTCGCCAATCAGGCACAGCGCCGGCGCGACGATTCGCTGCGGCAAAACCTCGAGCAAACTGCGCACACCCAGGCACCCCACCTCCTCGTCATAGGACAATGCCAGATGCACCGGGCGACGCAGGTCGGCGGCGAGAAACATGGGCACAGCGGCCAACACCGAGGCGATGAAGCCTTTCATGTCGGCGGTACCACGGCCGAACAACTTGCCGTCGGCCTCGCTCAGGCAAAACGGCTCGACCGTCCAGGCCTGGCCGTCCACCGGCACCACGTCGGTGTGCCCGGACAACACCACCCCGCCGGCTACCGCCGGGCCAATCGAAGCGAGCAGATTGGCCTTGGTCCGCTCGCGGTTATAGATTAACTCGCACGCCACGCCCAGGCTGTGCAGGTGGTCACCCACGAACTCGATCAGCCCCAGGTTGGAATCACGGCTGACCGTGGCGAAGCCAACCAGTTTTGCGAGCAGCGCGCGACTGCGCAGCTCACTCATCACCGGGCACCCCGTAGCTGGGTGCCAGGGTCGGGTTGAGGGCACGGGTCAAGTAGTCCTGCAGTTGCGGCTGATAAGCGCGCCACAGCTCAGCCAATTGTCCGATGGGATCTTCGTCGGCCCAATCGACCCGCAAATCCACGATTGGCCAGGTCAGGTCCTCGACCACCGACAACGCCGCCGAATGCACACTGCCGGCTTCGCCACCGGCCGCTTGCCCGGCTTGCAAGGCGCTTAGCAGCCGTGCGGCGAGACAGCCTTCGCTTTGCTCGAACGCCGCCACCATGGCCTCGATCACCGCACGATCGGACAGCAGATTGCCGGCCGCCACACACTGCTCGCCAGCCAGTGCATGGTAGGTGCCCAGTGCCTGGCTGCCGCTGAACAGCGCGGTGCGGCCCTGAGCATCAATCACCGCGACCTGCCGGTACTGGCTGTAGCCATTGCGCGTGAGTGCGTGATCCAGCGCCTGGGCCGGCGCCGAACCCGAAGCCAGGCCGTCAAGGATCTGCGGACCGAGCGCCGGCAGGGTAATGTTCTGGCTCGACACCGCCCCTACCCCGGCCCGAAGCCAGGGGCAACGGGCGCCGACGGCAATGCTCGAGGAACTGATGGCAATCCCCAGTTGCCCGGTTTCAGCACAGCGGCCGACGATGGAAAAGGTCATGACACTCTCCTTATTCGGGGATGACAGCGATCACATCGATTTCCATCAGCCACTGCGGCTGTCCGAGGGCGCTGACCACCAGCCCGGTGGAAATCGGGAACACGCCCTTGAGCCACTTGCCGACTTCCTGATAGACCGGCTCGCGGTAGCGCGGGTCGATCAGGTAAGTGGTGGTCTTGACGATATGACTGAGGTCGCTGCCCGCCTCCTCCAGCAACTGCTTGACGTTGCGCATCGCCTGTTCGGCCTGGGCCCGGGGGTCACCAAGACCCACCAGTTGCCCGTCGAAATCGGTGCCGACCTGACCGCGCACGTACACCGTGTTGCCGGCGCGCACCGCCTGGCACAGGTCGTTGTCCAGGGTCTGGTTGGGGTAGGTATCTTTGGTATTGAACATGCGGATGCGGGTGTGAGTAGGCATCAACGGACTCCCATGAGGCTGGCAGGCTGAATCAGTGAAATGATTGATTGCTCGGCGTCGGCCTGGCGTTGTCCGGCATCGCGGTAGGCCAGATAGCTGCGCTGCTTCACGATGTGATCGGCGATGTGCTTGGCGTCGTGCCAGACACCCCAGATGAAGGCCGAACCCCGGCGTGACTGCCACGGCAGGCCGACAAAGTAGACCCCCGGCTCGCTCGACACGCCACGCTGGTGCTGCGGTTTGCCGTTGTCCTTGAAGGCATCGACTTGCAGCCAGCTGTAATCGACCGAGTATCCGGTGGCCCAGATAATCGTGCTGACGCCAGCCGCGTGCAGGTCGAGCTCGAGGATCGGCTGGGTCACACACACGGGATCGGGCAACATCTGCCGCGCTTCCGGCTCCAGCGGCAGGTCGAGGCCGTTGCGGGCGATGTAGGCATCGGCGGCGTCGAGCAGCGCCAGGTAGTTTTCGTCGCCGCGAGCGATGTTCTCCGCCAGATTCTCCGCGAAGCTGACCACGCCGCCGTCAATGGCGCGGGTCAGGCCGACCAGGGTCATGCCCTGCTGGGCCAGCCGGCGGAAATCAATGGTCTCGCCGCCACGGGCACCGCTGACGGCGATGGTCACGTGTTCCTTGCCCGGTTGCATGGCCTCGGCGTCCCAGTCGCCGAGTACACCCAGCCACCAGCAGAAATCGCGGTTGCGATAGCTGCGCGGCGGGCGATCGTGGGCACCTACCGAGAGATACACCTGCTTGCCGGCGCGCTGCAGTTCATCGGCAATCTGCACCCCCGACGAACCGGCACCTACCACCAGTACCGCGCCGTCGGCCAGTTGCCCGGGGTTGCGGTATTGGGCTGAATGGATCTGCGTGACCCCGGTGATTTCGCCAGCAATCGGCGGAATCACCGGGCACTGGAATGGCCCGGTAGCCACCACCAGATGCCGGGCTTCGATCACCCCAATGCTGGTCTGCACGGTAAAGCCTGGACGCGCGGCGTTGCGCTGGACGTTTTGCACCTCGACCCCGGTGCGAATCGGCGCGTTGATTTTCCGCGCATAGGCTTCGAAGTACTCGGCCACCTGCTCTTTCGAAGCGAAGGCATCCGGATCGAGGCCGGGAAATTCCATGCCCGGGAACCGGTCGTGCCAGGCCGGACCATTGGCCACCAGCGAATCCCAGCGCGCCGTGCGCCAGGCCTCGGCAATGCGCTTGCGCTCCACCACCAGGTGCGGCACGCCGAGCTTGCCCAGGTGCTCACTCATGGCCACGCCGGCCTGGCCGGCACCGACAACGAGGGTATCGATTTGGATTTTTTCAACTGTCATGTCTGCGCACTTCTGAAAGTTGGTGGGGTGTTGGGCGCATTCTGTTCGGGGCGGGGGTTTAGCGAAATGATGATTTATGTAGTTGCGGGCAAGGAAAAAGCTGGGGGGTGTTTGCTGCATCGGGCGATAGCGGCCTAAGCGTGTACGCATCCATTCCTGCGGTAACGGGGGCGGTGGATCAAGATCAAGAACCAGATCAAGAGCCAAAGCACAGCGACCTGGCGGTCGGCTTGTTCCTACTGATCCGCCGTCTGCATCCCCGCCCGGCTTGGTCGTGCCAGGGCATGGGTGAAGAAGTGGCCGGCTTCGGTGATGAGGTTGCGGTGGATGTCGGCGCGGTCGACGCCGTCGGGGTCGGTGCACAGGGCCGGCATGCTTTGGGTTTGGGCTTCGTTGCAGGGGGCCATGAAGATGAAGTGGCCGGCGCCGGCCAGGAGTTTGAAGTTGGGGGCGGTGGGGAGTTTGCGCGCCAGGGCGGCGGCGTTTTTGTCGACGGCGACCAGTTGGTCGCCGTCGCCGCTGTAGAGCAGTACCGGGACGTGGACCCCGGACAGGGTCTGGCGGCCGAATTTCAGGCTCAGCGGTGCCATGAGCATGAGTGCATGAACCCTGGGGTCGGCCACCGGTTGCAGGTCGTCGCGGTCGGCAATGAGTTCGCCTTGGGTATTGCAGGCGTCGTGATCGGCCGGGCGCTCCTGGCAGTAGCGGCGCAAGCGGTCCAGGTCAGGGGTGGCGCCAGACAGAATCAGCGCAGTTTCGCCGCCGGCGGAGTAGCCGATCACCCCGACCTGCTCGGGATTGACGAATGGCGCCAGCATCGGGTCGGCGAGGGTCGCGGTGATGGCTTCGGAAATCTGGATCGGCCGTCCGTAAAGGTTACTCAAGGTGCCAAGACGGCTGTGGTCGGTGGAATTGTCGCCGGGGTGAATTACCGCCACCACCACGAAGCCCTTGCGCGCCAGCGAGGTGGCCAGGTCATGCAGGGCGAGCGGCGTGCCGGTGTTGCCGTGGGACAGCATCAGCATCGGGAAGCGGCCGATGGCGACACGCGCATCTTGCGTGGCCTCGACCTGATAGCCCTCAAGCGTGCTCGAGTGCTCGATACCGGTAGAGGGATAAAAGGCAATCGCCCCCATTGGTTGCAGGTCCAATGGGTCAAGAAAGCTCAGGTGGTGGTAGCCGACACTCCAGTGCGGGTGCGGTGCGGGCGCGGCGTGCACCGAATTCAGGCTGCCGAGTAGGCAGAACAGTAACAACGCCCACAGACGTGACATGGGAAGCCCCAGCGTAATACCCGAGTGATTAACCGTGTGTCCACAATCGCGGGGTTCAGCCGAGATGACAACGGTGCCATCCGCCAGTGCTGCATAAGCCGGGCCAATGTCCGGGATGGCGTGAAAATGGCACTCATGAAAAAACTCCGCGCTCGAATCGTTTTACTCTCGATCCGGGCGCGGAGTCCAGTGGTTACAGCCGCTGCGGCTGAACCTTTTACCGGCAGAATCAGGCAGCGACGAACAACTGATCGCTGATCCGGGCTTTCGCATCGCTCATGGCTTTGCTGCGTACGTCATCACCGTAGGCCAAGCCGTGGGCACGGACGAACTCGATGTCGGTGATACCGATAAACCCGAGCATGACTTTCAGGTACTCCTCATGGCCGACAGCGGTCGGTTGGTCTTGATGCAGGCCACCGGCGGTCGACACCACCACGACTTTCTTGTTGCCACACAGGCCTTCAGGACCGGCTTCGGTGTAGCGGAACGTCTGGCCGGCGACGGCGATACGGTCGATCCAGGCCTTGAGCTGAGTCGGGATCGAAAAGTTGTACATCGGCGCGGCGATCACTACGGCATCGGCGGCGAGGAATTCGGCCAGGGTCGAGGCGCTGAGGTCGGCTTCGTGCTGTTGCGCGGCGTTGCGCAACTCGGCACTGGTGCCCGCTGCCACCAGGGTCGCTGCACTGAAGTGGCTGATGGCATCGCTGGCCAGGTCGCGGTAGGTGACCACAGCTTCAGGTTCTGCGGCAGTCCAGGCCTGGACCACGTCGTGGCTCAACTGACGGGAGGCCGAGTTGTCGCCGAGGATGCTGGAATCGATGTGCAGCAGTTTCATGTGGGATCTCCAAGTGAGGACCGCCACTGGGCGATCAAGTAGGGACAATCCTACAGATGCGATTAATCAGTGATAAGTCAGCAATAATGTGATGGTTCGTCCTACTGATAGGACAATGATTTTCGCTTCTTCTGTAGGACAGTGCCGTACGACTCGGCTAGCGACTGGCTTACGAGGTCTCTACGAAGGTGGCATTTCGCCGCGCCATAAACGCCATTCATAAAACCGTAACAAAACTGCTGCAAAGTGCGCGAGCCCGATATCACAAGGAGTCCTTTCGATGAAAAGCTTGATGAAGTCCGTTGCCCTCGCCGTTACAGCCACTCTTTGTGCCGGCTCCGTATTCGCTGCCGATAATGTTCGCCTGACCGGTTCCGGCGCCAGCTTCCCTGCGCCGATCTACCTCACCTGGTTCAAGGACTTCAGCAAGAAGACCGAAGGCGTCACCGTCGACTACCAATCCAAAGGCAGCGGTGCAGGTGTACAGGACTTCCTGAACAAGACCGTCGACTTCGCCGCCAGCGACTCGGCAATGAAAGACGAAGACATTGCCAAAGTAGCCGAAGGCGCCCAGTTGCTGCCGATGACCGCCGGCGAAATCGTTCTGGCCTACAACCTGCCAGGCAATCCTAAAGGCCTGAAACTGCCACGCGAGGTGTACTCCAACATCTTCCTGGGCAAGATCACCAAGTGGAACGATCCACAGATCGCTGCAGCCAACCCGGAACTGAAACTGCCTGACATGCCGATCACCGTGGTCGTGCGTGCAGACTCCAGCGGTACTACCGCCGTGTTCACCAAGCATTTGGCAGCCATCAACACCGAGTTCAACACCACTCTGGGTGAAGGCAACACGGTCAACTGGCCGGCCAGCGACAAATTCATCAAGTCGCCGAAGAACGATGGCGTGACCGCTACCGTGCGCCAGACCCCGGGTGCTGTCGGCTACATCGAGTACGGCTTCGCCAAGTTGGCCAAGGTTGACTTCGCCCAACTGCAGAACAAGGCCGGTCAGTACGTAGTGCCGAATGCCGAAAGCGGCGCCGAAGCACTGGCCGCGGTGAAAATGCCAGAGAACCTGGTGGCCTGGCTGCCGGATCCGGACGGTGCCAAGTCCTACCCGATCACCTCCTACACCTGGATGATCTTCCGCAAGGACAACGGCAACCCGGCCAAAGCCAAGGCCATGCGCGACATGGTCGAGTACAGCCTGACCGAAGGTCAGAAGATCGCCGACTCGATGGGTTACATCCCGCTGCCGCCGTCGGTGATCGATCAGGTTCGCAAAGCTTCCGCCAACATTCAGTAAGGCACGTGAGGCTTCTCGGTGTGCGCTACCCGCCACACCGGGAGCGCTTCCCCTCTCTTGTTCCGGAATCAGCCAATGAACAGACCCTTTAGCGTACCGGTTAATCCGGACTCCGCCTGCCAGCCGCCCTCGACCAAAGACTTCCTTGTTGATCGTACCTTCCGTGCGTTCGCGCGCGTCGGTGTGGTGCTGGTGCTGGCGTTAGTCTTCGCGCTGGTCTTCGAAGTCGGTCGCAAGGCATTGCCGGGCATGGAAAAGCATGGCTTTGACGTGCTCTTTGGCAGTGTCTGGGACGTTAACCAAGGCAAGTACGGCATCCTCCCGGCCATCTGGGGCACGCTGTACAGCGCCTTTATCGCGTTGCTGATCGCCGGCTTCTTCGGCGTGAGCATGGCGATTTTCCTGACCCAGGATTTCCTCCCGGCGAAACTCGCCGCCGTATTTCGCACCATCGTCGAATTGCTCGCCGCGATCCCCAGCGTCGTCTACGGCCTGTGGGGCATCTACGTGGTCATTCCGGCGATCCGCCCGCTGACCACCTGGTTGCACACCGAGCTCAGTTGGGTACCTTTTTTCGGCACATCACTGAGTGGCCCCGGACTGCTTCCCGCAGCACTGGTGCTGGCCATCATGATCCTGCCGACCATTGCCGCGGTGTCCCAGGACGCCCTGACCGCCGTGCCGATGAAAACCAAACAGGCCGCTTACGGCATGGGGACCACCCATTGGGAAGCGATTCTCAAGGTCATGGTGCCTTCTGCTGCTACCGGCATCTTTGGCTCGCTGGTTCTCGGTTTGGGCCGGGCGCTGGGCGAAACCATGGCCCTGGCCATGCTGGTGGGCAACGCCAACAACATTTCCCTGTCGCTGTTCGCCCCGGCCAACACCCTCGCGGCCTTGCTGGCGCTGAACTTCCCGGAAGCCGGGCCGAACGAAATCGAAGTGCTGATGTACGCCGCACTGGTGCTGATGATGATCACCCTGCTGGTGAACGTCCTCGGCTCGATGATCATGCTCTACGCCCAGCGGGGTAATAAATGATGACGGACCTCTCTACCCCTGTAGCCGCCCTGCCGAGCCTGCAGCGCAAGTTCGAAGGCCGCGCCCTGCGCAGTCTGGTGCTGACCACCCTGGTCTGGGCCGGTGCGCTGCTGGCCAGCGTGCCGCTGATCTCCGTGCTGTACATGCTGATCACCCGTGGCGGTGCGCGCCTGAGCCTGGAAGTCTTCACCGAGCTGCCACCCACCGGTTTTGAAACCGGTGGCGGCTTCGGTAACGCCATGGCCGGTACGTTCGTCATGGTCGGCATCGCCGCCGCCATCGCCGTGCCGGTGGGCATTATGGCGGCGGTGTTCCTGGCCGAGCTGGGTCCGCACAGCCGCCTGGCCAATGCCGCGCGCTTTGCCGCAAAAATGCTCACGGGCCTGCCGTCGATCCTGGCCGGTGTGTTTGCCTATGCCTTGGTGGTGATGACCACCGGCACCTACTCGGCCCCGGCCGGTGGTGTGGCGCTGGCGGTGCTGATGCTGCCGATCGTCGTGCTGACCGCCGAAGAGTCGATGAAGATGGTGCCCAAGATCATGAAGGACGCGGCCTACGGCATGGGCTGCACCCGCTCGCAAGTGATCTGGAAAATCGTCCTGCCAACCGGCCTGCCGGCGATCCTCACCGGCGTGATGCTCGCGGTGGCACGTGCCGCCGGCGAAACCGCCCCTCTGCTGTTTACCGCGCTGTTCAGCAACTACTGGATCTTCCACGACGGCGACCTGGCAGTGATGAATCCAACGGCATCCCTTGCCGTGCTGATTTACAACTTCTCCGGCATGCCATTCGACAACCAGCTGGAGCTCGCCTGGGCGGCCTCGCTGGTGCTGGTAATGATCGTACTGGTCGTGAATATCGTCAGCCGTATTTTCGGCAAGCCCAAGTATTGAGAACGGGAGCACCTGAATTTTGAACCTTTCAACTGCACAACTGAATGCCGCTCCTATCGTTACCCCGGCGCCTGTGGTCATGGACTGCAAGCTGGACAAAATTTTCTACGGCAACTTCCTGGCGGTCCGTGACAGCCATGTGCCGATCGAAAAGAACAAGATCACCGGTTTCATCGGACCTTCCGGCTGCGGCAAGAGTACGGTACTGCGCAGCCTCAACCGGATGAACGATCTGGTCAAAGGCTTCCGCTTTGAAGGCCACGTGCACTTCCTCGGCCAGGATGTCTACGGCAAGGGTGTGGACCCAGTGGTGGTGCGCCGCTACATCGGCATGGTGTTCCAGCAGCCCAACCCGTTCTCCATGAGCATTTTCGACAACGTCGCCTTTGGCCTGCGCCTGAATCGCTACAAGGGCGACCTGGGTGATCGCGTCAAGCACGCGCTGCAGGGCGCGGCGCTGTGGGATGAAGTCAAGGACAAGCTCAAGGTCAGCGGCCTGTCGCTGTCCGGCGGCCAGCAGCAACGCCTGTGCATTGCCCGCGCCATCGCTACCGAGCCGGAAGTGCTATTGCTCGATGAGCCATGCTCGGCGCTTGACCCGATCGCTACCCGCCGGGTCGAAGAGTTGATGGTCGAGCTGAAGAAGGACTACACCATCGCCCTGGTCACCCACAACATGCAGCAGGCGATTCGGGTGGCCGACACCACGGCGTTCTTCTCGGTTGATATTTCCCAGGGTACGCGCACCGGTTATCTGGTGGAAATGGGCCCGACCACGCAGATTTTCGACAATCCGCGCGAGCAAATGACCAGCGACTACATCAGCGGCAAGTTCAGCTAATGCCAACCCAGCGTCGTCTTGATTTAGTCGCGGTTGAGCGCGCCCTGCGTGAAGTCCAGGCCCGTTTCGACGAGTTGAGCCTGCACTTCACTGAGCAGCGCGATCCCATGACCGACGAGGTGCTGGAAAATGTGATCGCAGGCTACGCCCTGGTTGACGAGTATGTGGCCCGTGGCGTTGACCTGTTCGACCTGCAGCACCTGGACTTAATGCTGGAAATCAACGCCACCGTGCTCTGCGGCAACGACCCGGCGCGCCGCCTGGAATTCGCCCAGCACCTGACGGCAACCGAAGAGCACTTCTTCAACAACGTCGAGGGTGGCATCAAGGATCTCCACGCCTGGTATTGCAAGCACCACAGCGAATCAGTGTGGAAGCGCGCTGCGGGGGTCTACGTGCGCATCCTCAGCAAGCCGCAACTGTTTATCGAGGGCAACAACCGCAGCGGTTCGCTGATCGTCAGCTATTTGCTGATGCGCGACGGCCTGCCACCGTTCGTGCTGTCGCTGGAAAACGCGATGGGTTACTTCAACCCGTCGTCGGTTATCCGAAATTCTGCCAAACATGGAGTCAAGGCGTTGTACGAGTTGCCCAAGATCAAGAAAAAGTACGCCGCTTTCCTGGAAGATCAGGCGCCTGATCCGAAGACGTTTTTTCTAAAGGACAAGCCCTTGCCGATCTCTCAGGGGGGACGTTGATGAACGGCTATCCACTGCTCGAAAAATGCCGCATGTCTGCCTCCCGTGGCTGGGAAGCGATGCAGCGTGCCGTCCCTGGCGCAGCGGATAAGGCCCCGCGCATCCGCATTTCCTTCGATATCGATGACACCCTGGCCTGCCAACCCGAGCACAGCGACGTCGAGCCGAACTGGCTGGCGGAGCGTCTGCACAGCTCGCTGACTGAACCGCTGCGCATCGGCACTCGCGCCTTGACCCGCGAGTTGCGTCGCCAGGGCTGCAGCATCTGGGTCTACACCTCGTCCGGTCGCACGCCTTCCTACATTCGCCGCTGGTTGTTGCTGTACGGCATTCGCGTCGACGGCGTGGTCAACAGTGTCTTGCATAACGAAGCCCTGGCGGCCCGTGGCTTATCGAACTCGCCATCGAAGCTGCCGCCGGCTTTCGATATCGACTTGCACGTCGATGATTCCGAAGGTGTGCGCATGGAAGGCCATGACTACGGCTTTCGCGTGGTCGTAGTCGATCCGCAGGACGAGCACTGGGCGCAGAAGGTGCTCGATGCGGTTGCCGTGGTCCAGGCACAGGTTGCGCGGCAACATTCGCTGGATCACTCGCCAGCCGTGGCACAAGGTGCACGCGCCGTTTACTCCTGAGTGTCGTCTCGCCTGAATTTGTTGGATCATTAGCGCCGGGCCGTTTGATCGGCCCCCTATCCTTTCCAATAAACAGGCGAGCTTTCATGACATTGACAGAGGGCACCGCCCGAAATCTGTCCGACCTCTATTACTTCGCCAAGGTGGTCGAAGCCGGTGGTTTCGCTGCCGCCGGGCGCCTGCTGGGTATTCCCAAGTCACGCCTGTCACGGCGCATCGCCGAGCTCGAAGAACGTCTCGGTGCGCGCTTGCTGCAGCGCACCACCCGCCAGCTCAATCTGACCGCCGTCGGCGAACGCTACCTGCGCCATTGCCAGGCGATGCTGCTGGAAGCCGAGATGGCCGACGAAGCCGTGGCGAGCATGACCAGCGAGCCACGGGGACGACTGCGGGTATCGTGCCCGGTGGGCTTGGCTCATGAATTTCTGCCAGGGGTGATCAGCAGCTTTCTCCAGCGTTTCCCCCAGGTGCAGCTGGAAATGCAGTTGCTCAATCGTCGCGTTGATTTGGTGACAGAGGGCATCGATGTCGCCCTGCGGGTGCGTGAGCTCGGCGATGAAGACCCTTTGCTGGTGACCCGCCGCCTACGCCAGGCGCAGACCGTGATAGTCGCCGCTCCGAGCTTTGTCCGCGAACGCCAGATCAACACCCCGGACGACCTGAAACAGGTGCCAGTGCTTGGCGCCCTGGAAGCCGACCGCCTGGTGCATTTGCGCATGATTGGCGAACAGGGACAGACCTGTGACCTGAGCCTGGAAGCGCGTCTGGGTATCGACGACTTTCTGGTGCGCAAGGCCTGCACCCTGGCGGGGCTGGGCTTCACCATCCTGCCGATGATGTACTGCGAGGAGGAGCTGGCCAACGGCTCGCTGGTGCAATTACTGCCCCAATGGTCATTGCCCGGCGGTTGGCTGCAGGCGGTCTACCCTCATCGTCGGGGTGTACTGCCGGCGGTACGCGCCTGGATCGAGCATTTGGCCGAGTCGTTCAACAGCTGCGGGGATCGTCTGATATGAAGGCTGCAACCATGACCGAGGACGCCGTGGCGCAGTTCTGCCTGGCACTGCCGGGTGCCCGGGAAGACTATAAATGGGGCGGTGTGCGGGTGTTTTCGGTGGCCGGCACCAAGATGTTCGCCCTGCAAAACCTGCGGGGCGACTCTCTGGCGTTCAAGGTCGACAAGGATCTGTTCCTGGGCCATGTCGACCGTCCCGGCATAAGCCCGGCGCCGTATCTGGCGCGGGCCCAGTGGGTCATCATGCAACTGCCCTACCCGCTGGGCGCCGACGAGCTGCAAGGCTTGCTGCAACGTTCCCATCAACTGGTAGTGAGTAAGTTGCCCAAACGCGTGCAAGTTGGTTTGTTGCTTTAGAACAGGCTGAACAAGCCGGCGTCGAGGAACAATTGGTCGATCCAGAACACCTGATGCGCCAGCACGATCAGCCAGAACACCAACTGGAACGAAACCTTGCGGGTCTTGTGCCGGAACACCTGCTGGGCCAGCAGCGCTCCCGGCCAGCCACCCGCCAGTTCCAGCGCGTGCAGAACTTTCTCCGGGGTACGCCACTGCTCGGCGCGCGCCTTGCGTTTGTCGCTCCAGTACAGCAGGAACGCCACCAGGCTCATCAGCCCGTAGGCCGTCAGCGGGATCAGCGAGACGCCACGCAACCACATCAGGGTCGAGCCGATCCCCGGCAGCGCACACAGCGCGACGAAGATCAGGCCCTTGAGCCGTGGATGCTGGATCTCCAGGCTCACGGCTTGGCCGCTGCCCAATCGATCCAGCCGAACTGCCAAGTCGCCAAAATCAGCAGGCCGAAGGCGATCCGGTACCAGGCAAACGCGGCGTAGCTGTGGCTGGCGATGAACTTGAGCAGGCCCTTGACCGCGATCATCGCGAAAACGAATGCGGTGACGAAGCCGATGGCGAACACCGGCAGGTCGGAGGCCTGGAACAGGTCACGGTACTTGTAGCCCGAGTACACCGCGGCACCGACCATGGTTGGCATGGCGAGGAAGAATGAAAACTCGGTGGCGGCTTTGCGCGACAGGCCGAACAACAGGCCACCGATGATCGTCGAGCCGGAACGCGAGGTCCCCGGAATCATCGCCAGGCACTGGGTGAAGCCGATTTTCAGGGCATCGGTCCAGACCATGTCATCGACCGTTTCGGCGCGCACGGTATGCACCCGGCGTTCGGCCCACAACATGATGATCCCGCCAATCACCAACGCGGTCGCCACCGTGATCGGGTTGAACAGGTAGTGGTGGATCAGATCGGCAAAGATCACCCCAAGCACCACCGCCGGCAGAAAGGCGATCAGCAGGTTGGCGGTGAAACGCTGGGCGTTTTTCTGGGTCGGCAGGCCGATGACCACATCGAGGATCTTGCGGCGAAACTCCCAGACCACGGCGAGAATCGCGCCGAGCTGGATGATGATGTTGAACGCCATGGCCCGTTCGCCACCGAAGTCGAGCAAGTCGGCGACGATGATCTGGTGCCCGGTACTGGAAATGGGCAAAAACTCCGTCAGCCCTTCTACAACTCCAAGAATCAAAGCCTGTGCGGCCGTCCAAAGATCCATCAATCCCCCATGAAGCGATGCCCCCAGGCATGCCCCGTTAATATTTTTTGAGTGTTCACTGCGATCAGCGTAGCTGAAGGACAAGGCGCACAGAATCTACCGAAAAAGGTAAAAATCCTGTGAAAAATCAACACGGGCTCAGGTTCTCCCGTGTGCGGCCGAAATCCTATCAGACATGCCCTGACAACGCTGCGCCGTTATAGGACTTCAGTCGCATTGGCGTAGTGGCCAAAGCATGCCTGAATGCTGGCAACGCTTTATGACAAGAACAAGAAACGGGAGTGACACGCTATGAATAGCTTGCGCAGTATGTCGATCAGCCGGCGGTTGTGGCTGATCCTGGTGGTGGCTGTGCTGATGCTATTAACCCTGGGCCTGCTGATGCTCAAGCAGATTCACCAGGACCTGTACCTGGCCAAGGCGGAAAAAACCCGGCATGTGGTCCAGGCTGCCAGCGGCGTGCTGGACTATTACCATCGACTGGAAACCGCCGGCACCCTCACCCGCGACGCCGCGCAACAGCAGGCGCTGAGTGTGGTTCGCGGCTTGCGCTATGAACAGAACGACTACTTCTGGATCAATGACCTGACGCCGGTCATGGTCATGCACCCGACCAATCCCAAGCTCGACGGGCAGAACCTCTCGGCGATCAAGGACCCGGATGGCTTTGCGCTGTTTAACGAGATGGTCGCCATCGCCAAGGCCAAGGGCGCCGGCATGGTCGATTATCGCTGGCCCAAGCCGGGCGCCAGCGAGCCGGTGCAGAAGACTTCCTACGTCAAACTGTTCGAACCCTGGGGCTGGGTCATCGGCTCGGGCGTGTACATCGACGACATGCAGGTCGAGTTCCAGAGCCAGGTCCGCCAGGCCTCGCTGGTTGGCCTGAGCATTGCCGTGCTGATGGCACTGCTGGTGATGGTCATTGCCCGCAGCATCGTTCGACCGTTGCAGGAAACCGTCGACGCCATGGCCAATATCGCCAGCGGCGAAAGCGACCTGACCCGCAGCCTCGATACCCACGGCCAGGACGAAGTGACTCAACTGGCCCGTCACTTCAACGCCTTCACCGCCAAGTTGCGCGGGGTCATCGGCGAACTGCAAGCGTCAGCCAGCGCCCTGGGGCAGTCCTCCAGCGATCTGGGCGATAACGCCGCCCAGGCCCAGGCGCGCAGTCAGCAGCAGTCACAGCAAATGGAACAGGTAGCGACCGCGATCAATGAAGTGACCTACGGCGTGCAGGACGTGGCAAAAAATGCCGAGCATGCCGCCAGCGAAATGCGCGATGCACAGGTCCAGGCCCAACAAGGCCAGGTCAACATCGATGCCAGTCTGCAACAGATCGACCAATTGTCCTCGACCATCGACCAGGCGGTGCAGGTGATTCGCACCCTGGCCACTGAGAGCACGCAGATCGGCAGTGTGCTGGAGGTGATCCGTTCGATTGCCGAGCAGACCAACCTGCTGGCCCTGAATGCCGCGATCGAAGCGGCGCGGGCCGGTGAGCAGGGCCGTGGTTTTGCCGTGGTAGCGGACGAGGTGCGCTTGCTGGCCCAGCGCACGCAGAAGTCCACCGCCGAGATCCAGGGCATGATCGAACGCCTGCAGAACCACTCCGAGGCCGCCGTCAAAGTCATCGGCGACAGCAGCCGTGCCTCGCAACTGACCATCGAACAAGCCGGCCTCGCCGGTGCCAGCCTGAGCGCCATTGGCCAGGCGCTGCACAACCTCAATGGTCTCAACGCCTCCATCGCCAGCGCCACGTTGCAACAGGCGCAGGTGGTCGAGGACATCAACCAGAACGTCACCCAGGCGGCCGGGCTGTCCCACAGCACCGCGCTGGCGGCCGAACAATCGAGCACGGCGAGCGAACACCTGCGGGCGTTGAGTGAACAGCTCAATGCCTCGCTCAAGCAGTTCCGGGTGTAACTCGCCAACACTGAGGGCACTAACGCCTGGCCGCCCACTCTGGGTACAATCGGCGCCCTCTTCGACTTGACCAAGGAATCTGCATGTCCGGGCTTGAACTGTTTGCCGCCACGCTCGGCGTGATCGCTGTCTGGTTGACGGTCAAGCAGAACCCCTGGTGCTGGCCGATCGGCCTGGTGATGGTGCTGCTCTACAGCTGGATTTTCTTCGACGTCAAACTCTACTCGGACATGTTGCTGCAGGTGGTCTACGCCGGCCTGCAGTTGTATGGCTGGTGGCAATGGACGCGCGGGGGCGCCACCCATCATGGCCGCGAGGTCACCCGCCTGGGCGCTGGCACAGTCACTCGCGACCTGGCCCTGGGCGCCATCGGCAGCCTGCTGTTGGGCGCGGCCATGGCCCATTGGACCGATGCCGCGCAGCCGTGGCTGGACGCTGCCCTGACCGGCTTCAGTCTGGTCGCCCAGTGGTGGATGGCGCAAAAACGCGTGCAATGCTGGTCGCTGTGGATTGCCGTGGATGTGATCTTCGTCGGCCTGTTCGTCTACAAGGGCCTGTACCTGACGGCCGGCTTGTACGCGGTGTTCACCGCGCTGGCGGTCCAGGGCCTGCGTGAGTGGCGTGCTGACCCGGCACTGCGCACATGAAAGTACTGGTGCTCAGCGGTCCTGAATCCAGCGGCAAGAGCTGGCTGTCGGCCGAGTTGCAGCAGCAGTTCGGCGGGCTGCTGGTGGGCGAATACGTGCGCTATTTCATCGAGCAGAATCCGCGCGACACCTGCCTGGCGGACATCCCGGCCATCGCCCGCGGGCAACTGGCCTGGGAAGACAGTGCCCGCGCGCAGCAGCCAGCCCTGCTGATCCTCGATACCCATCTGCTAAGTAACATGCTCTGGAGCCAGACCTTGTTTGGCGACTGTCCGGCCTGGATCGAAGAACAACTGCTGGCCCGCCACTACGACCTGCACTTGGTGCTTTCCCCGCAAATGGTGGAGTGGACCGACGATGGTCAACGTTGCCAGCCTGAACTGAGCCAGCGCCAGGCATTCTTCGAGGCAACCTGCGAATGGCTGCGCAACCACCGGCGTGCGCTGCAGATTATTGAGGGCGACTGGAGCGAAAGACGCCGTCAGGCACTGCTTGCGGTAGAGCAATTGCTCAAGTTTTAGCCCCTCAAAACAACGCTTTACCCCCACTTTCCCCCTGTTTTGGGGGTGCAAGTGTCCGTTCCTGAAACACTGCGCAAGGGTGTAACGGCCTGCGTACAAGGGGTTCATCGGCTTGACACATACAGTGTTAAGCCACTGAAACAGTCTCGCCCCAACCCTTGATCCAGAGCATCCCGACGCTGATAGCCGGCCAATAGCGGTCAAGCTGCCCTCGCGCCTGTCTCACGGCTGAAACAGATTTAATCGGCCAATTTCCCCCACTAAATCCAACCCTCTGAATTCCAAGTAAAAATCAAAAGCGGCACAGCTCCTGCTCTCTCCCTCACAACGCTGACAGGGCCAGCGGCAAATTTGAGAAGGAGTGCAGACATGGGGACTATCGAAAAAGGCACTACCCGCCTCCTGATGCTCGGATGCGCGCTCAGCTCTGTGCTCAGCCTGCCGGTGCAGGCCGAAGGCAACGGGGTGATTGTTCTGCAACGCGATGTGCAACCTCGCGCCATCGGCCGCCAGCCGTTCGCCAAAGATCCTTACCCGACCACGGTCAATGCCAATCCATCCGAACGGATCGTCCAGGTCACCAATTCGGAACTCAACGACGGTGACTTTGCGGGCATCAGCAGCGGCGCCAGCATCATCAATCGCAACATCGTGCCCAATTCCAACAGCGGCGCCGGGATTAACGTGGTGACCAATCCCAATGGTCTGCCAGGCATGCAGTCCGGCCACGGCGGCGGTAGCGGCAGCGCGATCTCCGGCACCATCACCCGCTCCATCAACATTGGTCTTTCGCCTTTGACCAATATGGGGAAATGAGATGAATCGGACGCTGATTTTCCTCGCCCTGTTGAGCAGCACCTCGGCCATGGCTGACTCGGCTGTCAACACGGTGAACGACGCAACCCTGGATAACTCCGGCGCCAACTACAAAGGCAACCTGATGATGAACCAGGCCGCCGGCGACCAGCAGCAACAGATCAACAACCGGGCCATCGCCATCGGCTCCGAGGCGTCGGCCACCGGCAGCATCACGCAGAAAATCACCACGCCTGCCGATCGTTCGATGAACGCAACCAGTTCCATCGGTGGCAATTCTTTCAGCAACGGCAACGGCGCACTGGGCGTGAACCAGTCCGCCGGGGCCAACAACCAAATGATCAATGCCATGCGGATCAGCGTCAGCGCCGCGCCGCAGAGCATTGATGACAGCGCCCTGTCGCAACAGAACGTGGCGTTGTTACCGAGCTCAGGAGCAACTGGCACTTCGCAAGGCAGTCGCCAGGTCGTGACAAGCGACCAGGCCTTCACCGGCAGCCGAGGAGTGATTCAGGTGAACCAGAGTGCTGGGGTGGGGAACCGCATGGCTAACACCCTGAGCATCCGGGTCGCAGACTGACCCAAATCCCGCAGTGCAATTAGAAAGTACCAACACTTAACCAACTAATAAGCACGGAGAAACACCATGAAACCTACAACAGCTCTGAAACCACTGGTTTTCGCTCTGGCAGCGGTCATGGCAATTGCGGCTCAGGCCGATGGCGGCAAACGTCATCATCCTTCAAAACCACAAGGTCCAACCCTGGATCAGATTCTCTCGATCACTGCCGGTGCAGGCGCAGCGGTCCTTGATCAACAGGACAGCTCCGGCAACAGCGTGCTCAACCAAGGCACCAAAAACACCGCCAAGGCTGACAGCTCGCTCAACGGCTCCAGCGGTAACATGGGCGCCAACGTTGCAGCCGGCGACGGCAACCAACAAGACAACGTCGCAGCCATCGCCACCGCCGATGAAAAATTCATCTTCGGTAGCGCTGTTGCCCTGTCCAGTGCCACTCAAAACAGCACTGATAACTCTGTGACCAACCGCTCCACGCAAAACCTCGCCACCGTCAACAACGTTGGCAATGGCAGCTCCGGCAACATCGGCGTCAACTCTGCCGCCGGCAACTTCAACCAACAGAAAAACAACCTGGCCATTGCTGTATCGGCCGGTCGCGTAGCCACCGCAGCCGCTGCAGCCAACCAGACCTCCTCTGGCCTGGATGTAGACAACAAAGCTGACCGTGTGAACAAAGTGGTTGACCTCAAAGGCAGCTTCAAAGCTACCGGCAGCTACAAAGGCACCGGCTATGGCACCATCGAAGGTGACAAAAAAGGTCATGATGACTACAAATACGGTGGTGGTAAGGACAAAGATCAGAAGTTCACCTTCAAGGAACAAGGAAGTGTTGAGCTGGCTGGCTACTGGACTCAGCAAGTGCTGACCAAAGATGGCTGGAAAAACCCAGTGGTTAACAATGCTTCGATGACCAACTCGATGAACGGCTTCTCGGGTAATGGTGGTACCAACGTCGCAGCTGGCGTGGGTAACCAACAAAGCAACTCGCTGTCCATCGCTGCAGGTTGCAAGGCTTGCCAAGGCGGCAACACCTTCTAACTGCGACGCACCTGAAAGCCCCGGAAACGGGGCTTTTCTTCTGACCTCACAAGGCGTAACGACCATGCGAGTTGCTGCCCTCTCCCTCCTGCTTTGCCTGTCTGGCCTGACTCAGGCTGCACAGATGCCCGTGGCCGCCCTACCCGGCGGTGTCATGGTCTACAAGGAAGTGCAAAGCCTGCGTGAGCGCAAGTTTGCCGACTTGGTCGAACAGAAAACCGACTTCAGCTGCGGTGCTGCCACACTGGCTACCATCCTGCGCCAGGCTTATTGGCTGGATGTCGATGAAGAGCACATCATCAAGGGCATGCTGGTCAGTGCTGACCAGGACCTGGTTCGTACCCAGGGGTTTTCCATGCTCGACATGAAGCGCTACATCGAAAGCATCGGCATGCGTGCGCGGGGCTATCGTATTCCGCCTGAGAAACTGCAAGCGGTGACGATCCCGGTGGTGGTTCTGATGGATGTTCGCGGCTACAAGCACTTCGTGGTGTTGCAGCGGGCCGATAAAGACTGGGTGTACATCGGTGATCCGGTCCTGGGCCATAAACGCTACTCCCACGATGACTTTGTGAAAGGTTGGAACGGCATTGTGTTTGCCATCATCGGTCCCGGTTACGACAAGGCCAATGCCTTGATCGATCCTCCGATGCCGCTGACTGCCAAGAACAAGCTGGATAACTTCAATCCGGTCAAAGATGCCGAGTTGATGGATTTCGGTTTTATTCAGAGCGATTTCTTCTAGGCGCTCACAAAAACAAAGGAGCAGTTGGACGCTCCAGGAGCCGAAGATGAAAACTTCACATTGGGTGGTCGCCGCATGCTTGGCTGCGAGTTTGCCGACGCTTGCCCACGCAGGATTCAAGCCCATCGAGATCAAGGACTCGGAGCTCTCCGAGTTGCACGGTCGCTATGTCATGCCAGGACGGATCATCAGCTTTGGCGTGGTCATGAGCAGCACCTGGCGCAACGCCAGCGGTGACATGATTGGGGCGTCGACCTCAATGCAGATTCAGGCTTCCACGGTCAAACCGCAGTTTTACGTCTCGACCGTGAATGAGCCAGGTTCAGGTAACAAAGGACACTCGCAATCCCAAGGCACCGGCAACATCTATGGCGGTGCAGCGCTGAGCAGTACCCAGGGCGTTACGCAAAGCGTGCGCGCCGCCGGCGACGGCAACACCGCCTACAACAATGTCGCGATTGACGTGAAAGAAGCGTCCAGCGCCCCCGCACCACTCGCCCCGCCTCCTGGCAGCCAGGTGTTGACCGCCGGTAACACCATCAATGCCAGCAACGCCGCCGGTTCCATTGCCATTTCGGCCAACAGTGGCGGTATCCAGATGGCCATCGCGGCCAATAACAACCAGGGCAGTACCCTGCAACAGGTTGCTCAGGGTGGCTTGCTGCAAAACACTCGCCTGCTTGGCGACAGCAACATGGTGAACAACCTGACTCAGCTCAACGTGGTACTCAATAACAACGGCCCAAGCCCCGGCGCTTTGGATTGCAACCTGAGTCAACTCAAAGGCCTACGCAATATGGGATATTGAACTACGCTGACTTTCGACCATTGGGCTCAAAGGGACGGCTTGATTCATGTATCGATCGGTGTCACTTCGCACGGTTGTATGTCTGAGTACTCTACTTCCCGCGGCACTGGTGCAGGCAGCGCCCGATCCGGCAGTAGAGGCCCTAAAACAAGAACTCCTGGAGCTGAAGCAACGCTACGAAGTCCAGCAAAAGGCCCTGGCGGTATTGGAACAACGAGTCCGCCAGGTAGAAGAACAACCCGCCGAACCACCACCCAAGCGTCTTGCCAAATCACCTGCCGACATGCGCGGCAATACCCAGGTTGCGGGGACTGGGGCAGCAGCGGCATCGGGGGGTGCAGCAGGGGGCGCCGGGGCTACCGGCAGTTCGTACGGCCAATCGCTGTCGGATGACAGCCAGCCGGCACAAAGCGTGTCCAACCTGTATGACGAGGCCAGCGGTTTCTTCGGCGGCGGCAAATTCAGCCTCGAAACCGGCGTGACTTACGCCCGTTACGACACCCGCACCCTGATTCTCAACGGCTTCCTGGCCCTGGACTCGATTTTCCTCGGCAACATCAACCTGGATCGGATCAAGGCTGACAACTGGACCTTTGACATCACTGGCCGCTACAACCTGAATAATCGCTGGCAGTTCGACCTCAACGTGCCGGTGGTCTATCGCGAGTCGACTTACCAGTCCGGCGGCGCGTCCGGCGGCGCGGCGAACGTGACCTCCGAAGAGACCGTGACCCAGGATCCGACCATCGGCGACGTCAACTTCGGTGTCGCCTACAAGTTCCTCGACGAGTCGGTCAGTTCCCCGGATGCGGTGTTTACCCTGCGGGTCAAGGCGCCGACCGGCAAGGAGCCCTTTGGCATCAAGCTGCGCCAGGTTGACAGCAACAGCAACCTGTTCGTCCCGGATGACCTGCCCACCGGTAACGGCGTCTGGTCGATTACCCCGGGGATTTCCCTGGTCAAGACCTTCGACCCGGCCGTGCTGTTCGGCTCTCTGTCCTATACCCACAACCTGGAGGAATCGTTTGATGACATCAGTTCCACGGTCAACGTCGATACCCCCGGCAAGGTTCGTCTGGGCGACAGCTTCCAGATCGGCGCGGGTGTCGCCTTTGCCCTGAACGAAAAAATGAGTATGTCGTTCTCGGTCTCCGACCTGGTGCAACGCAAGAGCAAGCTCAAGGCCGACGGCGGCGACTGGCAATCGGTTACCTCCAGCGATGCCAACGCCGGCTACTTCAACGTTGGCATGACGGTGGCCGCCAGCGACAACCTGACCATCGTGCCCAACCTGTCGATTGGTCTGACGGACGACGCCCCGGATTTCACCTTCAGCCTGAAATTCCCGTACTACTTCTAACCCGCTTCACACAGCAAAAGGCCCGCTGCGATCCTCTCGCAGCGGGCCTTTCACTTTTCCGCGCCCTAGCGGATCTGGTGCTTGTGCAGCAATCGGTAGAACGTTGGCCGGGACACGCCGAGTACCCGGGCGGCGACACTGAGGTTGTCGCTGTGTCGGTTCAATACATCGCACAACGCCTGGCGTTCGGCGCGGGTCTTGTAGTCTTCGAGGGTGCCCATGGGCGCCGCCACGGCCTGCTGGCTGAGCAAGCCCAGGTCACGCGCCTCGATCTGCCGGCCCTCGGCCAGCACCAGGCCACGTCGCACCCGGTTGGCCAGTTCGCGGACGTTACCCGGCCAGTCATGCTTGCCCATGGCCACCAGCGCATCCTCGCTGAAGCTGCGTGGCCGGCGCCCGGTTTCCAGGCTGTAGAAGTGGGAAAAATGGCTGGCCAGCATCGCCAGGTCGCCATGGCGCTCGCGCAGGGGCGCGGTCACCACCTGCAGCACGTTGAGCCGGTAATACAGGTCTTCGCGAAAGCGTTTGACGGTAATCGCCGCCTCAAGGTCGACGTGGGTCGCGGCGAGCACCCGCACGTCCACCGGAATGGGCTGGCTGCCGCCGACCCGTTCAATGTGTTTTTCCTGGAGAAAACGCAGCAGGTTGGCCTGCAGTTCCAGCGGCAGATCGCCGATTTCATCGAGAAACAAGGTGCCACCGTTGGCCGCCTCGATACGCCCGACCTTGCGTTGATGGGCGCCGGTAAACGCGCCCTTTTCATGGCCGAACAACTCGGACTGGATCAAGTGCTCCGGGATCGCCCCGCAATTGATCGCGACAAAGGGTTTGCTGTGGCGTTGCGACTGCCGGTGCAGGGTTCTCGCCACCAGTTCCTTGCCGGTACCGCTTTCGCCGCGGATCAGCACCGGGGATTCGGTGGGCGCCAGTTTGCTCAGCAACTTGCGTAGCTCGCGAATCGGTTTGCTGTCACCCAGCAGTTCGTGCTCGGGCTGATCGACATGGATGGTGCCCTGACCGCGCAGACGCGCCATGCCGAAGGCCCTACCCAGGGTGACCTGGACCCGGGAAACATCGAAAGGCAAGGTGTGAAAATCGAAAAACCATTCGCAAACGAAGTCGCCCACCTTCTGCAGGCGCAGGACCTCCGGGCTGAGCACGGCAATCCATTCGGTGCCGCTGCGGCTGATCATGTCCTTGACCGCTTCGGGACGTTCCAGGTGAAAGGGCTGCAATCGCAAGAGCCCCACATCGCAGCTGCGGTCCCCGGCATTTTCCAGGCTGCAACTGTCGACATCCCAGCCGATGGCACGCAATCCTGGCAGCAACTGATGGCAATCCTCGCAGGGATCGACCACCAATAGACGTCGCGTAGCAGGCGTTTCAATCATGACTGTTCCTTGGCGCCAAATTATGGAAAAGTTATTAGAAACAGTCGTTTGGCAGGCCTGGGTGTAACATTAGCAAGAACTTGACACTGGCTTGTATCGTTTAACTATAAGGCTAATGAGCTTTTAGCTATAAGAACTTTACTTAGCCTGCTATGCAACAGGCATCCCTGTGGGAGCGAGCCTGCTCGCGAAGATGTTCAACGAGTACGCGGTGCCGATGGTTCTTTTCGCGAGCAAGCTCGCTCCCACAAGAATCAACGGCAAAGGCGGCCAACCTTTCACCAGGCTTTCAAACTAGCCGCCATTCAAGTGACTTTGAAAGAAAGATGAAATTTATTCGGAATATGTGTGACCTGCCCCCTGCTTGCGTGCATCAGTACAAGTAACCCGCCGCACGGTACGCCCAACCGCCGGCACCTCGAAGATCTTGATTGGGCACTTGAGAGAGAAGACCCCATGAACGCTCCGCTCCGTATGAACGAAGCTCTTTTGATTGCCGACCGCGCATTTACTCCTTTCCAATGCGTAGCCTGGGCGCTGCAGGACGGCACCGGCCCGGTGACACTGACCGTTATCGACCGTACAAGTAATCGCCTCCTCGACAAGCAATTGTCCAGCAGCAACATCGATCCGGCACAGCTTGAAAAACTGCTCAACGAAGCCCGCAGCGAACTTAAAGAAAAAGGTTATCAGTTGCAGGGCTGGTCCATGCCGCACTAAGTAAACAACAGCGGATCACTGCTCGGTGGTCCGCTGTTTTATTGCCCATCAACAATAAACGACTGTTTTTACCTTAACTTGCAACTTCGGGTTACAAAGACACTGTTCTGGCACATAACGCCGCACCGTCGGTGATTTCAGACAGTTGTGCACTATTTCATTCAGCGCTTGAATAACTCCAATGTGAAACCACCTCCTCGGTACTGGATCTGGTCGACTCGCAAGGAGAAGCGTCATGTCAGTCCACTCCATCCACGACACCATTGCATTCCGTCTCCCCTTTGATGCGTCAGGGCAACTCGACACGGCCTTTGCTTCCAATGGCAAAGCCTGGCTCGACTTTCCAGGCAGCCTCTGGAGCATGGCCAATGATGTCGTCGTCGACCAGCAAGGCCGGTTGGTGGTCGCCGCCAAGGTCGCGGGTGAGCACGGTTGCCAATATGGCCTGACCCGTCTGCAGGCGGACGGTTCGCTGGACCAGAGTTTCGCCGCCGGGGGCAGCCTGGTAGGGCAATTCGAACCGGGGTGCGAGTCGACCGCTGGCAAAATCCAGTTATTGGCCGACGGCCGCATCCTGCTGTCCGGCCTCATGTATGAAAATCCCCAATGCACCCTGCCCGCCCTCGCGCTGTTTGATCAGCACGGCAACCTGGACCGGTCCTTTTGCGATCAGGGCATTAAGGTCGTACGCCTGCCCGGCAATCTGTCCCAGGGCGTGCGGGATCCCTGGCTGCCGCCCGGTGTGCCGGGCGCCGAGGCGTGTGATGTACAGGTGCAGGCCGACGGGCGGATGCTGTTGCTGGCCAACCACCAATACGAATTCTCCGACCACGTCGGCATTGTTATTCGCCTGACTGCGCAAGGTGATCTGGACCCATCGTTCAATGGCCGGGGCTTTGTGATGGTGCGCCATCTATTGCTCAACACTTGGCTGTCCAGCTTGCTGGTGCAGAAAGACGGGGCGATTGTCGTCGCCGGATCCATCGACACACCGCAACAAGGGTTGCTGGCACGCTTTGACTCGGACGGACAACTGGACGGCCGCTTCGGTGAACACGGTTTTCTCGGTTTCAGCATTGATGGACGCAGCGCCCAGGTCAGTCAGGTGATTGAGCAGGCCAATGGCAACCTGCTGTGTTTTGGCAGCAGTCGCGATCCCATGCACTGCCTGTCATTGACGGTTCGCCGCGATGGTCGTGCGGACAGCCGCAGCAATGCCGGGCTGCCGCGTCTGACCATTATCGGCCACAGCCCAAGCCAATGGACCGCCGCCACGGCGAGCGCTGATGGCCGCGTGTACAGCGTGGGAGCAACCGTTGGCGGCGTGGAGGCCGACTTCATTCTCGCCCGCCACCTGCCGGATGGCCGCCCGGACCTGGAGTTCGCTGAGGGTAACGGCTGGGTCCGCACGCGCCTGGGCCGCAGCCTGGATACCGCCACGGCGATAGCGCTGCAGGATAGCCAGCGCGTTGTGGTCGCCGGCTATTCGCTGGACGGCCACTATCGCGCGGTGCTGGTGCGCTACCGGGCGTAAATGTCTGGCGCTCATGAACAGCAATAAAACTCAAGAACTTGATCTTCCCCGAGTGTTACGGCAAGTTGCGCGCTTCTTAAACAAAGGAGTCGCCGATGTCCGGTTCAATGGCCCAGGCGTTTGCACATAATTTCCTCGGGCATTCACCGCGCTGGTACAAGGCGAGCATTCTCGCTTTTCTGATAATCAATCCGCTGCTGTTGTGGACGGCAGGGCCAGTGGCCGCTGGCTGGCTGCTGGTGGCCGAGTTTATCTACACCCTGGCGATGGCCCTCAAATGCTACCCGCTGCTGCCCGGCGGACTGTTGATGATCCAGGCCCTGCTGCTCGGCATGACCACGCCCCAGGCGCTGTACGACGAGCTGCAACACAACTTTCCGGTGATCCTGCTGCTGATGTTCATGGTGGCAGGGATTTACTTCATGAAGGACCTGCTGCTGTTCCTGTTTTCCCGGCTACTGCTGGGGGTGCGTTCCAAGGCCTTACTGGCGCTGATGTTCTGCTTTCTCTCGGCGTTTCTTTCAGCATTTCTCGATGCGTTGACCGTAACGGCGGTGATCATCAGTGCGGCCGTGGGTTTCTACTCGGTTTATCACCGGGTGGCGTCGGGCAAAGATCCGCGTCAGGACAGTGAGTTCAGCGATGACCAGCACCTGCCGCAATTGCACCACGCCGACCTCGAACAGTTCCGCTCGTTCCTGCGCAGCCTGTTGATGCACGGCGCCGTGGGCACAGCCCTGGGCGGTGTCTGCACCCTGGTGGGCGAGCCACAGAACCTGCTGATCGGCCATGAGATGGGCTGGCACTTTGCCGAGTTTTTCCACAAGGTCGCGCCCGTCTCTCTGCCGGTGTTTGCCGCAGGCCTGGTGACCTGCGTGCTGTTGGAAAAACTCCGCTGGTTCGGCTACGGCACCCTGTTGCCGGACAACGTGCGCGCCGTGCTGGCCGACTATGCGGCCCAGGACAATGCCGAACGCACCGCCCGGCAACGCGCGGCGCTGCTGGTGCAAGGCATGGCGGCGCTGATCCTGATTGTCGGTCTGGCCTTGCATATCGCCGAAGTCGGGCTGATCGGCCTGATGGTCATCGTGCTAATCGCCAGTTTCACCGGGATCACTGACGAGCACCGGATCGGCAGCGCATTCAAGGACGCCATGCCCTTTACCGCACTGTTGGTGACCTTCTTCGCCGTGGTCGCGGTGATTCACGACCAGCAACTGTTCCGGCCATTGATCGAGTGGGTGCTGGCCCTGCCGGCTGAGCAGCAGCCAGGCATGTTGTTTATTGCCAACGGCCTGTTGTCGGCAATCAGCGATAACGTGTTCGTCGCGACGATCTACATCACCGAGGTCAAGCAGGCGTTTGCCGCCGGGCACATGAGCCGCGAGCATTTCGAGACCCTGGCGATCGCCATCAATACCGGCACCAACCTGCCCAGCGTTGCGACTCCGAATGGCCAGGCCGCATTCCTGTTCCTGCTGACCTCGGCCATTGCCCCGCTGATTCGCCTGTCGTACGGGCGCATGGTCTGGATGGCACTGCCCTACACCTGCGTCATGGGCGTGCTGGGCTGGTACGCGGTGAGTTACTGGCTGTAAACGACAAACCCCGGCGTTCGCGCCGGGGTTTGGGTGATTCAACCCAGGCGATGCCAGGCCCGACCGTCACGGGTCAGCAGCTCGTCGGCGGCACTTGGGCCGTCTTCGCCGGCAGCGTAGGACTGCACGCTGGCGTCTTCCTGCCATGCATCGAGGAAGGGTTGCACCGCGCGCCAACCGTTTTCAATATTGTCGGCGCGCTGGAACAGGGTCTGATCGCCGGTCAGGCAGTCATAGATCAGCGTCTCGTAGCCCGTCGAGGGCTGCATCTCGAAAAAATCCTTGTAGGCAAAGCCCAGTTCGATGTTGGCCATGTCCAAAGCCTGGCCTGGGCGCTTGGCCAGCAGGTCGAACCACATGCCTTCATTGGGTTGAATCTGAATTCTCAGGTAAGTCGGTTGCAACTCGTCGACTTCGGTGTCGCGAAACTGCGCATAGGGCGCAGGTTTGAAGCAGATGGCGATTTCGGTGTCACGCACACTCATGCGCTTGCCCGTACGCAGGTAAAACGGCACTCCGACCCAGCGCCAGTTGTCGATCATCACTTTCAAGGCGACGAACGTTTCCGTGCTGCTGTCCGCAGCCACCTTGGGTTCATCGCGATAACCGTCCACCGGTTTGCCGGCAATTTCGCCGGATGTGTACTGACCTCGCACCGAATTGGCCCGGGCCTCTTCGGTCGACCACGGGCGGATCGCCCCGACCACCTTGGCCTTTTCGCCACGCACCGCATCGGCACCAAAGGCCGCGGGCGGCTCCATCGCCACCATGGCCAGCAACTGGAACAGGTGATTGGGCACCATGTCCCGCAGGGCGCCGGTGTGTTCGTAGAAGTTGCCCCGGGTTTCCACGCCAACGGTTTCGGCAGCGGTGATCTGCACGTGGTCGATGTAGTGGTTGTTCCAGAAGGCTTCGAACAGGCTGTTGGAAAACCGGCTGACCAGAATGTTCTGCACGGTTTCCTTGCCCAGGTAATGGTCGATCCGGTAGATCTGTTTCTCGGACATGACCTTGAGCAGACAGGCGTTCAAGGCCTCGGCGGTCTGCAGGTCGGAGCCGAAGGGTTTCTCGATCACTACCCGGCGGAAGGCTTCGGGACCCTCCTCCAGCAAGCCATTGGCACCGAGCCGGCGCACCACTTCACTGAAGAAGCGCGGCGCTGTCGCCAGGTAGAACACCGCGTTGCCGGTGCCGCTGGCTGCGATGCTCGCCGCCAGCGCCTGGTAAGTGCTGTCGTCGAGAAAATCGCCCTGGACATAGCTGATGCCCTTGGCCAACTGGGCCCAGAGCGCCGGATCCAGGGAATCATGGCCGTTGCCGACCTTGTTGGCCGCCTCGGTGCGAATGAACGCTTCGAGCTTGCCGGCGAACTCACCGTCAGTGCTGGCGTTATGGTCAACGCCAATGATCCGCAAGCCGTCCCCCAGCAATCCGTCGCGACTGAGGTTGTACAGCGCCGGCATCAGCAAGCGCTTGACCAGGTCGCCATGGGCACCGAACAGAAACAGCGTGGTCGGTGGAGCGGGTTGAACCTTGGACTTCTTGCGGATCGCGGTCATTTTTTCGGGGTCTCGACGTGGCCGCCAAAGCCGAAGCGCATGGCCGACAGGATCTTGTCACCGTAAGCGCCCTGCTGGCGCGAGCGGTAACGCGAGAACAGCGAACTGGACAATACCGGCACCGGTACGGCCTGCTCCATGGCGGCTTCGATGGTCCAGCGACCTTCACCGCTGTCGGCCACGGAGCCGGAGAAACCGTCGAGCTTCGGATCGCTGGCCAGGGCGTCGGCCGTCAGGTCGAGCAACCACGAGGAAACCACGCTGCCACGGCGCCAGACTTCGGCGATGTCGGCGACGTTCAGGTCGAAGCGCTGATCTTCCGGGAGGATTTCCGAGGATTTGGTCTTGAGAATGTCGAAGCCCTCGGCGAAGGCCTGCATCATTCCGTATTCGATCCCGTTGTGAATCATTTTCACGAAGTGCCCGGCACCGGCTGGGCCGGCATGGATGTAGCCACGCTCGGCACGGTCATCGCTGGAGACCCGATCCTTGGTCCGAGGAATATCGCCCATGCCCGGCGCCAGTGCGGCAAACAGCGGGTCCAGACGCAACACCTGCTCGGCATCACCGCCAATCATCATGCAGTAGCCACGTTCCAGGCCCCAGACGCCGCCGGAGGTACCGACGTCGATGTACACCAGGCCTTTTTCGGCGAGGGTTTTCGCCCGGCGGATGTCGTCTTTGTAGAAGGTGTTACCGCCGTCGATGATCACGTCACCGGCGTCGAGCAATTCGCTCAGGGCGTCGATGGTGTCTTCGGTCGGTGCGCCGGCGGGCAACATCACCCAGACCGCGCGCGGCTGCTCGAGGGCGGCAACCAATGCCGGCAGGTCGGCAACGCCGGTAGCGCCTTCTTTGGCCAGAGTGTCAACGAACGCGGTGTTGCGGTCATAGACCACAGTGCTATGCCCGTTGAGCATCAGGCGCCGTGCAATGTTGCCGCCCATGCGGCCCAGTCCAATGATCCCCAATTGCATGTGCTGATGCTCCTTACTGCGAATAAATGTGTGTCAAAAGGTCAATAGTACCCCGGACTCAGTCAAGCTTAGTCCAGTGCGCTGCTACATAGTTTCCGGGCATTTTGCCTGAACTCTAGGGATAACGTCCCAAACGATGACGAAGACACAAGGACAACGTAAAATAAAAAAGTTCCATTGACAGGCAAAAGAAATCAGAATCGGCGCCGAAAGTGGTCTCGAATGCGCCTTGGCGCTCGAACCACCGTGTCAAAACAGCGAGGTAATCAATGGGCACCGTCGTCAACGCACTGCCGCCACAGACCCTGTACGTCACCATTCGCCGTGACGAACTGCAACAACTCAAGGCCGACCGTGAGCGCTTGCTCCAGGAAGTCGCGCAACTGCGCCAACAGTTACGCGTTGATAGCGCACAGCCAGCACTGCTACGCCCTCTGGATTGACCCTCGGATGCGCCTGCCGTTGCAGCAGGCGCATCGCCCATCGTCACGCCGCAGGCAGCAGATCGAAAAAGTGCTGCCTGGCGAACGCCATCCGCATACCGCCCGGATACACCACATCGGCATAGAGTTCAGGATGCTGCACCTGATCGCGCACGGTGACAAAGCGTAGGCGCGCCAGTTTCAAGTGGCCCTCGGTCAACCGCTGAACCGAACGAGCGGAGCCATGGAAGTGGGCATACCACAACACCTGGCGGCGACCGCGACTGCTGTTGTCGATGATCTCGTACTCCAGCAAAAAGTCCGCTTGGGCGGGCGTGGACTTGTCGGTCCAGGACGGATTCTCGATCCGCACCACCCCCTCACGCAGCAGGTATTCGAAGCTTCCGGCGGTCGGCGGCAGTTGTTTGGTCAATTCGATGCGCAGCCTGCGACCCTCTTTGGCCAACTGTTCACCGGCGTTTTTCAGTTCCTGAAAGACCTTGACTGCGCTGGCCCACTCCTCACCCTTCTTGTTTTGCATGGCCTGTCGGACCTGAGTTGCCAACTCGTTGAACTTGTTCGTCTGCGACAAAAAGCGATCCTCCAGGCTGGCGGGCTCGCGGTAGCGAAAGGCGTCCTTTCTGTAGTTGGCAATCAGCAGGTCCAGCCCGCTGAGCATTGCATTACCCCTGTCCATCAGTGTTTTCAGAGCCTGAGTGGGCCTGACGGGCAGCGGCGGCTCGACCGGCGCATTTGGGCGCTGGCGGTAAATGTCCTGTTCCTTGTCCTTGTAGAAAATGATCTGTTGCTCGGTGGCCTGGTCATGCACCACCACCGTTTCGTCCGGCTCACTGTCACTGGACTCGCGCACATCGCCGACGCGAAAGCCTTCTGCCGTCTTGATCAGTCGTTCATTGGGCCGCCGGGTGCGCTTGCGGCTTTTTTTCAGTGCAGGTGTGACCGCCGGTTCCTGCTCTGGCTGTTCCGGCGCCTGCTCGACGTCTTCATTGATCGACTCACCCAGTTCGGCTTCGGCAATGGCACGCATCCGTGCCAGGGCCTCGAGGAACTTCTCCAGGAACAACTGCGCGACGTAGCTGGGTCGATCACCGACCTTGCGCAGGTTGGCCGCCAGTAACTGCGCATCGTTATAGACGCTGATCGCTTCCTGGAGAAACTCCACCCGCTGCCGTGGATCAAAACCCTGGGTCGCGCGCACCCGCAGCACGCCATCGGTGACCGCTCCCAGCCGGGCCTTGGCCAGGCCCTCCAGCCCGGCCAGTTCTGCCAGGCTCGGTTCCAGCGCCGCATCACCGGCCAGAGCACCGCGCAGGCACATCAGCTCATGCAGGATCAGCCAGTCGGTATTCTTGTCTCGCTTGTCGACCAGCGCTTTGAGTCGTTGGGTTTCCGGCGAAAGGTAGCCGGTTCTTTGCAGATAGCCTTTGCGCAGACTGCGATCCAGCGCTTCCAGCTCGGTCATGGACTGCTCCAGCGCGGCACTGATGCGGATGCGCTCCGGGAAACCGTTGAGCACGCGCTTGCGGGTTTCCAGCAATACGCTGTAGGGCACGTCGGTCTGCACGGTCCGCTGTTCGAATGCCAGCGGAAACACGCTGCGCACCGACAGCCCCAACTCCCACCATACGGCCGTGACCCTGATCAGGTTTTCATCGACCGCGCCGTAGCAGGTCACCAGGTCGAGCAGGTTGGCGAAAATGGCCTCGCGCTGGTAATCCGGATCTTTTGCCAGCAACGCAGCGACCTCCTCGCCCAACTTGATTCGGTCCAGATAGCCGTTAATAAACACCCTGGCCTTTTTCTTGTAGTCGATATCGGCACCGTGCAGCTTTTTGCGCAAGGTCGCACGCTCGTCCTTCAATCGATTCTGCCGGTCGTCGCTGGCCGTCTCGATTTGCTGGTTAATCCGCGCGATTTCATCGGCCAGAGCCTGAGCATTGTGCTGAGCCGCCTGACTTATCTCCTCTGCCTGGGCAATGCTGGCATCCAGTTCGCCGATACGCTCTTTCAACTTTCTGACTTTCATCGCCGTCTCGGCACGCCGCGCGCGCAACGCCGAATCGGCGAAGACGTCCGACAGATAGCGACTCATACCCGGCCCGCCACCGCGCACACGCATTTGCGGGGCGATGTCCCAGAAGCCCTGCCCATGGGGGCTAAGCTCCAGTCCGTTAATTCGCCGACCCAAATGATCAAGAACCAGCAGATTGCCGTTTTCCGCCGGCTCGACATTGGCCCAGCCATAGCCCCTGAGTCGAGCCGGCACCTGGACATACCAGCGCCCGTTCACCACCGCCACGTCTGGCGGCGCCGGCGTGTCGATGACCGCCCCGCGACCGACCTGGGCGGTGTTCAGGAAACGTTCGAGTAACTGTCGCGAGTCGGCGCTGACCGGGGTCGAGAAATCCAGCGCACTGTCGCTGATGGCACTGGCCGCGCCAGGCCCGATCGGATGTTTGAGGGTGGCGCTGACCTGCACCGCCCCGCGGCGCGGCAGCGTCGAGTGATGATCGAAGGGTTTGACCGGCGCACTGATCACCGACGACAGGCGCTGGACCAGCAAGCTCACTGCCAGATTGATCAGCAGGTTGAAGGTAAATGCTTTCAACGGTTCTGCATCGTCCTGGGTCAGCGGCTCAAGGGCTTGCAGCGTCGAGATTTCCATAGTCAATAGCCAGCCCACCGTCGCCGCCGGACCGCTGAGAAAAGGCAGCACCGCGTTGAGCAGGCCATTGAATACGGCCTCGCCCAGTTGCTGCAGGGTGTTCCAGCGCTGCTCGGCGTTAGACACGGTTTGCTCGTCCGCCAGTTGAGCCAGGACGTTGGCGTTGGCGACATACAACTGCGCCACGACATCCCCCTCAAGGGTGGACAAGGCCAATCTGGCGGGATGTGAGGGCAGCAGGTCGGCGCCAAACAGCACACCCACCGGATGGGGCTCAAGGAAGCCGCCGTTACCGTAGATTCTCTGCGCCTCGGGGCTCATCCAGGCGAGGACGGTTTTCTGCAGTGATGGCGCTTGCGGGTTGTCCGGCCGCGGCCTGTCGCTGACGATTTCTGCCAGCAAGGCGTCCAGGGAGGCAAATTCGATCAGCGCCTCGGGGTACAGCGGTCGGTAGAGAATGTGCGGCCCGGCTTGCGCATCCTCGGGGCCGAAGATGAACATGTTGCTCACGCTGTGGCTGTCGTTCGATACATCGGCCTTGAAGGCCAGGGTTTTGGTCACCATCACCTGGCCACTGACGCGCCGGGCCTGGGGATCCGCCTGCAGCGCGGCGGCCAGGCAGCGATAGCCGGCTTCGCTGCAACCCGAGCGGCCGCGGATGCTGTTTTCCAAGGCCAACATCGGTAACTGAATGCGCAATTGTTCGCTGAACAACCTTTCCCGGGGTGCCCGTTCCAGCGGCTCATCCAGCAGCAGGCGCTTGACCAGCGCCGGATAGGCTTTGCCGATGTCGGCGGCCGTTATCAGCGCCCTGACCCTGTCCAGGGTCATCCAGGCCGGGGCCGGCGAGCCGTCCTTGCACTTGAATTCGGACGCCAGGAATGGAATCCCCGCCAGATTATTCAGGGCGCGCCGGGTCAGGCTCAGGGTCTCGCCGGTGAAGCGCCCGGTCGCCGGCCCGACGATCACCAGCAATCCATCCTCGTTGCGGTATTGGGTGATTTCGATCAGGTCCGGGTCGACCCCTTCACCAAAACGGGTCATGGCACTGCGCAAGGCCTGCCGGGCGAATTGTTCTGCACTCGGAATATCGTGGCTGTAGGCCTGGCCTTTGGTGGCCTGCTGCAACGCGCCGAGCCTGAATAAATAGCGGCTGTAGGCCTGCGCCTGACGGGGCGAGGCCTGAATCAGCCAGTCGGGAAGCTGGTTGCTGACTTCCTGGTAGAGGACGTGCTCATAAGCGCCAGGGTTGTTTTTCAGCAGGTGGGGGGCCAGGTCGGTGAGGCGCGCCAACCGATCTTCAAGGACGCTCAAGTCCTGGCCTGCAACGGCGCCGAAGAAGTTCAAGCCCTCCAACTGGTTATTCAGCAACGCCTGGGCCTGAGTCACAAAAGCATCGCCAATCGACTCATAGGGCTGCAATTGGAGGGTATCGATCGCCCGCCTGCGCCCCCATTTGTCGCCCTCGGCATCGGCAAATGCCTGCAGGCTGCCATAGCTTTCTATGTTCCCGGCGGTGTTCAGGCTCAGCACCAGTTCGCGCTGAGCCAACTTGCGCACGAGCAACAGGTCAACCGCCAAGTGGGCGTTTTCGGCAGTGCCGGCGCGAGCGTGGTAATCGATCAGATAAACCCGGGTGCAATCGGCGCCGAACAGTTGGGCCCGATCCTCCTTGACCGGGCAACGCAGGACCTGCAGCACGCTATCGGCCTGGGCTTCGTCAAGGGACGCGGCACTGCCCGCCGGCCCCATGCTCACCAGCGCAGCGCTCCTGAGCACGTCGCTGAGCCATTGCCAGCGTTGCGTGCCATCAAGCGCCGGTTCATTCCAATAATCCGTCAGAGCCTCCTGCATGGCGGCAACCAGCACCCTGGGCAGACGGCGCAAGAGGTCTTCGACTTCACGCATGTCCAGCGCAAGACGGCGGTCGCGCCCATCGGTCAGGTAATGCTCATTGCTGAAGAGCAATTGCGCGCGGCCGGTGATGGCATGAGTCATGACTTCCAGCAACGGTGTCGTGGTATGGCCGTCGATTTTCCCGGTCTCCGGGCCGGAGCCCTGCACCCAGTTGGGCGAATTGAGGGAGGTGCTCAACACATCGATAGTCTGCCCCGGGAAACGGTTATTGAGTGCACGGGTGAATTGCTTCAGGGCCGCCGTCACCACGATGGGCCGGCCCTTGAATTCTGCCTGGACCGCTTGGGCCAGAGTGTCGGAGTAGTGTTCGAAAGGTAGCTCGGTGTCTGTCATTGCAACGTCCTGTTGTCGTCAGTTCGCATGCAGGCGCCCTCGCCTGCAGCCCCCCATGTAATGCCATTGGCGGGCCCCGGGTGCGGTAACCCGGTACCTTCGGTGGCGTACTTCACGAACTTTTCACATGCCGTTACAGATACTGTAAGGCACTGTTGACGCTCGTTTTTCGAGCGTTTTTTTTGATCAGCGCCCTGACTCGTCCGGTGCTGGAAGTCATGAATCATGCTGGAGCGCTGGATGGCGACGTTAGAACGCAGCAGTACGCCTGCAAAAGGCTTTGATTGGGCTGGCCTGGGCTGGCTGTTCCTGTTTTTCTGGTATTTTTCCGGAATCACCCAACTGCTGATCCTGCTGACCGGCACCGCGGGCTTCAGCGGTTTCCGCCAGGCTTTCGTGATGAGCGCCATCTGGCTGGCCCCGATGCTGCTGTTTCCGGCACGTACGCGGGTGCTGGCGGCGGTGATTGGCGTCGTCCTCTGGGCCTGCTCGATGGCCAGCCTGGGCTACTTCTTCATCTACCAGCAAGAGTTCTCGCAAAGCGTCATCTTCATCATGTTCGAGTCGAACATCTCGGAAGCTGGCGAGTACATGACGCAGTACTTTGCCTGGTGGATGGTCGCCGCGTTCCTCGCCCATACCCTGGTGGCGCTGTTCCTCTGGAGCCGCCTGCGCCCGGTGTACCTGTCCCGTGGCAAGGCGCTGCTGGCAGCCACGGCGATTGTGGTGGCGGTGGTTGGTTACCCGCTGGTCAAGCAGACGGCGCGCACCGGCAGCCTGGCCGCCGGCTACGAGAAATTCGAAACCCGTATCGAACCGGCCGTGCCTTGGCAGATGCTGGTGGCCTACCGTCGCTATGGTGAGACCCTCGCCAGCATGCAAGGCATGCTCGACAACGCCAGCCAGGTCCCGCCGCTGCACAATTTCAAGGACGCCATGGCCAACCAGCCGGCGACCCTGGTGCTGGTGATCGGCGAATCGACCAACCGTCAGCGCATGAGCCTGTACGGTTATCCGCGCGAGACCACGCCTGAACTGGACAAGCTCAAGGATCAACTGGCGGTATTCGATAACGTCATCACCCCGCGTCCTTACACCATCGAAGCGCTGCAACAGGTCCTGACCTTTGCCGATGAAGAGAACCCGGACCTGTACCTCAAGACCCCGTCGCTGGTCAGCATGATGAAACAGGCCGGCTACAAGACCTACTGGATCACCAACCAGCAGACCATGACCAAGCGAAACACCATGCTCACGACCTTCTCCGAACAGGCCGATGAACAGGTGTACCTGAACAACAACCGCAACCAGAATGCCCGTCAATACGATGGCGATGTGCTGGAACCCTTTGCCAAGGCCCTGTCCGACAGCGCGCCACGCAAGTTCATTGTGGTGCACCTGCTGGGCACGCACATGAGCTACCAGTACCGCTACCCGCCGACCTTCGACACCTTCCAGGATCGCCAGGGTGTACCGCCCGGGGTCAGCGATGACCAGTTGCCGACCTACAACAGCTACGACAACGCGGTGCGCTACAACGACTTCGTGGTCTCCAGCCTGATCAAGGACTACGCCAAGACCGATCCGAACGGCTTCCTGCTGTACCTTTCCGACCACGGCGAAGACGTGTTCGATTCGGCCGGCCATAACACCCTGGGCCGTAACGAAGCCAAGCCGACCGCGCCGATGTACACCATTCCGTTCATGGCCTGGGCCTCGCCGAAATGGCGTGCGAACCACGACTGGAACTTCGCCGGTGACTTGCAGCGGCCCTACAGCAGTTCGCACCTGATCCACACCTGGGCCGACCTCGCCGGGTTGAGCTTCGACGAACTGGACCGCAGCAAGAGCCTGGTCAGCGACAGCTTCAAGCCACGCCCGCTGCTGATCGGCAATCCCTACGAGGTCGAACAGAAAGCCCTGATCGACTTCAGCCTGATGAAGCCGAAGGCGCCTGCAGCGGCCGTCGTCAAGCAATAGATGGGTACCTCGGGGGTGGGTAACAGCCCCCTTTTCTAGCGTTGGGCTTGCAGCCCTGCTAGCCCAACGCAAAGAATATTAATAATTATTCGCAATAAGCCTAAATTCTCTGATCGCCCTTCGTCTTTGAGCAAACGGAATTTTTCCACCCGAAGACAAGGAGTCGGCTGCGATGTTCGCGCCCATTACCCGTTCCATGACCCTGACCCTGGGCCTGTGCAGTGTTGCCCTGTGCCCTACCGCCCATGCGGACAGCGAGACTGATAAACAGCAGGAGCCTGCCGCCAAGGCACTCGAGTTGGACACCACCAACGTCAATGCTGCCGCCCTTGGCAGCACCACCGAAAATACCGATTCCTACACCACTGGAGCGATGAGCACCGCGACTCGGTTGAATCTTTCGATCAAGGAAACGCCGCAGTCGGTTTCCGTGGTCACCCGCCAGCAGATGGACGACTTCAAGCTGTCGACCCTGTCAGAAGCCATGAGTCAGACCACCGGCATCGTCGTCCAGCACAACGATTCCGACCGAGTCAGCTATTCGTCTCGCGGCTACTCGATCAACAATTTCCAGATCGATGGCATGCTCAATACCTTCGGGCGCATGAAGTCCGATTCCGACACCATCATTTACGACCGCATCGAAGTGGTACGCGGCGCGACCGGCCTGACTACCGGCGCCGGCGATCCGTCCGCGACCATCAACATGGTGCGCAAGCGCCCGACCCACGAATGGGCAGCCAAAACCGGTGTCAGTGGTGGCAGTTACGACGATTACTACAGCTACGTCGACGTCGGCGGACCGCTGGCCTTCGATGGTCGCCTGCGGGGTCGCAGTGTACTGGCCTACCGCGACAGCAAATCGTTCCGCGATCACTATCAACTGCAGCGTGAGGTCGGCTACGGCATCCTCGAAGCCGATCTGACCGACGACACCGTGCTGGCGGTGGGTTACGACTATCAGGACAAACAGGTCCAGGGCACCTCCTGGGGCACCGTGCCGTACTGGAATTCCAATGGCGACAAGGCCAATCTGCCACGCTCGACCAACATGGCGACCAGTTGGAGTTCCTGGCCGCTGAAGGACAAGACCGCCTTTGCCAACCTCGATCAGAACCTGGGCAACGGCTGGCACATGAAAGCCGCCTACACCCATCGCGAAAGCGACACCGACGGCAAGGTCTACTACGGCGGTGGCGGTTACCCCAACGACGACCGCAGCGGCATGGTGGCGTATCGCAGCCATATGAAGGGCGAGCAAAAGATGGAGGTTTATGACTTCAACTTTGCCGGGCCTTATCAATTGCTCGGTCGCGAGCACGAGTTGATGGTGGGCTACGGCGAAGCCGAACGTAGCGCCTCCAGCCCGTATCTGGTGGAGGCGCCGACGCCGCCGGGCTACGACAATATTCCCGACTGGAAATACATGGGCAACATTGCCAAGTTCCGCGACACCGATACCGGCATCGAGGGCTCCAACGACAGCACCCGGCAGAAAGCCGGTTACCTGGCCACCCGCCTGAGCCTCACCGATCAATGGCACGCGGTATTGGGCAGTCGTTATGGCAGCTGGAAAACCAGCAGCAACTACTACTCATTCAATGATCAGAATGAACGCACCGGTAACGACCACAGCAGCCAGGTGGAAAACGACGTCTTCACCCCATACGCCGGCCTGTTGTACGACATCACCCCGGAGTACACCGCCTACGTCAGCTACACCGACATCTTCAAGCCGCAGACCGAACGCGATTCCAGCCGCAAATACCTGGAGCCGATCGTCGGTCAGAACTATGAAGTGGGCCTCAAGGGCAGTTTGCTGGACGAGCGCCTGAACATCGCCACCGCAGTGTTCTGGAGCAAGCAGGATAACGTCGCCGAACTCGACGACTCGGTGCCACCGGATCCGCTGACCGGCGAAGAGTTCTTCAAATCCGGCGGCAAGGGCAACAAAGTCAATGGTTTTGAGGCCGAGGTGTCCGGCGAAGTGTCGTCAGGCTGGAACATGACTGCCGGCTACACCTACACCCACTCGGTGAATGGTGAAGACAAACGCAATAACACCGCGCAACCGCTGAACATGCTGCGGGTGTCCACGGCCTATCGCTTGCCGGGGGAATGGAGTGCGTTGACGGTAGGCGGCGCGGTGAACTGGCAGAGCGACATTTACGGCACTGCCAGCCGTCCGGTGGGGCGTAACGCCAATGGAAGAATTGTCACCGAGCGCAGCCGGATCAATCAGGGCAGCTACTCGGTGGTGAAACTGATGTCGCGCTATGAGATCGACAAAAACCTCAGCGCCTCGTTGAACGTCGATAACCTGTTTGATGAGCGGTATTACGACAACGTTGGTTTCTACAACGGCGTGTTCTGGGGCGATCCGCGGACGGTGACGTTGAGCCTGGATTACCGGATGTAACGTAGATAACTGTAGGAGCGAGCCTGCTCGCGATGGCGGTCTATCTGCAACATTTGCAGCGACTGGCACACCGCAATCGCGAGCAGGCTCGCTCCCACAGAGTTATCACCGCATCATCATGTCACCGGCCAGACCTCAAAGCCCCTTGGTCCAGAACATCATCCGCCCATGGGCCGGGTCGAACATCCCGGCGCTAAAACCGAACTTGGCGTAGGCCGCCTGCGCCACGTCGTTGCCTTCCAGCACTTCCAGGGTGATCTTGCAGCAACCACGCTGACGGGCGATCTCCTCGACCTTGTGCAACATCTTCTGGCTCAGGCCCAAACCACGAAACTTGTCGACCACCGCGACGTCATGCACGTTGACCAGCGGTCGGCAGGCAAATGTCGAAAAACCTTCGAAACAGTTGACCAGCCCCGCCGGCTCGCCATTGACGAAAGCCAGCACGCTGAACGCGTGAGGGCGTTTGGCCAGTTCGCCTGGCAGTTGCTGCAAGACGTCGGCTGTCAGGGGGTGACCACCGCCCATCGGGTCTTGCGCGTAGTGGTCCAGCACCAGGCAGATCGCCTCGGCGTGGATCGGGTTGCTGTAGCTGGCCTGGAGTATCAGGATGTCTGCGGAGTCCATTGCGTTCCCTCGATCAATAAGTGTGCATCCCTGCGGGTTTCGCCCGGGGCCACCGACATTAACGTGCGCCACGCCTGCCCACAACCCCGCCCCCATTGCTTCAGACGTCGGCGAAGCGCTGCATTTGCATTTCCTTCAAGCGGCTCAGGGTGCGGCGGAACGCAAACTCCAGATAGCCCTGGGTATACAGCTCGTCCATTGGCACTTGTGCTTCGAGATAGAGCGGGACTTTGCGGTCGTAGCACTCATCGACCAAGGCGATGAAACGCCGCACGCTGTCATCGTGAACAGACAGCTGAGGCAACTCCCGATCGCCGGCCTCGACCTGCGCACTGGCATCTTCGGTGCCCCGGGCGATGCGCCCCGGACGTTGGCTGGCACTGAGGCACGGCACTTCGCTGAGCAGGATGGCGCGCAAGCGGTCACACAAGGCCATGAAGTCCATCGCCGCAAAGGGTTGCTCGCACAAATCGGCGTATCGACACCAGAGCACATGCTCGCTGGCGTGGATGACCTGCACGGTTCGATAGCCGATTGCCAGCGGCTCGCTGGACACCGGCTGGCCCTCGGTCAATTCGGCGAACGCCTGTGCGATGGCTTCGGGCTGGTTGACCCAGTACCGCTGCACATTGACCCCGGGGTGCAAGCGATGATCCTCGCCACCGTCCACCGCCACCACCTGCATATGCGCTTCGATCGCAGCAATCGCCGGGAGGAAGCGTTCGCGGTTGAAGCCGTCGCCGTAGAGCTGCTGCGGCGGTTGATTGGAGGTGCAAACCATCACCACGCCTTCATCGAACATCACCTGGAACAGCCGGCCGAGAATCAGCGCATCGCCAATGTCATTGACGAATAGTTCGTCGAAACACAGCACTCGCACCTCGGCGCTCAGCTCCCGGGCCAGCGCACGCAGGGGGTCGGCGGTGCCGGTCAATTGAAAGGAGCGCTGGTGCACCCAGCCCATGAAGTGATGAAAGTGCTGGCGTCGCGCCGGTATTTGCAGGGTCTGGTAGAACTGATCCATCAACCACGTCTTGCCCCGCCCCACCGGCCCCCACAGATAAACGCCGGTGATCGGCGATTGGCCTTGATGAAGCGCCTGATGGCACTGCTGCAAGGCCAGCACCGCACGCTCTTGCGCGGCGTCAGTGACGAAACCCTGTTGGTTAATGGCGTGTTGGTAGGCGCTGAGGGGCGAGTCGAAGGTCATGCTGGCCCTTGGGTGATTGGCTCAAAATAGACAATATTACACCCAACCCTGAGCAGCGCGGACTGCTCCTACAGGGATTACCGATCCACCTTATGCCTTGCCGCATACAGGCACAGCATCTCCATGGCCAGGGTCGCCGCTGCCAATGAGGTGATGTCGGCATGATCATAGGCCGGCGCCACCTCCACCACATCCATCCCCACCAGATTGATCCCGCGCAATCCGCCGAGGATTTCCAGGGCCTGGGCGGTGCTCAGACCGCCGCACACCGGGGTGCCGGTGCCGGGGGCGAAGGCCGGGTCGAGGCAGTCGATGTCGAAGGTCAGGTACACCGGGTTATCGCCGACCCGCGCGCGGATCGCCTCGACGATCGCCGTGCAGCCGCGCTGGTGCACTTGCCGCGCATCCAGCACGGCGAAGCCCTGGTGATCGTCGTTGGTGGTGCGCAAGCCGATCTGCACCGAGCGAGACGGGTCGACCAGGCCTTCCCTGGCGGCGTGCCAGAACATGGTGCCGTGATCGATGCGGCCACCCTCTTCGTCCGCCCAGGTATCGCTGTGGGCGTCGAAATGGATCAGCGACAGCGCGCCGTGTTTGCGCGCATGGGCCTTGAGCAACGGATAGCTGATGAAGTGATCACCGCCCATGGTCAGCATCGCGCAACCGGCGTCGAGGATTTTATCGGCGTGGGCCTCAATGTAGGCCGGTGTGTCCTGGGGCGAACCATAGTCGAAGTTGCAGTCGCCATAATCGATCACCGCCAAGTGATCGAACGGGTCAAAGGTCCACGGCCAATGCCGTTCCCAGGCCATCACCGACGAAGCGGCACGAATTCCCCGTGGCCCGAAACGAGCGCCGGGACGGTTGCTGGTGGCGGTGTCGAATGGCACGCCACTGACCACCACATCCACCCCGCGCAGATCGCGACTGTAACGTCGGCGCATGAAACTGGTGATGCCGGCGTAGGTGCTTTCGGCGGCGGTGCCGTACAGGCTGTCGCGGGTTATGGCCTGGTCGTTGTGCTCGGAAATGTCCATCAGGCAATCCTTGTTATTGGCGGCTACGGAAAGTGGTCCACAGGCGAGTACGCTGGCGCAGGTCCTTGAGGCTCATGCTGCGGTCGGCGTACAGACGCTCACGCACGGCGGGCGGTGGATAGATATCGGGATCATTGCGCACGGCCGCATCCACCAGCGGCGTCGCCGCCTGGTTGGCCGTGGCGAAAAACAGCGTGTTGGTCAGTGCTGCCACGGAGTCGGGGCGCAGCATGAATTCGATAAACGTGCGGGCGACTTCAGGGTGCGGCGCGTCCTTGGGGATCGCCAGGTTGTCCTGCCAAACCAGAGTGCCCTGGGTGGGAATCCGATACGCGACCTCAAAGGGCTTGTTAGCCTTGCGCGCCTGATCGGCCGCCATGCTTGCGTCGCCGTTATAGGTCAGGGCCAGGCACACGCTGCCATTGGCCAGGTCACTGATTTGCCGCCCGCTGGCGACATACAGCACCGACGGCTGCAATTGCAGGAGCAAGACCTGAGCCGCAGCCAGATCGTCCTTGTCGGTGCTGTAGGGATCTTTACCCAGGTAATGCAGGGTCAGACCGATCACCTCTTGCGGCGAGTCGATAATGGCAATTCCGCAATCCTTGAGCTTGCTGGCGTATTCCGGCTTGAACAGGATGTCGAGGCTGTTCAATGGCACGCCAGGCAGGCGCTGCTGAACCGCCTCAACGTTCATCCCCAGCCCCAGGGTGCCCCAGGTGTAGGGCACGCCGTAGCGGTTGCCGGGGTCGACGGCGGCGAGCTTTTCCAGCAAGTCCGGATCAAGGTTGGCGTAGCCCTTTAGGGAATCGTGGGGAATGGCCTGCAGTGCGCCCGCCGCCAGGCCACGGGCCAGCACGCTGGACGACGGCACCACCACGTCATAGCCGCTGCCACCCGTGAGCAGCTTGGTTTCCAGGACTTCCGAGCTGTCGAAGGTGTCGTAGCGCACCTTGATCCCGGTTTCCTGCTCGAAGCGCTGCAGGGTCTGCGGGGCGACGTAATCGGCCCAACTGTAGAGATTCAGCACCTGGTCTTCAGCCTGGGCCGAGACCGCTGCCGCGAGCAGCAATGCGGGAAACGCATGTTTAAGAGCCATGACCAGCACCTGGAGCCATTGAAGTGCTTGCAGGATGCAGGGCAAGATACATCGTTAAAATCTCAAGTTAATCACCCTGACTTTATGCTGGAGTAATGTTTGATGCTCGGCCAACTCCATGACCTCGACCTGCAGTTGCTACGCCTGTTTGTGAGCGTGGTGGAATGCGGCGGATTCAGTGCGGCCCAGGGAGAACTGGGGCTGAGTCAGTCGAGCATCAGCCAGCACATGGCCCGGCTCGAGACCCGCCTTGGCTATCGCCTGTGCAGCCGTGGCAAAGGCGGCTTCAAACTCACGGCCAAGGGCGAACAGTTGTTGCTGGCGACCCGTGGTCTGTTCGAGTCCATCGAGACTTTTCGCCATCAGTCCAATGGGGTCGCCGGACGCCTGATGGGTGAAGTGCGCCTGGGACTCTCCGAAGCGCTCGACCCCTCGGTGCTGCAACGCGTGGCGCGGGCAATCAGCCACTTTCGCCAGCGCGACGAGTCAGTGCGCCTGGAACTGATCAGCGCCATGCCCGGGGAAATGGAGCGCCTGCTGTTGCAACAACGCCTGGACCTGGCCATCGGTTACTTCTCCCAAGCGCAAAGCGCGTTTGACTACCGCCCACTGTTCAGTGAAACCCAACACCTGTACTGCGCCGCCGGGCATCCGCTGTTCAGCCTGCCTGAGCCCGACGCCACGGCGCTGGCGGCCGGCGACCTGGTGGAGCACCCCTACCGCTTCCTGCGCAATGACCTGCCCCTGCACAACCGGGTAGGTTCAGCGCGTTCGGAGCAGGTCGAAGGCACGCTGGCGTTTATCCTCAGTGGCCAACATGTCGGCCATCTGCCCGAGCACTTTGCCCGCAGTTGGCAGGACCAGGGCCTGCTGAAAGCCATCGGCCAGCCGCAGCACAGTTTCGAGGTGGCCTTCCACCTCGCTCGGCATCGCGCCCAAGTGCCGGGGGATGCGCAGGTGGCGTTCGAGGAGGATCTGTTGGCGGCCTTCGAACAGTAGGCCATTGACCCAAACATGGATAACTTTCAATGCTTTAGTCGGTTGTCGCTGTAGATGAGTGCACCTTTCTGGCATCCTGCGCCTCCTTTTTCCGACCAGACCCTACCGGCACCTTTCCCGTGACCTCATCCGACCACGCAAAAACTGCCCCACATTCCGACCTGATCTACGGCCTCTACGACCGCCCACACTTCACCGCGACCATTTTCGCCGCGCTGCAACACGTGCTGGCGAGTTTCGTCGGGATCATCACCCCGACCCTGATCATGGGCAGCGCCCTGGGCCTGCACAGTGAAATTCCCTACCTGATCAGCATGGCGTTGTTCGTCTCGGGCTTGGGCACCTTCGTCCAGGCTCGGCGTTTCGGCCCCATCGGCTCGGGACTGCTGTGCCTGCAAGGCACCAGTTTTTCGTTCATCAGCGTGATTCTCAGTGCCGGCTTCATGGTCAAGGCCCGGGGCGGCGGCACCGACGAGATCCTGTCGACGATTTTCGGCGTGTGCTTCTTCGCCGCCTTTATCGAAGTGGTGCTGAGCCAGTTCATCGGCAAATTGCGCATGCTGATCACGCCGGTAGTCACCGGCACCATCATTACCCTGATGGGCCTGTCGCTGATCAAGGTGGCGATGACCGACATTGCCGGCGGCTTTGGCGCCACCGACCTGGGCGGCGCCCATCACCTGGCCCTGGCGGCGCTGGTGCTGGGCACCATCGTCGTGCTGAACCGGGTCGACGTGCCCTTCCTGCGCCTGGGGGCGATTGTGATTGGCCTGACCCTGGGTTATCTGGTGGCCTGGCTGATGGGCGACGTCGACTTCGCGAACATGACCGACGTGCCGCTGATGAGCGTGCCGGTACCGTTCAAATACGGCTTCAACTTCGACTGGGTAGCGTTCATTCCGGTGGCGGTGATTTTCCTGGTTTCGCCGCTGGAAGCCGCCGGTGACCTGACCGCCAACTCGATGATTTCCCAGCAGCCGGTCAAGGGCCCGGTGTACATCCGCCGGATCAAGTCCGGGCTGTTGGCCGATGGCCTCAACTCGGCCATGGCCGCCGTGTTCAACAGCATGCCGATGGTGACCTTCGCGCAGAACAACGGCGTGATCCAACTGACCGGCGTCGCCAGTCGCTACGTGGCGTTTTTCATTGCCGGCCTGCTGGTGCTGCTGGGGTTGTTCCCGATGATCGGCGCGGTGCTGCAACTGATGCCCAAGCCGGTGCTCGGTGGCGCTGAACTGGTGATGTTCGGCACGGTGGCAGTGGCCGGGGTGAAGATCCTCGCCGAAGCCGGGCTGCACCGGCGCAATATGCTGATCGTGGCCATCTCCCTGGGCATGGGCCTCGGTGTGGCGGCGGTGCCGGAAGTACTGCGCGAATTGCCCAAGGCGCTGCACAACATCTTCGAATCGCCGATCACCGTCGGCGCGTTGTGCGCTATCGTGCTGAACATGTTCCTCCCGGAAGAATTCATCGAACTGCAAGAAGACGACTTCGACCCCGAAGCGTCGGTCCTGCAGGTCATGGAAAATCCGGACGTTGCCCCTCACGGATCGCGCCCCTGAACGACTGCCGCCAGGTGGGTCGAACCGCGAAGGGTCGACCCTTACTGACGAGAGCCTGTTCATGCTTCGATTGTTTTTTTCAGGCCTGTGCCTGTTGCTCCTCAGCCTTGGCGGTTGCGCGCTGTTTCCCGACCGCGATCCGCTGAACATCAACGTGGTGGGCCTGGAACCGCTCACAAGCCAGGGCATGGAAGTGCGCTTCGCGGTGAAGATCCGCGTGCAGAACCCCAACGACAATCCGATCGACTACAACGGCGTGGCCTTGAACCTCGAGGTCAACGGCCAGCCGCTGGCGTCGGGGGTCAGCGATCAACGGGGCAGCATCGGCCGGTTCTCCGAAGCGGTGGTCACAGTGCCGGTGAGCATTTCGGCGTTTTCAGTGATGCGCCAGACCCTCGGCCTGAGCCAGACCCAATCCCTCGACAACCTGCCCTATGTGCTGCGTGGCAAGCTGGCGGGCGGCCTGTTCGGCACCCAGCGCTTTGTCGACAGCGGTCAGTTGAGCCTGGCCAGCCCGCTGGCGGGCGCCCGTTAACCGTCTCAAGGAAGAGCTTTGCAGCATGGCCGATTACCCGACGCTGTACACCGAGCGCCTGATCCTCAAGCCGCTGGAACTGGCGGACGCCGAGGCGATCCAGCAACAGTTCGCCCACTGGGAGGTGGTGCGCTACCTCAATGCAAGGGTGCCCTGGCCGTACCCGGTGGATGGCGCCCTGCACTACCTGCAAGACATCGCCCTGCCGGCCATTGCCCGGGGCGAAGAATGGCACTGGTCGCTTCGCCTGAAGTCCGCGCCCGATCAACTGATCGGCAACATCAGCCTGATGGACGAACAGGACAACAACCGGGGTTTCTGGATGGGCCTGCCCTGGCAAGGCCAGGGGCTGATGGCCGAAGCCTGTGCGCAGGTCACTCGCTACTGGTTCGAGGACCTTGGCCGCGATTGCCTGCGAGTGCCCAAGGCCTCACCCAATCTGGCCTCGCGGCGCTTGTCGGAACGCAACGGCATGCGCCTGATCCGGATCGACGACGATGAATTTGTCGGTGGGCGTTATGCCCGCGAGACCTGGGAAATCACCCGCAAGGAATGGCGCCGGTTCAAATGAAGCGCACGCCTGGTTTGGCCCGCTGATCGACACTTAATTCAAACACGTCCGGGCGCGCGTAGTGCCCGACCACGTCAAAGTCATAGCGGGCGCGGACCAGTTCCTCGGTGTCGATTTCTGCGCAGAGCAGGCCCGGACCATCGCGCAGCGGACCGGCCAGCACATCGCCCATCGGCCCGATGATCACGCTGCCGCCGGCAATCAATGGCCGCTCTGCCGGCCAATTGCTAACCTCGATTCCCAGTTTTTCGGGCGAGGCCTGGACCTGGCAGGCACTGACCACAAAGCAGCGTCCCTCATGGGCAATGTGGCGCATGCTCACTTGCCACATTTCGCGCTCGTCCACCGTCGGCGCACACCACAGTTCCACGCCCTTGGCGTACATCGCGGTGCGCAGCAACGGCATCATGTTCTCCCAGCATACCGCGGCGCCAATCCGCCCCAGCGGGCTGTCGAGCACCGGCAGGGTCGAGCCGTCGCCCTTGCCCCAGATCAGCCGTTCGGTGCCGGTGGGCATCAATTTGCGGTGTTTGGCCACTAGCCCGCGCTGCGGGTCGAAGTACAGCGCGGTGCAGTACAGGGTGCTGGCGTCCCGCTCGATCACGCCGAGCACCAAATAAGCGCCGGTGCGCGCACTCAACCCCGCCAGGGCCTCGGTTTCCGCACCTGGCACGTCGATGGCGTTGGCAAAATAGCGGGCATAGGCGTCGCGACCTTCCGGCAGGCGATAGCCCAGTTGCGTGCCAAAACCCTCGCCCTTGGGGTAACCACCGAGCAGCGCTTCGGGCATTACCACCAGCTCGGCACCAGCGTCGATGATTGCCTGTTCGTAGGAAAGGATCTGTTCCAGGGTTTCGCCCTTGCCACCTGGCAAAGAACCGATCTGCAGCGCGGCAACGATGGACTTGGGCATGACGGTGACTCCCTGAGAATGAGGTATTGCTCATTCTCAGGCGGCCATGGATCATCAATAAAGTCCCATTCGCTGCTAAATGATATGAGCCAAATGAATATCACCGACATTGACCTCAACCTGCTGAAAGTTTTTGAAGCCCTGCACGACGAGTCCAGCGCCAGCCGGGCGGCGCTGCGCCTGGGGGTCACCCAGTCAGCGGTGAGCGCGGCGTTGCGGCGTTTGCGCGAGGTCTATGGCGATCAATTGTTTGTGCGCACCGGCCGTGGCCTGGCGCCGACCTTGCGGGCCAACCAATTGAAGCCGGTGCTCAGTGATGCCCTGAACAAATGCCGGCAAAGCCTGGCCATGGTCGACCCGGCGGCCGAGGACTACGACGGCCGTTCGGTAATCGTCGGCATGTCGGATGATTTCGAGATTGCCTACGGGCGGCGGCTGATCGAAGAAATTGCCCGCCGGGCGCCGAAGTTGCGCCTGATTATCCGTCAGAGCCACAGTCAGATCGTCGCTCAGGCGCTGATGGAGCGCAGCCTTGACCTGGCGATCAGTGCCGGTGGTTTCAGCGAGCGGCTACTGAGCCGGCAGGTATTGGGGGAAGGCGACTATCGGTGCCTGGTGGATGCTGCAAGCCTGACGCCGGGGCAGCAAGCTCTGGCATTAGAGGAGTTCGTTCGGCGCGAGCACATTCTGGTGTCGTCAGGCGGGTTCATTGGTATTACCGATGAAGGCCTGGCCAGCCTTGGCCTCGGGCGCAGGGTCTGTGCCTCCACCAGCCACTTTGCCGCACTGCCGTTTCTGCTCAAGGGCAGCCAGGCAGTGGCGACCATCCCCGGGCATGCCGCACAGGCTATTGCACAACTGAGCGGCCTGGCACTGCTGCCCTGCCCGCTTGAGCTGCCGCGTTATCCGATCGAACTGGGCTGGCGCACCAGCAGCCAACTGGAACCGTTACTGCTGAAAGTGCGCGAGGCGATTGTCGCCAGTTTCAGCCGCCAAACACCGTGAATCCTACTTGGCCGCCATCAGGCGATTGACTTCACTGCGCACCATGTTGGCGAACTCCGGCGGCGACATGCCGTCCAGTTCGGCACGCACCCACTCGGCCCACTTGCCCTTGCGCTTGGCGCGCTCACCGAACAGGCGCGCGGCTTCGCCCTTGGATTTACCGAGGTTGCTCTGCCAGAGGTCGAACAGGCGTGACTTTTCATCTTCAAGCGCGGCGCGCTCGGCGAGGGATTTGTTGGCCAGATTGAAACTCATCGGGGCATTACCTGCTGCATAAATAGGTGACATCTTACACTGTAGGCAGAAATCTCCAGAGACGGATTTCCAGTGCACTGAGGATTCAACGCAAAAAAGCTGCAACTTTTTCCATTTGCCTACACTCCATTGTTCATCTTCACATACCAGCAAGGAGTCACCCGATGGCCCGTAGAACCGCCAGACAAGCCCAGGATGAGCAAATCAAGGACCAGGCCTTCAGCGAGCTGCAAGCGCTGATCGAAGAATCGGAAAAACTGCTCAAGAGCAGCGCCTCCCTGGTGGGCGAGGAAGCCGAGAGCCTGCGTGGGCAGATCTCCCTGAAACTGCAACAGGCCCGCGACTCCGTGACCAGCGTGCGCGAGCGCACCCAGCCAGTGGTTGAGGCCACCGAAACCTACATCGGTGGGCATCCATGGCAAACCGTAGCAATCTCCGCCGGTTTTGGCCTGGTGGTCGGGTTGCTGCTCGGACGCCGTTGAACGACCCATTGCCTGAGGCGTGGCGAGACTCGCCACGCCGCTTTTAATTATCTACCGCCCGCACCTGCCGTTCGGCCTTTAGCGTTATGGCTCCTGAGCGCGATGCCCTGTCGTCGCTCGATACTGAGACCACGCTATGCCCGAACACACCCTGCCGCTGTTTTTCCCTGAGGCCCTGCGAGACTACAGCGCCCTCACTCCGCGCCTGAGCGCAACGTCATGGTCCCTCGCCGACCTGGCCTGGTTACGTACCGTTGATCTGCCAAGCCACCCGCAACGCTCGAGCCAAACACCGCCCATGACGGTCGAGAACATCTTGCTCAAGGTACCGAATGAAGACCCCATTCCTCTGGCGGGCAGCTTCCTGATGCACCCCGCGCCCGGCGGCAACCAGGCCGTCCTGTACACACCCTATGGCGGGCTGGAGAAGTTCGATGACCGGCAGACGCTGCTCACTACCCTCTCGACCCGGCTCAAGGCCCCCGCCACCCGCAACGATCTCCTGGCGTTCCTGCCGATTTCCCGACGCGCAGCGCTCAAGGTCGATACCGTGCTGACGCTCACCGGCGAAGTGATCGACGGTTCGGTCTTCCAGGCCCAGGCCGAGATATTGGTGCGCAGTCACCGCGCCAACCTGCGCGTCATGCTGGAACAGTTGGAGCACATACCGACCCTGGCCGCGATGCTCAACGAAGTGGCCGACAGCATGCTGAGGCGGCAAATGCCTGGCGTGGCGCAAGCCCGAACCCAAGTCAGCTACGGTTCCGCGCCTGCCAACGGCCAGACATCGCTGACCCGCGAGCCTTTGAGTGACGCCCTGCTGCGCAGTTATTTGCACCAGCCTCGGCCCGCGACCCGGCTGCGGCACTTTTCCAACCCGCAACTGCCCAACGCTGGCCCGGAGCAGCAACGCTACTGGGCGCTTGCGCTGACGCAGATCTGCGCGGATCTGCCGGCCATGCTCGAGAGCCCGATGCAATCCTATTGGCGCACGGAAGTCAGCAGCGGTGTCAGCCGCCGAGAGTTTTTCGCCCAGGCCATGGCCGACAAAGCCAGGACTGACCTGCTGCTCAAGCGCCAGCAGGCGATCATCAGTCCCGAGCAAAGCCAGGGGTTGCATGCACGCCTGGGATTGCGCGGCGCATCTGGCTCAGCGCCGGACTCCCTGGGCCAGGCGCAGAAAATCCGCCTGTGGGAAACCCGCGAGCACTACGCAGAACTGGCGGGCAGCATGTTGCTGATCGATTACCAGGTCGCCTACCTGTACACCCAGCCCAAGGGTTTGCAGGTGATCAACAGCCTTGCCGACCTCAAATCGAACCTGAGTGCCCTGAAGACCTACGGTGGTCTCGACGACCCGCTGTGCAACCTGCTGACCCTGGCCGAAAGAGACTTGCTGCTTGGCTTCGATCAATTTGATACCTCACAGGCCAGCCTGTCAGGCCCCGCATTCACGGGGCTGATCGACGCGATCATTGCCAAGCAACAAGACAACATCCGCTATGCCGTGCAGACCTGGCGTAACAGTGGAGGCGCCTTTGACTTGCAGGCGCTGTTCGACCAGGCGCAGGACGTGCGCGGCATGATCGACAGCCAATTGCTCGACGTTGCCGGCAACGGGCGCTGGCCAGTCCCAACCGGCAATGCCAATGATCATAGATCCTCGATTGTCCTGGCCATGCAGGCAGCCTTGGCAATCAAGAAACTGCACAGCGTGCAAGCCGCGCTGGACCTCAAGGCCGCTGCGCAACCCGCCAGCACCCAGGCGCAGCAACGGCTATTCCTGCAGTCGATCAAGCCAGACCTGGCCCAGGCCATGGCCGTGGGCATTCGCACCGAGGCACGCCTGCGCGTACTCGACAAAACCCTGGGCAACGACGAAAAAGCCATCGTCGATACCGTGCTCAATCCCGACAAACCGGTCCCCGCCCAGCGCAACAACCTCAACGGCTTCCGCCCGGACGCCTTGTCCCTGACCCTGGAGTGCGCGCAAGAGCCCAACCTGATTCCCTTGGCCAACTGCCTGTTGTTGACCGAGCGCGGTGGCCAGGATTCATCAACGTCCGGTCGCGCCATCCTGTGGACGCCAGCGCTGGGGCTGGAAAGCTTCAGCTCACTCGACAAGGCAAAAGAGGCGTTGCGCCAACGTCTGCGAGACCCGGTCAAGCGCCTGATGCTACTGGAGAATATTTCGCGCACCCAGTACCACCCTCATTGCAGCTACCACCTGGGCTCGTTGCGCCTGATTGCGCGCAATGTGCTAGAAGATCGACAGCAGTCAGCCATTGACTGGCTGCTCGCGGCAAACGCCCACGCCCGCTTGTTGCAACGGGCTGCCGGGGTGACGGTGCCGGAACAGGAGCACTATCCACAGGTGGCAACTGCACTGAGTCTGCAGCGCGCCACCGAGATAGCCCGGGCCATCGTCACCCGACAAGGGCTGCCGCTGTGGTTGAGAACCGCCAACAACGATGATCTCCAGCACCACATCGAGTTGTTGGAACAAGTACGGCGCAGCACTGAGGAGGGCAAGGACTATCTGGATGACACGCCGCTGCTGGCCACGCGTCGACAACGTTTTATCCGCCAACTGCCCTGGCAAGTGCTGTTGTACGCCCACATGCTCAAGCTGCAAGGCAAACTCAGCAACACCGGCTACCTGTTGCTGCAGCATGTCATGGACATGCCCGACGCCGTTGCCCGAGCCAGCGTCGTCGGCGCCAGGGCAACGATTCGCCCACTGGGATTGGTCGCGGGCCCTGGCGATGCGGTGATTGAAGTGCCGGGGTTGTATCTGATTGGTGAGGGCAGCAGCGGCATACAAGTCCTCTACGCGCCTTATGAGAAGGAACTGGCGCTGACCGAGTACGCCGATGAAGCTGCCCTCCTCGCTGCCCTGGCGTTGGCCGGCCCGCTGCAGTCGTTGCTGCTGGAGCGGTTGCAGGAGCCCAACAAGACCACCTGCAGGAACCTATTGGCCAGTCACACCACGCGAACCGTGCACCTGGCTAACCAGCCCATTCAGGGCAACGTTTTGCGGCGTCTGTTCGACGATAACCACAGGTTGCTGCCGCAGTTGCTGGGCAGCCCGTCAAAACCCGAATCACTGACCGACTGGCAGGCCCTCGGCGCCCTGGTGGCCAAAGGGCTGCGCTTTGCCGGGCGCTTTGTGCCGGGGAAACTGGCCGTTCCTTTGTCCCTTTGGCAGAGCTACCGCGCTTTTGAGCAATCGGCCGAAGCGCTGCAGGACCACCATTGGAAAACCGCGCTCTCCAGCTTCATCAACGGTGCGTCGCAGTTGGTGGCGCTGGGCAAGGTCATGCCGGATTCCGCCAGCGGTCCAACGCCCTCGGCGTCCGCCGACACCCGTGAGCCTATTGACGTCACCGCCCCCGCCCGCACTCAGTTGCAAAGTTACGAGGCCGGCGACGTCGAGCTGAATCAAATCGGCGCGGCAGACGCCGAGGGACGCTATACCGCCATCGACACCGGACGACGCTACGTCCCGGTGCAGGGCAAGGTCTATCAAATCGAAGACCGCGCCGTGGTGCCGCAAATCGTCAATGCCGAACAGGCAGGCCCTTATCTGCAACGCGATGGCAGCCAGTGGAGCCTGGACCCGGACGAGCACAGCGTGCATTTCGGCAAGGCCATGTCCAGGCTGCACAACAAGTACAAAACCCAGGTCGAGGTACGCCACTTGATTAATGTCGAAGCCCGGGGCATGGACGCGATTCGCCAGCTCTATCCGGATCGGGCCAAGCAAATCGTGCAGTCACTGGAACTGGCGCGCTACTACGCCTTCAATAGCCTGTACAACCTCGGGCAACTCGGCTCCGGCCAGAGCAACAGCCGCCTTGAAGCCTTCATCAAAACCTTTTTCGATGTCGACAACGTCGATGAGAGCCTCATCAAAAGGATCAAACACACCATCGTGCCGCTGTGCAAGGCGCTGGTGGATCCGAGCCTCGACCAACTCGATCACAAACGTTTTGTCGTGGGCTCCAGTCATTACCCGGCCATCGGCGTTATTGCCTTTGTCGTCACTGAAGACGAGTTGCAGTCCGTGCATTTCACCGAACATTTTTTCAAACAGGGGCTGGACATCTACGAGGGGGCGCTGACGGAAGACTTTGATATCCTCGGTCACGCCCAGGCTGCCACGCTGATTCACGAGTTCTCCCACCTGTTTTCGGACACCTGGGACATCGCCACCCTGGAAGCCCGGCGCCCGTTCAGCGACTTGATCTCCAGCGTCGAGCCGCAGCACCTCGAACTCAAGGGACAGTTGGAAAGTTTTCAGCGCGAAGCCTTGTCCCTGGCCACGCCCGCCGAGGAGCTGTTTGCGTTCTGGAACCACGAAGAGAATCGATGGGAAGACTTCGATGAGACCCCGGGCGTCCATCGCTTGCGCAGTGTGGTCAGGAAAACCACTGGCGCAATCGACATGGCTGCCGCGCGCACGGCATTCCTCGACAGCACCTCGGCGCAGGCGCGGATCAACACCATTCTGCGCAACGCCGACTCGCTCGCGCGCCTGATCTGTGAGATGGGTCGACGCCTTGATCCTGAGTCAACGCCGTCACCGAGCAACGATTACCAGACCACTGCTTGACGCTTGTTACCCTCCGATCGGGGTACTGCAACCGCAGTCCTCCATCGGGGGGCGATTAACGAAAAAAGCGTTCACTGATATGTAAACGCCATGATGGCGGTTCTCGCGAGCTCGGCGCGAAGGTTAGAATGCAGGAAATCAGGAAGAGTCAATGAGCCAAAACCCCCTAACGCCCGCAGAGTTCGACGCCGTAACCACCGCCGCCGCGCATTGGTGCATGCGTTTGCATGCCAGTGACTGCACGGATGCCGAGCGCCTGGCGTTCAGCCAATGGCGCGATGCTCACCCGCAGCATGCTGCCGAATATGAGGCAATGCTGGAGATCTGGGAGGTCAGCGAGTACTTGCCGCATCCGACGCCGCCGTCCGCTGTTGGCAAACCCCTGGCGCGCCCAAGCTGGCAGCGCTTGGCAATCGCCGCGGCGATCTGCGCCATGGCCTTGCCGCTGGCCGCCTACAGCGGCTGGCAAATGGGCTGGCTGCCGGATTCCTACGAGCGTTTCGAAGCACAGGGGGCGCTGCGTCAGGTGACCCTGGCCGATGGCAGCCAGGTCGAACTGAACATCGGCACGGTGCTGACCTACCGCAATTACAAGGATCAGCGGCGGGTCACCCTGAAACAGGGCGAAGCCTTCTTCAAGGTCAGCCATGACGCCACGCACCCTTTTGTGGTCAAGGCGGCCGAAGGCCAGATTCGCGTCACCGGCACGCAATTCAACGTCTGGAAATACCAGGATCAGGTACGCGTCACCCTGGTGCAGGGGTCGGTGCTGGTCACCAGCAATGACGCCCTGCGCGGCGACGGCTTACGCCTGGCGCCGGGCATGCAGGCGCGTTACAAGGGCGGCGACTACCAGCCACAGATCAATCAGACCTACGCCAATGACAGCTCCCTGGCTTGGCGCGACGGCCGGCTGGTGCTGGACAATCTGACCCTCAGCGATGCCCTGCCGCTGATCAATCGCTACTTGAAAACCCCGGTGATGCTGGCTGATCACGAAACCGGAATGATCCGAATCGGTGGTGTCTACAACATCAGTCAGATCGACAGCCTGGTGCCCTCGCTGCCCCAGGTGCTGCCGGTTTACCTGAGCCGCAATGCCGAGGGCAATCCGATCCTCAACTCGCGGCCGTTGTAGGAGCGTTGCTCGCTCCTACAGATTTTATGCGCGCCACAGCCTCTGTGATCGACCACTAAACCACTGTGGGAGCGGGCTTGCCCGCGAAAAACCGGAGAGCGCCGCGTTGCCATCGTTCACGTCTTTCGTGAGTAGGCTCGCTCCGATTAAGGTTTCGTCGCCATGTGGCTTGCCATGGAAACGAATCAGCGGAAAATAAATGGCCTGCCATCGGCCCGAAATACCGGCGCCTAACCCTGCGCTCACGTACTTTCGACAAAATTTCTACATTCAAGCCTTCATGATTCGTGCAGCTCATTCGTCTTAATGACAGAGAGCACTCATCACCTCTTCCTGATCAGGCTCTGAAAAGGAGTTTTTGCATGTACAACTCGCAATTACCAACGGACGGTAAATCAATGCCGCAAGGTGTTTCCCTGGGTCAGGACATGGCGGTATTCGGTAAAAGCACCGAGCGTCACGGCAATGAGCGAATTCGACAGTTGCTCAAGCACTTCGGCCTGCGCACCAGCCTGATTCGCCTGAAAGTCATAGACGCTCTGCTGGCTGCCGCCGATAGCGGACATCCGGTCGGTGTCCGCGGGATTCACAGTCACCTGCTGGAGCTGGACATTCCGCTGTCCTTTCTCAGCGTGCGCGAAGTACTCAAGCGCCTGTGCAGCGAGGGCGTCATCGTCCTCAATACGGACAAGAGCTACAGCCTGCACCCCGAGGCCATTGGCACGCTGCAGCGCTTCGACTGAACGCCGGAGGCGTCGCTCAGGGCTTGACCTTGCGACGCATCACGCCGTTGATCACCACCACCGTCACCGCCACGGCGATGGCGATGTACTGGAATGTCTTCTCGCTGATCATCCCGGCGTTCTGCAGATACGACAGCCCGAACATGGTCGCCAGGACCACCAGGGAAATCAGAATCGAGTATTTCAAGCGTTGCGACTGGGTCATTGCGGGTTCCTGAACCAAAAGTTGAATCCGGTGGAGTGCGCAGTGCAATGCACGGCGCGCGCACATGGTACAGGCCACAGTGGCATTTGGCTCGCGCACACTGTGCAGGCCGACCGATGCCGACCGCCGCGCCGCCTTCGGCCTGCAGGGTCTGGCGCTGTATAATTTTGAAACACAAGCCACGGCGTTCTTCGGCGAAAACGGTCAGAATGCCCTCCGCCTTGAGGGCGAATACGACATTTTGCTGACCAACCGCTTGATTCTGCAGCCCAGCGCCGAGGCCAATTTCTACAGCCGAAACGATCCCGGGCGGCGCATTGGATCAGGCCTGGCCAACCTTGAAGCCGGCCTGCGTTTGCGTTACGAAATCGTCCCTGAATTCGCCCCCTACCTTGGCGTGACCTGGAGCAATGCCTACGGCACTACCGCCGACTACACTGGCGCGGACGGTGATCCGCGCAGTGAAGCGCGCTTCGTCACCGGCGTGCGACTGTAGTTCTGAGCCTCCCTGAACGCTGAATCGACAAAGAGACCCGTTATGCTCACTTCCTCCCTGCGTCTGGCCGCCCTCGGCGCGCTGCTCTTCGGTTCCCAGGCCCTGGCCGCCGAACTGATTCCCATCGACGTCCACCGCGATGCCAATTGCGGATGCTGCAAAGCCTGGATCAGCCATATGGAGCAAAACGGCTTCAAGGTCACTGACCATGTCGAGACCGACATGAGTGCAGTCAAGCAACGGCTGGGCGTTGAGCCACGCATGGCGTCCTGCCATACCGCCGTGATCGACGGCAAATTCGTCGAGGGCCACGTCCCTGCCGAGCAGGTACTGGCATTGAGCAAACGCGCCGACCTCAAAGGCATGGCGGTGCCGGGCATGGTCACCGGCTCGCCCGGCATGGAAATGGGCGACCGGGTCGATGCCTATCAAGTCATTGGCGTGAGTCAAAGCGGCAGCGATGAAGTGATCGCTGACTACCCTGCCCAATAATGCCGGTCGGTTACTTCGGGCTGTTTGTCGCCGCCTTTGGCGCCGCGACGCTGCTGCCCCTGCAGTCCGAGGCCGTGCTGGTAGGGTTATTGCTCAATGGCCAGTACGGGATGTGGCTGCTGTTGGCCGTGGCCACCGTAGGCAATGTGCTCGGCTCGCTGGTCAACTGGTGGCTGGGACGGCGCATTGAACGCTTCAAGGATCGACGTTGGTTTCCAGTCAGCCCTGCGCGCCTGGAGCAGGCCGGCCAGCACTACCGGCGCTACGGCCACTGGTCGTTGCTGCTGAGCTGGCTGCCGATCGTTGGGGACCCCCTGACCCTGGTCGCCGGCGTGATGCGTGAACCCCTCGCCCGTTTTCTCCTGATCGTGACCCTGGCCAAGGGTGCGCGCTATGCCGTGCTGGCCTGGGCCACCCTGGGCTGGCAGCCCTGAGCAAGCACTGATTCGGTGCACACCCCCTTCTGACGCGCTCCCCGCGCTGGCATGCGCCTGCCTTTTTTTGCTCACGGCGCCCTGAAAAACTGCCCTTCGTCGGTGCAATTGTCACAAATATCCGGTTGAGTTCAGTGAAACAAAACCGATTGTCGAACAATCGAAAAACCGCCGTACCCCGCTCTAGCTTCTGGCCTAGACTGCTTTTCGCACGGTGCGACCGATCAGTCATATTGCGAGGAAATAATCGAAACTTTCCGTAACCGTGACAGGTCAGGTGACAGGAGGGGTCAGAGTCACTGGTGCAATCCTTGCAATAGTTCACCACAGCCTGGGTAGTTCACCACGTCGCGGCGCCTTTGCGCAGCGGCGTGTGGCGATTTAGCGCCCGGTCACAGGGAATGACCACCCGCAGTTCCGATGAGATGCCTGAATCAGATCAATAACACGGGAGAAACACATGAACAGTGCCGCCTTAGAAATCCAGGGAGAGCTGAGCCACCCGGTCAGGGACGAATCGACGTCCATGGCCATCCTGGCCCCGGGTGCAAAGACGGTACTGCCTACCCCACGTCAGAATCCGAACAAGAAAAAAGTTCTGTTTGTGACGTCGGAGATCGCCGATCTGGTCAAGACCGGCGGCCTGGGGGACGTTTCCGCTGCGCTGCCCAGGGCCATGGCCCATCTGCACGACGTCCGGGTGTTGATCCCGGGCTACCCGCAAGTGATACACAGCGACAACCCGATCCACATTATTGGTGAACTGGGCGGGCATGCCGCCCTGCCCCCGTGCAAGATCGGCCGCATGGACATGCCCGACGGGCTGGTGATCTATGTGTTGATTTGCCCGGAACTGTACGAGCGTGAAGGTTCGCCCTACGGCGCCAACAACGGTCGTGACTGGCCTGATAACCATATTCGCTTCGCCCGCCTCGGCCTGGCCGCCGCCGACATCGCCGCCAACCTGGCACAAATCCACTGGTGCCCGGATCTGGTGCACGCCCACGACTGGCCTGCGGGCCTGGCACCGGCCTACATGCACTGGCGTGGCCAGCGCACCCCGACCTTGTTCACCATCCACAACCTCGCTTACCAGGGCGTGGTCAGCCTGGCCTCGTGCCCGGAGCTGGGGATTCCGGAACACGCCCTGCAGCAGGAAGGCATGGAGTTCTACGGCAAGCTGTCGTTCCTGAAGGCCGGCATGGCGTATTCCAGCCATATCACCACGGTTAGCGCGACCTACGCCCAGGAAATCACCACCCCGGCGTTCGGTTGCGGCCTTGATGGCTTTCTCGCGAGCAAGACCCAGCAAGGCCTGCTCAGCGGCATTCCCAATGGCATCGATGAAAGCTGGGATGCGGCCACCGATCCGCACCTGTCGTGCCCATTCAGCATTGGCGACTGGGACGGCAAGGCCGCCAACACCGCCCAGGTGCGCACTCTGTTCGGCCTGGTCGACAGCAGCGGCCCGTTGTTTGCGGTGGTCTCGCGGCTGGTCTACCAGAAAGGCCTGGACCTCACCCAAGGGGTGGCCGAGTACATCGTCAAATCGGGTGGGCAGATTGCAATCATCGGTCGTGGCGAACCGGAAGAAGAACAGGCCATGCGCGACCTCGCCCTGCGTTTCCCCGGGCAGATCGGCGTGCGGATCGGTTTCAACGAGACCGATGCCCGGCGCATGTTTGCTGGCAGCGACTTTTTGCTGATGCCATCGCGTTATGAACCCTGCGGCCTGAGCCAGATGTACGCCCAGCGTTTCGGCTCGCTGCCGGTGGCCCGCAATACCGGCGGTCTGGCCGACACCATCGAAAATGGCGTGACCGGCTTCCTCTTCGACGAGTCCACCGTGCCCAGCTATGAGGAAGCGCTGAGCCGGGCCTTCAAGGTGTTCGCCTACCCCGACCTGCTCAACGCCATGCGCTGCCGGGCCATGGCCGCACCCTTCAACTGGTGCAAGGCGGTCGAACCCTACGCGGAACTCTACGAACAACTGGTGGCCAAGGCACTGGGCAGGTCGATCAAGCATCAATAAGGAGGCCTGAATGCCGATACGGACGCTGGAAACCTGGACGCACGGCGCCGTCATGCTGGATGCACAGCACACCCGCTTCGCGTTGTGGGCGCCCGACGCCTTTTACGTCAGTCTGGAATTGGTCGATGGGCAGTCGCTGCCGATGCTGCCCCAGCCCGATGGCTGGTTTGTCATCAAGGCTCGATGTCCGGCCGGCACCCGCTACCGCTTCAGCATTGATGGCGAGCACAATGTCCCCGACCCGGCGTCCCGCGCCCAGGTCGAGGGGCCCGATTCGGCCAGCATGGTGGTCGATCCACTGACCTACCACTGGCAACACAGCGCATGGCAAGGCCGGCCCTGGCATCAGGCGGTGATCTACGAGCTGCACGTTGGCTTGCTGGGGGGCTTCGGCGCAGTTCGCGGCCACCTGCCACGCCTGGTGGAGCTGGGGATCACGGCAATCGAACTGATGCCACTGGCGCAGTTCCCCGGCGAACGCAATTGGGGCTACGACGGCGTCCTGCCCTACGCACCGCAGTCCTCCTATGGCTCACCCGACGAGCTCAAGCAGTTGATTGACGCGGCCCACGGCCTGGGGCTGGCGGTGATCCTCGACGTGGTCTACAACCACTTCGGCCCGGACGGCAGTTACCAGCACCAGTACGCCAGTCCATTTTTTCGTCAGGACCACCAGACGCCCTGGGGGGCGGCCATCGACTTTCGCCGGCGCGAGGTCCGTGACTTTTTTATCGACAATGCGCTGATGTGGTTGCTCGAATACCGCTTCGACGGCCTGCGCCTGGATGCCGTCCACGCCATCCAGGACCAGGATTTTCTCCAGGACCTGGCCAAACGGGTCCGCCAGCAGGTGGATCCGGGCCGCCATGTCTGGCTCACCGTGGAGAACGAACACAACCAGGCCAGCCTGCTGCAGCAGGGCTACGATGGCCAATGGAATGACGACGGGCACAATGCCTTGCATGTGCTGCTGACCGGTGAGACCGAAGCCTATTACGCTGATTTCAGCCAACAGCCCTGCGCCCTGCTGGCCCGCTGCCTGAGCCAGGGTTTTGTCTACCAGGGGCATCCCGATCGCCATGGCAAAGCACGCGGCGAACCCAGTGGGCATCTGCCGCCCACGGCCTTCATCCTGTTTCTGCAGAACCATGACCAGATCGGCAATCGGGCCTTTGGCGAGCGACTGCAGAAATTGTGTCCGCCAGCAGCCTTACACGCCGCCACAGTGCTGTTGCTGCTATCGCCGATGATCCCCTTGATGTTCATGGGCGACGAAGTGGCCGCGAGCGAACCCTTTCTATTTTTCACCAGCCACCAGGGCGAGTTGGCGCAAGCCGTGCGCGAAGGTCGACGCAATGAATTCGCCTCGTTCAAGGCGTTTGCCGATACCCACGTGCGCCAGCGCATACCCGACCCCAACGCCCGAGTCACCTTCGAAGCCTCGCGTCCGCAATGGCGGGACGAGGAAAACCCCACCCACGCGCTCTACCGGCAACTGCTGCAGGTGCGCCAGCGCGAACTCAGCGAACGCCTGCCCGGCACCCGCGCCCTGGGCGCCACCGTCCTCGGGCCCCAGGCGCTGAGTGCGCGCTGGCAACTGGGCGATGGCAGCGTGTTATGCATTGAATTGAACCTCGGCCCCGGTGCCGTTGCCCATAAACCTCAAGCCGGGTCGCGGCTGCTAGTCGAATACCCACAGCACGCCTGTACGCAATTGCATCAGGGCCGCCTGACGGCCTATAGCGCAATTGTCAGCCTGACCCCCGCGAAGTCCTCCCAACCCCTGCCGGAGAGTGCCAATGAGTGATGCGCAACTGGAAATACTCGCCAGCCAGGCTGGCCTGGCGGTGGACTGGATCGATGCCAACGGACGGCCGCAAAAAGTTCAACCCGCTGTTTTACGCGCAATCCTCACCGGTCTCGGTCACCCGGCCGGCAGCGCCCAGGAAATCGACGCCAGCCTGTTGGAACTGCAGCAGCGCCGGGCCCTCAACCCGCTGCCGCCCCTGCTGACCGTGGATGTCGGCAGCGGACTGAACCTGAGCCGCTACTTCGCTGCACACACACCGTGCGAAATCCAACTCGAGGACGGCGCGATCCTCAACCTGAAACTCGACGATGACGCGGTCCTGCCCGGGCTACTGCCGGTGGGCTATCAGGAAGTCAGCATCGCCGGCCAATACTTCACCCTGGCCGTCGCGCCCCTGCAATGTCACAGCGTCGCTGCGGCGGTCGACAGTGAAGTGCCTCGGGCCTGGGGCCTCAGCGTGCAACTCTATGCTTTGCGCCGCGCTGGCGATGGCGGTTTCGGTGACACCCAGGCCCTCGAAACCCTGGCCCGGGTGGCCGGTGAGCGAGGCGCCGAGGCGTTAGCGATCAGCCCGATGCACGCGATGTTCAGCAACGATCCGCAACGCTACAGCCCCTATTCGCCGTCCAGCCGGCTGTTCCTCAATTACCTGTATGCCGCCCCCGGGGAAATTCTCGGTGAACGCGCCCTGCGCCTGGCGATCGAAGCGTGTGAACTGGGCGACGAATTGCAGCGCCTTGAAGACCAGCCACTGGTGGATTGGCCAACGGCCGCCAGGACCAAACAGCGGATATTCGAGGCTTTATATGAAAGCTTCAGTCAGGGCGACCATCCGCTGCATGTCGATTTCAGCAGCTTTCGCCACAGCGGCGGTGAAGCCCTGGAAAACCATTGTCGATTCGAGGCCCTGCAGGAGGCCCGCGCCGCCCGTGGCGAAAGCCTCGACTGGCGCCACTGGCCGGAACACTGGCGCAATCCGCGCAGCCCTGAACTGGCGGCCTTCGCCGAGGAAAACAGTGGGCGCATTGGTTACTACGCCTTTTGCCAGTGGCTGATCGCACGCTGCCTGCAACGCGCGCAAAACGTCGCCCGCTCAAGCGGCATGGGCATCGGCCTGATAGCTGACCTGGCAGTGGGCGCGGACGGTGGCGGCAGCCAGGCCTGGAGTCGCCAGGACGAATTGCTTGCCGAACTGACGGTCGGCGCGCCGCCGGACATTCTCAACCGCAGCGGCCAGGGCTGGGGCATTTCGGCGTTCTCCCCGGAGGGCCTGATACGCAACGGTTTCCGCGCGTTCATCGAAATGCTTCGGGCCAACTTCGCCCATGCCGGCGGCTTGCGCATCGATCATGTGATGGGCCTGCAACGCCTGTGGGTGATCCCCCTGGGCGCCCCGCCGAGCGATGGCGCCTACCTGTACTACCCGGTCGACGACTTGCTGCGCCTGCTCACCCTCGAATCCCATCGGCATCAGGCAATTGTCCTCGGCGAAGACCTCGGCACTGTCCCGGACGGATTGCGCGACAAGCTGGTGGCGCGCTCGATCCTCGGCATGCGTGTGTTGCTCTTCGAGCAGGACCACAACACCCGCTTCCGGCCGATTCTCGATTGGCCGGACAACGCCCTGGCCACGACCAGCACCCACGATCTGCCGACGCTCAACGGCTGGTGGCACGGCCGCGACATCGAATGGAACGTGCGCCTGCAACTGATCGACGAACAAGGCGAACAACACTGGCGCGAGCACCGCCAGCGCGAGCGCGACGGGCTGCGCCATGCCCTGAGCCATGACCCGCAGAACTTCCGCGAGGAACGCCACGAAACCGACCAGATACTCGATGCCAGCGTGCGCTTCCTCGGCCACACACGCGCGCCCCTGGTGTTGCTGCCGCTGGAGGATGCACTGGGCCTGGACGAACAGGCCAACCTGCCCGGCACCATTGACAGTCACCCCAACTGGAGCCGACGCCTGCCGATGAGCAGCGACAAACTGCTGGATGACGAGGATGCGGCGCGGCGCCTGGAAATGCTCGCCTGCGCGCGTCTGCAGGCGGTCGAGCGTGACCGATGATCGAGACGCTGCGCGCAACCCTGAGGTTGCAGTTTCATCAGGGCTTCACGCTGGGCGATGCGGTGCCACTGGTGCCGTACTTCGCCGAACTGGGCATCAGCCACCTGTACGCCTCGCCGCTGCTCAGCGCCCGGCGCGGCTCGATGCATGGCTACGATGTGGTCGACCCCAGCCAGGTCAATCCCGAACTGGGTGGCGAGCCGGCCTTGCGCCGTCTGGTGGAGGCCTTGCGCGCCAGAGGCATGGGCCTGATTCTGGATATCGTGTCCAATCACATGGCCGTCGGTGGCAGCGATAACCCCTGGTGGCTCGATTTGTTGGAGTGGGGTCGCCTGAGTCCCTACAGCGAATTCTTTGATATCCAGTGGCACTCGCCGGACCCACTGCTGGAAGGCCAGTTACTGCTGCCGTTCCTTGGCAGTGACTACGGCACCGCGCTGCAGGAAGGCAGCCTGGCACTCAAGTTCGATGCTCGACGCGGGGTGTTTTTCGCCGAGCATTACGAGCATCACTTTCCGATCTGCCCCAACGACTATGGGCTACTGCTGCAGGGCGACGACCTGCTGGATAGCACTTCGGCCGCAGCACTCAAGGCCCTGGCCGATCAGTTCACCACCCTGCACGATCAAAGCGACGCCTACGCTCGGGCCGGGGCCTTGAAACTGGCCCTGAAAGCCCTGGCCGAGAACCCGGCAATCGGCCGTTGCATCGCGGCCAACCTGGCCCGTCACGACGGCCGCCAGCCCGAAGGTTTTGCCCGCCTGCACAGCCTCCTGGAGCGGCAGAGCTATCGCCTGGCCAGTTGGCGCACGGCAGCCGACGATATCAACTGGCGGCGCTTTTTCGATGTCAACGAATTGGGTGGGCTGCGGGTCGAGCGTCCTGCGGTGTTCGAGGCCACCCACCGGAAAATTTTTCAGCTAATTGCCGCTGGCCTGGTGGATGGCTTGCGCGTCGACCACGTCGACGGCCTTGCCGATCCCCGGGGTTACTGCCGCAAACTGCGCCGTCGGGTAGATGCCCTGATGCCCGGCAGGCACCTGCCGATTTACGTCGAGAAAATCCTCGGTGAAGGCGAAAGCCTGCGCCGCGACTGGCAGGTCGATGGCAGCACCGGCTACGAATTCATGAACCAACTGTCGCTGCTGCAACAGGACCCGAAAGGGCAAACGGCATTGGCCGAACTCTGGGAGCGCCACAGCGGCCGCAGCCCGATGTTCATCGAAGAGGCGCGGCTGGCCCGCGAGCAGATTCTGCAAGGCTCGCTGGGCAGCGATTTCGAAAGCGTGGCCCAGGCCCTGTTGCAGGTGGCGCGTGACGACGTAATGACCCGCGACCTGACCTTCGGCGCGATCCGCCGGGCGTTGCAGGCGCTGATCGTGAACTTTTCGGTGTACCGCACGTACATCAGCGCCCGCGGCCGTTCGCGTGCTGACGAGGTGTTTTTTCAGCAGGCACTGCAGGGTGCTCGCCTGACCCTGAACGAAGCCGACTGGCCGGTGCTGGACAGTATCGCCCTGTGGCTCGGCGGCCAGCCGTGGCGCCAGCGTCCTCTGGGCCGCCCGCGCAAGATCCTCAAGCATGCCTGTGTGCGCTTCCAGCAACTGACGTCGCCGGCCGCCGCCAAGGCCGTCGAAGACACCGCGTTCTATCGCCACGGGGTGCTGCTGTCGCGCAATGACGTGGGCTTCAACACCGAACGCTTCAGTGCGCCCCTCGATGATTTCCATAACGCCAATATCCAGCGTCAGGCCCACTTCCCGGACAACCTGCTGGCGAGCGCCACCCATGACCACAAGCGCGGCGAAGACAGCCGTGCGCGCCTGGCGCTGCTCAGCGAACGCAGCGCCTGGTATGCCGAACAGGTGGATACCTGGCGCACGCTGGCCGAGGCCTTGCGCGACGACCCTCAGGCACCCTCTACGGGAGACGAACTGATCCTCTACCAAAGCCTGATCGGCAGTTGGCCGCTGGGCCTGCGCAGTGATGATCCTGCGGCGATGGCGGATTATTTCGAGCGTGTCTGGCAGTGGCAGCAAAAGGCCCTGCGCGAAGCCAAGCTCAACACCAACTGGAGCGCCGCCAATGAAGCCTATGAGCACGCCAGTCGGACATTCACCGAGCGCTTGTTGCTCGCGCCCGAAGGTCTGGCCTTGCGCAGTCGGATTGCCGAGACGGCCCAGGCGATTGCCTGTGGCGGCGCACTCAACGGTTTGGCGCAAACTTTGCTGCGCATGACGGTGCCGGGCGTACCCGACCTGTACCAGGGCAACGAGTTCTGGGACTTCAGCCTGGTGGACCCGGATAACCGCCGAGCGGTGGACTACCCGGCACGCAAACAGGCACTGCAAGAGGTTGCAGAGGCAGGGCAAATGCTCGAACGGTGGCAGGACGGACGCATCAAGCAGGCACTGATTGCCCGCACCCTGGCGCTGCGCGGCGCGCACCCGGAATTGTTCCGCCACGGCCGTTATCTGCCGCTGCCGGTACTTGGCAGCCAGGCCGACAAGGTCCTGGCCTTTGCCCGCGAATATCAGGGGCAATGGGCGCTGGTGCTGGTGCCGGTGCGGGTCGCCAGCCTGCTGGAAAGCAGTGCCCAGCCCCAGGTTCCTGCCCTGCGCTGGGGCGATACGCGAGTGGTTTTGCCGTTCAACCCACGCAATCAAAAACTGAAGGGACTTTTTTCCACCGTCGAAGTCACACACCCAACAGAGCTGCCAATCAGCGCCGCGCTGGGAGACTTTACGGTCAATGTGTTTATCCAGGCTTGAGTTCAACCCAGGAGCATTACCATGAGCAACGACGACAAACGCATTCGTGAATTCGCCTACCAGATCTGGGAATCCGAGGGCAAACCCGAAGGCCAGGAATCCCGTCATTGGGAGATGGCACGCAAACTCGCGGAAGCCGAGGCCCTGGCCCCGAGCAAACCGCCCAAGGCCACCAAAGCGGCCAGCGCCAAACCGAGCGCAGCGAAACCCGCTGCCAAGCCCGCCAGCAAAACCAAAAGCCCTGCCACCCAGGTGATTACCCCGCCCGGCGAGCAGAGCAGCGCGGTGAAAAAACCTCGCGCCCCACGCAAACCGAGCAGTTGACCGGCGAACTGCCCTGGCACTGATGGCGACTGACACCGATGTTCCGCGACAGGAGTTTCCATGCCCACGCTTAAGCAAACTGCAGCAGAGCCCCACGCCGCGGACCCGACCCGGATCCGCGAAGGCTTGCCCTTCCCGCTGGGCGCTACCTGGGATGGGCTGGGGGTCAACTTCGCGATTTTCTCGGCCCACGCCACCAAAATTGAGTTGTGCCTGTTCGACGCCGCCGGCGAGGTCGAACTGGAGCGTATCGAACTGCCCGAATACACCGATGAAATTTTCCACGGCTATTTACCCGATGCCCATCCGGGGCTGATTTACGGGTATCGGGTGTATGGGCCTTACGATCCGCAGAACGGTCATCGCTTCAATCACCACAAACTGCTGATCGACCCCTACGCCAAGCAACTGGTGGGGGAACTGAAGTGGTCCGAGGCGCTGTTTGGCTACACCATCGGCCATCCGGACGGTGACCTCAGCTTCGATGAGCGCGACAGTGCGCCCTTCGTCCCCAAATGCAAAGTGATCGACCCGGCGCACACCTGGGGACACGACCATCGGGTCAATGTGCCCTGGGACAAGACGATCATTTATGAGACTCACGTGCGCGGCATCAGCATGCGCCACCCGGCCGTGCCCGAGGCGTTACGCGGGACCTTTGCCGGGCTGATGGTCGATGACCTGCTGGAGCACATCCGCAAGCTCGGGGTGTCCTCGGTGGAGCTGCTGCCGATCCATGCCTTCGTCAATGACCAGCACCTGCTGCACAAAGGCATGACCAACTACTGGGGCTACAACAGCATCGCTTTCTTCGCCCCCGACCCGCGCTACCTGGCCAGCGGCAAGATCGCCGAGTTCAAGGAAATGGTTGCGCACCTGCACGAAGCCAACCTCGAAGTCATCCTCGACGTGGTCTACAACCACACCGCCGAAGGCAATGAACAAGGGCCAACCCTGTCCATGCGCGGCATCGACAACGCTTCTTACTATCGGCTGATGCCCGACGACAAGCGCTTCTACATCAACGACTCCGGAACCGGTAATACCCTCGACCTGAGCCATCCCTGCGTGCTGCAGATGGTCACCGACTCGTTGCGCTACTGGGCCAGCGAGATGCACGTCGACGGTTTTCGCTTCGACCTGGCAACCATCCTTGGCCGCTATCACGACGGCTTCGACGAGCGCCACAGCTTCCTCGTGGCCTGCCGCCAGGACCCGGTGCTGCGTCAGGTCAAGTTGATCGCCGAACCCTGGGACTGCGGTCCCGGTGGCTATCAGGTGGGTGGTTTCCCGCCGGGCTGGATGGAGTGGAACGATCGTTTTCGCGACACCGTGCGGGCGTTCTGGAAAGGTGATGACGGACAACTGGCGGACTTCGCCGGACGCATGACGGCCTCCGGTGAAATGTTCAACCAGCGTGGCCGCCGGCCCTATACGTCGGTGAATTTCATCACCGCCCATGACGGTTTCACCCTCAATGACCTGGTGTCCTACAACGACAAGCACAACGAGGCCAACGACGAAGGCAACCAGGACGGCAGCAACAACAACCTGTCGTGGAACCATGGCGTCGAAGGTCCGACCGACGACCCGGAGATCAACGCGTTGCGCCATCGGCAGATGCGCAATTTCTTCGCCACCCTGCTGCTGGCCCAGGGCACGCCGATGCTGGTCGCTGGCGACGAGTTCGCCCGCACCCAGCACGGTAACAACAATGCCTACTGCCAGGACAGCGAGATCGGCTGGGTCAACTGGGACCTGAGCGAAGACGGCAAGGCCCTGCTGAAATTCGTCAAGCGCCTGATCAAGCTGCGCCTGGCGTATCCGATCCTGCGCCGTGGGCGCTTCCTGGTCGGCAGCTACAACGAAGATATCGGGGTCAAGGACGTCACCTGGCTGGCGCCAGATGGCAACGAGATGTCCACCGAGCAATGGCAGGACAGTCATGGGCGGTGCCTGGGCATGCTGCTCGACGGCCGCGCCCAGGAAACCGGGATCCGCCGCAAGGGTGCCGATGCAACCTTGTTGCTGGTGGTCAATGCCCACCATGACATCGTCAATTTCCAGTTGCCCGAGGTTCCTGACGGCGGCTTCTGGACCTGCATGATCGACACGAATCAGCCGACCATTCGGGATCAGGAACGCTTTGACTTCAATCACACGTACTCGGTGACCGGACGCTCGCTGTTGCTGTTCGAGTTGCAGCATGTGGAGGAAGAATGACGTCTTCGCGCTCGGAAAATTCGAAACCGGGCTGAACTGCCGGACACCCCGTGAGTCGCATGAATAACCCGTTGCGACTTTCGAGGAGAGACTGTGAACCCCGACTCAGAACGCCAACCGGCCGCGCCGACCACCGTCGGCGCTGCGCCGCATGTGCATCGCCTGCGGATCCTGACGGTCAACACCCACAAGGGTTTTACCGCGCTCAATCGACGCTTCATCCTCCCCGAGTTACGCGAGGCGGTGCGCAGCACGTCGGCGGACCTGGTGTTCCTCCAGGAAGTGCTCGGCGAGCATGACCGCCTCGCCACCCGCCACAGTAACTGGCCCAGCACTTCGCAATACGAATTCCTTGCCGACAGCATGTGGAGTGATTTTGCCTACGGGCGAAACGCGGTGTATCCCGACGGGCATCACGGCAATGCCCTGCTTTCCAAGTACCCGATTCGCCATCATCGCAATCTGGATGTCTCGATCACCGGTCCTGAGCGCCGTGGCTTGTTGCATTGCGTGCTGGATGTGCCCGGGCATGCCGAGGTACACGCCATCTGTGTGCACTTGAGCCTGCTGGAAAGCCATCGGCAGTTGCAGCTGGCGCTGCTGTGCCAATTGATCGAGTCGCTGCCCGAGGACGCGCCGGTGATCATCGCCGGCGACTTCAACGACTGGCAGATGCAAGGCAACCTCACCCTCGGCCGCCGCAACGACCTGCACGAAGCATTTGAGCGTCACCACGGCCAACTGGCAAAAACCTACCCCGCCCGCTTCCCCCTGCTGCGCCTGGACCGCGTCTACCTGCGCAACGCCAGCAGCCACGAACCGAAAATCCTCGCCAACAAACCCTGGACCCACCTCTCCGACCACCTGCCGCTGGCGGTTGAGGTGCATTTGTAAGCGAGTCCTGAGGGTGTGTCAGTCGCTGATGATGCTCAGTTGTGGCGAGTCATCCGCGATTGATTTCACGCAGAAACAACACCTTGGAGAATCGCCAATTTTCAGTCATTTACGCCCTCTGATTTTGGCATACCGCTCATCGTTCAATTTCTTGACGCAATGCCTGTGGTCTTCTTAGCTACAGCTTACTACCCCCCGCATACACACCTGGGGCAGACCTCGAATACCCGTCGCAGCGGGCCGCCGGGGTTTGCCTCGATGAAATCGGTCGCCCCTCAATCGGGGTAGGAGAGACGCCAACACGTGCACCGCTTGTAAGGTAAACCGCCATGAACACCTCCCTTTTCCACCACGAGATGAGCCTCACCCTCTACACCGTTTCGACCACACTGCTGGTGCTGTGCACATCCATGGAGGTCCTGGCCGCTGACGCCGATGAGGAGGCCATACCCTGGTTTCGACAAGACGTGCCTTCGTTCACCTTTCCTGCCCCGCAGCCGCTACAAACCGGCCGTTTCCTCAGCCAACCGGCCCTCGACAATCAACTGCTGAGCATCGAGCAAGCCGCGCCCTCGGCCTGGCAGCGTGTCTACGGCCAACCTGCTGCCCAGGCCGAACACGACATCCTCAATTCCCCCTTCGCCGCTGTCGCCGCCCCAGCCTTCAAAGGCCCCGCCCTACTGACCGTGCACGGCAATGGCGGCAGCACCCAGCGACTCGGCTTGATAGGCGGCAGCCAGCAAATCCAGGGCAACAGCAACGGCGTGCTGGTCGGCCGGGCACTGGCCGACCCAGGCAGCGACAACCTGAATGTCCAGGGTGAGAGCCTCGGCGCCTACTGGAGCCTGACCGGCGCCACCGGATGGCACGTCGACCTCAGCGCCAGCGGCGGCCGGGTCAGCGGTTACAGCCGCAACGACCAGGGCGAAAGGCAAGCGGCCGAAGGCAACGCCGTGACCCTGTCGGTCGAGGGCGGTTTCCCCATTGGCATCAGCAAGAACTGGGTGATTGAGCCCCAGGCACAATTGATCAATCAGCGCATCACCCTGGACAGCTCCAACGCCAGTAGCGGCAATGCCCAGTCCAGCGACATGAGTTCCTGGAGTGGGCGTGTCGGTGCACGTCTGAAAGGCAGTTACGACATCAACGGCTTGCCGGTCGAACCCTACGTGCGTACCAACCTGTGGCACACCGTCAACAGCAGCGCTACCGTCAGCCTCGACCAGGTCGACAAGATCAGCAGCAGCCGCAGCTCATCCACCGTCGAACTGGGTCTCGGTCTGGTGGCCAAAGTCACCCCGGCCGTGAGCCTGTACGTCAGCGCCGACTACAGCAGTGATGTCGATGACAATGACCTGAATGGCTTGATCGGCAGCCTCGGCGTTCGCATGCGCTGGTGAACGCCCGGCATTCAGGGGGTTGGTGGCCGCCAACAGGCTCGCCGGACTGAGCGAGGCAACTCCCCGCCAGCCCGCCGAGCCATGCCCCCTAGCCCTGCGGACGCAATATAAGCACCGCCAACGGCGGCAGGTTCAGCGAGAGCGACAATGCCTGGCCGTGGCTGGGCGTTTCCTCGGCGAGTACCCCGCCACTGTTGCCGTAGTTGGAGCCGGCATAGATCGACGAATCGCTATTGAGCACCTCCTCCCACTGTCCGGCAAAGGGCACGCCGACGCGATACGCCTCGCGTGGCACCGGAGTGAAGTTGGCCACCACCAGCACCGGTTTACCGTCCTTGCTCCAGCGCAACCAGGCGTAGACGCTGTTGATCGCATCGTCACCGATCAGCCACTGGAAGCCCTGGGGTACATGGTCCTGATCGTGCAACGCCGGCTCGTCGCGGTAGAGCCGGTTCAAATCGCCCACCAGTTTTTGCACGCCCCGGTGTTCCGGGTACTGCAAGAGATACCAATCAAGCTGCTGGTCATGGTTCCATTCGCGCCACTGGCCGAACTCACAGCCCATGAACAGCAGCTTCTTGCCCGGGTGGGCCCACATGAAACTCAAATAGGCGCGCAGGTTGGCGAATTTTTGCCAGCGGTCACCGGGCATCTTGTCGATCAGCGAGTGTTTGCCGTGCACCACTTCATCGTGGGAGATCGGCAGGATGAAGCGCTCGGACCAGGCGTAGACCAGGCCGAAACTCAGCTCGTTGTGGTGATGGGCGCGGTACACCGGATCCTGCTGGATGTAATGCAGCGAGTCGTGCATCCAGCCCATGTTCCATTTGTAGTCGAAACCCAGGCCGCCTTGCTGAGTGCCCTGGCTGACGCCCGGCCAGGCCGTGGACTCTTCGGCAATCACCAGTGCGCCGGGAGCTTCGAGGTCGACCACGTCATTGAGGTGGCGGACGAAGTCGATGGCTTCAAGGTTCTCCCGCCCGCCATGCCGATTGGGCACCCACTCGCCAGCCTTGCGCGAATAGTCGCGATAGAGCATCGAGGCCACCGCATCCACCCGCAGCCCGTCGACATGGAAATGCTTGAGCCAGTGCAATGCCGAGGCCAGCATGAAGCCGTGCACTTCGGTACGCCCGAGGTTGTAGATCAGTGTGTCCCAGTCCTGATGAAAACCTTCCAGTGGATTACCGTACTCGTACAACGCAGTGCCATCGAACTGCGCCAGACCGTGGGCATCGGTAGGGAAATGCGCCGGCACCCAGTCGAGGATCACGCCAATTTCAGCCAGGTGGCAGGCGTTGACGAAGGCGGCGAAGTCGGATGGCGATCCGTAACGTGCGCTAGGAGCAAACTGCGAAAGCGGTTGATAACCCCAGGAGCCACCAAAGGGGTGTTCCATGATCGGCATCAGTTCGATATGGGTGAAGCCCAATTCCTTGACGTAGGGAATCAGATGCTCGGCCAGCTCGGCCCAGCTGTATTGACGTGCGACCTCTCCCGCATCGTCGACTTCACAGCGCCAGGAGCCGGCGTGCAATTCATAGATCGACAAGGCGGCCTGCGGATCCTGGCGCTCGCCGCGAGCTTGCATCCAGTCCTGGTCCTGCCAATCGATGCTCAAGGGCGCGGCAACTTTCGACGCGGTGTCCGGTGGCAGTTGAGTGGCCAAGGCCATGGGATCAGCCTTGAGCGGCAAAATCCCGTGCTCGCCAAGGATTTCGTACTTATAGGCCTCGCCGGCTTGCAGGCGCGGAATGAACAGCTCCCACACGCCTGAAGGATGGCGCAGGCGCATGGGGTGGCGACGTCCGTCCCAATTGTTGAAGTCGCCCACCACCGATACCCGTCGGGCATTCGGCGCCCACACGGCAAAGCGCACGCCATCGACGCCTTCGACGTTGAGCAGTTGCGCGCCGAGGCAGGCACTGAGGTCGCGGTGATTGCCTTCGGCGAACAGGTATAAATCCATCTCCCCAAGCAATTGGCCAAAGCTGTAGGGGTCCTCGCTCAGTTGTTCGCCGCCGGCCCACTGCGTGCGCAAGAGGTATGCCCCAGTGCGCGAAAAATGTCCGACGAACAGGCCCGGCACCTCGCTGCTCTCGAGATTGCCGAGTGCTTCGCCGCTGTCGCGATCAATCACCTGCACGCTCAAGGCATCCGGCAGGAAAGCGCGGATGAACTGGCCGCCCGCGCCATCGGCGTGCGGGCCAAGTAGCGCAAATGGATCCTGGTGTTCGGCGCGTACCAGCGCCTCGATATCACGCGCTGCCGGTAGCAGCGCCTCCTGTAATCCCCGTTCCTTCATGACTGCTCTCCACTTGACTCGGAAAAGGGTTTGAGTTCGCTTAACAAGCGGTGCAAACCATGCAATGGCACCGGTAACCAGGCCGGACGATTTTCGGCTTCGTACGCCACTTCATAGGCCGCCTTCTCCAGACTGAACAACATCAGCGCGGCGTCTTCAGCCCCGGGTTCCTGCCACGCATGGCCAAGATTAGCCGTTGCCAGCCGATACGCCTGGACAAACGCCTGGCTGGCTTCACGCAAATAGCGCTCGGTGACCCGTTGCCGCGCCGCATCGCCTTGTCCTGTACTGTCGACACCCTGGCCACTGCGAGCCATGGCCGCTGCGTAATCGAACGAACGCAACACGCCACTGACATCCTTATACGGACTGTGCTTGCCACGACGCTCATGCAACGGTCGCGCCGGTTCACCTTCGAAGTCGATCAAGTAGGCATCGCCCTTGATCACCAGCACCTGGCCGAGGTGTAAATCACCGTGAACGCGCATGCGCAAATCACCGGTGGCGGCCTCGGCCAAGGCTTGCACCTGGGTGAGTATGGACTTGCGTTGTTTCACTAATTGCGTGACCAGTGCCTGATCGGCAGCAGTCAGTTGCTGCTGGTGCTGCTCCAGCAGCAACAAGGCATGCTCCACCTGGGCGCCGATGGCCTTGCCCGCGGCCTTTTGATCCTTGGCGGTGGTGACCTCGCAACCGAACGCCGGATCGTCGCTGGGCAACGCCAACAACTGGTGCATTTCGGCCAGACGCTGGCCGAGCATGGCGGCGAAATCCTGCAGTTCGCCGAGGGCGTTGTAGTGCTGGTCCTGTTCCGACATGGCATCGGCCAGTTCGTCGCGAATCGCCCGCTCAAGGTTGTTCTGGGTCCACTCCCAGGCATCGCCCTGATTGCTCAGATAGCCTTGGGCGATCATCAGCAGATTGTCATCACCCTGGGCATCGCGCCGCACCACCGAGCCGAGCAGAGGCGAGATGTGCTCGAAGCCGGCGGCCGTCAGGTAGGCGCCCATTTCCAGTTCCGGGTGCACGCCGCTGGCGACCTTACGGATCAACTTCAACACCAGGCTGCCACCGATCACCACCGAACTGTTGGACTGCTCCGCCGACAGGTAACGCACTTCGGACTCGGCGCCCAGGCCCAGTTCGGCCAGGCGCGGTGTGGGTTCGAAGCGGATCTCGCCGTCGCTGGAACTGAGCACGGTTTGCGCCTGCAATCCCTGTAACACCGCGCGGATAAAGCTTTCCAGACTGAAGGCATCAGTGACCAGGCCGACCTGCCGGCCACGCCGCACTCTGGACAATGCAAGCTGCTGGGGCAGCGCCGCACTCACCTGGTCTTCTGCCAGAAAACCCAACGGCAATTGATAGCGACTGACTTGGCCTTGGCTGCTGACCTCGATCTCACTGAGCAACACCGGGTGTTGTGCATCACCAAAGCGCACGCCGTAGGCCATGTGCACCGAATCGATGCCTGCGTCCTTGCCGGCAAACCAACGACGGTTCGTCAGCCAACTCGGCAGCACGGTCTGCTCCAACAAAGTGCGCGAAGGTGCCTCAAGCAGCTCCTCCATGCGCTTTTTCAGGACCAGGGTGATGAAGTCCGGCAGGCTTTGCGCCGGCTCGGCATGCCAGCTCGGCATCTGGTTTTCGGCAGCAAGGACGAACCAGTAGAAACCGTAAGGCGCCAGGGTCAGCAGGAAATTCAGCTGGCCGATGGGCGGGAAGGCATTGCCGCCGAGCATTTCCACCGGGACCATGCCGACGAATGCCGAGAGGTCCAGTTCGGCGGCCTGGGCACTGCGCGAGACGTTGGCCACACACAGGATGATTTCCTGACGGCCGTCCTCACCGGTGAACTCACGGGTGTAGGCCAGGATCCGCCGATTGCTCGGCGACAGCATTTTCAGGGTGCCCCGGCCGAACGCCTTGGATTGTTTGCGCACGGCGAGCATGCGTCGAGTCCAGTTGAGCAGCGAATGCGGGTCGCCGGCCTGGGTTTCGACATTGACCGACTGATAGCCGTATTGCGGGTCCATGATCGGTGGCAACACCAGACTGGCCGGATCGGCGCGGGAGAAGCCGCCGTTACGGTCGATCGACCACTGCATCGGTGTGCGTACGCCATCGCGGTCACCCAGGTAAATGTTATCGCCCATGCCGATCTCGTCCCCGTAGTACAGGGTCGGCGTGCCGGGCATCGACAGCAGCAGGCTGTTCAGCAGTTCGACCCGTCGCCGGTCGCGCTCCATCAATGGCGCCAGGCGCCGGCGAATACCCAGGTTGATCCGCGCCCGGCGGTCAGCGGCGTAGTAGTTCCACAGGTAATCGCGCTCGCGGTCGGTGACCATTTCCAGGGTCAGCTCATCGTGATTGCGCAGGAAAATCGCCCATTGGCAGTTCGCCGGAATCTCCGGGGTCTGACGCAGGATGTCGGTGATCGGAAAGCGGTCTTCCTGGGCCAGCGCCATGTACATGCGCGGCATCAGCGGGAAGTGGAAGGCCATGTGGCATTCGTCACCGTTGTCGCCATGGGTATCGCCGAAGTACAGCTGGGTGTCTTCCGGCCATTGATTGGCCTCGGCCAGCAGCATCCGATCCGGGTAGTTGGCGTCGATCTCGGCGCGAATCTGCTTGAGCACGTCATGGGTTTCGGGCAGGTTTTCGTTGTTGGTGCCGTCGCGCTCGATCAAATACGGAATGGCGTCAAGGCGCAGGCCGTCGATGCCCATGTCGAGCCAGTAGCGCATCACCGACAGCACCGCCTTCATGACCTGCGGGTTGTCGAAATTGAGGTCGGGCTGGTGCGAGTAGAACCGGTGCCAGAAGTATTGGCCGGCCAGCGGGTCCCAGGTCCAGTTGGATTTTTCGGTGTCGAGGAAGATGATTCGTGTGCCGTCGTACTTCTGGTCGTCATCGGACCATACGTAGAAGTCCCGCGCTGCCGAACCGGGCTTGGCTTTGCGCGCGCGCTGGAACCAGGGGTGTTGGTCGGAGGTGTGATTGATCACCAGCTCGGTGATCACCCGCAGCCCGCGCTTGTGCGCTTCGGCGATAAACCGTCGGGCGTCGGCCATGGTCCCGTAGTCGCTGTGAACGCCACGGTACTCGGCGATGTCATAGCCGTCGTCACGCCGTGGCGAGGGGTAGAACGGCAGTAGCCAGATGGTGTTGACGCCGAGGTCGGCGATGTAATCGAGTTTGCTGATCAGGCCGGGAAAGTCGCCGATGCCGTCGTTGTTGGAGTCGAAATAGGATTTGACGTGAACCTGATAAATCACCGCGTCCTTGTACCAGAGCGGGTCGTTGTTGAAGGTGGCTGACCTGGGTTTCTTCGCCATGAAAATCTCCTGCTCGAATTGGGGGTGGAGCGGTGTTGCTACTGTCCTTTGGGGGAGCGAGCCTGCTCGCGAAGGCTGCCTGACGGTGCACATATCCCTCCCTGCCGAAACACTCGCCTAGGCACGGCATACCTTCGCTCCGGCATCCATCCGCGGCTCATCGCCTCCGGTTGGCTTCGCTGACACCTCCTCTCTGACTTGGGACTGGTGCGCCCCCCTCAAACCGATATCCGCCATATCCCGAACGGCTGATGCCAGGGCTCGATCCGCATCCACTGGGTTTTGCCATACCAGGTCCAACGGTGGCCGTTCATTAAGTCTTCGCCCTGGGTCGCGGCGTCATCGGGCAGGCCCAGTTCCCACAATGGCAACTCGAAGTGCGCCTCCTGGGCGTTGAAGGGGTCGAGGCTGACGGCGACCAGGATGAAGTTTTTGCCATCGGCAGTGCGTTTGCCGAAGTACAGGATGTTGTCGTTCCAGGCGTTGTAGACCTGCAAGCCCAAGTGGGTATGCAGTGCCGGGTTTTGTCGGCGGATTCGGTTGAGTTGGGCGATTTCGGCGATGATGTTGCCCGGTGCGGTGAAGTCGCGGACGCGGATCTGGTATTTCTCCGAATCCAGGTATTCCTCCTTGCCCGGTACCGGTGCCGACTCGCACAGCTCGAATCCCGAATACATGCCCCATAGCCCCGACCCCATGGTCGCCAGCGCGGCGCGGATGAGGAAGCCGGCGCGGCCGGACTGGTGCAGGAAGCCCGGGTTGATGTCCGGGGTGTTGACGAAAAAGTTCGGCCGGTAGCACTCGCGCCAGGGCGACTGGTTCAGTTCGGTCAGGTAGGTCGCCAGCTCGTGCTTGGTGTTGCGCCAGGTGAAATAGGTGTAGCTCTGGGAATAACCGACCTTGCCCAGGCGCGCCATCATCGCCGGGGTCGTAAAGGCCTCGGCGAGGAAGATCACTTCGGGGTGCTTGGCGCGCACGTCGCCAATCAGCCACTGCCAGAACGGCAAGGGTTTGGTGTGGGGGTTGTCGACACGGAAGATCTTCACCCCTTCCTCGACCCAGCCAACCACAATGTCGCGCAACTCCAGCCAGAGACTGGGGATGGCGTCGGCGGCGTAGAAGTCGACGTTGACAATATCCTGGTACTTTTTCGGTGGATTTTCCGCGTACTTGATCGTGCCGTCCGGCCGCCAGTTGAACCAGCCGGGATGCTGTTCAAGCCAGGGGTGGTCCTGGGAGCACTGGATGGCGAAGTCGAGGGCGATTTCCAGGCCATGATCGTTGGCCGCCGCCACCAGGCGGCGAAAGTCTTCGCGCGTGCCCAGTTGCGAGTGAATCGCTTCGTGCCCACCCTCCTCGCTGCCAATCGCATAGGGACTGCCCGGATCATCGGGGCCGGCGGTCAGGGAATTGTTCGGGCCTTTGCGGTGGCTGCGGCCGATGGGGTGGATCGGCGGGAAATACAGCACGTCAAAACCCATGTCCTGGATCATCGCCAGTCGTGAATGGACATCGTTAAAGGTGCCGTGGCGCGCTGGATCGTCGGTGATCGAGCGGGGAAACAGCTCGTACCAACTGGCGAACTGCGCCAGATCGCGCTCCACATCCAGCGGATACTCGGGACTCAGGCTCAGATAAGGCCGGTGATCGGCCGCCGCCATCAGCCAGCGGCTGTGGGGGTGCAGGAACAACGCCACCTGCTCGGTTTCCAGCAGTCCCTCAAGCTGATGCCGCAGCGCCGCCAGTTCCTCACTCAAGGCCCCGTCGCTGCGCTCGGCGGCGTGCTGGACCTGCTGACGTCCCTCCTGCAACTCGAGACTCACCGGCACCCCGGCGCCGTGTTTTTTCTCCAGCTCATAACAGAAGCTGGTGAACTGATCGATCCAGGCCTCGATGCAATAGCGGTAGCGACCCGGCGCGAGAACCTTGAACTGGCCCTGCCAGGCGTTGTTGCCCAGATCTTTCATGACGTCGGTGTGCCAGATCGAGGTCGCCTCGTTACACCAACGCACCCGCACGGCCAGCTTGTCGTGACCGTCGGCAAACACCTTGCTACGCACCGTCACCGTCTGTCCGGCAACGGCCTTGACCGCAAACTGCCCACCATCGAGCACCGGCTGGGTGCTCTCAATGGCAATGCGCGGCAGCAGCAAGGCCTGCGCCAGGGGCAAATGTGGTTGGTAATTTTGCAAATCATCGTGCAGTTGGATCGGTTGTTCGGTCGTCATCGAGCATCACCCCTTACGCCCCATGGACGCTCTTGTGCCTGATTTCAGTGCCTGTGTGACCCACTTAAGTTTCCGAGCACCAGGACCCGGGAAAAGTTCAGCCGGATCTGCAATCCGCCAGACGGTGGAATCAATTCACCGTGCCTGCGGTCCATCGCACTAAGCCAAGCACAAAAGAGGCCACCACGATGAGCATACCGACCCCACCAGAAACGCCGGATCCAAACATCGACCAACCGATCCTGCCGCCCACCGACCCCGAGCCCGTCCCGGAAAAAGACCCGGTACCACCCGGCACCATGCCGCCGGTGGGTGATCCACCGCCGGAGGAACCGCCGATTCGGGTGTAAACCACTGATCCTGCGCGAGACAGTTGACGATCCCATGACGGTCGTCACTGCTCGTCTTTATCCAGCCACCGCACAATCACCGGCATCACACTGAACACCGCCAACGCCAGCAACGTACTCAGCACCGCCGTCGACTCTCGCCCCAGTCCGGCGGCGACGCCGATGGCGGCGGTCATCCACAGCCCGGCGGCGGTGGTCAGGCCTTTGACGTGGCTTTCGTCGCCGTCCTTGTTTTTCAGGATTGTCCCGGCGCCGAGGAAGCCGATGCCGGCGATCACGCCCTGGACCACCCGGCTCATGGCGTCGGACTCTGCGCCTGCAACTTGCGGCACCAACACGAACAGCGCCGCCCCCATGGCCACCAGCATGTGGGTACGCACGCCGGCGGCCTTGCCTTTCTGCTCCCGTTCGAAGCCGAGGATCGCCCCCAGCAACGCGGCGATCAGCAGGCGCACGGTGATGCGGGTCAGTTGTGCGGCGTCGCCGATATCGGCGAATTCGGCTTGCAGAGTGATCCAGACTTGGTGCCACCAGGCGTCCATCGGGGAGTCCTCGAAAGGTGCAGGGATAGTCGATGGACAGCACTGACCGCTAATCGGTTGCAGCGAACGATGCGCGCGGCCTGTCCCCTAAAGAATAGATCCGCCCAACTGGAGAATCCCATGCCTGTACGCATCGAAAACCAGACCTGTTTTTTCATCACCGAGAACGGCGAAGAAATTCGCCTGGCGGCCGACGTAACGGTGATCACTGACGGCGAGAAATCCATGTCGGCGGTCGACCTCGACGGCCGGCGCGTGTTCATCACCGAAGCAGAAGCCGACGCATTGACCGTAGCAGGCGCCACCGATGGACGCCGACACCTGCGGGTCACCGACAGTGATTCGGTGATTTAACTGATACAGATCACAACCGCCGCGAACGCCCTGTGTCAGGCGCTCGCGGCACGCCTGGCGGGGTGCATCAAGTTGTCGCAGGGGCGCTTGTGCAACGCATCTGATCCGCTTTTTTATCCAATACCTGAGTCTGTTATGCAAACAGTTGCGCGCTCATAGTGCATCGGCCTGATGGAGGCTGATGAGCGAAAGACCATGAGCGAAAAAATCCCCGTCCGATTAGTAGAAACATTCGAGCCTTCGCGTCCAAAGATGAAGGCCAAATCCAGCGACAACCAGATCCACACCCGGAGCTTCACCGGTTTGTTCCGCAACCTGCGCGTCGCCGGCGCGGGCTTTCTGTTTTTAGCCTTCTTCGGCACCGTGTGGCTGAACTGGGGTGGGCGCCAGGCCGTGCTCTGGGACCTCTCGGAAAGCAAATTCCACATCTTCGGCGCCACCTTCTGGCCTCAGGATTTCATCCTGTTATCGGCGCTGCTGATCATCTGCGCCTTCGGCCTGTTCGCTATCACTGTGTTTGCCGGGCGGGTCTGGTGTGGCTACACCTGCCCGCAAAGCTCGTTCACCTGGCTGTTCATGTGGTGCGAAAAGGTCACCGAGGGCGAACGCAACCAGCGGATCAAGCTGCAAGCGGCGCCGTGGACCCTGAACAAGCTGCTGCGGCGTTCGGCCAAGCACACGATGTGGCTGGCGATCAGCGTCATGACCGGCCTGACCTTCGTCGGCTACTTCACCCCGATCCGGCCGTTGGCCGAAGAGCTGCTGACCCTGCAAATGGCCGGCGTCAGCCTTTTCTGGGTGCTGTTCTTCACTGCCGCGACCTACATCAACGCCGGCTGGCTGCGCGAAGCGGTTTGCATGCACATGTGCCCGTACGCCCGATTCCAGAGCGTGATGTTCGACAAGGACACCCTGACCATCTCCTACGACAGTGCCCGTGGCGAAAATCGCGGCCCGCGCAAACGTGAGGTGAAACCGGCGGCTGTCGGCCTCGGCGATTGCATCGACTGCCAGCTGTGCGTGCAGGTCTGCCCCACCGGTATCGACATCCGCGACGGCCTGCAGATGGAATGCATTGGCTGCGCGGCGTGCATCGATGCCTGCGACTCGATCATGGACAAGATGGGCTACGCCCGTGGCCTGATCAGCTACACCTCGGAGCACCAGTTGCAGGGCGGCAAGACCCACCTGCTGCGCCCGCGACTGGTGGGTTACACCCTGGTGCTGGTGGTGATGATCGGCGCCCTGGTGCTGGCGCTGATGGAACGGCCGATGGTGTCGCTGGACGTCAGCAAGGACCGCGGCCTGTTCCGTGAAAACAGTCAGGGCCAGATCGAGAACATCTACAGTCTCAAGGTCATCAACAAGACCCAGCAACGCCAGGACTATCAATTGTCGCTGGTGGACGCCGACGGCTTCCAGCTCCAGGGTAAGACCGAGTTGAGCCTGGCGCCCGGCGAGATCCTCGATGTGCCGGTGTCAGTAGCGATGCTGGCCGACAAGGCCGACCGCAGCTCGCAGACCCTGTACTTCAAGGTGACCGACAGCGACGAGCCCGAGGTCAACAGCGTGGCGAAAAGCCGGTTTGTTGCGCCGACCAACCGTTGAGCCATTACACTGCGGTGCTGCATTCGCGAGCAGGCTCGCTCCCACATTGACCGGGCGGCACTCCGCCGCTCGGCGAAACAAGCACCGCGATCTTCCTGAATGACACCCATCGGGCCCTCAATGAAACGCTACGAAAAATTCGCTGACGACATTGCCGAACTGATCCGCTCCGGTGTGCTTGGCCCCGGCCAGCGCGTGCCGTCGGTGCGCTACGCCAGCCAGACTTACGGGGTCAGCCCGTCCACGGTGTTCCAGGCCTATTACCTGTTGGAGCGCCGTGGGCTGATCCGCGCCCGGCCGCGCTCCGGCTACTTCGTCAACACCCACGCGCCCAGCCCGTTCTCGGAGCCGGTGATCAGCAGCGAGGTCAACGAGTCCACCGAAGTCGACGTCAGCGAACTGGTGTTCTCGGTACTCGACTCGATCAAGGACCCGCACACCGTGCCCTTCGGCTCGGCATTCCCCAGCCCGGCTCTGTTTCCGCTGCAACGCCTGGCGCGCTCGCTGGCCAGCGCCAGCCGCGAGATGGACCCACGGATGGTGGTCACCGACCTGTCGCCAGGCAACCCACAATTGCGCCGGCAAATCGCCCTGCGCTACATGGTCGGCGGGCTGATGTTGCCCATGGAAGAACTGCTGATCACCAACGGCGCGCTGGAAGCCCTGAACCTGTGCCTGCAGGCGGTCACCGAGCCCGGCGACCTGGTGGCCATTGAGGCCCCAGCGTTCTATGCCAGCCTGCAAGTGCTGGAACGGCTGAAACTCAAGGCCGTGGAAATCCCCGTGCACCCGCGCGATGGCATCGACCTCGGGGTGCTGGCGCAAACCCTCGAGCGCCATCCGATCAAGGCCTGCTGGTGCATGACCAGCTTCCAGAACCCGATGGGCGCGACCATGCCCGAGGCGAAGAAGCAGGAACTGGTGGAGTTGCTGCGTCGCCATCAGGTGCCGCTGATTGAAGACGACGTGTACGCTGAGCTCTATTACGGGCAACAGGCGCCCAAGCCGGCCAAGGCGTTCGACACCGAAGGGCTGGTAATGCATTGCGGTTCGTTCGCCAAGAGCCTGGCGCCCGGCTATCGGATCGGCTGGGTGGCGGCCGGTCGTTATGCGCAGAAAATCGAACGGCTGAAACTGATGACCTCGCTCTGCGCCTCGATGCCGGCCCAGGCGGCGATTGCCGACTACCTGCAACACGGCGGCTACGACCGCCACCTGCGCAAGCTGCGCTACGCCCTGGAAGAACAACAGAGTGCGATGTTGGCGGCGATTGCCCGTTACTTTCCAGCGCAGACCCGGGTCAGCCAGCCGGCCGGCGGCTACTTCCTGTGGCTGGAGTTGCCGGCGCAGATGGATTCGTTGAAGTTGTTCCAGATGGCCCTGGCCCAGGGCATCAGCATTGCGCCGGGGCCGATCTTTTCGCCGACCCAGCGCTTTCGCAACTGCATCCGCCTGAACTACGGCAGCCCGTGGACCGAGGACAGCGAAAAGGCCATGGAAACCCTCGGCCGCATCGTGCGGTCGTTCTAGCGGCCGCCGCCGAGTTCGATGAAAGTCCCGGTGGAGTACGACGCCTTGTCCGACAGCAGCCAGATGATTGCCTCGGCCACTTCTTCCGGGCGTCCGCCACGGGCCATGGGAATCGCCGATTCGAGTTTGCTGACCCGATCGGCATCGCCGCTCAGGGCGTGGAAGTCGGTGTAGATATAGCCCGGGCGCACGGCGTTGACGCGAATGCCTTCGCCGGCGACTTCCTTGGACAGACCGATGGTGAAGGTATCCAGCGCGCCCTTGGAGGCGGCGTAGTCGACGTATTCGCCCGGCGAGCCGAGACGTGCGGCCACCGACGAGACGTTGACGATGCTGCCGCCCTGCCCGCCGTGCTTGGGCGACATGCGCAGCACGGCATGCTTGGCACAGAGGATCGGACCCAGGACATTGGTTTTCATGATCTTGAGGATACGGAGCTCGGACATCTCCTCGACCCGGGATTTGTGCCCGACCGTGCCGGCATTGTTCACCAGCGCGGTGACCCGGCCCAGTTCGTGGTCGACGCGCTGGAACAGGCTGATGACTTCATCCTCGATGCTGACATCGGCACGCACCGCGATCGCCTGGGCACCGAGGGCCAGGACTTGCTCCAGGACCTTGTGCGCGGAGTCTTCATCGGCCTGATAGTTGATGCAGATGCGATAGCCTTGCTCTGCGGCCAGCAGCGCCGTGGCCGCGCCAATCCCGCGACCGCCTCCGGTGATGATGATGACTTTTTCCATGTTCGAACCTCTCCCCCCAATTCCGCAATACCGCCTACAGGTTTCTATGTCAGGCCTGAACCAAGGAGCAAGAATACCCGCCACCGCCAGGTTTTGCATGGCTTCGCCTCACGGCCTACCCAACAGATGACTCATCGCCGTCTTCAACTTCATCGGCCGCACCGGTTTGTGCATCAGGGTATGGCCCAGCTCGCGGATCTGCTGTTTGAGTTCGTTGCTGTAATTGGCCGTTATCATCATCGCCGGAATCGCCGAACCGCGCCGGGCGTTGATCCGGGCCACGGCATCGACCCCGTTTTGCTCATCGTCCAGATGATAGTCGGCAATCAGCAAATCGGCTTCGGCGTGGTAGTTATCGACCTGCCGTGCCAAGTCCTGTTCCGACAGCGCGGTCACCACCCGACAGCCCCAGCCTTCGAGCAAGGTGCGCATGCCGGCGCAAATCGCCGCGTCGTTATCCAGCACCCAGACCCGTGCCCCGCGCAAACGCTCGAGCATCGGTTCGCTCATGACCAGGTTGGGTAAAGCTTTGGGCGCGGTCGCGCTGAGGGGGACTTCGATGGCGAACATCGAACCCTTGCCCGGCCACGAGCGCACGTGGATCCGGTGGCCAAGAATCCCGGCGATTTTCTCGACAATCGCCAGGCCCAACCCCAGCCCCCGATCCTGATGGGGACGCTGTACATCACCGCGCTTGAACTCCTGGAAAATTTCTTCCAGGCGATCCTCAGCGATGCCCATGCCGCTGTCCCAGACCTCGATCGACAAACGCTGGTGCTTGCGCCGGCAGCCCAGCACCACACGCCCACTATAGGTGTAGCGGATGGCATTGCTCAGCAGATTGCGCAGGATCCGCGCCAGTAACTGGATGTCGCTGCGCACCAGCGCCGAGCAACCGACAAAATGCAGGGCCAGGCCTTCGCTGCGGGCGACCTGGGTGTACTCGGCGGCAAGGTTCTCCAGCAGCTCGCTCAAGGCGAAGGGTGCGATGTCCGGGGTGATCACCCCGGCATCCAGCTTGGAAATATCCACCAGGGTGCCCAACAGATTCTCCACGTCCTCCAGCGAATTGCTGACATTGCGCACCAGATTCTCATTGGCCAGTGGCTCGCGGCGTTCAAGCAAGGCACTGGTGAACAGACGTGCGGCATTCAGCGGTTGCAGCAAGTCGTGGCTGACTGCCGCAAGAAATTTGGTTTTCGACAGATTGGCCCGTTCGGCGTCCAGCTTAGCCTCGCGCAGGCGCGACTCGACACGGCGACGCTCATCGATCTCGCTGCGCAGTTGATCGTTGAGGGTGGTCAGTTCCGCCGTGCGTTCACGCACCCGCAATTCCAGGCTTTGATACGCCTGGTGCAGCGCCTCGGCGGTGCGCCGACGCTCGGTGATGTCGCGAATCAGGACGAAAATCCCCACCACTTCGCCGGTGGCCAAGCGATTGGGCACGTAGGAACGCAGCATGTAGCGCTCCTGGTTGTTGATGTTGGTCTCGGCGAACTCGAAGGTCACACTCTCCCCGGCCAGCGCCCGCGCCACGTAGGACTCCAGGCGCTGGTAGTGCTGCTCGCTGTGCACTTCGCGCAGGCTCTGGCCGAGCATCACGCCCCGTGGCCAGCAGTACCACTGCTCGTAGACCTTGTTGGTGAACTCGTAGACCAGATCGGCGTTGAGGTAGGCAATCAGCGCCGGCACATGGTCGGTGATCAGGCGGATCCAGCGTTCGCTTTCAGCCAGGGCTTCGGCGTGCTGGTAGCGCTCGGTGATGTCGGTAAAGGTGTTGACGAAGCCGCCGGTAGGCAACGGATGGGTGCGGATTTCCAGAACCCGGCCATCGTACAGGCGCTGTTCGCATTCCTGCACCGGACGGCCGTTGTGGTCGCGGCTGGCCGGGGTTAGCAGTTGCAGCTCGCTGTCGCCGATCACCTCGGCGAACGGTCGATGGGCCGCCACCGGCGCCAGCCCGCTGAGTTCCAGAAAGCGCCGGTTCCACAGCTCGAGGATGCCCTCGGCATTGACCATCGCCACCCCTTGCGAGAGGTTGTCCACCGCCCGCTGTAACAGGTGGGACTTCTGCGCCACCGCCTGCTCGCGGCGCAGGGTTTCATTGAGTTTGACGTCGGTAATGTCGGTGAACAGGATCACCCGCCCGCCCTCTTGGGTCGGGCGCTCGCTGACCTGCAGCCAGCGGCCATTTTGCAGGCGATACAGAAGATTTTCGTCGGCGTGCCCGCGCGGTTCCTCGGTAAACAGCCCAGTGCCGGCCATCAACCGCTTGACCTCGCTCAGGCGCATGCCGGCAATAATACGCACCCGGCAGTTGCTCCAGAACGCCTTGAAGCGACTGTTGCACAACACGATGCGTTGGTCCGAGTCGAACAGCACAAAGGCGTCGGAAATGCTTTCGATGGCATCGATCAGGTGCTGGTGCGCGGTCTCGGCACGCAGGCGTGCTTCGCTGAGCAGGTGGTTGCCGGCCTTGAGCTCGGCCATCGCCTGGTTCAGCGCATCGGTTCGCTCACGCACCTGTTCGGCCAGCACCACTGAATGCTGGAACGCGGCGTAGGGGTCGTTGCCACGGGTACTGCCGGATTCGATGCGCTCGATCAGCGCACTGTTGATCCGTTGCAGCTTCGCCTTGTCACGCTGCAGCTCGGCAATCTGCGCCTGCAGCTCAGCGGTGTCCGGGAGCGCGGCCACGGGCAATGGCAACCCCGGTGAACGTCTGGTTGATATGCATGCCATTGAACTGTTCTCCGTAGGTGTTGAAGCCCATCACCCGCTGCTCGCGCAGGAAGCCACCGATCTGTTCCAGGCTGCCCGCATCCTGCAACTCCAGGCGGCGCAGAAAACAGTCGCAGCCAATGGTCAGCAGCAGCTCGCCGAGGCGTTCCTGCAGGCCATCGAACAGTTGTTCCAGGTTCGGCAGCATGGGCCCGGGGGTCATGGCGGTGAGGACAATGCCGTTTTCCACGGCGCAGTAAAAACTCAGGCTCAGGTCGGCATGCACCTGCTGGATTGCGCGCACGTAATATTGCTGGTTGATCCGCACCGCCAACGGATGCGCGGCGAAGATCCGGTGATCCAGCTCGCTCACCGGCACGCCGATGTGCCGCGCGTACTCCTCGGCGGCGGGCTCTGCGTTAAGCTCAAACACCCGCCGAGAGGCACTGTCGGCACCGGTCACCACCAGTTTTTCCTCTCGCGGGAGGATGTGGTGAGTGGTGAAAACTTCGAAGTCCAGCCAGGTGTTGACCAGCACCACCACCGCCGCACCACTGTGGAATTCGCCACCAAAATAGACGTGGGTGTGGGTCAGGTAGTTGTCGTCGCCGGCTGAACCGCCGAAATGCGGGATGTCACCGAGGGCCGCGCTGAGGGCCGCGAGAACCATTTCCTCTCGGCTCGACAGGCCATCGAGCAGGGTCAGGGCGAAGCTGTTGCCCTTGATCGGCGCCAGTGTGTTGCTGCGACAGCCACTGACCAGGCGTTCGACCATCTGCTGGGCGTCGATCAGGCTGAAGTGCTCCATTTCGTCGATTAATTCGGTCGAGATGGAGAAGTGCCGATGGTCAAAGCCCACCGCGCTGACGCAGTTGCGGCCATAGCCCTGAGGGGTGATTTCGCCGGCGCTGGTGCAGCCCACCAGGCGAATCCCGCCGAAACTTTCCTGCAAGGCCTGGCCCAGCGCCTGCAGATCGTACTCGGCCGAACAGAAGAACAGTACGAAGCCCAGGTGCGGATGCAACAACTGCCCCGCCAGTTCCTGGGCGGCCTGTTGGGCATCGCCGGCCTGGGACATGGCACTGACAACGCCTTCATTGGGAACCTGCTGCATGGTCGCCTCCGGCAGGTGCGCATGATTGAGCGTGAAGTGTACGAAGGCGCCGAGGCTGGACCTATGCTACTTGGGTAGCGGTCGGGGGCTTCGATGGGATGAAAAGCCAATGCAAGGCCACTGGAAACTGAACACAGAACCTGAGGGAGCTAGCCTGCTAGCTCCCTCAGGTTCTGTGGTATGTCGCCAATCTGTATCCACCCTCTGACCGAACAGCACTCCCCAGACAACGGCCGATGCGCGACCGCCATCCGGGGGGCTGTGCAGGGTTTACCAGGTCAGTACCGCGCCGACGGCGAAGGTATCGGTGTCTTCGTTCTGCGCGCTGGAGTCGTGGCCGGTGAGTTCGAACTGGTTGTACTCGGCGACCAGCTTGAGGTTGTCATTGACGTCATGGAACAACGCGATGCCGCGGGTCTCGTAGTCCGCGCCGCTGCCAACCACGCCGTTGCCGTCATCCTTAGTCTTGCCGTAGGACAGCGCTACGCGGTTCTTGCCGACTTTATATGAGCCCTGCAGCAGATAACCATCGCTGTCGACATTGCGCAGGGTCGGTTCGCCGGCGTTGTTGGTGTAAAACGGATTGATGCCCTTGGCCTGGAACCCGGAACCCGTCAGCGACAGGCCGCCGATCTTGGCTTGCACGCCATAACCGACCCCCTTGGAGGTCACGGTATCGACCGTTGAATCGGTATTGTCCGAAGTCTGGTAGCTGCCGTTGACCCAGCTGTAGATCTGCGCTCCGGCCAGGTCGAACTGATAGGTGATCTCGGTCTCGGTCCGTGGATTTTCCTGGTAGGCCTTGCCGGTCGGGCTGCTGTCGTTGGTGTCCACCGGGTCCATGATCCCCACCGCCACGCGCAAGCCGTCCAGCACCGGGGTGCGGTAAGTGATCTGCGACGTCGGGAACGGGTACGGATAGCCGGTGCCGATGTTGCCGAACGACACGCCGCCACCATCCACCAGGCCCAGGGTGTCGCTGACCTGGCCATACCCGGCCAGCAACTCATCGAGGAGGATGTTGGAGCGGGCAAACAACCCAAAGTCCTTACCAATCAGCACCTCGCCCCACTCCGGATTGGCCACCGTGCCGTAGAACTGCCGCACATCGATAGCGGTGTCGGTGCCGTTGGTTTCGCTGTCGTTGATGGTCACCCAGAACGAAGCCCGTGCCCCCAGTTTGAGGTCGTCGACCTGCTTGCCCATGTTGAAACCCAGGTAGTTGGGCAAAAAGCCCATCTTCACCCGCGATTGGCGGCGATCGTACTGGTCACCCTCACGGTCGACGTCGCTGTTCACATAGAAGGCGTTGATGTAACCGTCGGTGGAGAATGTGGTCTGGTCCTTGTCGTACAGCATGATCTCGGCCTGTACGACGGAGCTCAGGCCCAGGGTGGACAAGGTGGCGATAAAGGCTGGCAAGAAACGGTGCTGGAAATTCTTATTGTTGTGCATGGCGCGCTCCGCGACGGGGGGACTTGGTGTCGGAGGCGATTATCGAAAGCGGACAGACGGCGGCCTACGCTGCCTTGGAGGGAGTTTGCGGGTGCTTTGGACGGGCCGGTGGTGCGCGGCAACTTAGGCCCAAGACCGGGCCGGGCCTGGGCCCGGGACTTTGGGCTTAGGCCGCTGGAAGGCAGCGACCCACGACTCAGTAAGCGGCCTTGAAGGCCATGTACCCCGCCACCAGTACACAGACGCTGGCAAAGCCCAGTTGCAGGGCGCGGGCCGGAACCCGGGCGCAAAGCCTGCGACCCAGCACCATGCCGACGATGCTGGCGACAATAAAAGCCACCCCCAGCCGGTCGATACGCACGCCGGCATGCAAGGCGCCGATCACCCCAATCGCAGAGATCAGGCTGATAACCATCAACGAAGTGGCGACGATGCCGCGCATCTGTACATCGGTCAGTTGCTTGAACGCCGGGACAATCAGAAAGCCCCCTCCCACCCCCAGCAATCCGGAGACCACGCCAGTCACCGCGCCCAGGGTAGCCAGGGTCGCGGTGCACTTGGCGGTCCAGGAAAAGCGCCCGGTGTGTTGGTCGAGCATGCAGTTCTTCTGGCCCCAGTTGGCATGGCCATGATCGTTCGGCCCGGCGTCCAGCCGCTCACGGCGGAGCATGCGTGCGGCCACCAGGAGCATCAGCAGACTGAACAGGATCATCAGGATCTTTTCCGAGAGTTGATGCGCGAAATAGATGCCCAATGGCGAAAACAGCGCGCCCAACAGGGCAATCAACAGCGCCGCGCGGTAACGCACCAGGCCGTGGCGCAGGCCGTCGATGGCGCCCACCGCCGCCGCGCTGCCCACTGCGAACAACGCCACCGGGGCTGCGTCGGTCATGCTCCAACCAAGGCCGAGTACCAGCGCCGGCACCGCGAGGATGCCGCCACCGGCCCCGGTCAAGCCCAGGACCAACCCCATCACCACGCCAAACAGACTTGCCAGCAACATAAAACACTCGTCTTTCAGGGACAAAAGCCGGGAGCGCCCGGTATCGATGCACGACAGTCTAAATCCCGCTCTGCTGTTTTACCTGCGGATATGCCGTCGAACTGGTCAATCGAGTAAAAATCCTACTAACCTCTGGGCTTGACCTGACCGGAGCGGACCTTATGCCCGCCTTGTTCCAAGCTTTTTTCGACGACGCCTCCAAGACCTGCACCTACGTGGTCTACGAACAGGAAGGTGGTGCCTGCGCGATCGTCGATCCGGTGCTCGACTACGACCCGGCCTCGGGCCGTACGGGTACCGGCGAGGCTGACCGAGTGATCCGCTTCGTGCACGAGCATCGCTTGCAGGTGCAATGGCTGCTGGAGACCCACGCCCATGCCGATCACCTGTCCGCGGCGCCATACCTGCGCCGCGAACTGGGTGGACGAATCGGTATTGGCCAGCACATTGGCACGGTGCAGAAGGTGTTCAAGCAGCTGTTCAACCTCGAAGCCGAGTTTTCGGTGGATGGCTCACAGTTCGATCACCTGTTCGCCGCCGATGAACCATTCGCCATCGGCAACATGACAGCCAAAGCCCTGCATGTACCCGGCCATACCCCGGCGGACATGGCCTACCTGATCGACAATGACTCGATCCTGGTCGGCGACACGCTGTTCATGCCCGACGTCGGCACCGCCCGCTGCGACTTCCCCGGCGGTGATGCCCGGCAGCTATACGCCTCGATCCAGCGCCTGCTGGCCTACCCGCCCGCCACCCGCCTGTACGTTTGCCACGACTATCCACCGACCGGCCGCGAGCTGCAGTGCCAGAGCAGCGTGGCCGAACAGCGAGCCCATAACATTCATGTGCATGACGGGATCGATGAAGCGGCTTTCGTCGAAATGCGCACCCAGCGCGATGCCGGACTGGGCATGCCGACGCTGTTGCTGCCGGCGATTCAGGTGAATGTGCGGGCGGGGCATTTGCCGCCGGCAGAAGACAACGGTGTGATCTACCTGAAGATCCCGCTGAATCAGCTCTGAGTGAAACTCAATTGCCCAGGGTCATGCCATTGGCCGGCAACGGCAGTGCGGTCTTGTAGCGCACCTGCTTGAGGGCAAAGCTGGAGCGGATGTTCGCGACGCCCGGCACCTTGGTCAGGAAGTCCATCATGAATCGTTCCAGCGACTGAATGGTCGGCACCAGCACCCGGATCAGGTAGTCCGGGTCGCCGGCCATCAGGTAACACTCCATCACCTCCGGGCGGTCGGCGATGGCTTCTTCAAAGTGCTGCAACGCCTCTTCCACCTGCTTTTCCAGGCTGACGTGGATGAACACATTAACGTGCAAACCCAGCAGGTCGGCATCCAGCAGAGTCACCTGCTCGCGAATCAGCCCCAGTTCTTCCATGGCCTTGACCCGGTTGAAACAGGGGGTGGGCGACAGGTTGACCGAGCGGGCCAGGTCGGCATTGGTGATGCGTGCGTTCTCCTGAAGGCTGTTGAGAATGCCGATATCGGTACGGTCCAGTTTACGCATGAGACGAAATCACCTGTTTTTTATGTTTATGCAGTTTTTTTATCCTCAAATGATCTTTCATGCAACGAAACAGAGATAAATATTCTTCTGCGGCGGGCCTATGATTGTTGTAGGACAAGATTCATCCGACCCGGACGAAAACTGTCAGCTCACTACAAGAAATTCACAAGATCGAGCGTAGAAGCCATGACCCAAGCGTATGAACCGCTGCGTCTTCACGTGCCTGAACCCTCGGGCCGTCCTGGATGCAAAACCGACTTCTCCTACCTGCACCTGACCGATGCCGGCACGGTGCGCAAGCCCCCCATCGACGTAGAACCGGCTGACACCGCCGACCTGGCCCGTGGCCTGATCCGTGTGCTCGATGACCAGGGCAACGCCCTGGGCCCGTGGGCTGAAGGGGTGCCGTCCGAGATCCTTCGCAAGGGCATGCGCGCCATGCTCAAGACGCGGATCTACGACAACCGCATGGTGGTCGCCCAGCGTCAGAAAAAAATGTCGTTCTATATGCAGAGCCTTGGCGAAGAAGCCATCGGCAGCGCTCAGGCCCTGGCCCTGAACATCGATGACATGTGCTTCCCGACCTATCGCCAGCAAAGCATCCTGATGGCCCGAGAGGTGCCGCTGGTGGACCTGATCTGCCAACTGCTGTCCAACGAGCGCGATCCGCTCAAGGGTCGCCAGTTGCCGATCATGTACTCGGTCAAGGACTTCGGCTTCTTTACCATTTCGGGCAACCTCGCCACCCAATTCATCCAGGGCGTGGGCTGGGGCATGGCCTCGGCGATCAAGGGCGACACCAAAATCGCCTCGGCCTGGATCGGCGACGGTGCCACCGCCGAGTCGGACTTCCACACCGCCCTGACCTTTGCCCACGTGTACCGCGCGCCGGTGATCCTCAACGTGGTCAACAACCAGTGGGCCATTTCCACCTTCCAGGCGATTGCTGGCGGTGAAGCCACCACCTTTGCCGGACGTGGCGTGGGTTGCGGCATCGCCTCGCTGCGGGTCGACGGCAACGACTTTGTCGCGGTGTATGCCGCTTCCGCCTGGGCGGCAGAGCGCGCACGGCGCAACCTCGGCCCGACCATGATCGAATGGGTCACCTACCGCGCTGGTCCGCACTCGACCTCCGACGATCCCTCGAAATACCGTCCGGCCGATGACTGGAGCCACTTCCCGCTGGGTGACCCGATTGCCCGCCTGAAGCAGCACCTGGTGAAAATCGGCCAGTGGTCCGAAGAGGAACACAGCACCGTCAGCGCCGAACTGGAAGCCGAAGTGATCGCCGCGCAGAAACAGGCCGAGCAGTACGGCACCCTCGCCGGCGGGCAGATTCCGAGCGCCGCGACCATGTTCGAGGACGTCTATAAAGAGATGCCGGAGCACTTGAAGCGCCAGCGTCAAGAGTTGGGGATCTGAGATGAACGATCACAACAACCATATCGAGCTGGAAACCGCCATGACCACCACTACCATGACCATGATCCAGGCCCTGCGCTCGGCCATGGATGTGATGCTTGAGCGAGACGATAACGTCGTGGTGTTCGGCCAGGATGTCGGCTATTTCGGTGGCGTGTTCCGCTGCACCGAAGGCCTGCAGAATAAGTACGGCACCTCGCGGGTGTTTGATGCGCCAATCTCGGAAAGCGGCATCGTCGGCGTTGCTGTCGGCATGGGTGCCTACGGCCTGCGTCCGGTGGCGGAAATCCAGTTCGCCGACTACGTCTACCCGGCTTCCGACCAGATCATTTCCGAAGCCGCGCGCCTGCGTTATCGCTCGGCCGGCGAATTCACCGCGCCCATGACCCTGCGCATGCCATGCGGCGGCGGCATCTACGGTGGCCAGACCCACAGCCAGAGCATCGAGGCGATGTTCACCCAGGTCTGCGGCCTGCGCACCGTGATGCCGTCCAACCCCTATGACGCCAAGGGCCTGCTGATCGCCTCCATCGAAAACGATGACCCGGTGATCTTCCTTGAGCCCAAGCGCCTGTACAACGGCCCGTTCGACGGTCACCACGACCGCCCGGTAACGCCGTGGTCGAAACACCCGGCCGCACAGGTCCCTGACGGTTACTACACGGTGCCGCTGGACGTCGCCGCGATTACCCGTCCGGGCAAAGCCGTGACCATCCTGACCTACGGCACCACCGTTTATGTCTCGCAAGTGGCCGCCGAGGAAGCCGGCATCGATGCCGAAGTCATCGACCTGCGCAGCCTGTGGCCGCTGGACCTGGAGACCATCGTCAAGTCGGTGAAAAAGACCGGCCGCTGCGTAGTCGTCCACGAAGCGACCCGCACCTGCGGTTTCGGTGCCGAGCTGGTGGCACTGGTGCAGGAGCATTGCTTCCACTACCTGGAAGCGCCGATCGAGCGCGTCACCGGTTGGGACACCCCCTACCCGCACGCGCAGGAGTGGGCGTATTTCCCAGGGCCGTCCCGAGTGGGCGCGGCGTTGAAACGGGTCATGGAGGTCTGAATGGGCACGCACGTTATTAAAATGCCGGACATTGGCGAAGGCATTGCAGAAGTGGAACTGTCGGTCTGGCACGTCAAGGTCGGCGACATGGTGGTGGAAGACCAGGTGCTGGCCGATGTCATGACCGACAAGGCGATGGTGGATATTCCCTCGCCGGTGCATGGCAAGGTGATCGCCCTGGGCGGTGTGCCCGGTGAAGTCATGGCCGTGGGCAGCATCCTGATCAGCATCGAAGTCGAAGGTGCGGGCAACTATAAGGAGTCCGCGCAACCGGCTGTGGCAGCACCAGCGGCCAAGGCCGAAGTCGAGGCTCCTAAAGCCGCTCCGGCGCCCAAGGTCGAGCCAGCCGTCAGCAAGCCGGCTGCCGCCTGCCGCCCAGCGCCCCAGGCGCCGGTGGCGCGGGAAGCCAACGAACGTCCGCTGGCCTCCCCGGCGGTGCGCAAGCACGCCCTGGATGCCGGTATCCAGTTGCGTCTGGTACAGGGCAGCGGCCCGGCTGGTCGCATCCTTCACGAAGACCTCGACGCCTATCTGGCGCAGGGCCCGGTGAGTACTTCGACGGGCGGTGCGAGCTACAGCGCACGGCATAACGAAGAACAAATCCCGGTGATCGGCATGCGCCGCAAGATTGCCCAGCGCATGCAGGACGCTACCCAGCGCGCGGCGCATTTCAGTTATGTCGAGGAAATCGACGTGACTGCCGTGGAAGAGTTGCGTGCGCACCTCAACGAAAAACACGGTGCGAGTCGCGGCAAGCTGACCTTGCTGCCGTTCCTGGTGCGCGCCATGGTCGTCGCCCTGCGCGACTTCCCGCAGATCAACGCCCGCTACGACGACGAAGCCCAAGTCATCACTCGCCTTGGCGCGGTGCACGTGGGCATCGCCACCCAAGCCGACATCGGCCTGATGGTGCCGGTGGTGCGTCACGCCGAAGCCCGCAGCCTGTGGGACAGCGCCGCGGAAATCACCCGCCTGGCCACCGCCGCGCGCAACGGCAAAGCCAGCCGCGACGAGCTGTCGGGTTCGAGCATCACCCTGACCAGCCTTGGCGCCCTCGGCGGCATCGTCAGCACGCCGGTGCTGAACCTGCCGGAAGTGGCAATCATCGGGGTCAACAAGATTGTCGAGCGGCCGATGGTCATCAAAGGCCAGATCGTCATTCGCAAGATGATGAACCTCTCCAGCTCCTTCGATCACCGGGTGGTCGATGGCATGGACGCGGCGCTCTTCATCCAGGCCCTGCGTGGCCTGCTCGAACAACCCGCTACGCTGTTTGTGGAGTAAGGCATGCAGACTCTGAACACCACGCTGCTGATCATCGGCGGCGGTCCCGGCGGTTACGTGGCGGCGATTCGCGCCGGCCAGTTGGGGATCAACACGATCCTGGTCGAAGGCCAGGCGCTGGGCGGCACTTGCCTGAACATCGGCTGCATTCCCTCGAAAGCGCTGATCCATGTCGCCGAACAGTTTCACCAGACTCAAAAGCACAACCAGTATTCGGCGCTGGGCATCACTGTCGCTGCGCCGAGCCTCGACATCAGCAAGAGCGTTGAGTGGAAGGACGGCATCGTTGATCGCCTGACCACCGGCGTCGCCGCCCTGCTGAAAAAACACAAGGTCCAGGTGATTCATGGCTGGGCCAAAATCGTTGATGGCAAGACCGTCGACGTCGGCGACACGCGGATCCAGTGCGAACACCTGCTGCTGGCTACCGGCTCGAAATCTGTCAATCTGCCGATGCTGCCAATCGGTGGACCGATCATCTCTTCTACCGAAGCCCTGGCGCCCAAAAGCCTGCCAAAACGCCTGATCGTGGTCGGCGGCGGCTACATCGGCCTGGAGCTGGGAATTGCCTATCGCAAGCTGGGCGCCGAGGTCAGCGTGGTCGAAGCCCAGGAGCGCATCCTGCCGGCTTACGACGCTGAACTGACCCAGCCGGTACAGGAAGAGCTGAAAAAGCTCGGCGTGAAGCTTTACTTGAAACATAGCGTTCAAGGCTTTGATTCAAAAGATAATACCTTGCAAGTTCTGGATCAGAATGGCCACACCTTGAACCTGGAGACCGACCAGGTGCTGGTGGCGGTGGGCCGCAAGCCCAACACCCAGGGCTGGAATCTGGAAGCGCTGAACCTGCAAATGAATGGCGCGGCGATCCAGATCGATAACCGTTGCCAGACCAGCATGCGCAATGTCTACGCCATTGGCGACCTGAGTGGCGAACCGATGCTCGCGCACCGCGCCATGGCTCAGGGTGAGATGGTCGCGGAGCTGATCAGCGGCAAATCCCGGGAGTTCAACCCGACGGCGATTGCCGCGGTGTGCTTCACCGATCCGGAACTGGTGGTGGTCGGCAAGACCCCGGACGACGCCAAGGCCGCCGGCCTGGACTGCATCGTCGCGAACTTCCCGTTCGCCGCCAATGGCCGGGCGATGACCCTGGAATCGAAAAGCGGCTTCGTGCGCGTGGTCGCCCGCCGCGACAATCACCTGATTGTCGGCTGGCAGGCGGTAGGCGTCGGGGTTTCGGAGTTGTCCACCGCCTTCGGCCAGAGCCTGGAAATGGGCGCACGCCTGGAAGACATCGCCGGCACCATCCATGCCCACCCGACACTGGGTGAGGCGGTGCAGGAAGCGGCGTTGCGGGCACTTGGCCACGCACTGCACCTGTAATTCAGGGTGATTGATGGCGGCAGAGATGACCTCTTCGCGAGCAGGCTCGCTCCCACAGGAGGAATGCATTTCAAATGTGGGAGCGAGCCCGCTCGCGAATTCTCGAAGGCAACTCGATTTATCTGCCCGTCATCCGATCGTACGGGCTGCGAAACCGGCCCGGAATGAAGTATTGTTGTGCCCATCCAGAAAAACGTCAGAAGCTTGAGCCACTCAGGCGATTGTTAAGTGATAGAGGGTGTCATGGGTAACGAGAGCATCAATTGGGACACGCTGGGTTTTGACTACATCAAGACTGACAAGCGCTATCTGTCGCACTTTCGCAATGGCGAGTGGGACAAAGGCAGCCTGACCGACGACAATGTGCTGCACATCAGCGAAGGCTCCACCGCTCTGCACTACGGCCAGCAATGCTTCGAAGGCCTGAAGGCCTATCGTTGCAAAGACGGCTCGATCAACCTGTTCCGCCCGGACCAGAACGCCCAGCGCATGCAACGCAGCTGTGCGCGCCTGCTGATGCCGTTCGTCGAAACCGAACAGTTCATCGAAGCCTGCAAGGCCGTGGTTCGCGCCAACGAGCGTTTCATTCCGCCTTACGGCACTGGCGGCGCGCTGTATCTGCGTCCGTTCGTGATCGGCGTCGGTGACAACATCGGCGTGCGCACTGCACCCGAGTTCATCTTCTCGATCTTCGCCATCCCGGTCGGTGCCTACTTCAAGGGCGGCCTGACCCCGCACAACTTCCTGATCTCCAGCTTCGACCGTGCCGCTCCCCAGGGCACCGGCGCGGCCAAGGTCGGTGGCAACTACGCCGCCAGCCTGATGCCAGGTTCGGAAGCGAAGAAGGCGAAATTCGCCGACGCCATCTACCTCGACCCGATGACCCACTCGAAAATCGAGGAAGTCGGTTCGGCCAACTTCTTCGGTATCACCCACGACGACAAGTTCGTGACGCCGAAGTCGCCATCGGTCCTGCCGGGCATCACCCGCCTGTCGTTGATCGAGCTGGCGAAATCGCGCCTGGGCCTGGAAGTGGTCGAAGGCGACGTGCTGATCGACAAGCTGTCGGACTTCAAGGAAGCCGGCGCCTGCGGTACTGCTGCGGTGATCACGCCAATCGGCGGCATCAGCTACAAAGACCACCTGCACGTGTTCCATAGCGAAACCGAAGTCGGCCCGATCACCCAGAAGCTCTACAAAGAGCTGACCGGTGTGCAAACCGGCGACGTCGAAGCGCCAGCGGGCTGGATCGTCAAGGTCTAAGCAACGTTTGAAACGCTGAAAAGCCCGCCCCTCGCGTTTGCGTCGGGCGGGCTTTTTTATGGCTGCGCTGGTTGCATTGACCCTTGCCCAACCTGCTCCAGGCAGACCGGCTGGGCCACCAGCCAGTCGACAAACAGCCGCGCCTGCGCCGATCCCGAACCGGCAACCGCGTAGTAATAGTCCGGCAGCGGCATGCGCAACGCCGGCAGCGGACAGACCAGGCGACCGCTGGCCAGATGGCTGCCGAGCAATGAGGTCGGACACAAGGCCACGCCCTGCCCCTCGACCGTGGCTTCCAGCACCCGGTGCATGTGCTCGAACTGGCGCGTTTGTTGGCCGATCGGACGGGCCTGCCCCAGGTACATCGCCCAGTTGTGCCAATCCTCACGACGCGCCTTGGCCGTGAGCAAACTGTGCTGCGCCAGCGCATGGAAATCCGCCAGGCCCTGGCGGGCGAGCAGCGAAGGCGCTGCCACCAGCACCAGTTCGTCGGTAAACAAGGGTTGGGCATCCAGCCCGGGGGCCCAGTCATCGCGACCGCGGCGAATCACCACGTCAAACTCATCGCGCGCCTGATCCGGGGCCAATGTCTGGGTGATCACCTGCGGGGTGATATGCGGATGGCGTGCCGTGAAGTCGTGCAACCGGGGCTCCAGCCACAGCAAGGCAAAGGATGGGCGGACGTTGATCTTCACCGTCGGCCTCGCGGCCTGCTGCTTCAACGCAGCCGCCGCCTGGGCAATTTGTTCAAGACCGGCGCTGACCTGCTCATAAAAGCGCTGGCCGGCGGGCGTCAGCAGCGATTGACGCACGCGCCGTTCGAACAGCAGCACACCGAGGTGCGCTTCCAGCAATTTGATATGACGGCTGACTGCGCTGTGGCTGACATGCAGCTCCTCGGCCGCCAGGCTGAAGCTCTGGTGACGTGCGGCAACGGCGAAGGCACGAACGGCATTTAAGGGGGGTAATGGATTCATGTGTCTAATTTAGTCACCTATGCCGTGCATTTAAAGCGTTTGTCAGCGTTTGCGGGTAACGCCACTGTGCCTGCGTCCACTCGCCGTTTATCAAGGAGCTCATCATGCACAGCTACGGATTGTTTCTGTTGTTCGCCACCCTGACGGTCCTCAGCCCGGGACCAGGCGTGCTGCTGACCCTGTCGAATGCCCTGCGCCATGGTTTCTGGGGCGCGTTGCCGGGAATCCTCGGCATTGCCTCAGGCGCCTTTGTCGTCGCGGCCATCAGTGCCACCAGCGTCGGCCTGGTCCTCAGCACTTCGGCCCAGGCCTTTACCGTATTGAAGTACGCCGGCGCCGCTTACCTGCTGTACCTGGGTATCAAAAGCTGGCGTGGCGGCAACTTCAGTGCGCGCCTGCATGCCCGCCCCTCCCGGCCGGGCTATCGGTTCCTCGAAGCCGCGTCGATCCAGTTTCTCAATCCCAAGGCGATTTTCTTTTTCCTCGCCGTGTTTCCGCAATTCATCGACCCGGGCCTGGCGTTTCGCCCGCAGTTCCTGGCCCTGGTCGGTTCATACGCGGTGGTGGTGATTCTGGTACACAGCGGCTACGCCCTGCTGGCGAATGCCGCCAAAGGCTGGCTGTCGAGCGAAAAAGGTGCCTGGATCGCGGCGAAAGTCTCGGGCGTGACCTTCACCGGATTTGGTCTGTTGATGGCCTCGGCCAGTCGCTGAGCCCGCCGCGTAAATCTCAATCGTCGCGGGTCAGCACTTCCAGCAGTTCAATCTCGAACTTCAGGTTCGAGTTGGGCGGGATGCTGCCCACGCTGCGTTCGCCATAACCCAGGTGCGCCGGCACCCGCAGCTCGCGCTTGCCACCGACCTGCATCCCGATGATGCCCTGGTCCCAGCCCTTGATCACCCGTCCGGTGCCGATCACACACTGGAACGGCTTGCCGCGACTCCAGGAGGAATCGAACTCGCTGCCGTCCTCCAGCCAACCGCGGTACTGGGTGGTGATCAACGCGCCTTTGACAGCCTTTTTACCCTCACCCACTACCAGGTCGATGATCTGTAATTCTTCGTTCATTGCCGCTCTCGCCTGTCATACGCCTTAATTAATCAGCCGCGATACTTACCGACCCATGCAGTGAATGCAACACGCCGTTACACTGCGCCTCGAAGTACACGGAATCCGTTCCGTGCTCAGCCTATACAAGCCCCCCAGGAGTGATCGATGCACGAGGAAGGAAGCCTGTTGCAGGCCGCCGTGGTTTTTCTGTTTGCCGCCGTACTCACGGTACCGCTGGCCAAACGCCTGCAACTGGGCGCTGTGCTCGGTTACCTTCTGGCCGGTCTGATCATCGGGCCGTCGGTGCTCGGCTTGATCGGCAACCCGCAAAGCGTGATGCACATTTCCGAACTGGGCGTGGTGTTGCTGTTGTTCATCATTGGCCTGGAGTTGTCGCCACGACGTCTGTGGGTGATGCGCAAGGCGGTGTTCGGCGTCGGTCTGGCCCAGGTGCTGCTGACCGCCTCGTTGATCGGCGTGCTGGCGTTCTACGTGTTTGGCCAGAAACTCAACAGTGCCATCGTGCTCGGTCTTGGTCTGGCGTTGTCGTCTACGGCCCTGGGCCTGCAAAGCCTGGCCGAACGCAAGGAGCTGACCAGCCCCCACGGGCGCCTGGCCTTTGCCATCCTGCTGTTCCAGGACATCGCGGCAATCCCGCTGATCGCCATGGTCCCGGCCCTGGCCGGCCGCAGCGACACCACGACCACCGCCGAAGAAATCAACCATGCCCTGCAAGTGTTCGGCAGCATTGCCGTGGTGGTGGTCGGCGGGCGCTACCTGTTGCGCCCAGTGTTTCGCATCGTCGCCAAAAGCGGCTTGCCGGAGGTTTCAACCGCCACCGCCTTGCTGGTGGTGATCGGCACCGCCTGGCTGATGGACGAGGTAGGCGTGTCGATGGCCCTCGGCGCATTTCTCGCCGGCTTGCTGCTGGCCGACTCAGAGTACCGTCACGAACTGGAAGCGCAGATCGAGCCGTTCAAGGGCCTGCTGCTCGGTCTGTTCTTCATGAGTGTGGGCATGGGTGCCAACCTCGATTTGCTGTTCAGCGCGCCGCTCGCCGTGCTGGGCATGACCCTGCTGCTGATTTCGGTAAAACTGCCGCTGCTGTACTTGGTCGGCAGCCTCGCCGGCGGCCTCAACCGCTTGAGCGCGGTACGCCTGGGGGTGGTGCTGGCTGCCGGCGGCGAGTTCGCCTTCGTGGTGTTCAAGATGGGCCGCGACCATAATCTGTTCGATGCAAGGCTGTATGACATGCAGGTGCTGACGATTACCCTGTCGATGGCGATCACCCCGCTGTTGATGCTGATGTGCGCCCGTCTGGCGAAAACCAAGGTCGAACCGGTGGCCGTGCCGCCGCACCTGCGCGAGATCGACACCGACGCGCCGCGGGTGGTGATTGCCGGTATGGGCCGTATGGGGCAGATCGTCGCGCGGATCCTGCGGGCGCAGAAAATCGAATTCGTCGCCCTCGACACGTCGGTGGAGACCATCGAGTTGTCGCGCAGCTTCGGTGGCGTGCCGGTGTTCTACGGCGACCCGATGCGCCCGGAAATCCTCAGCGCGGCCAAGGTCGGCGAAGCGGAGTTCTTCATCATCGCCACCGACGATCCGCAAACCAACATCAAGACCGCCGAACTGGTGCGCAAGCTCTACCCGCACATGAAAATCATCGCCCGCGCCCGCAACCGCCAGCACGTGCACCGGCTGATGGACCTCGGTGCCGACGCCGTGCGCGAAACCTACTACTCCAGCCTGGAAATGAGCCGCCGCACCTTGCGCGGCTTGGGTTTGAGCCAGGCCCAGGCCGACGCGCGGATCAAGCTGTTCAGCCATCACGATGAACAGGTCCTGGAAGCCCAGCACGCGATCTACGACGACGCGGCCAAGGTGCTGCAAACCGCCCAGGAGTCCCGCGCCGAGTTGGCGCGCTTGTTCGAGGCCGACCAGATCCAGGACGATGCCGGAAAACGCCTGTGATCCGCCATTTGCCAGGGAGCTCCACATGAGTGATAGCCAATCCGCACCGGCACTGAAGGAAATCTTCAACGCCGAACGTTTCGCCCATATCGCCGACGAAGTGCGCGCCGTGTATCCGCGTTTCGATTGTAAAGCGTTCCTCGACATGGCCAACGACGGTCTGGCGCAACGTTCGGTGATGCAGCGCATGGCGCGCACCAGCGAGTGCCTGCATGCCGTGCTGGGCCTGGACTACGAGCAGGCCCTGGAGGTGCTCGAGGCGCTGGCTCCACGACTCAACAGCGGTTTCGTCAGCATGTTCCTCGCCGACTACGTGGCAACCTACGGCGCCCATGACTTCGCCCGCTCCATGGAGGCGCTGAAGTATTTCACCCGTTTTGGTTCTTCAGAGTTTGCCGTTCGGCATTTTCTGCGCAGTGATTTGCAGCGCGGCTTGGCGCTAATGCATGAATGGTCGCTGGACGATAACGAGCATGTCCGTCGCCTCGCCAGCGAAGGCAGCCGGCCACGCCTGCCCTGGTCGTTTCGCCTCGAAGCGGTGCAGGCTGATCCGTCGCTGGCGGCGTCGATTCTCGACAACCTCAAGCGCGACAGCAGCCTGTACGTGCGCAAATCGGTGGCCAACCACCTCAACGACATCACCAAGGACCATCCGGCCTGGGCCCTCGACGTTATTGAAGGCTGGTCACTGGAAGACCCACGCACCGCCTGGATCGCCAAACACGCCCTGCGCAGCCTGATCAAACAGGGTGATTTGCGGGCGCTGACGGTCATCGGTGCCGGGGCCAAGCCGCAAGTGAAGATTCACAGGCTCAAGGTCGAGCCAGCAGTGATCAGCCTCGGCGAGGGCATCACCCTGTCGCTCGAACTGCAATCCACCGCCGACCAGGACCAGCGCCTGGTGGTGGATTACGCCATCGAGTACGTCAAGGCTTCCGGCGCGACCTCGGCCAAGGTGTTCAAGCTCAAGGGCCTGGCCCTGCCCGCTCACGCCCGCCAGACTTTGAGCCGCGCCCAGCAGATTCGCGACATGACCACCCGCAAGCACTATGCCGGCAGCCATGCGGTGCACATCATGGTCAATGGTGAGCGACTGGCGAGCACCGCCTTCGAAATCCGCGACTAAAGGTCCGGCCCGAGCAACAGGCCCTGTTCCGAGTCACACAGTTGCACGACGTAATCCCAGAGCAGGCGCAGGCGTACCGATTTGTGCAACTCGCGCCGGGTACTCATCCAGTAACTGCGCTGGATGCGCTCGGCAGGGAGTAACGCTACCAACTGCGGGTCGCCGCTGGCCAGATAGCACGGCAGCACCGCGATGCCCAGGCCGGCGCGTGCCGCCTGTTGTTGGGCGATCACGCTGGTGCTGTGGAACACCACCCGGGGGTTACGACAGAAGCTGTTGAGGAACATCAATTCCTGGCTATACAGCAGGTCGTCGACATAACCGATCCAGGCATGCTTGCCTAGGTCTTCGCGACTGCGCAGCGGCGGCGCACGGTCGAGATAGTCCTGGCTGGCGTACAGCGCCAGACGGTAATCGGTGAGTTTGCGGGTCACCAGCATGTCTGCCGCCGGGCGCTCCAGATGGATGCTGATCTCGGCTTCGCGGTTGAGAATGCTGACAAAGCGCGGCACCGCCACCAACTCCACCTCAAGCCCCGGGTAACGTTCGAACAGTCCTTGCATACGGCTGGCGAGGAACATGATGCCCAGGCCTTCGGTCACCCCCAGGCGAATCTTGCCCAGGGGCGCGCTCGACTGGGTGATTTCCTCTTGGGCCTGTAAGGCCACGTTTTCCATGGCCTCGGCGTGTTTAAGCAGGGCTTCGCCGGCCGGCGTCAGTTGGTAACCCTGGGCGTGCTGGACGAACAACGCGGTACCGAGGCTCTGTTCGATCGCTTCGATGTGCCGTGCCACCGTGGCGTGGGTGGTTTTCAGGCGCTTGGCCGCTGTCAGCAGGCGCCCGCTGCGCTGCAATTCGAGAAAAAACCGTAAGTCATTCCAGTCGAACATGGACCGTCCTTGTGTCACGTCTGAGGGTGATTGTTTATAAACGCACAGCGGCTGCGTAAAAACTAACATTCTTTTGTCGAAAGCTAACAACTAGGATCAAGCGCAATAAGAACAACAAGCAGTGAGGTCAGGGATGCAACCTGCCGTTGATGGATACGATTACATCGTGGTCGGCGCCGGTCCCGCCGGTTGCCTGTTGGCCAACCGGCTCAGCGCCAACCCGCAGCACCGGGTCCTGTTGCTCGAGGCCGGTGGCCGCGATAACTATCCGTGGATTCACATTCCGGTCGGCTACTTGTTCTGCATCGGCAATCCGCGCACCGACTGGTGTTTCAAGACCGAGGCGCAGGACGGCCTGCAGGGCCGCAGCCTGAGCTACCCTCGGGGCAAGGTGCTCGGTGGCAGCTCATCGATCAACGGCATGATCTACATGCGCGGCCAGGCCGGCGACTATGATCGCTGGGCCGCTGACGGCAACCCGGGCTGGAGCTGGAACGAGGTACTGCCACTGTTCCGCCAGAGCGAAAACCATTTTGCCGGTGACTCGGAGTTTCACAGCGCCGGCGGCGAGTGGCGAGTCGAACGCCAGCGCCTGTCATGGCCGATCCTCGATGCTTTCCGCACGGCCGCCGAACAGACCGGCATCGCCAGCATCGACGACTTCAACCGGGGCGACAATGAAGGCTGCGGCTACTTCCAGGTCAACCAGAAAGCCGGGGTGCGCTGGAATGCCGCCAAGGCCTTTCTCAAACCGGCGGCCCAGCGTCCCAACCTGACGGTGCTGACCGGGGTCGAGGTGGACCGGGTGCTGCTGGAAAACGGCCGGGCGAGCAAGGTGGTTGCGCGCTGGCAGGGCCAGTCGAAAAGCTTCAGCGCACGCCGGGAAATCATTCTCAGTGCTGGCTCCGTCGGCTCGCCAGGGATTCTCCAGCGCTCCGGCATCGGCCCTGTCGACCTGCTCAAACGCCTGGGGATCAATGTCGTACACCCACTCAACGGCGTCGGTGGCAACCTGCAGGATCACCTGCAACTGCGGCTGATCTACCAGTTGGAAAATGCCCGCACCCTGAACCAGATCGCTGGCAGTTTGTGGGGCAAGATGGGCATGGGCTTGCGCTACCTGTACAACCGCAGCGGTCCGCTGTCGATGGCCCCCAGCCAACTCGGCGCCTTTGCCCGCTCCGGCCCTGAACAAACATCGGCGAACCTTGAATACCACGTGCAACCGCTGTCCCTGGAGCGCTTTGGCGAGCCCTTGCATGCCTTCCCGGCGTTCACCGCCTCGGTCTGCGACCTGCGCCCGCAAAGCCGTGGACGTATCGACATCCGCTCGGCCGACCCGCAGCAGGCGCCGCTGATCCAGCCCAACTACCTGAGCCATCCCGAGGACCTGCGTGTCGCCGCCGACGCCATCCGCCTGACCCGGCGCATTGTCGCCGCCCCCGCGCTACAGCCGTTCAAACCGGTGGAGTACCTGCCGGGCGCTGCCTTGCAGACCGAGGAACAACTGCACGAAGCCGCCGCACGAATCGGCACGACTATCTTCCATCCAGTGGGCACCTGCCGCATGGGCCAGGACGCCGATGCCGTGGTCGATGCCGAGTTGCGAGTGCACGGGATTCCCGGCCTGCGCATCGCCGACGCCTCGATCATGCCGCGCATCACCTCGGGCAACACCTGCTCACCGACGCTGATGATCGCCGAAAAAGCTGCCCAACTGATCCTCGCCACATCGACTGCAACCACCACCTCTGTAGGAGCGAGCCTGCTCGCGAAAAACGTCAACGATAACGCGGCCATTCTGAAGGAACGCAGCGCCCTTGAGTTCTTCGCGAGCAGGCTCGCTCCCACAAAAAAAGAGCACGCAACACCAGTGAAACAACAATAAATACACACTGTGAGGGATCGATATGTCAGAGCAAGCGCAAGCAGTCGCCGGCACGCTCAGTACCGGCACCAGCAAGGAAACCCAGAAAGTCATCTTCGCCTCGTCCCTGGGGACGGTGTTTGAGTGGTATGACTTCTTTCTCTACGGCGCCCTCGCGGCGGTGATCAGCAAGCAGTTCTTTGCCGGGGTCAACGACACCACGGCCTTCATTTTCGCGCTGATGGCGTTCGCCGCCGGCTTTGTCGTGCGCCCCTTCGGCGCGCTGGTGTTCGGCCGCCTCGGCGACATGATCGGGCGTAAATACACCTTCCTCGCCACCATCATCCTGATGGGCGTGGCGACCTTTGCCGTCGGTCTGCTCCCTACCTACGCCAGCATCGGCATCGCTGCACCGATCATCCTGGTGGTGCTGCGCATGCTCCAGGGCTTGGCCCTGGGCGGCGAATACGGCGGCGCCGCAACCTACGTCGCCGAACATGCACCGATTGGCAAACGCGGTTTCCATACCAGCTGGATTCAATCCACCGCGACCCTGGGGCTGTTGCTGTCATTGCTGGTGGTGCTCGGCTGCCGTTACTTCACCGGTGACCAGTTCGAAGTCTGGGGCTGGCGCATCCCGTTCCTGCTGTCGATCGTGCTGCTGGGCATTTCTACCTGGATTCGCCTGAGCCTGCATGAGTCGCCGGCCTTCCTGAAAATGAAAGAGGAAGGCAAGTCCTGCAAGGCACCGATCCGCGAGTCGTTCGGCAACTGGCAGAACCTCAAGGTGGTGCTGATTGCCCTGTTCAGCATCAATGCCGGGCAAGCCGTGACCTTCTATGCGGCGCAGTTCTACGTGCTGTTTTTCCTGACCCAGTTCCTCAAGATGGACCCGGCACTTGCCAATACCTTGCTGATTATCAGCGTGGTGATCGGCGCGCCATTTTTCATCTTCTTCGGCTGGCTGTCCGACCGGGTCGGGCGCAAGCCGATCCTGATGCTCGGCCTGCTGCTGGCCACCGTGCTGTACTTCCCGATCTTCAAATCCCTGGCCCACTACGCCAACCCGGCCATCGACCGGGCCAGCCAACAGGCGCCAATCACCGTACTGGCCGATCCGGCCACCTGCACCTTCCAGTTCGACCCGGTGGGCAAGGCGCGCTTCGATAGCCCTTGCGACAAGGTCAAGACCTTCCTGGTCAAGCAGGGCCTGCCTTACAGCAGCGTTGCCGCGCCAGCTGGCAGCGGCGTGCAAGTGAGCATCGGCGAGATCAAAATCGATGGCTACGACGAAGCCGCCTTGCGCGGTGCGGTAACCCTGGCCGGCTACCCGCAGGCGGCTGACGCCCAGCAAGTGAACAAAGGAATGATCGTCGCCCTGATCGTCGCCCTGATCATCATTTCCGCCATGTGCTACGGCCCGCTGGCGGCGCTGATGGTCGAACTGTTCCCGACGCGCATCCGCTACACCTCAATGTCCCTGCCTTACCACATCGGCAACGGCTGGTTCGGCGGCTTCCTGCCCACCGTGTCCTTTGCCCTGGTGGTGTACACCGGCGATATCTTCTACGGCCTGTGGTACCCGGTGCTGATTACGGCAGTGAGCCTGGTGGTGGGCATGTTGTGCCTGCGTGAAACCAAGGATGTCGATCTGGAGAAAAACTGATCGCGTTGACTGAGGTTGCCTGAACTGTAGGAGCAGCCGGGCGGCGATCCGTCTGCTCGCGAAAGACCTGAGACCGCCGTGGGCTTTCAGGTTGCGCGCGTTATCATTGACGTTCGCCGCGAGCAGGCTCGCTCTTACAATTAACCTCCACCACTGTCATATATCCGTCATATATCAGTCATATGTACGGAACAACTTTCAGAAATCTGTTGTTACCTGTCTAAAAGCCAAACAAAGCCCATTAATGGTTTGACTCGGCAAACTCGCCTGAGTACATTGCGCGGGTTGGCCAGCCCAACCTTTTTTCAACTCAACAAAGAATTCAATGGACACAGTATCTAGACGCTGCCCGGCTATTGCCAATGTGCAAGGCCGGGCATTCAACAATGCAACTGACGGGACTCGACAGCCCCGGTCAGGCAAGCTGCGCTAGAGCCTGAGCTCCAACGTGGCATGCCGCGCCGGTGTCTGTCCGGTCGCGAGGCATGTCATGAACCTTATCAGCACACTCATCCCTGGTTCCCGCGCTTTTATCAAGGCGCTGCGGATCAAGCCATGCCGCGAGCCTACGCTTATCGCGCGCCCACTGTGCCCCCCTTCTCCTTTGCGCCTGCAGCCTCGTCTGCGTGGCCATTGGCGTGTCTGCCCGGTCAGCGGGCAACGCCAGCAACGCTGGGGCTATGCCGCCAGCCTTGAGCCCCCGAGTCGCTACTTCGCGCGCCTGTTGCAACCGCCGGGCCTGGGCCGTGGGGCGCGCACTTTCAGTTGATCTGAAAGTTATATTCAATATTTCAACCAGCGTTTTCCTTATTAAGGGATTCGACAACTTTTTATTGCCTGTAAAAAGCGAGAAACACTATGGATGACCCAAGTAGACGGTTCGCTGCATCTCCTGTTGCCGTGGAGTTGCAGCGAACGTTAAACGCCAAAAAACAACAACTTCCGTTATCGATCGTCGGTTTGCGCTTCGACATGCTTTCGCTCGCCTTTAAATAGCTGAGTGGTCGCTGTGTCGTGCCGCAAGCCTGCGGCAGGAGCACACAGCATGAGCACTGTAAAAAACCGCCAAAAACCACTGCGGGACGCCAGCACCGACGAGCACAAACTGTCGATGCGCGCTGCCCGTGAAGCCCGCAATGGCCTGGCTGCAACCCTGGCCAACGTCCAGGCCACCACCGACGGCCTGACCGAACTCGATGCCGAAGGTCGCCTGCTGCGCGAGGGCGCCAACGAGGTGGCGCATGACAAGCCGCCGCACGCCCTGGTGCAGGTACTCAAAGCCTTCAACAACCCGTTCATCTATGTGCTGATGACCCTGACCCTGATCAGCTTCGTCACCGACTTCTGGTTGCCCCTGCAAAAAGGCGAAGAAACCGACCTCACCGGCGTGATCATTGTGCTGGTCATGGTCCTGGCCAGCGGCCTGATGCGTTTCTGGCAGGAATACCGCTCCGGCAAATCCGCCGAAGCCCTGAAGACCATGGTTCGAACTACCGCCACCGTACTGCGCCGCGAGCAACCGGGCAGCACCCCGACCCTGCGCGAAGTGCCGATGCGCGAACTGGTAGCCGGCGACATCGTGCAACTGTCCGCCGGTGACATGATCCCGGCCGATATTCGCCTGATCGAGTCCCGCGACCTGTTCATCAGCCAGGCGGTGCTCACCGGCGAAGCGCTGCCGATTGAGAAGTACGACACCCTGGGCAATGTCGCGCAGAAATCCGCGTCCACGGCGGCGGCCGACCAGTCGAACCTGCTCGACCTCTCCAACATCTGCTTCATGGGCACCAACGTGGTCAGCGGCACCGCGCGTGCCGTGGTCGTCGCCACCGGCCCACGGACCTACTTCGGTTCGCTGGCCAAGGCGATCGTCGGCTCACGCACGCAAACCGCCTTCGACCGTGGGGTCAACAGCGTCAGCTGGTTGCTGATCCGCTTCATGCTGGTGATGGTGCCGGTGGTGCTGCTGATCAACGGGTTCACCAAGGGTGATTGGGGCGATGCCTTTATGTTTGCCCTCGCGGTAGCCGTCGGCCTGACCCCGGAAATGCTGCCGATGATCGTCAGCGCCAACCTGGCCAAAGGCGCGGTAGCAATGGCCAAGCGCAAAGTGGTGGTCAAACGCCTGAACGCGATCCAGAACTTCGGTTCGATGGATGTGCTGTGCACCGACAAGACCGGCACCCTGACCCAGGACAAAATCATTCTCGAACATCACATCGATGTCGACGGCAAGCGCGATGCGGGCGTCCTCGAACTGGCCTGGCTCAACAGCTATCACCAAAGCGGCATGAAAAACCTGATGGACCAGGCAGTGGTGCAGTTTGCCGAGCAAAACCGCACCTTCAAGAAACCCTTCGCCTACAGCAAAGTCGATGAGTTGCCATTTGATTTCATCCGCCGGCGCTTGTCGATCATCGTCAAGGACAGCCACGACGACCACTTGCTGGTGTGCAAGGGGGCGGTCGAGGAGATGCTCGGCATTGCCAGCCACATCTATGAGGACGGCGTGGTCGTGACCCTCGACGAGCAGCGCCGAGCCGAACTGCTGACCCTGGCCAGCCAATACAACGAAGACGGCTTCCGCGTGTTGCTGGTGGCCACCCGCAAAATTCCACGCAACCAGAGCAAGGCGCAATACACCGCCAGCGACGAGCATGACCTGGTCATCCGCGGCTTCCTGACGTTCCTTGATCCACCGAAGGAAACCGCCGGGCCGGCCATTGCCGCGCTGCGTGAGATGGGAGTCAAGGTCAAGGTGCTGACCGGCGACAACGCCGTGGTCACCAGCAAGATCTGCCGTGAAGTCGGCCTGGAGCCCGGCGCGCCCCTGCTGGGCCCGGAAATCGAGGTCATGGACGAGCAGACGCTGCGCCAGGAGGTCGAAGAACGCAGCGTGTTCGCCAAACTCACCCCGCTGCAGAAGTCGCGGGTGCTCAAGGCACTGCAAGCCAATGGTCACACCGTCGGTTTCCTCGGCGACGGGATCAACGATGCCCCGGCCCTGCGCGATGCCGACGTGGGTATCTCGGTGGACAGCGGCACCGATATCGCTAAGGAATCGGCGGACATCATCCTCCTGGAAAAGAGCCTGATGGTGCTCGAAGAAGGCGTGCTGAAAGGCCGCGAAACCTTCGGCAACATCATGAAGTACCTGAACATGACCGCCAGTTCCAACTTCGGCAACGTGTTCTCGGTACTGGTGGCCAGCGCCTTCATCCCGTTCCTGCCGATGCTGGCGATCCACCTGCTGCTGCAGAACCTGATGTACGACATCTCCCAACTGGCCCTGCCGTGGGACCGGATGGACAAGGAGTACCTGAGCAAACCACGCAAGTGGGATGCGAAGAACATCGGGCGTTTCATGCTGTGGATCGGCCCGACCTCGTCGATCTTCGACATCACCACCTTTGCCCTGATGTGGTACGTGTTTGCCGCCAACAGCGTGGAAATGCAGACCCTGTTCCAGTCTGGTTGGTTTATCGAAGGGCTGCTGTCGCAGACCCTGGTGGTGCACATGCTGCGTACCCAAAAGATCCCGTTCTTCCAGAGCACCGCAGCCTTGCCGGTGATTCTGATGACCGGCCTGGTGATGGCCGTGGGGATTTACATCCCGTTCTCGCCACTGGGCAACCTGGTCGGCCTGGAGCCGCTGCCATGGACCTACTTTCCATGGCTGGTGGGCACCCTGCTCAGCTACTGCGTGGTCGCGCAACTGATGAAGACCCTGTACATCCGCCGCTTCAAGCAATGGTATTGAGTGCCTGAGCCCACCCTGCAATGCGAGGCCGCCACGCTCGGGCGTGGTGGCTGCGTCGCTGAAGAACATGGAAGACCCTATATGCCAAAGTTCGATTTCAGTCGCCACCTGCACGCCTTGACCCGCGACCTGCCCGCCACCCATGGCCGCCGTCTGCGGCGCAACCTGCTGTTCACCGGACTGACCCTGACCATCATCGGCTGCCTGACACTGATCTCCAGGGCCCATGCTGCGGTCGATGCCTACGTGGTGGATGACCTGGGCGCGGAACAACATGTCGGCGACGATGCGGCTGCCCCGGTCCAGGCCGTTGCAATCACCGGCAACACCGGCACTGTACATTCATACAGATAATCATTGATCGATAGTGCCAGACCGCGCATGCTGTGCACCTTCCGACCCTTATGACTGATGGTGGTTATGCGGCTGTATCTGTGTGAAAAACCCTCCCAGGCCAAGGACATTGCCGCAGTGCTCGGCGCCAGCCGGCGTGGCGACGGTTGCTGGCTGGGCACGGGGATCACCGTCACCTGGTGCATTGGCCACCTGCTGGAAACCGCGCCGCCGGATGCCTACGACGCGCGCTATAAACGCTGGGTGCTGGAAGACCTGCCGATCATTCCCGAGCAATGGAAGATGCTGGTCAAGCCCAAGACCGCCAGCCAGTTCAAGGCGGTCAAGCGACTGCTGGGCGAGGCCAAGGAGCTGGTGATCGCCACCGACGCCGACCGCGAGGGCGAAATGATTGCCCGCGAGTTGGTGGAACACTGTCGCTATCGCGGGCCGATCCAGCGGCTGTGGCTGTCGGCGCTGGACGACGCGTCAATCCGCAAGGCCCTGGCGGCGCTCAAGCCGGGTGCCGAGACCTTCAGCCTGTATCACTCGGCACTGGGGCGCTCACGGGCCGACTGGTTGATCGGTATGAACATGAGTCGTCTGTTCACCCTGCTCGGGCGTCAGTCCGGTTATCAAGGGGTATTGCCGGTGGGTCGGGTGCAGACCCCGACCTTGCGCCTGGTGGTCGACCGGGATCGCAGCATTGCCGACTTCGTGCCGGTGCCGTACTGGGCGATCGATGTGCAACTGCTCCACGACGGCACGCCGTTCACCGCGCAATGGCGGGCCGCAGCGGATGTCTGTGATGAACATGACCGCTGCCTGAACCAGGAACTCGCCCGGCAAGCTGCCGAGGCCATGCGTAGCGCCGCCAGCGCACGTTTGGTCAAACTGCGCACCGAGCGAGTTCGTGAAGTGGCGCCGTTGCCGTTCGACCTCGGCACCCTGCAGGAGATCTGCTCGAAGAAACTCGGTCTTGGCGCTCAGGAAACCCTCGACGTTGCCCAGGCGCTATACGAAACCTACAAAGTCATCACCTACCCGCGCAGTGATTGCGGCTTCCTGCCGCTGAGCCAGCACGCAGAAGCGCCCGCGATTCTCGATGCGTTGGGTCGTGCTGACCCGAGCCTCGCGCCCCTGCTCAAGCACCTGGAACCACAACGCCGCTCGCGAGCCTGGAACGACGCCAAGGTCAGCGCCCACCACGGCATTATTCCCACTGCCGCTGCGCAAAACTTCGAGCGTTTGAGCGGCAAGCATCGTGCGGTCTATACCCTGATCCGCGCGCGCTATCTGGCGCAGTTCCTGCCCAACCACGAATACGACCGCACCCAGGCCGACTTCGACTGCGCCGGCCAGGCCTTGCGCGCCGTGGGTAAACAAGTGGTGGAGCCGGGCTGGAAACGCGCCTTGCCGGAAGCCCTGGCACCGGCCAAGGGCCGCGAAGCCCCGGCCCCGCAAAACCTGCCGCCGCTGACCCAGGGCTGCGACTATGCGGTGGCCGGGGTCAACCTCAAGGACCTCTGGACCCAACCACCCAAACCCTTCACCGAGGGTGACCTGATCAAGGCGATGAAGAACGTCGCCAAACTGGTGCAAGACCCGCTGCTCAAACAGAAGCTCAAGGACACCACCGGGATCGGCACCGAGGCTACCCGTGCCGGGATCATCCAGGGTTTGATTGATCGCGGTTACCTGATCAAGAACGGCAAGGCCCTGGCTGCCACCCCGGCGGCCTTCAGCCTGATCGACGCCGTACCCCGGGCCATCGCCGACCCTGGCACCACGGCGATCTGGGAGCAGGCACTGGACATGGTGCAAAGCGGAGAAATGAGCCTGGAAGAATTCGTCGCCAAACAGGCGGCGTGGATGAGCAAACAGGTCGGCCGCTGCAGCGGTCTGCGCCTGACCATCAGCGGGCCGGCGAGCCCAGCGGGTAAAGGTGCGACGCCGTGGAAGAAAAAACGCAAAACAACCAGGGGCAAGGCGGCACCGACGGCCAAGGGCAAGCCCAGGGCGGCAAAACCGGCTAAGTGATGCCTGATAGCGGTGAGGCCATCCGCCACACCGCATCAACTTCTTCGCCAGCAAGCTGGCTCCTACAGAGGGACTGCCCTACCCCCCCACCACCGGACAAGGCCCACCCGCCCCCGCCCAGCGCTTGAACTGGCTGACAAACTCATCATGGGGCACCGGCACCGGCGCACGATCGCCGCCCGGATTCCACCCCCAGAGCACCAGTTTGTCGTCGCTGATGTGCTTGATCAGCGCGGCGAAGTCGCGGTCGCCGTTGCTCGTCCGGTCCTTGATCATTTGGCACAACTGATCGGCCGGTAACCCGATCCAGGCCATCTTGTGCGCGGGCGGCGGCAGGCTCCAGTGCGGTGCTCCCGGAGGCGCATGGGGACCGTAGCTGGCCGGCGGATTGCTCTGCGCATGACAACTGGCGCACGGCAAACCAACCGCCCCCTTGCCGTCCGGACCACGAACCACGTTCATTCCATGGGGCAGCCCGGCGTCGAACTGCAAGGGCGCATCACCGGGAATATGACAGTTCTGACAACGCGGGCTCTGAAACACTTTCTGCACCGTGGCAAAGGCGTCCAGCGCCGCCTGGTCTTGAGCGAACAGCTCAGAGTGATAACCGCCTACCCCCAGCAACAACAAGGTGCCCAACACCAGATGACGGCTCATCTCAGACTCCTTCCAATTGCAGCGGCAACTCGCGCAGGCGCTGCCCGGTCAGGGCATAGACCGCATTGGCGACGGCCGGCGCGGTCGGCGGCACACCGGCCTCGCCAATCCCGCCGGGCTTTTCACTGCTGGGCAGGATGTGCACTTCGACCCGCGGCATCTCGTTGAGCCGCAGCACCTGATAGTCGTGGTAGTTGGACTGCTCGACCTGCCCCTCCTTGATCGTCAACTTGCTGTGCAGGGTGAAGCCGAGGCCGAAGGTGATGCACGACTCCATCTGCGCAACGATGCTCAGCGGGTTCACCGCAATCCCGCAATCCACCGCGCAGACCACCCGGTGCACGCGAATCTTCAGGTTGTCCTGGGACACTTCGCTGACCTGGGCCACGTAGCTGCCAAAAGACTCATGCACGGCCACCCCCAACGCATGCCCAGCCGGTAACGGCGCTTTCCAGTTGGCCTTTTCCACCGCCAGGTTCAGCACTCCGAGATGCCGTGGCTGGGCCTTGAGCAGAGTTCGGCGATACTCCACCGGATCCTTGCCAGCGGCTGCAGCCAATTCATCGACCAACGATTCCATGACAAAAGCCGTATGACTGTGCCCCACCGAGCGCAGCCACAGCACGCTGATGCCGGTCTGCGGTGAATGCAGTTGCACCTGGTGATCGGCCAGACCCGTCAGGTACGGACTGTCCACCACGCCCTCGACCGAGGTTTTGTCGATGCCATCCTTGACCATGGTCGCCGCCAGCGAGGTACCGGCCATGATCGACTGGCCGACCATCACCTGCTTCCAGGCCACCGGCATGCCATCGTCACCGAGGCCAATCCGCGCATGATGGAGGAAGGCCGAACGGTAATAGCCGCCGCGAATGTCGTCCTCGCGTGCCCACATGGTCTTCACCGCAGCGCCAGCGGCGTGGGCCACCTGTACCGCCTCGCTGACAAAGTCCGAGGTGGGATTGGCGCGGCGACCGAAGCCACCACCGAGGAACTCGGTGTGGATCACCACTTGCTCGGGCTTGAGCCCGGTGATCTTCGCCGCGACCATCTGATCGAGGGTCTGGAACTGGGTGCCGGTCCAGATCTCGCACTGCTCGGCGCTGATTTTCACCGTGCAATTGAGCGGTTCCATCGGCGCGTGGGCCAGGTACGGCACGCTGTACTCGACGTCGATGGTTTTGCTCGCCTTGGCCAATCCGGCGTCGACATCACCAGCCTGGCGCGCCGGCGTACCGGGAGTGGTCGCCAACTGGCGGAAACGCTGGAGCAAGCTGACGCTGTCGAGCCCGGCGTTGGGTCCGGGATTCCAGTCGATTTTCAGCGCGTCACGGCCCAGTTTGGCCGCCCAGTAATGGTCTGCCACCACGGCCACACCCGTCGGGACCTGCAGCACCTTGCGCACTCCAGGGATCGCCAGCGCGGGCTGGGCGTCGAACGAAGCGACGCTGCCACCGAACATCGGCGGCCGGGCGACCATGGCCGTGAGCAAGCCGTCGAATTGCACATCGATGCCGAAGCGCGCCTGGCCGGTGATTTTCTCCGGGGTGTCGAGGCGTGGGGTCGGCTTGCCGATCAGGGTCCAGTCCTTGGGCTGCTTGAGGGTGATTGTCGCCGCATCCGGCATAGGCAGTTGCCCGGCATCGTTGGCCAACTCGCCGTAGGTGGCACGTTGTTCGCCGGCAATCACCACACCAGGCTCGGTACGGATTTGCGACGGCGCGACATTGAAGCGCTTGGCCGCCGCCTCGATCAACATCAGCCGTGCGGCGGCACCGGCCAGGCGATAGCGATCGAACTCCATCCAGGTCGAGGTCGAGCCACCGGTGATCTGCATCCCACCAAACCCCGGCAAGCCGTAATCCGCCGCCGACGCGGGGCCATGCTCGACGCGAATACTGGCCCAGTCGGCATCCAATTCCTCGGCCACCAGCATGCTCAGGCCGGTCCAGATGCCCTGGCCCATTTCCGAGTGCCCCAGCAGGATGGTCACACTACTGTCAGGGGCAATGCGCAGAAAGGCGTTGGGGGCGAAGATGCCGTCCGCCGTGCTGGCCGCCCGGGCAAATCGATTGCCGCCGGGGATGACAAACGCCACCACCAGGCCGGCGCCGAGCACTGCACCGCCTTTGACAAAGGCGCGCCTTGAGCTGTCGATGGGGTCCTTCATGATCAGGCCTCCCGCAACTGCGCGGCGCGTTTCACGGCCGCGCGAATCCGCACGTAGGTGCCGCAGCGACAGATATTGCCCGACAGCGCCTGATCGATATCGCTGTCGCTGGGCGAGGGAATTTTCTCCAGCAGGGCCACCGTGGCCATGATCTGCCCGGACTGGCAGTAGCCGCACTGCACCACGTCGAGTTCGGCCCAGGCGCGCTGCACCGGGTGCGAGCCGTCGCTGGACAGGCCTTCGATGGTGCGGATTTTCTGTCCGCTGGCCACCGCAGCGGCCGGGGTGATACACGAGCGCAACGGCCGGCCATCGACATGCACGGTGCAGGCACCACATTGCGCCATGCCGCAGCCGAACTTGGTCCCGGTCAGTTGCGCAACGTCGCGCAGTACCCACAACAACGGCATGTCGCCGGGGACATCCAGGGGTTGATCGTTGCCATTGATATTGAAGGTCAGCACAGCAATCTCCTGCAGGGTCACGGGTGAGCGACGCTGTGGCCAAGGGCCTACGCGCGCTTCGTCTGGTGTGTTGAGTCAAGCGCACTTTCCCCCCACATCCGGGGTGGCGCGACCACCGGTCAAGCCAGCCGTATTGCAGCCGACCACCTAAAAGCAAACCAATATCATTTGCACCAATAGCGGCCATTTGCTTTAATCGCGACCAATTCCCATTTGCACCGCCCCAGCCGTATGGACATGCGCTCTTTATGATGGTCGTCGAAACCTCACCCGTGCAGCACCTCTACACCAGCCACCATCGCTGGCTGTATGAATTGTTGCGTCGTCGCCTGAGCAATGCCTTCGATGCGGCCGACCTGGCCCATGACACCTTTATTCGTGTGCTCAAGCGTCCACAGCAGTTCGACTGTGAAGTGCACGCCCGTTCCTATCTGGCGACCATTGCCCGTGGCCTGTGCATCGATCACTGGCGCCGGCGGCAACTGGAACAGGCCTGGTTGCAGGCCCTGAGCCAACAACCCCAGGCCCTGCAGCCCTCCCCCGAGCAACGGGCGATCATTGTCGAGACCCTGCACGAAGTGGACGCGATGCTGCAGCGCCTGCCGCAACGGGTCAGCGATGCGTTCATCCTCGCGCAACTGCATGGCATGCCCTACAAGGACATCGCCGTGGAAATCGGCGTGTCCGAACGGATGATCAAGAAATACCTGGCCCAGGCCCTGCTGCACTGCGCCCTGCTCGAGGCCGAACTCGACGGCCTGCTGATCGAGTAAGCGCCCATGCCTGCCGCCGCCTTGAACAAACTCAGTCACGCCAGCCTGCAACAGGCGGCCCATTGGTACGTGCAGTTGCACGACCAGCAGGTCGGCGAACAGGAGCGCCTGCGTTGGCAAGCCTGGCTGGACCAGAGTGGCGAACATCAGGACGCTTGGCGCTATGTGCAACGGGTCGGCGAGCGCTTCGCACCGCTGCACGGCGACGGCGAATCACAGGCGGCGAGCATGGCTTTGCGCGGTGGTGGGCGCAGCCGCGTGTCACGGCGCCAGACCCTGAAGTCGTTGCTGGTACTCAGCGGCGGTAGCCTGCTGGGCTGGAGCGCGTGGCGCCAGACGCCGCTGCCGGACACCCTGAACCGCTGGACCGCCGACCTTTCCACCGGCACCGCCGAGGTCCGCGAAAATCGGCTCAGTGATGGCAGCCGCCTTTGGCTCAACGCCCTGAGCGCGGTGGATGTGCGCTTCGACAGCCATCAGCGACTGCTCGAACTGCGCCTCGGCGAAGTGCTGGTGGACACCGCCCGCGATTCGCTGCGGCCGTTTCTGCTGGACACCCCACAAGGCCGTCTGCGCGCCCTGGGCACCCGCTTCGGCGTCCGCGAAAGCCACGGGCAAACCTTGCTCAGTGTGTTTGCCGGTGCCGTTGAAGTGCGTTTGGCCAACGATCAGGTGCAGGTGGCAAACGCTGGCCAGCAGTTGAGTTTCGCGCAAAACGCCTTCGGCCCGCTGCAACCCGTCTCCCCCGCCCGCGAAGCCTGGCGCCGTGGCGTGCTGCTGGCGGACAACCTGCCCCTGGGGCAATTGCTCGAAGAACTCGGTCGCCACCGCCATGGCCACCTTGGCTGCGACCCGGCCGTGGCGCAAATGCCGGTGATGGGTTCCTTCCCCCTCAAGGACACTGACCAGGCCCTGCGACTGCTGGCGGCAGCGCTGCCGATCCGCGTTGAAACACCGCTGCCGTGGTGGGTCAATGTCGGTGCCAAAAGCTGAACATCGAGCCTGACCACATTATTTTTCCGCAGGTGGTTCCCTTTTCCGTCGTTCGTTCGGTTAACCCCACAGAAGCACTTCAATTGCCGAACGACTTGATCCAAAGGGACCTCCATGCCGCACCACGTCGCCGCCCGTTTTCGATTTGCCTTGCGCCCCCTGGCCCTGGCCTTGCCGGCCGCTCTGCTGAGCCTCGCCCCGGCAGCCGCCCACGCCGCTGACACCCCTGCCAGCGAACAGTCCAGCAGCAAGCACCAGTACGCCATCGCGGCCGGCTCGCTGGTGACGGCGCTGAACAGCTTTGCCGAACAAAGCGGTGTGTTTCTCGCCGGGCACAACGACCTGGCCAGCGGCAAACGCAGTGCCGGGCTGAACGGCAACTTCACTGCCCAGGAAGCCCTGCAACGCTTGCTACAGGGCAGCGGCCTGCAGGCGCAGGCGCTGGACAACGGCGGCTACATCCTGCAACCGGCGCCCAAGGGCGACGGCACCCTGGAGCTGGGCGCCACGACTATCTCTGGCAGCCAGGCCCTCGGCGCGACCACCGAAGACACCCACTCCTACACCACCGGCTCGACCTCGTCGGCCACCGGCCTGCCGCTGTCGCTGCGCGAGACGCCGCAATCGGTCACCGTGATTACCCGTCAGCAAATGGACGACCGCGGCGCCCAGGACGTCGGCGATCTGCTGCGCAATACCCCGGGTATCACCCAGCAGGCCTATGACAGCGACCGCATGGAGTTTTCCTCGCGCGGCTTCGCCATCACCAACTACCAGTACGACGGCATCAACCGTCCGTACGACGGGGTCTACGGCGAAGCGGCGACCAACGTCGACGCTGCGACCCTCGATCGCGTCGAAGTGATCAAGGGCGCCACCGGCCTGATGACCGGTTCCGGCGACCCGTCCGCCACGGTCAACCTGGTGCGCAAAAAGCCGACCAAGGAATTCAAGGCTTCGGTCAGCGGCACCGTCGGTTCCTGGGATGCCTACCGCACCGAAGGCGATATCTCCGGTTCGTTGAACGACAGCGGCAGCGTGCGCGGGCGCTTTGTCGGCGCCTATCAGGACAAGAATTCCTACCTGGACCATTACAGCCAGAAGAAAGACCTGTTCTATGGCATCCTCGAAGCCGACCTGACGCCCGACACAATGCTGACCTTCGGCATCGACAAGTCCAGCGTCACACCGCGCGGCACCTCCTGGACCGGCAACCCGACCTATTTCGCCGACGGCGGGCGCACCGACTTCTCGCGGCATTTCAACCCGGGCGCCGACTGGAGCCGTCGCGACTTCGACGACATCACCTACTTCACCTCCCTGGAGCAGGCACTGGCCAACGACTGGAAACTCAAGGTCAGCCTCGACCAGAAAACCACCGACCACGACACCCGCCTGGCCTCCGCCAGCGGTGGCAACCCGGACCGCGCCACCGGCGAAGGGATGTTCCTGTATTGGGGCCGCTGGGAAGGTCATCGGGTGCAGAACACCGCGGACGTGAACGTCTCGGGCCCCTTTAGCCTCGGCGGTCGCGAGCATGACCTGGTGGCCGGCGTGATGACCTCGCACTCGCGCCAGACCGGCGCCACCTACGACACCAGCGCCTTCGCCCAGGTGCCGGGGAGCATCTACGACTGGGACGGCGACCTGCCGTATCAGAACTTCCCGAAAAACGGCAAGTACGAGCGCACCCAGAGCCAGAACGGTGTGTACCTGGCTACGCGCCTGCGCCCTACCGATGACCTGTCGTTCATCCTCGGCGGTCGCGTCAGTACCTTCAAATACAACGAAGACTACAGCTACTACTCGGGCGCCGGCCTCGATCCGACCCACGCCAGCTACAAGGAACACGGGGTGGTCACGCCGTACGCCGGGGTGGTCTATGACCTGGACGATACCTACTCGGTCTACGCCAGCTACACCTCGATCTACCAGCCGCAGACCTACAAGGACATCGACGGCAAGACCTTGGCGCCGGTCGAGGGTGACAGCTACGAAACCGGCCTCAAGGCTGCTTACCTTGATGGCCGCTTGAACGCCAGCCTGGCGCTGTTCCGCATCGAGCAGGACAACGTTGCCGAGTCGGTCGGCACCAATCCGGTGACCAACGAAGGCATCTACAAGGCCATCGATGGCGCGACCACCCAGGGCATCGAACTGGAACTGGCCGGAGAACTGCAGGACGGCTGGAACCTGATGGCCGGCTACACCTATGCCCGCACCCGCGACCAGGATGAGCAGCGGATCTTCGGCTACCCGCTGACCACCTCGAAACCGGAACACGTGATCCGCACCTTCACCACCTACCGCCTGCCGGGCGCGCTGGACAAGGTCACCGTCGGTGGCGGCGTCAGCTGGCAGAGCGCGTTCTATGGCAACATCTACAGCCCCACCGTGGGCGACTACACGCGGATCAAGCAAGGCGGCTTCACCCTGGTCGACCTGATGACCCGCTATCAGTTCAACGAGCACCTGAGCTTCACCGCCAATGCCAACAACGTCTTCGACAAGAAGTACCTGTCGGGCCTCGGCAACTTCGACACCACCTTCTACGGCGAGCCACGCAACCTGACGCTCACCACCAAGTGGGACTTCTAAACCAGTAACACCCGCACGCCGTCCACTCCCCCGGGCGGCGTGCGATTTTCCTGCGCGTTGCCGCGAGCCTTTAGCCACCAGAGCGCATACACTGCCCCTCTGCACTGCTCAAGGACCGCTACCGATGAACCACGCCAGCCCCCGGAATGCCGATCAGGCCCCACGTTTCTGGCGTGACGACGCCCTGCCTTTCATCGAGGCCCGGGCCATCGCCGATGGTCGCGAAGTCTGCTACTCACGCCACTCCCACGAGCATTTTTCCATCGGTGCCATCACCGCCGGGCGCAGTACCTATCTGCACGAGCAGTCGTCCTTCGAAGTGTCTGCCGGCACCGTGGTGCTGATGAATCCGGGCGACGTGCACGCCTGCAATCCGATCGACGATCAACCCTGGTCCTATCGCATGCTGTATGTCGAGACGCCGTGGCTGATCGATCTGCAGCACCAACTGGGTTTTGCCGCTGACCTGGATTTTCGCCCCTTCAGTAGCACCCACAGCACCGATATCGAGCTGTTCAAAGGCCTCAATCAGTTGTACGAGGTGCTGGTGGATGAACAGGCCAGCACCCTGCACAAATACAGCACAGCGGTGGCCTTTTTCAGCGACGTGCAGATCCGCCTCAATCCGGCCGAAGTCGAGGTCGAGGTCGCCGAGCCCAACTTCAAGCTGGAGCGGGCCGCCGAATACATCCGGGAGCACTGCACCCAGGCGCTGAAACTCGAGGACATCTGTGCGGCGGCGCGGCTCTCGGCCTCATACCTGATCCGTGCCTTCAAGCTGCGCTACGGCATGACGCCCCACGCCTATCTGGTCAATCGGCGCATTCAGTTCGCCCGCCAGCAACTGCGCCAGGGTCGGCTGATTGCCGACGTCGCGCTGGAGGCCGGGTTTGCCGACCAGGCGCATTTCCAACGGGCGTTCAAGCAGCACCTGGCGGCGACACCCGGGCAGTATCGCGGCTGAGTTGCGGCCTCAGGGCAACAGCAGATAACCGGCGCTCGCTGCCAGCAAGGCGGCCATCAGGCGATTGAACAGGCGCATGCCGGCGGCGTTGCTCAGGTAGTGCTGCAGGAACGTGCCGGCATAGGCCCAGCACGCCACCGACAGGTAGCAGATCACCAGGTAGATCGCCGCAAACTGCCAGACCAGCCGTGCCTCGCCGTCCGCGACGAAGGCCCCCATTCCGGCGACACAGGCCAGCCAGGCTTTCGGATTGAGCCACTGCATCAAGGCGCCATACAAAAAACTCGGCGCCTTGCCCTCATTGGCGCCGCCCAGTCGACCGTCATCAGCGGCCAGCTTCCAGGCCATGAATAAAAGAAACGCCACCCCGGCCCACTGCACGACACGGGTCAGCACCGGCCAGGCTTGCAGCAACTCATGCAGTCCCAGCCCCATCAACACCAGTAACAGCACAAAGCCCAGGGTCGCCCCCGCGACGTGCCGCTGACTGGCACGAAAGCCGTATTGCGCCCCCGAACCGAGGGCGACGATGTTCACCGGCCCCGGGGTAATCGAAGCGACCAAAGCAAAGGCGGCCATGGAAATCATCAGGTTCATTGCGTACTCCAGACACTTGGGGACATCCCGGCGCTCAAGGTAGGGGGATGGGTTCCTGCTGTATTGAAGAAAAACGCCCTGCAGCCGTATGACAACAACCCTTTCACGGGTTCTGATAAATCCTTAAATCCGTTAATCTCGGATTTTTCTTACCCAGGAAGGACCCAGGAAATGCCCATGCTCGACACCCCCCTGCAAGACCTCGCTGCCCCTGAAGGCGTCTGCTACGGCTGTGGCGGCCGCAACCCCCATGGCCTGCACATCAAGAGCCGCTGGGATGACGATGGCTCGCAGGTCGTCGCCGAGCATCTGCCGGACGAAAAGTACTGCGGCTGGCCGGACCTGGTGTACGGCGGGCTGATCGCCATGCTGGTGGATTGCCACTCCAACTGGACGGTCATGGCCTACCACTACCGCGCCGAACAACGCGAAGCCGGCAGCCTGCCGCGCATCGACTGCGTCACTGGCAACCTCGGCATCAAATTCATCAAACCGACCCCGATGGGCGTAAAGCTGACCTTGAAGGCGCGGGTTGAAGGCGAAGTCGGACGCAAGACCCGGGTGATCTGCGAGATTTATGCGGGGGATGTGCTGACGGCGGTGGGGGATTCGGTGTTTGTGCGGGTGGATACCGGAAGGTTGGCAGCAGCGGCTCATGGGCGGGAGGCGACGCAGGGGTCGTGAGGTTGGGGCTTTTGCTGCGGGGGGTTGGTTGATGACCATGACCACCCCCATCATGGCCACGACAACAACCTGAAATCGGCCTACGTCCACGTGATCGCTGACGCGCTGACCTCGGTGCTGGCGATCGCCGCCCTCCTCGCCGGGCGCTATGTGACGGTCGAATTTCGCCCGGCCTGATTGACCATTTTTTTGCAAGGAACCCTTCATGCCTCCAGGCAAACGCGAACTGGCACGGATCGAGCGCCGGTTGATCGCCACCCTCACCGACGCCTGCGAAACGGCCAAAGCTGAAATCCACGGCTTTGCCTGGCTTACCCATACAGTCAATCTCAACGCCCTGACTGACACTTTGCGGATCACCTGGGTGTTCGACACCCAGGTCGACCGCCAAGCCGCCGAAGCCAGCGCCAAGGCACGCATCGTCGAACTCACCGCCATCGCCTTGCACGAGGCCGACATCGACTTGGCGCTGTCCTCACGCAACCTGCGCCTGGACTCAGAAGAAGAATGCCAACGCAGCCACGCCGGCGACTGGCGCAAGCGCCTGGCCAGGAGTAGTTGAGCATGGCCAAGGAAATCGAAAACCCCTGCATCGCCGTGTGCCAACTCAGTGGAGACCTGTGCATCAGTTGCGGGCGCAGCAAAGCCGACATCCGTCAGTGGAAACGCATGAAGCGCCCGGAAAAAATGGCTGCGGTGGCACGGGCGACCCAGCGCTTGAAAAGCTTGAAGGCGAGCGCGCGCAAATCCTGAAAACACTGCGAACCCGTCACACCGCCATCGCGAGCGGGCTCGCTCCTACAAGGGTCGCGGCCAATCACACAAATCTGTGAACAGCGCAAACCTGCAGGAGCTGGCTTGTCGGGACGCCGCATCGCAGCGAAAGACCTGAGACCGCTGCCGACAAATCCCGCAAAACATCCGTTAGATGGCAGACTTCCCTCAATTCACCCCTACGGAGACCACCATGCTCGGAGCATTCGAACGCCGACTCGACCCCTTCCCGCCCGACGAGGCGCCGCCACCGCCGATGGGCATGGTGCGTTTTCTGTGGGCCTGCACCCGAGGCGCTCGCGGTTACATTCTGGCGCTGGCGTTGCTAAGTGCCGCGGTGTCGATCTACGAAGCCTGGCTGTTCGCCTTTCTTGGCCAGGTGGTCGACCTGCTCGCCAGCTGGCAGGCCGGCGGCGCGGCGCCGGGTGAGGAACGTCGGGTGTTGTGGGGGATTGGCATCGTGCTGGTGACCAGTATCGGCCTGGTGGCGTTGCGCACCATGGTTCAGCACCAGGTGTTGGCGATCAATCTGCCGCTGCGCCTGCGCTGGGATTTCCACCGGCTGATGCTGCGCCAGAGCCTGTCGTTCTTTTCCGATGAGTTCTCTGGGCGGGTCACTACAAAGGTCATGCAGACCGCATTGGCGGTGCGCGAGGTGTTGTTCACCCTGATCGAAATCCTGCCGGGGATCGGCGTCTACTTCATCGCGATCATCGCCCTCGCCGGCGGCTTCGCCCCAAAACTGATGCTGCCCTTTGTGCTATGGCTCCTGTTGTTCGGCCTGGCGATGCTGTACTTCGTGCCGCGCCTGGGCAAGGTCGGCCAGGAACAGGCCCACGCCCGCTCGTCGATGACCGGTCGGGTCTCCGATGCCTACACCAACATCACCACGGTCAAACTGTTCTCCCACTCCAAGCGCGAGGCACATTTTGCCCGTGCGGCGATGGAAGATTTCAAGGTCACCGGCTTTCGCCAGATGCGCCTGGTCAGCCAGTTCGAGATCGTCAACCAGGCACTGGTGGTCGGCCTGATCATGGGCGCTGGCGGTTACGCGTTGTGGCTCTGGCATCAGGGGCAAGTCGGCACTGGCGCGGTGGCGGCGATCACCGCCATGGCCTTGCGCATCAATGGCATGTCGCACTGGATCATGTGGCAGATGACTTCGCTGTTCGAAAGCTTCGGCACCGTGCAGGACGGCATGGCGACCCTGACCCTGGGCCCCAAGGTCCAGGACGCACCGAATGCCGGAACCCTGGTACCGATTGGCGGCGCGGTGAGTTTCGACAACGTCAGCTTCAACTATAACGGTGAGCGCCAGGTGCTCGATGGCCTGAGCCTGGACATCCGTCCGGGAGAGAAAATCGGCCTGGTGGGTCGCTCCGGTGCCGGCAAGTCGACCCTGATCAACCTGCTGCTGCGCTTCTACGATGTCGACGCCGGGGAGATTCGCATCGATGGGCAGAACGTTGCCAACGTGACCCAGGACAGCCTGCGCAGTGCGATCGGCATGGTCACCCAGGACACCTCGCTGCTGCACCGTTCGATCCGCGACAACATCGCCTACGGTCGCCCGGATGCCACCGATGAGCAGATCCAGCGCGCCGCCGCCAACGCCCAGGCCGACGGCTTCATCAGCCAGCTCAGCGACCGCCAGGGCCACAGCGGTTACGACACTCTGGTGGGCGAACGCGGGATCAAGCTGTCCGGCGGCCAGCGGCAACGCATTGCTATCGCCCGAGTGATGCTGAAAAACGCGCCGATCCTGCTGCTCGACGAAGCCACCAGCGCCCTCGACTCGGAAGTCGAAGTGGCGATCCAGGAAAGCCTCGACGAGATGATGCAGGGCAAGACCGTGATCGCCATCGCCCACCGCCTGTCCACCATCGCCGCGATGGATCGGCTGATCGTCATGGATAACGGGCAGATCATCGAGCAAGGCACCCACGCCGAGTTGCTGGCGAAAAACGGTACTTATGCGCGGTTGTGGCAGCACCAGAGTGGCGGGTTTCTGGGGGAGGATCAGGGGGTGGTTGAGGAAGTGGAATAAGCCGTGCGGCACCTGGCGCGCCCCGCGCCAGGTGCCAGGTGCCGCCGGTTATCACCAGTCGTAAGTCATTTCCACCGAGGCCACGCGCTCCTGGCCGTAGTAGCAACCGAACGAATAGTTGCAGTCGGAGACGTACTCGCGGTCGAACAGGTTCTGCACGTTGAGGCTGGTGCGCAGACCGCGCAGGCCGCTGTCGAGTTTGCCCAGGTCATAGCTGACGGTGGTGTCATAGACCACGAAGGCCGGTACGTCGAAGGAGTTGGCCGAGTCGCCTGGCTTGCGTCCGGTGTAGCGGGCGCCGACGCCGAAGGTCAGGCCATCGATGGTCGCCTGGGTAAAGTGATAGTCGACCCACAGCGACGCCGACACTGGGGCGGTGGCTTCGCTGCGGTTGCCCTGGTCGCCGTAGGTGCTCTTGGTGTAGATCGAGTCGATATAGGTGGCCGCCGCCAAAACGTCGATGTTATCCAGACTGGACTTGGCTTCCAGCTCGATGCCGCGCGAGCGCACTTCGCCATTTTGCGCCGAGTACTGCGGGTATTCGGTGTCGCCGGTGAGGACGTTTTTCTGCTTGATCTGGAACACCGAAGCGGTGATCAGGGTCTTGTCGAACGGCTGGTACTTGACCCCCACTTCGTACTGCTCGCCTTCGGTTGGATCGAAGGCCTTGCCACCGCGCTCGGGCGCTGCGGTGCCGAGGGTCGGCAGGAAGGATTCGGAGTAGCTGACATAAGGCGCCAGGCCGAAGTCGGTGACGTAGGTCAGGCCCACGCGCCCGGTGAACTGGTTGTCCCGCTGCGAGCTGACGGTATGGGCCAGCAGGTCCTTGTTGTCGATCTCGGCCCAGTCCTGGCGGCCGCCGATGGTGAGGATCCACTGGTCCAGCCGGATCTGGTCTTGCAGGTAAACGCCGGTCTGGCGAATGGTGTTGTCCCACTTGGTGTCGAGGACCGGGGTCACGCTGGAGGTGTCGTAGTTGTTCTTGCCATACAGGTCGATCGGCAACACGTTATAGGCGTTGTAGCCGTCGTACTTGCGGCTGAAATGCCGGTAGTCGACGCCGGCCAGGGTGGTGTGCTGCAGGGCGCCGGTGTTGAACCTGTACTCGAGGTTGTTATCGACGGTGTAGGCAGTGTTGTGCTGGCGCCAGTCGAGCTTGACCCGATTGGCCCGGGTTTGATCGACCACTCCGGCGTCATCACTGACGAAGCTGCGCAGGTAGAAACCCTTGTACTGGTCGCGCACGTCGGTGTAACGCGCGGTGGAGCGGTAGCTCAGGTCGTCGCTGAAGTCGTGGCGAAAGTCATAGCCGAGGATGTACTGGTCGCGCTTGTAGTCGTTGTAGCGCGAGTCACCGGTGAAAAAGTCGCGCTTGATGTGCTGCCCGTTTGGCCCGCGATCCAGCGAGCCGACCCGTGGCAGCGCCTGGTAATCGGCCAGGCCGTCGTCGCGCTGGATCTGCGCCAGCAGGGTCAGGGAGGTGCTGTCGTTGGCGGTCCAGGTCAGGCTCGGCGCCAGCAGCGTGCGCTCGGTGTTGGTGTGGGCGACCTGCTCATTGCCTTTCTTGGCCAGGCCCACCAGGCGGTAGCTGAACGCTTTTTGCTCGTCGAGCGGACCGCTGGTGTCGAAGGCGCCATTGACCCGGTTGTAGCTGCCGGCACCCAGCTTGACCTGGCTGCGCTGCTCGCTAGTGGGGCGCTTGGACACCATGTTGATCAGGCCGCCCGGCTGGTTCTGCCCGAACAGCACCGACGACGGCCCCTTGAGCACCTCGATGCGCTCCAGGGTGTAAGGATCAATCTGCGGCGCGCCGCCGAGGCTGCCGGCATAGGGCATGTAGGCGCCATCCAGGTACAACGGGGTCGGGGCAAAACCACGGCTGGTGATTTCGTCGGCGATCACGTTGCGGTCGGTGAAACCGCCGGTGCTCAGGCCCGGGGTGTAGCGCAGGGCCTGGGTCAGGTTGCGGGCGCCCTGCACCGCCACCTGATCGGCCGTGACCACGTTGATTGCCTGGGGAATTTCGAGGATCGGCGTGTCGGTCTTGGTCGCGCTGGCACTGCGCGAGGCGACATAGCCGTCGACCGGACCATAGGCCGACTCGACCGCCTGCCCGGAAATAGTCGTGGCGCCCAATTGCAGCGCGGCGCCCTCCACCCTTGGCAACAGCGAGTAACTGCCGCTGGCCAGGCGCACCGCTTGCAGGCTGCTGCCGGCGAGCAGTTTTTGCAGACCGGCATCGGTACTGTAGCGGCCCTGCAAGCCGGTGGTGGTCTGCCCGGCGGCGTTGGCCGGGTCGAACGAAACGGTGACGCCGGCGGTGGCGGCGAACTGAGTCAGCGCCGCACCCAGGGGCCCGGCCGGGATGTCGAAACTGCTTTCGTTGCTGGTCTGGGCCCAGGCAGGTTGTGCGGGCAGCACCAGGCCCAGCGGCAAGGCCAACGCCATCCCCAGCAGCGCGACATGCACGGCACGGCTCAGGGGTTTGATTGCAGGTTTGCTCAAGGGTCTTTGCGATTGAAGGTTACGGGGGGTCATGCTGTTTCCTTGCGCCCGATGGCAGTAAATGACGGCGTCTGTGTGCGCCTCTATCTACAAAGTCGAACGAGAATCAAAATCGACAACACCCTCGAATAATTATCTGAAAAAAACCTCAGGCGGCCTCGACGCGGGTCCAGTAACGACTGAAACGCCTCAGGCGGACGGGCAAGGTCGAGGTCAGGTTGTCGAGGATGGCGTCGCTGCTGGCCAGGTGAAAGGCCCCGGATATCCGCAGGTTGGCCACCGCCGGCGCACAGCCCAGGTGACCCGGACGATATCGCTGCAACTCGGCGATGAAGTCGGCCAGGCGCCAGTTGTCGATCACCAGCATGTCGCGGGTCCAGGCGTCGACCTGCGGATTGGCCCGCTGCACCGACCCCAGTTGATCCGTGGAGAAACTCAGTTGCTGCCCGGTTTCCACGCGCACCGCCGGACTCACACCGCTGGCACTGCGCACTTCGACCGCATGTTCCTGCACGCTGACCTGGCTGTGATCGCTGTCATGGCGCACCACAAAACGGGTGCCGAGGGCGCGGACGCTGCCAGAGGGGGTATGCACGATAAAGGGCCGGGCCTGCTGATCGGCGGCAGTCTGGATCTGTATCTCGCCGCTCAGCAGGCGAATTTCCCGCACGCTGGCACTGTATCGAATGTCCACGGCGGTGGCGGTATTGAGTTGCAGCAGGCTGCCGTCGTCCAGTTGCAGCCGACGGCGTTCGCCGGTGGCGGTGCGTTGGTCGGCCATCAGGGTTGGCAAGGGCGTGCGGGTCCAAGCCAGGGTGCCGGCGCCGCCCGCTGCGAGCAACACCGACAACACCTTGAGCACATCACGGCGCTTGGCCCGGGCGCTGGTCAAGGTCGGCCGGGCGATGCCCGGTGCGAGCTGGCCGAATTTGTCCTGCAGGCGCGTCAGCCGCTCCCAGGCCTGGACATGCCGCGGGTCACACTCCAGCCAGTGCCGGTGCGCCTCACGCAGCGCCGCGTCGGGCGTGTCAGTGCGCAAGTCGACGTACCAGCGCGCAGCGGCTTCCAGGGTCGCGTGGTCCATGGCGGGCGGACGCACCTCAGTCCTCCGCCAGCAGCAGGCAATGGGTCAGCGCACGCACTGCGTGTTTCTTCACGGTGTTGACCGAGACGTTCAGACGGCGGCCGATCTCTACGTAACTCAGGCCGTCGAGCTGGGCCAGCAGGAAAATTTCCCGGGTGCGCTCGCCCAGGCCGTCGAGCAGGCGGTCGATTTCAAACAGGGTTTCGAGAATCAGCGCGCGGGTTTCCGGCGAAACCGCCAACGGCTCAGGGCTGAGCGCCAGTGTTTCCAGGTAGGCCTGCTCGAGGGAGCGGCGACGGAAACTGTCGATCATCAGACTGCGGGCGATGGTGCTCAGATAGGCCCGAGGTTCCCGCAGCTCAAGGGTTTTGCGTTGCGTCAGGACGCGGATGAAGGTGTCCTGGGCCAGGTCCGCCGAGTGGTCGCTGCAACCCAGGCGCCGACGCAACCAACTGCACAGCCAACTGTGATGGTCTTCGTAGAGCGTCTGCACGGCATGTTGGTGAGAGAGATCGACAGAGGACATGGAGACGGCTCGACACGCAGATATTTGATAATGACTCTCATTTTCTTCCAGCGCATGGGGATTTGGCAATAGGTGGGATGGTGATGATGTTTATGTGGTGTGGCTGAAGGCCTCATCGCGGGCAGGCCACCCACAGGGTTTGCGGTGGATGCAGATCTTGTGATCGGACACAGAACCTGCGGGAACCAGCCTGCTGGCGATGAAGTTGATGCGGTGTAGCTGATGGCCTCATCGCGGACAAGCCCGCTCCCGCAAGGGAGGAAACCCCTCAGGATTTACCCGCAACCCGCCCCGCATAGTTCAGCACAAACTGCACATGAGCCTTGACCCCAGTGGCCAGGGTCTGATCGTCCACCGTGAAATACGGGCTGTGGTTGGGGGCCGCCTTGTTCATGTCCTGCCCTTCAGGCGTCGCGCCAAGGAACACGAACAGCCCCGGGACTTTTTCCGCGTACAGCGAAAAGTCTTCACTCGGCGACAACGATGCCGGCAGGCGTTCGACTTTGCCTGGCGCCGCCAACTCCAACGCCGGGACCATGGCCTCGGTCAAGCCGGGGTTGTTGGTGGTGACCGGTGCGTAGTGCATCACCTCAAGATCGGCCTTGACCTCATAGGCGCTGGCGATGCCGCTGACCAGGGTCGGCAGTTTCGTCAGGATGGTGTCGCGGATGTCGGCGCTGTTGGTGCGGATGGTCCCAGACAGGGTCACGCTTTCGGGGATGATGTTGGTGGCGGTGCCGCCGTTGATCGAGCCGACGCTGATCACGCCCATGCCCTTGGTCAAATCGATGCGGCGGCTGACCAAAGTCTGCAGGCCGTCGACGATTTTCTCGCTGGCGACAATCGGGTCGACCCCGGTCCAGGGTGCCGAGCCGTGGGTCTGCTTGCCGTTGACCGTAATACGGAAATCGTCGGCACTGTTCAGCGCCGTGCCCGGTTTGAAATACAGGTGTCCGCTCGGGTAGCCGGACATCACGTGCACGCCGAACACCGCTTCGACTTTCGGTGAATCCAGCGCGCCGTCGCGAATCATCGCCTTGGCGCCGATCACCGCGTGGGTGTCGAAGTCGTCGACATCGGCCGCGCCCTCTTCCGCCGGCTGGAATAGGAACACCACGGTACCGGGCACATTTTCACGGTTCTCCGCCAGCACCCGAGCAGCGCCAAGCAACATGGCGGTGTGCGCATCATGGCCGCAGGCGTGCATCACCGGCACGGTTTTGCCCAGGCGCACGCCCTCGTCTTTGCTGGCGAATGGCAGGCCGGTCATTTCCTTGACCGGCAAGGCGTCCATGTCGGCACGCAGGGCGACCACTGCGCCAGGCTTGCCGCCGCGCAGCACCCCGACCACGCCGGTCTTGCCGACGCCGGTGCGCACTTCGATGCCCCAGGACTTGAGTTGCCGGGCGACCAGCGCAGAGGTCTTGACCTCGGTGTTACCCAGTTCGGGATGCTGGTGAATATCGTGGCGCAGGTCGATTACCTGGGCACTGGCTGCGGCGACGGCCGGGTTCACCCAAGGGGCATCGGCGGCGTTGCACAGCGTCGAAGTAATAGCCGCGAGTACGGCTAGGCCAAGTGGCGCTGGAAATTTCATCGGTGGGTATCCTTACAGGTTGGTTTTTGTTGTTGGAAACACTTAGAAAATCCGCAGCGGCCACTCGACCACCACGACGTTCATGGTGATGTCGCCGTCCGGCTGGCCGCCGATGGCGTTGTGCATGCCCCGGCGCAGGCGCACGCGCATGTCCTTGGCCGGACCGCTCTGCACCACGTAGCGTGCTTCCAGGTCCAGCTCCTTGTGCGAGGCGCCGTCGGCATTGGCCCAGGCGCCGTAGTGCGGGTTCGGCGAGTCGGTAATGTCGTAGCCGTAGACATAGCGCCCCATCAAGCTCCAGCCGGGCACACCGTAGGGCGCCAGGTCGAGGTCGTAGCGCACTTGCCAGGATTTTTCATTGGGGCCGTTGAAGTCCGACGCCATCACCGCGTTGCTGAGGAAGATCGAGTTGCCGAAGGCGCCGGAACCGTTGTTGCCGAAGCCGATGTAGTCGAACGGGGTGTCGCCGATGACGTGTTCGAACGCCAGGGTGAACTTATGGTTGAGCAGCGAGTAAGCCATCAAGCCCGACCAGGCGGTGGTGTCGATCGCGCCGGCATTGGCCTGACCCTGGTCCCGTGAGTGGTAGAGGTTGCCCTCGAGATCGAAGCGGCTGCCGGCGCTGGGCTTCCAGGAGTAACTGCTGCCGATGTACTGCTGGTGCCACAGGTCCTCGAACTCGGAACCATAGAGACTGATCGCCCCCTGCTCCCCCAGCGCATAACGACCACCGACGAAGTCGACGGCGGCGGTCTGCACATTGGCGTAGTTGGCCCACAGCCCGCCCCGGCTGCTGGTCGAGGCCGGCTCGGTGCCTGCAGTGAAATGCCCGCCTTCGAGCAGCAAGTTTTGAACGTCCTTGCTGCTGAGGAGAAAGCCGGTCGCCGTGCTCGGCAGGATGCGCGCGTCGGCAGTGGCGAACACCGGATTCAGCACTTCCATCTGCCCGTAGCGCAACTGGGTTTGCTCGTAGCGCAGCTTCAGCAGGCCGCCGGCTCGGCCGTAGGCGCGCTGCGGTTCGCCCTGGTCATTGATCTGAACATTGCCGTAACCGGCGTGGCCGGCGCCGCCATCGAGCTTGAACCCGGCGTAGCCAAACGCATCGACGCCAAGACCAACCGGGCCCTGGGTAAAACCCGAGGTGAAACTCAAGCGTTCGCCGAGGGACACATCGCGCGGATCGCGTCGGTTGTTGCGGCGCTGATCATGGCCGTCGCCGGTGATCCGGGTGTTCAGGACGTTGAAACGGTTGACCAGGGTCAGGTGGCTGTCCGCCAGAAAACCCTGTTCATCGGCGACGCAGGCTGCGGAAAAAACCGTGGTGCAGGCAAGCGCCAGCGGCCACAACTTGGAGGTATGGGACATGCACAAATCCATCAGTTTGAAGAGCGCTTAAGCGCTTGTTTTTATTATTCGGCCGTCGATCGGTCGACGGCCGTCGGGGTTGCTCAGTCGAGACGCTTGCCTGCGGTTTCCCTGGACATGGCCACGCCGACCAGGGTGGCGCAGATGCAGATCATCACGTACAGCGCCGGTGCATGATTGTCCCCGGTCAGGCTGATCAGGCCGGTGGCAAAGAACTGGGCGAAGCCACCAAAGATCGACACGCCCAGGCAATAGACCAGCGAAAGGCCGGTGGCACGAATGGCCCGAGGGAACATCTCGGTCAGCATCACCACCGAGGGCACGGTGATCATCACCAGCAGGAAGGTGTTGAAAATCGACACCAGCATCAGCGTCATCAGCGTCGGGAAATGGGTCATCAGCAGGAAGGCCGGGTAAATCAGGATCAGCATCGGCACGCTGCCCAGGACGATGGTGCGACGCCGGCCGATCCGGTCACTGAGCCTGCCGGCCCACAGCGACAGAATGATCTGCACCAGGGCACCTAGGCAGGACGCGCCGATGCCGACCTGCAGCGGCAGGTGCAACACCGCGACGGCGTAGTTGGTCATGTAGTCGAGGACGATGTAGCTGCTGGCGGTGCCGCCGATGGTCAGCAGGACGCCGGCACCCAGCACCCGGCGATGGGCCGAGAAGATCTGCCGCAGCGGCGGCGCCTGATGCGCGCAGGGCTCGGCGGCGGTTTCCTGCAGGTGACGGCGGATGTACACGCCGACCGGCAGCACCAGCACCCCCACCAGGAACGGGATGCGCCAGCCCCAGCTTTGCAGGTCGGCGTCGCTGAGGCTGGCACTCAAGGCCAGGCTCACCAGCGAGCCCATGAGAAAACTCAGGCCCTGGCTGAAGAACTGCCAACTGCCGTAGAAGCCACGGTTGTGATCCTCGGCGTACTCCATGAGCATCGCGGTCGAGGCACCGACTTCGCCGCCGATGGCAAAGCCTTGCACCAGCCTCGCGGCAACGATCAGCAGCGGTGCCGCGAGGCCGATCTGTGCGTAGGTTGGGGTCAGCGCCAAAGCCGTCGAACCCAGCGCCATCAGGCACAGGGTCAGCAGCATCGCTGGTTTGCGTCCGACGCGGTCGGCGTAGGCACCAATAATCAAGCCGCCCAGCGGGCGCATGACGAAGCCCAGGCCGAAGGTCGCCAGCGCCAGCAACAGCTGGCCGACTTCGCTTTGTGCGGGAAAATATTGCCGACCGATCACCGTGGCAAAAAAACTGAATACCGAAAATTCGAAGAATTCCAGGGCCGAGCCGAAGGTAATGGCGGCAATTGCACGGGAACTCAGGGCAGGACGAGCAGCGCGAGCCTCGCTCCCCTGGGCAATAACAGTAGCGGACATGACAACTCCTTCACCCGGCGCAGCGACTACCCGGGCCGATAGACAGACAGTGGCCGATCAGGCCAGGAAGGATTCGACCAGGCGTACCCAGTAACTCGCGCCCAGGGCCAGGCAATCATCGTTGAAGTCGTATCCGGGGTTATGCACCATGCAGCCGCCTTCGCCGTCGCCATTGCCGATCAGCAGGTAGCAACCCGGGCACTGCTCGAGCATCACCGCGAAGTCTTCGCTGCCGGTGAGTGGCGCCATGTCGGTGACCAGGCCATCCGCGCCCAGCCAATCCTCGGCGACCTGCCGGGCGAACGCGGTGCTTTTCGCGTCGTTGATCAAGGCCGGGAAACGCTGCGCTTCATCGACCTCGACCGTCGCCGTGGCGCCGAAACTCGCGGCCTGGGCCTGAGCCACCGCGCTGATGCGCTCGATCAGCAAATCGCGAACCTCGGGCTTGAGCGCCCTGACACTCAGCTGCAGCTCGGCGTGATCAGGGATCACATTGGGGGCGATCCCGGCATGGAAGGAGCCGACCGAAACCACCGCGCAATCCAGCGGATTGACGTTGCGCGAGACGACACTCTGCAGCGCCTGGACAATCGCCGCGCCGGCGAGGATCGCGTCGGTGGCCTTATGGGGCATTGCCCCGTGCCCGCCCACGCCCTTGACGCTGATGGTCAGGGTGTCGGTGGACGCCATGAACGGGCCGGGTAGAAAACCGAACTTGCCGGTCGGCAGGCCCGGCATGTTGTGCAGGGCAAAGATCGCGTCACAGGGGAATAGCTCGAACAGACCGTCCTCGAGCATCCGCCGCGCGCCGCCATCGCCCTCTTCCGCCGGCTGGAAAATCAGCACCAGGGTGCCGTCGAACTCCCGGCTCCGGGCCAGGTGCTTGGCCGCCGCCAGCAGGATGGCGGTGTGGCCGTCGTGGCCGCAGGCATGCATCACGCCTTGATTGCGGCTGGCGTAGGGCAAGCCGGTCTGCTCAACAATGGGCAACGCGTCCATGTCGGCGCGCAGGCCGATGACCTTATTGCCAGAACCCAGGCGCAAGCGCCCGACGACGCCGGTCCCCCCCAGGCCCCGGTGCACTTCGTAGCCCCACTCTTCAAGCCGGGCGGCAACCAGATCACTGGTGGCAAACTCTTCAAAGCTCAGTTCCGGGTGGGCATGCAAGTGTCGGCGCAACGCAATCATCTCTTCTTCAAGCGCTGCGATACCGGGTAAGACGCACGGCTGGGTCATGGGTTTTCCTTGTTGTTATTAACGGGCATGCTGCGGGTCCGATAATAGGCAGCCGGCCCAGCCACCGGCAGTCGCAAAATGGTTGGACTGAAAACCATAGGTTTACGCCTGACAACAAGGAATCCGACATGAAACTGCATCAGCTGCAGGCATTGGTGGCCATCGCCGATTGCGGCAGCATCCGCGCTGCAGCCCGTAAGATCGGGGTCTCGCAGACCGCCGTGGCAAAGTCGCTGCGAGAACTCGAAAGCCACCTGCAACTGCCGCTGCTGACGCGCAACGCCAGTGGCGTGCTGCTCACCCATTATGGGCACTCGCTGCTGCTGCACGCCCGGCAAATGCTCGGCCAACTGGAACAGGCACAACTGGAGCTGACTCACCTGCGTGGCCAGACCGAAGGTCACCTGCGCCTGGGCATTTCGCCGTGGATGGGCATGACCCTGCTGCCCGAGGTAGTGCAGTTGTTCCGCCAGCGCATGCCGCAGGTTCGACTGGAGATTTTCGAGGGTTTGATGGCGGTTGCCTTGCCGCGACTGCGGGACGGCACCATGGAACTGGCGGTGGGCCTGGTGTCGGCGCTGATGCCGCGCCCGGAGTTCTCCTGCGACCCATTATTTGCCTACGAAATGACGGTGATTGCTCGCCATGGCCATCCGAAACAGGACTGTCGCTCGATCCACGACCTGCTGGATCAGGATTGGGTGGTCAACTATCCGGACGCTAACCATGACAGCTTCATGCACGAACTGTTCGGGCAACACGGCGCGCTGATCGCCGTGGAGCATGTCCAGCGTGCCCAGTCATTGCAGCTGATGCTGTCGCTGACCGAGCAGACCGACATGCTCAGTTATTGCCCGGAGCCGATGCTGACCGTGCCGGTCTTCGCCGAGCGCGTGACCCGGTTGAACCTGGCCGAGTCCTTCGCCACCGACACCATCGGCATCGTCACCCCGCGCAACAGCCAGCCAGGCAGCGCCGCGCAGTGCTTTATCGAGTGCATCCTGCAGGTGGTCCGACGCCGCTCGCGCTCGTCGAAGGCCGACGACCGCCGGTTGTTCGATACCCTGCAAATGCTGATCTGATTCAGACCGCTCGAACCGCTACGACTGCGCAGCCAGCGCTGCCGTCATCTGCCGGTGGCAGACCTCGAGGATTTCGTCGGCAAGCGGCGAATCGTCCGGACAGGCACGGGACAACAGGATCGCTCCCACCGCCTGTGCCAGCAGGGCAAGCATTTTCTCGCGCCCTTCCCCAGCCGGCGCCTCTGCGGCGCTCGGAAATTTTTGACCCAGGGTCTGCAGCAAGCCCTCGATGCCGTTGGCAAAACTCGCCTTGACCTCGTCGGACTGGCGCGCCGCGTCGCCCGACAAGGCGGCCATGGTGCAGCCGCTGTCCCGGCGGTCGCGGTGATCCCGCGACACGTAGACATCGATGAAGCCCTGCACATCCAGGTTCTCGGCGCTGGCCAGCGATCGGCACAGGCTATTGGCTGAGGCTTCGGCCATCAGGTCGGCCTTGGAGCCGAAATGCTTGTAGAAGCCGCCGTGAGTGAACCCGGCGGCCGCCATCAAGTCGGCCACTCCGACCCCGTCAAAGCCGCGTTGGCGAAACACCGCTGAGGCGGTTTCGACGATGTGCTGCCGGTTTGCCTCGGCCTGGGCCTTGGTCACTCTCATGTGCATCACCTTGCGTAAGCGTTGAATCGTTGGTCGATGATACATAGATGTCGATCGTAATCAAATGATGTTGACAGCTTAGATTATGATCATCATCATAATCCCACAACACCGCAGTCACCCAACTTCCCGACATCCTTGATCAAGAGACAAGACCATGACCACTCGCCCTACTGTTCTGATCACTGGCGCCTCCAGCGGCATCGGCGCTGTCTACGCCGAGCGTTTCGCCCAACGTGGGCATGACCTGGTGCTGGTCGCCCGCGACCTGGCGCGCCTGCACACCCTCGCCGCCCGGTTGAGCGGCGAGCATGGGGTTGCGATTGATGTGCTGCAGGCCGACCTGACCCAACTCGGCGACCTGGCCATCGTTGAAGCGCGCCTGCGGGAAGACGCCAGCATCGGCATCCTGATCAACAACGCCGGCGCGGCGCAGTCCGGCAGCTTCATCGAGCAGAGCACCGACAGCGTGGCCCACTTGGTCGCGCTCAACACCACGGCCCTGGTGCGTCTGGCCAGTGCGATCGCGCCACGCCTGGCCACGGCGGGCAACGGAGCTATCGTCAACATTGGCTCGGTGGTCGGCCTAGCGCCGGAGCTCGGCATGTCGGTCTATGGTGCGACCAAGGCGTTTGCGCTGTTCCTTTCCCAGGGCCTGAGCCTGGAGCTGGGCCCCAAGGGCGTCTATGTGCAGGCGGTACTGCCTGCCGCCACGCGTACGGAAATCTGGGATCGCGCCGGGATCGACATCAATAGCCTGCCTGAGATCATGGAAGTGGGTGATCTGGTGGATGCCGCGCTGATCGGCTTCGACCGCCGTGAGTCGGTGACCATCCCGCCGCTGCAGGAAGGTGAGCGCTGGCACGCTTTGCAAGCGGCGCGTCTGGGGCTGATGTCGCAGATCAAACAGTCCAGCGTTGCGCAACGCTACCAGTCGCCCGAGTGAATGAAACGGTATGGGGCCGGCGAACGGCCCTGTTCCCGGTGCAACCGACCAGAGCAGCCTTGGCATGAAAGCATTTTTTATCGAGCGGTACGGTCAGCAAACCGGAGCCATTGGCGAGGTGCCCGAGCCTACGGTTGGCGCCCATGACGTGCTGATCCAGGTGCACGCCGCCAGCGTCAATCCGCTGGACTCGAAGATCCGCAGCGGCGCCTTCAAACCGATTCTGCCCTACGCGCTGCCCTTGGTATTGGGCAATGACCTCGCCGGAATCGTCCTGCGGGTTGGCGCGGCGGTGACGCGGTTCAAGGCCGGCGATGAGGTCTACGCACGCCCTCCCGAGAGTCGCATCGGCAGCTTCGCCGAGCGGATTGCCGTGCACCAGGACGCCCTGGCGCTGAAACCCGCCAACCTCGACATGACCGAAGCCGCGTCCATTCCCTTGAGCGCCTTGACGGCCTGGCAAGTGCTGGTGACTAGCGCGCAACTCAAGCCTGGCCAGAAGGTGTTGATCCATGCCGGCTCTGGCGGCGTCGGCACGCTGGCTATCCAACTGGCCAAACACCTCGGCGCCTTCGTCGCGACCACCACCAGCAGCGCCAACGTCGAGTGGCTGAAGGCACTGGGTGCGGACCGGGTGATCGATTACACGCGAGAGGATTTTGCCAGCGAGTTGCGCGACTATGACGTGGTCCTGAACAGCCTTGGCGCCGACGTCCTGGAACAATCGATCAAGGTGCTCAAGCCTGGCGGACAGCTGATCTCTATCTCCGGACCGCCGACTGCAGAGTTCGCCCAGGAGCAAGGTTTGTCCTGGGGGCTACGGCAAGTGATGCGCCTGTTGAGCAGCGGGATTCGGCGCAAGGCGCGCAAGCAAGGGGTCAGCTACAGGTTTCTGTTCATGCGCGCCGATGGCGCGCAACTGCGGGAGATCACTTCACTGATCGAAGCAGGCGTGATCAAGCCGATCATCGATCAGACCTTCCCTTTCGAACGGACAACGGACGCACTGAGCTATGTCGAACAGGGCCGGGCCAAAGGCAAGGTCGTGGTGACCCTCAGCCAGGAACACGGGTCAACTGCGCCAGCGTCTTGACCACATCCGCGACCATTGTTTGCGCATCGTTGCTGCCGTCGCCCTGCGAGGCCCTTTCGCGAAGTTCGATGCAATCCACTGTGGGCCAGCCTGATCGCGGGCAGCTTGCCAACGAAGGCGGCCACAAGCCTTGCATCGCCACAACCGACGCCTTCGCCGGCAAGCCGGCTCCTACTGGGGGTGTCAAAGGGTTTTGCAGGTCAACCACGCACTCCAAAACAAGCTGCTGAAAAACCGCGTGGCATCGCCGAAGCCGGCCTCGTGCATGAGCTTGTGCACCGCTGCTTCGGAATGCGGGGGATCAGCGCCCTGAAGGATTTTCCCGAGCTTGGCCTTGACCTCATCCGCGCTCGCACCATATTGCCGCCAGCGCTGTCCCCAGGCGGCCAGCAGCAGCGGTTGGCTGGCATAGGCGTATTGATTACCGGCCACCACCAAGGGGGCGCCGGGTTTGAGACGGAGTTGGATGGCGCGCAATATTTGCTGTTTGGCAGCGTCGCCCGGAAGATGATGCAACACGCCGATCAAGGTCGCCGCGTCGTATGGCTGATCCGCCGGCAGGTCCTCGACCTGGCCCAGGTGCAGGTCGACTCTGTCGAGCAACTCGTTGGCCTGCAGCTGCTGCCGGGCGGCGTCGAGCATCGGCTCGGAGGGGTCGACGGCGGTGAAGCGCCAACCCGGCTCAAGCCGGGCCATGGCAATGATTTCCTGAGCCGTGCCGCCTGCGCCGACCACCAAGACCCTGGCCGCGCCACCCGGCCCAAGGCTGGCGGCCAACATGCAGGCCGCCAAATCCTGGCAGGCGTCGTAACCGGCCAGGGCAATACGACTCTGGCGTCCGTACTCGTCAGCACGCGAGCGATCAAACTTTTCTGCAGCGTTGACTGTGGGTGTGTTCAAGGCAGTTCTCCATGTCCTCCAACCACCCTACGCCAGACCCGGCGCCATGAAAAATTCAATCATTTTATCCAGTGTATTCCCGTCGGGAATGCGAGGTGACCCGCGTCTAATCAATCCCAGTGATGATTAATATCGAGAGCGCCGCCTGTCGACATGTCAGTATCGGTCCCTATAATCGCCGGCAATTCCCCCCGCTCCTTCGCCTGTTCCAGGCGCCATCCCCCTTGGAAATCAAGCCCATGCCCAGCATCAGCCCTACCTCTCACGAGGTCCCCGAACATAATCAACAGAGCGTCAAACAGCAGTGGCTGGCGATTCTCTCGGTCGCCGTCGGCGCCTTCGCACTGGTGACCAGCGAGTTCCTGCCGGTCGGCGTGCTCAACGATGTCGCCAGCGATCTCGGTATCAGCGCCGGCCAGGCCGGGCTGATGGTGACCCTGCCCGGGATCATGGCCGCCCTCGCCGCGCCCCTGCTGTCGGTGGGCATCGGTGCAATGGACCGACGCTACCTGCTGATCGGCCTGACGCTGATCATGATCATCGCCAACGCGGTGGTGGCCTACGCCAGCGACTTCAGCCTCCTGCTGTTCGGTCGCGTCCTGCTGGGCATCAGCATCGGCGGATTCTGGGCCACGGCCATTGCCCTCAGTAGCCGACTGGCGCCCAAGGGCGTGGGGGTGGCGCAGGCGACTTCGATCATCATGGTCGGCGTGACCCTGGCCACCGTGCTCGGCGTGCCGGTCGGCACCTGGCTCAGCGGCCTGATGGGCTGGCGCATGACCTTCCTGGTCACCGCGCTGGTGGGCGTGCCAGTGCTGCTGGCGCAGGTGTTCCTGCTGCCACGGCTGGCGCCGGACAAGGCGATTCGCATCAGTGACCTGCCGGCGCTGTTTATCAATCCGCAAGCGCGGGTGGGCTTGATCGCCGTGTTGCTGATCGGCCTCGCACACTTTGCCGCCTACACCTACGTCGCACCGTTCTTCAAACAGAACGCTGGCTTCGACGGCCCGACCATTGGCTCGCTGCTGTTGCTCTACGGCGTGGCCGGGGTGCTGGGCAACATCTTCGCCGGCTTCGCCGCCAACCGCAGCGTGCGTCACACCCTGATGCTGGTCGCGATTATGCTCGGCGTCAGCACCGCGCTGTTCCCGCACTTCGCCACCGGCATGACCGGCGCCGCGCTGCTGATCGGCCTCTGGGGTTTTGCCTTCGGCGCCTTCCCGGCCTGCGCCAGCATCTGGATGTTCGTCGTCGCACCCAAGGACGTCGAGCGCGGCATGCCGCTGTTCGTCGCGCTGTTCCAGGTGATCATCGCCCTCGGCTCGTTCTTCGGCGGGCAGATCGTCGACCAGATGGGCAGCTCGGTGTTGTTGAGCCTGGCCACCGCCCTGGTGGGCTGCGGCTTTGTCACGGTGCTGGTGCTGGGGCGCAATGTCAGCAACCGGCTGGCGGTGCAGCCGGCCTGAGCCATGAGCGCCTTGCCGCTGTAAAGGCGATGGATGCTCTCGATGCCGCTTACGGGACTGTACGCAGTCCCGTAAGCCTTGCCCAAGCACCCTGGTCGCCAGAGACATAACGTCTCAACAACAAAGCAAGCGCCCTCGAGTCGGCACCTCCTGCGCTCGAAGTCCGCTGTTGCGCTGCTATGCTTGCTTGATTCTGTTCGCGCAGCAGAGACCCTCACCATGGCAGCCCAAGGCAAGCACTCCTCGCTCAGGTTCAAGGCCATTGCCTCGTCGGGAGTTTTCCTGATGGCTGGGGTGGCGGTCATGCTGCTCGCCGATTACTTCGAACTGACCACGGGCTGGCTCGCAGGTTTTGCCGATTGGCTGGTGTTGAAAACCTCGGTGCCGAACTGGTTGCTGTTGTTGATTATCGCGGTCCTGACCAGCCTGCTCTGCATAGCGATTTTCCAGGCTCGAAGCACCTACGCCTTGAACGGCGAGCCCCATGGGACAGCGCGTAGAGCCAGGAAAGCCACCGCCCCACAACCTCTGCAACTGACCGATAATCAAACGCTGCTGCTCGAAGCGCTGGCCTATCACGCGCACTGCCGAAAAATCGCCAACCTGCACTCGGTCTGCAAACTGGTTTCCCTCAGTACGCAAGAAGTGGAACTCGGTCTCAAACAACTCCAGGCCAAGCGGCTGCTCAATCAGAATGTGACACGCGGGACGTTCGGCTCCACCACCTTTGAGCTGACTGCAGCGGGCAAGGATTATGCCGCTGAACGACTGAAGCTGACCTAGCAATCACACGTCCCACGTAGCCTTGTTTCGAACTCTGCAGCCTGCGTCCACCACTCAACAGCCAAAGGGTCGTTATGAGTCAAAAAATCGATCTGACCATCAGCGCTGACTACCTCAATCCGTTCGCCTCGCCAGACACCCCCAAGCTGAGCGCCGAACTGGTGGATTACCTCATGGAGAGCGCCTGGTACCACCCTGAGTTGACGCTGCAGATTCGCTGTCCGGAAGCTGAGCGAGAGCGCCTGCAGCAGGCCATCGGCAATACCTTTGCGCAGAAGAGCGAACAACTCAAAGGGGATATTCGTGCCCAGCGGCTGGTAGCGCTGACGCTCCTGGGTCTGGCACTGGCCTTGGTGCTGGCAGGCACGGCGCTGGGTATCGAAGGCACTATCCCCGTGGGCGTCGTTACCGTCACCGCGTGGATGCTGCTTTGGCGCAGCGCCGAGATATTCTTTCTGGACATCCGCAGCGCCAACCGACAGCTGCGTCAGTACCAGCGCCTGATTAGCGCATCAAAGCAGTTTTCCGTCATTTGATTCAGCCCTACCGCTGCCGGCGATAGCGTTCGGTCAACGACCGCACAAGGGTGACGTAGGACTGGGTCTCCGCGTACGGAGGCACCCCGTTGTGTTCGACCACCGAGGCTTCGCCAGCGTTGTAACCCGCTAACGCCAGCGTCTCGTTGCCGTTGAAGCGCCTGAGCAGCCAGGCCAGATAGCGCACGCCACCGCGAATGTTCTGTCGAGGGTCGAACGGATTGTCCACGGCGAAGCGCTCGGCGGTGGCGGGCATCAATTGCATCAGGCCCTGGGCACCGGCGATGGAAATGGCGTTGGGGCGAAACGCCGATTCGGCATGGATCACGGCGCGGACCAGCGCCCTGTCGACACCGTATTGACCGGCAGCGGCTTCGATCTCGCGACGATAGGATTGGGTGTCCAGCCTCAGTGAGGCGACCTTGAAATCCTTCGGCGCCATGCACAGATAACAGCCCTTGATGTAATAAAGCTCAAGGACATCGACCCGCGCGGAGATGCCTTCGGGGCGCCGGCTGACGTATTGCCGAACGCCCTTGTGGAGGAACGTATACACCCGAATCCGCATGGCACCAGCGTCGCCTGGCCGCACAAGCTGTGGCACGGCCATGGGATTCGCAGCGGCATCCGCCGCGCCATTGACCTGAGTGCAGCGAGCGCACAGCGGAGCGACCAGCAAGGCCAGCGCGATGCAGCCAGGAAGGCCCTTGCGAGCCCATCGCCACGCTCTGCAACTCATCACATTGCTCCGCGCCGCCGGCGCCGATCAGGCCTGGGGCGCCTGGCCCGGGCGCTGCCGGGTGACCGCCTGTTGTTCTGCCAGTTATACCCCTGGTCCTGGCCCTTGTAACCGGTCTTCTGGATAAGCGGGATAAGCGCAAAGATCAAATAACGCAGCGTCTTCTTCGCGGGCAAGCCCGCTCCCACAAATCTCTGCCCCTATAACTGTGCGGCAATAGGCAGCTGCCGGCGCAGGCTATTCTTAGGTGTCTGCCCCTCTACAAAGGAGACGCCAGCATGAGCACCTTTCCCCTCCACCCAACCCTGGACAACGAAATCCAGCCCGCCGCCGCGAACTTCAGCGGTGGCACCCTGCAATGCCTGTGTGCGACCGACAAGGTCGAGGTCCGAATCGATGCGCAAACCCTGCATAACCATGCCTGCGGTTGCAGCAAATGCTGGAAGCCGCAGAACGCGACGTTCGCGGTCATCGCCGTGGTGCCGCGAGATAAGGTCAGCGTGATTGCCCACGGCGAAAAACTGGCGATTGTCGATCCAGCTGCAACCATTCAGCGCCACGCCTGCACGCGGTGTCACGCCCATCTTTTCGGACGCATCGAGAACAAGGACCACGCGTTTTATGGCTTGGACTTCGTTCACACCGAGCTGTCGCCGCAAAGCGGATGGGCGGCGCCGGGGTTCGCGGCGTTCGTCTCCTCGATCATCGAGACCGGCACCCCTCCCGCGCAGATGGCGGCCATCCGCGAGCGCCTGCGCTCGCTTGGCCTGGAACCCTATGACTGCCTGTCGCCGGATTTAATGGACGCGCTGGCGACCCATGTCGCCAAACAGAAAGGTCTGCTTCCCGGCGCCTGATTGAGTTGGCTGCCTGTCCGGAAACAACCGGTGGTCGATAAGGGCTGGCAAACTCGGCATATGCCGCTCATTATACGGCATATGCCGAATCACTCAGGAGATGGCCATGCTCGCCGAAATCATGCGTGAACCCGCCTACGGTGCCTACCGCGCACGGTTACAGGACCTGTTGCAGATCCCTGACGATGCCTCCGATCTGGAAATTCACATCCTTATCCAGGGCGGCTTTGCAGCCAACACCGTGATGAAGCTGGTTGAATTGGGTGAGGTGACCCCGTTTGAGCGCGATCTGATCATCCCGCTGAAAACCCTGAAGACGCGGATTGCCAAAGACCAGCGACTCACGGTCGACGAGAGCGATCGTTTGTATCGCACCGCCCACATTACCGCCATGGCAGACGCTGTGTTTGGCAACAACGAAAAGGCCAAGCGCTGGCTCTCGAAACCCAAGGAACGGTTCCAGGGCATTGCCCCCATGGCCATGTTGTCGACGGTCCAGGGCACGCGGCAGGTGGAAGAAATGCTGATTCAACTGGCAGAGGGATTTGCCTTTTGATCCTCTGGCGTATCAGTGGGTACGCCGACCTGTCCGGGCGTGGCGGCGTCCTCGCCAGCGGGCGATGGCACACAGCCGGGCGGCCGGTGGTTTATCTGGCGGGCACCCCGGCCGGGGCGATGCTGGAGATTCTGGTGCACATGGAGATTGATCAGGAGGACCTGCCTGAGACATTTCAGTTGCTGACGGTTGAACTGCCCGACGATGTCAGCATGGCCCCGGCGCCAACATTAAAGTCAGACTGGGACGCCGATCAGCGGCACAGCCGGGCACTGGGTGATTCGTTTCTGGTGGAGGGTCCTGCCCTGCTGCTGCCAGTGCCGAGCGCGATCATGCCCTACTCGCTCAACTACCTGTACAACCCGTTGCACCCGGACGCGGCCAAGGTCACGCTGCGCTCGGAACCGTTCAGGTTCGATAATCGACTGTTCAAGAAAACCTGAAAGGCCGAGAACTGATCCCCAGGCGCAGCCACCCACCCTGGCTGGCTGCCCCCTATTCTCAGTAGATCCCGCGATAAATCGCCTGCACCTGCGCCTCGTCCATGTCCCTCGGATTACTGGCGATCAGGCGCTGCAACCCCGTCACCACATCCTTGGCCATCGGCGCAATCGAGTCCTCATCGATACCCAACCGCGACAACCGGGTTTCCAGCCCGCTGTCGCGTACCAACGCCTCGATGGCCTCGACAAAGGCCTGGGCGGCGCTGGCTTCGTCGGCGAAGCGGGCTTCGGGCAGCAGGTGCGCGGCCAGTTCGGCGTACTGCCGTTGCGCCGCTGGCAGGTTGAAGCGAATCATCGGCGCCATCACCAGTGCGTTGGCGTGGCCGTGAGGGATGTGAAAGCGGGCGCCCAGTGGATAGGCCAGGCCGTGAATCGCCGCCACCGAGGCGTTGACGAAGGCCATGCCGGCCATCAGCGAGCCCTGGAGCATGGCCGAACGCGCGGCGACGTCGCTGCCGTCGGCCAGCACTTTGCGCAGGTTGCCGCCAAGCAGGCGCAGGGCGGTGGTGGCGAGGCCATCGGCGATCGGGTTCTTGCGGGTGCGGCTGGTGTAGGCCTCGATCGCATGGACCATGGCGTCAAGGCCGGTGGCGGCGGTGACGCCAGCGGGCAGGCCGAGGGTCAGCAGTGGATCGAGGACCGCCACGTCCGGCATCAGTTGCGCCGAATACACCGCCTGCTTGCGCTGCTCTGCGTCGGTGATCACCGAAACCCAGGTCACCTCCGAGCCGGTGCCGGCCGTGGTCGGCACCAGTACCAGTGGCAGGCGCTGGCCGTGAGCCTTGTCGCTGCCGTACAGCTCCGGCAGCGTTTGCTCGCTGTTGATCAGCAACGCCACCAGCTTGGCCGCATCCAGCGAGCTGCCGCCACCCAGGCCAAGCACGCCATCGGCGGCAAATGCCCGGCCCTGGCTGACCGCCTGTTCGACCACCGCTGCCGGCGGGTCGGCAACGACCTGATCGAACACTGCCACGCTGCAACCGGCCGCCTCCAACGCGGCACAGGCCCGGGCGGCGAAGCCGAGCTTGACGATGCCCGGGTCGCACACCAACAGCACCCGCCGCACCGCCAGCCCGGCGAACACCTGGCCAATCCCTTGCAAGGCACCCGCCGCGCAGACGATCCGCGGCACGCTTCTGAACTCATGATTCATCGCCATCTCCTCACAGCACCGAAGCGTAAATGGCCCGGGCGTCTTCCCGGCTGACCGGGCGCGGGTTGTTGATCAGCAGACGTTCGACTTTCATCGCGTCGTCGCTCAGGCGATCGAGGTCGGCCTCGCTGACCCCGACCTCGGCCAGGCGCTGGGCAAACGGCATGCGCTGCACCAGTGCGGTCATGAAGCCGATAAAGGCCTCGCAGGCTTGCGCCGGATCGTCGAAACGCTGGCCAGGCAGCACGCTTGCCGCCAGTTCGGCGTACAGCGCCTGCGCCGCGCTGCGGTTGAAGTTCAGCACCGGCACCAGCACCAGCGCATTGCTCAGACCATGGGGCACATGGAAATGCCCGCCCAACGGATAGGCCAGTGCATGCACCGCCGCCACCGGCGCGTTGGCGAACGCCATGCCGGCGAGCATCGAACCAAGGAGCATGGCGGAACGCGCCTCGAGGTCATCCGGCTGCGCCAGCACCCGATCGAGGTTGCCCCCCAGCAGGCGCAGGGCCTGCACTGCGAGGCCGTCGGACAGCACGTTTTTCTTGTGCTGACTGGTGTAGGCCTCGATTGCATGGACCATCGCATCAACCCCGGTCATCGCACTGACCGCCGGCGGCAGGCCGACAGTCAGACGGGCATCGAGCAAGGCGATATCCGGGTACAGCAAGGGGCTGACGACCCCCTTCTTCTCGTGGCTGGGGGTGGTGACGATGGCCACGGCCGTGACTTCGGAACCGGTGCCAGCGGTGGTCGGCACCTGGATCAGCGGCAGGCGCGGCCCCTTGGCCAGGTTGATGCCGTAGATATCGCTGAGTGCCTGCTCATGGCCGCAGAGCAGCGCCACCAGTTTGGCGGTGTCCAGCGAGCTGCCGCCACCCAGGCCGATCACCGCCTGGGCCTGGCAATTGCGCCCAGCCGCCACCGCGTCGAGCACCGAGTCTTGCGGCGGATCGGCCTGTACGTCGCTGTACAGCGTGACGTCGACCCCGGCATCGCGTAGCGCCTGCAGCGGTGCATCGAGCAAGCCGGCGCGTTGCAGCCCCGGGTCGCTGACCAGCAGCACTCGGGTGGCGCCGAGTTCACGGCACAGCGCGCCAAGGCGCAAGGCGCCGTCGATTTCGCAGATCACCCGTGGGGTGGTTTCAAAAGTAAAGTTCGACATGCGGATTATCCTGCTCGCACGCTGCCGCGCTCGATGCGGTACAGCGCATCAACCAGGTCAGCGGAATGGGTGTCATCGGATTCGGAGATCAGCACGCACAGGCCTTCCTGTCCGAGCTGGGCGATTACTTCGGAGAGCCGCCGCGACAGCACCGGCGCCACGCCCTCGAACGGTTCGTCGAGGATCAACAGCCGGTTACCCGGCATCAACGCCCGGGCCAGGGCCACCAGTTTTTGCTGGCCGCCGGACAGTTGCATGGCGCGGCGATCGCGGAACTGGGCGATTTCCGGGATCAGGCTGTACACCCACTCCAGGCGCTCGGCGCTGCCCGGCAGCTTGTTGGCCCACACCGGCAGCAGAATGTTCTCCTGCACCGTCAGCGCCGGAATCAGCCGGCGGTCTTCCGGCAGGTAGCTGATGCCGCTCGCCGCTCGCTGATAACCGGGCTGGGCGCGCAGGTCGTTGCCGGCGAAGTGGATCGAGCCGGAGCTGGCATCGAGCAGGCCCATCAGGGTGCGAATCAGGGTGGTCTTGCCGGCGCCGTTGTGGCCGATCAAACCGACCATCTGCCCGGCCCCGACGCTCAGCGAGACGTCGTGCAGGATCGGCACCGATTCGATGGCGACGTTGAGGTTGCGAATGTCCAGGCTCATGCGGTTGCCTCCTTGTGGCCCCGTTGGCCGCCGGTCACCAGTTCCTGGACCCGGGCGTTGGCCAATACGGTTTGCGGCGGACCGTCAGCCAACACCTCTCCACTGTAGAACGCGAGGATCCGCGAGACGTAACGGCGCACCACGTCCATATCATGTTCGACGAACAGCACCGTCACCTGATGCCGGGTCACCACTTGCATCACGGTGTCCATCAGTTGGGTTTTCTCTTCGGCGCTGACGCCACTGGTGGGCTCGTCGAGCAGCAGCATTTGCGGATCGCCGATCAGCGCCATGGCGATGTCGATCAGCTTGCGCACCCCTTGCGGTACGGCGGTGACCTTGTTGTCGCGCCAGGCGAGGATGCTGAACTCGCCGAGAATTGCCTCGGCGCGGGCGATCCGCGCGTCATTGCGCAACGGCCGCAGCAACGAGGGAAACGGCGACTCGGCGCCGGCCAGGGCAATCAGCAGGTTGTCGAGCACGGTCAGTTCGGGGAACAACTGCGCGACCTGGAACGAACGGGCCATGCCAGCACGGGTGATCGCCCGTGGCGTGCGGCCGATGATCGACTGGCCGTTGAAGAGGATTTCACCTCGGCTGGGCTTGAGGTAGCCGGTGACCATGTTGATGAAGGTGGTCTTGCCGGCGCCGTTGGAGCCGATCACCCCCACCACTTCGCCCTTGCTGATGCGCACGTTGACGTCCTTGGCGGCAGTCACCGCGCCGAACTCCTTGTACAGTCCACGGGTTTCCAGAATGCAATTCATACTTTGGCCTCCACGGCCTTGGCCGCACGGGCCTGACCACTGAACAGGCTCCACAGGCCCTTGGGCAGAAAGATGATGATGGCCAGCAAGGTGATCCCGAGGATCATCTGCCAGCTGTGGGGCACCAGTTCGATGGCGTAGGTGCGCACCACGGCGAACAGGATTGCCGCGATGATCGGCGCTGCGACGTGAGCGGTGCCGCCGAGCAAGGCGATGAAGACGAACTCGCCGGAGGTGATCCAGTAAGCCATTTCCGGGTCGATATGCCCGGCGGCCAGGGCCATGAAGCCACCGCCCAGCGCCGATACCCCGGCTGCGGCGACGTAGTTCATGTACAGCACCCAGCGCGGCGACTGGCCGAGGTACTCGACCCGCACTTCGTTCTCGCGGATCGCCTCGCACATCGCCCCGGCGCTGCTGCGCCCATAGCGGTGCAGCAACACCGCGAGCACCGCGGTGACCGCGACGATGATGACGAACAAGGCCAGCGGAGCCTGGCCGGCAGCCGGGCTCCAGCCGAACAGGGTCCAGGGCTTGACGTTGAAGCCGTCGGTGCTGCCCAGGGCCGGGCTTTTCACCAACATGCCGTAGAGGATCATCGAGAACGCCAGCGACAGCATGGCGAAGAAAATCTCGCGGTAGCGGGTCATCAGCAGGCCGAGAAGCATGGCCAAAGCGACCGCTGCCCCCACGCCGATCAGCAGCAGGGTCGGCAGATCGCCGATGGACAGAAAGTGCCCGCTCATGCCCACGGCGTAGCCGCCGATGCAGAAGTACAGGCCCTGGCCGAAGGTCACCAGGCCGGCGCGCATTTGCATCACCACGCCTTGCACCACCATCGACTTGGCCAGCGCCATGGTCAGCAGGAACACCAGCCATTGCGGGGCGATCAGGCCGGCGGCGGCCAGCAGCACGGCGACGCCGAGCAGAATCAGTTCGGTTTTATCCAGGCGCATCAGATTTTCCTCGCAAGCACGCGACCGAACAGGCCTTGCGGGCGCACCGCGAGGACCAGCGCCATCACGCCATAGATCACAAAGAGTTCGAATTGCGGCGCGTAGTGCACCGCAGCCGCGCGACTCAGACCCACCAGCAAGGCGCCAAGGGCCGCGCCTTCGATGCTGCCCATGCCGCCGATCACCACCACGGCGAACGCCAGCACGATGATTTCCACGCCGATGCCCGGCGCCACCGAAATCGCCGGCGCAGTCAGTGCCCCGGCCAGGGTGCCGAGCACGGTGCCAAGGACGAACACCAGGGTGAACACCTTGCGCACGTTGACGCCCATGGCCTGGGCCACTTCGCGGTCATGGATCACCGCACGCAGGACCTTGCCCTGATGGGTGCGCTCGAGCCACAGCCAGAGACCGAAGCCAAGCACCAGCGACACCCCCACCAGCATCAGGTCGTAGTTGGAGACTTTCAGCCCCGCGAGCACACTGCGCCCCATTTCGGCGTAAGGCTGATAGGCAAAGTACGGGTTGACACCCCAGATCATCTTCATCGCGTCTTCGAGGATCAGCAGCAAGGCGTAAGTGATGATCACCATCAGCACTTCGTCGCGGCCGTACATGAAACGCAGCAGGCCGCGCTCGATCAGCAGCCCGACCACCAACCCGGCGGCCAGCGCACAACCGAGCATCATCAGGTAGCCGACCCACACCGGGCCCACACCGTTATTGAAATACCAGCCCACCAGCGAGGCGGCGGCATAGGCGCCAATGGCATAAAAACTGCCATGGGCCATGTTGAGAATGCGCATGACACCGTAGATCACGGTGAGCCCCGCCGCGACCAGAAACAGCCACGAGGCATAGATGGCGCCGTCGATCAGCACCGCATAAAGACTCAGCATAAGGTTCTACCTTGGCAAGAGTGGCGGCCATGGGCGGCCGCCACGATCAGTCAGCTGTGCAAGACGATCAGTTGCACTGCGCGCCCGGGAAACCGGCCTTGATCCAGTCGTGGGCGCTGGTGCCGTCCGGCGGAGTCACGCACTCGCCGGCGAAGGCGATGACGTTCTGCACGCTGCCCTGCTTGCTGGCCTTGTCGTAGTGGTACTCACCGTAGGCAATGCCCTGCATCGCCTGGTGGCCGCCGGCGCGGGCCATCTGCACGGTGCCGGACACCGATTCGAAGGTCGCGCCCTTGAACGCCTTGGCCATTTCCAGCGGCGCCGGCACCTTGCCGGCCTCGGCCTTGGCGTTTTCCGCGGCGAATTTCAGGCCGAGGATGGCTTGCGCCATCTTGCTCGCCGGGTAGGTCGGCGCGGCTTTGTACGCCGCTTGATAGGCGTCGGTGAACCAGTTGTTCAGCGGATTCTGCGGGGCAAAGGCGCCGAACGGGCCGCGACCGCCGATGATCATGCCGTTGGGCGCCTGGTCCTTGTAGCGCGCCAGGGCCGATTCGCCGCAGGTCAGCACCGCAGTGGCTTCTTCCAGCAGGCCACGGGCGTTGGCCTGCAGCACCAGGGCCTCCATGTCACCGCCCCAGAAGCTGGAGTGGATGATGTCCGGACGCTTGACCGACAGCGCCGAGATTTCCGCGCCATATTGGCCCTGGAACACTTTGGGCATTTGCGATTCGACCACCTGGGTCTTGGGCATGACCTGGGCCATCGACAGGGTGAAGTCGCTCCAGCTGTCCTGGCCCCAGGCGTAGTTCTGCTGGATGCCGCCGACGCGCACGGCCTCCGGACGGGTCTTGGCCAGGTAACGGGCGGCGCCGATGTTGTCGACGGCAGCGTCGAGGCTGGTGCGGAACACGAATTGCGGAGTCTTGTCTTCGCTGAACAGTTGCGAGGTGCCGCAGTCATAGAACACGGTCATTGCCCCCAACTCCTCGGCCACTGGCGCGATGGCCAGGCAATCGCCGGAGGAGATGTAGCCGACCACCGCATCGACCTTCTGGCGCTGCACCAGGTTGCGGAATTCTTCGACCTGCTTGGCGGCACCGCCGGCCTCATCGATGATCACCATCTCGATCTCGGCGCCGTTGATCCCCAGCTTGTCGTAGGGTGCGGGCAGCTTGCCCTGGTTCAGGTTTTCCACCAGCAGCCTGGCGGCATTCGCCGATGGCTCGCCGAACGGGCCGGCGGCGGGACCTGAAAGGAAGGTCACCACGCCAATGCGGAACTTGCCATTTTCGGCGGCCACGGCGCTGCCGCTGAGGCCAGTGGCGAGACCTGCCGTGGCCAATGCCAGGGCCAGGGTCAGTGCCTTGCGGGTGTGCGGGACGCTTTTCTTATAGTTGTTCATGGTCATTTCCATTACGGGTTACTGAAGCTAAGGGGCGTGCCCCTCGGGATGGGTTGGCCCGGCCTGGCGACGCGCGCGCACGGCCGGATCGGGCAGCAGGTCTTGGGCGGAATACACCGACCACTCGCCGAGTATCAGTTGCGCTGGCGGGTAATCGCTGTTGCGCACCGGGGTGCCGACGGCCTGGGTCTGCAGGATCTGGTGGGTCAGCGGATCGATCCGCGAGACGAAGCCCGGCGGGTCTTCCGGCAAGGCGATCTCCAGCCCTTCGAGGGCTGTGACCAGGGATTCGGTGTCAGTGGCGCCGGCCTTCTGGCTGGCGGCGGCCAGCACCATCACTCCGGTGTAGGCGCCTTCGGCGGCGTAGGTTGGGTAGCGCCCGGTCAGGCTGTGGAAGCGCTCGACGAAGGAGCGATTGCGCGCGGTCTGCGGCCAGTTGTTGTGGTGGCGCGCGGAAAGGATCAGCCCCGGCGGCGCCTTATCGCCCAAGGAGACCAGGAAGTCGTAGTTGCCGCCGGTATCGAAGTTGGCCAGGCGCGAGGTCTCGAACAGCCGAGTGCCCGCCGCCTGCTTGACGAAGGCGTGGAAGTCGCCGCCCCACAGGGCCGAGACGATGATGTCCGGACGCGCCTGCTCGAGGGCCGCGATGTAGGCCGAGTAATCCGGCTCGTACAGGCGTGGCCAGAGTTCGGTGACGTCGTCGAACTGTACGCCGAGTTGGCGCAACGCTTCGTGCAGGTCGTCCCGCGAAACGTGGCCGTATTCGTAGTCGGGGCCGATAAAGGCCAGGCGCTTCCAGCCGGTTTTCGCCTGCAGCGCCTTGAGGTAATGAGCGCCGGCGGCCATCGACGTCCAGGTGTCGTTGGTCACGCGAAAGTAATAGCGATGGCCGCTTTCCAGGGTCATGCGCGACGAGGCGTGATCGGTGCCGATCATCAGCACTTTTTCGTCCCGGGCCAGTTGGCTGACCGCCAGCGCCACACCCGAAGAGACCATGCCGCACAGCACCTGCACGCCGTCCTTGCGAATGAAGGAGCGGGCCAGGCTGACACCGTAGGACGCCTTGGACTGGTCGTCGTCGATGATCACACGCATCTGCGCAATCGCCTCACCGGCGTCGCGCTGGGCCTGCAATTCACTCAGGGCTACCTGGATCCCGGCGATGCTGTCCTGGCCGTAGATCGCTGCGCGCTCGGTCATCGGGTACAGGCAACCGAGGGTCAGCTCGGCCTGCGCGGCAGGCGCGCCCAATTCGACGCGACCGGCCTGCACCGCTCCGGCGTAAGCCAGCAGCAGGCCGCTCAGGGCGACAACGATCGGCAGGTGGGAAAACGGCAGTTGCATAAAATCCCTTGGGGCGTTCGGGGACGCCTCTTGTCGGTTAGCGAAAGGGTTATCGCAAAGGCTGTGCCAGCCTTTGCATCAGGCACCCTGAAATACCACGAAAGCGCTCTGCGACGAGGCTTTGCGTGGTACTTGGCGAGTATCGGGAGGCGCCGCGACGATGACCGACGCGGCGTATGGCGAGCAGTGTTGAGCGGCTGGCGCTCAAGCCGCGCGCGCGGTTGAGCGGTTAGCGCTCATCGCCGCGCTCGATGCCCAGGCGCTGCAGGCGACGCTTCAGCGCATGCCGGGAAATCCCCAGCAGATCGGCGGCCAGGCCCTTGTGCCCGGCGCTGCGGCTGAGGGCATCGCTGACCAGCTCGCGCTCGGCCCGCTCCAGTTGGTGATCCAGCGCCGCCAGCGAGGCCGGCGCCGGCTCGGCGGATTGCAGATGGGCCGGCAACTGGGCGCTGCCAATGATTTGCCCGGGCAGCAGGATAGTCAGGCGTTCGATCAGGTTTTTCAGCTCGCGCACGTTGCCTGGCCAGCGATGGCGGACCAGGGCGGCGGCGCTGTCGGCGGCAAAGACGATCGGCGCGACTTTTTCCTCGCGGCCCTGATGCGCGGCGAAATGCCTGGCCAGCAACAGGATGTCGTCGCCGCGCTCGCGCAGCGCCGGAATGTCCAGGGTGATGACGTTGAGGCGGTAGAACAGGTCTTCACGAAAACGCCCCTGGCGCACATCTTCGGCGAGGTCACGGTTGGTCGCTGCCACTACCCGCACATCGGCACTGCTGGCCTGGCCGGCACCGACCGCACGGTAGCTGCCGTTCTCGAGGAAGTGCAGCAGCTTGGCTTGCAAGGCCAGCGGTAGCTCGCCGATTTCATCGAGGAACAACGTGCCCTGGTGCGCTTGAGTCACCAGGCCGATGCGCTTCTGGTGAGCGCCGGTGTAGGAGCCCTTCTCCGAGCCGAACAGTTCGGCTTCGATCAATTGCTCCGGCAGCGCCGCGCAGTTGACCTCGATAAACGCCTGGCCGGCCCGCGAGCTGTTGGCGTGCAGTGCCTGGGCCACCAGGGTCTTGCCGGTGCCGGATTCACCGAGCAGCAGGATCCGCGTCGCCGAGCTGCGGGCGATCCGTTGCAGCGCCGCATTGAGGTTGGCCATGACCAGGCTCTGGCCGAGCAAGGCACCCTGCTCTGCCGTGCTGCTGGCGACGGCGCCGGGCCGCTCGAGGGCCGCGCCAATGGTCGCCAGCAGGTCGTCGAGTTCGAAGGGTTTGGTCAGGTAGTCGGTGGCGCCGCCCTTGACTGCCTGCACGGCGGCGCGGGTGTCGCCATGGGCCGAGATCATGATCACCGGCAGGTCTGGCCGCAATTTGCGCAGGCCGTCGAGGGTGGCGATGCCGTCGATGCCCGGCAGGCCGAGGTCGAGCAGGACGATATCCACCTCGACCTTACTGTCGGCCAGCAGCTCCAGGGCCGCCTCGCCGCTGTACACCGCGCGGGGCAACATGCCTTCGCTGCTCAGGGCGTAGCTCAACGAGCGCACCAGCGCCGCTTCGTCATCGACGATCAGTACATGTGTTTCGGACATCGGTCGCTCACTTCAGATAAGTCGCGGCGGGCGCGGGGAAATCCAGGGTCACCACGGTGCCGGCGCCCGGGGTGCTTGCCAGTTCCATGCGCGCGGCGTTGGCTTCCAGCAATTGCTGGCAGATGCTCAGGCCCAACCCGGTGCCACGGGCCTTGAGCGTAAAAAACGGTTGCCGCACCTGGTCCAGCGCGGTCGCGGGAATGCCGCAGCCCTGATCGACCACGGTCACCCAAACCCGCTCGCCCCAGGCCTGGCCGGCGAGCACTACCGCCTGCCCGGCTTCGCTGGCTTCCACGGCGTTGAGGCACAGGTTGAGGAGGACTTGCTGGGCCTGATCCGGGTCGACCCACAGTTGCAGGCCAGCCTGACAGCGGCTGGAAAACTCAACGCCCTTGGCCTCGGCCTCGGGCGTAACCAGGCGCACGGTGCGCGCCATCAGGGTTTCAAGGTCCACCGCCTGGGGAATTGCCGGGTGAGGCCGGCCGTATTCCAGCAGGTCGCTGGTGACATGGGACAGCCGGTCGATTTCCTGGCACAGGTCGCTGAGCAGTTCGCGGCGCTGGCTTTCCTGTTCGCGGCGGAGCAAGGCCTGCACCGTGGTTTTCATGGTCGCCAGCGGGTTGCGCACCTCGTGGGCGACGCCGGTGGCGAAGGTGCCGAGCACCGCGAGTTTTTCCGCGCGCACGGTGCGCTCCATGACATCCGCCAGACGCCCGGCCATGACATTGAAGGCGCGGGTGACCCGACCGATTTCGTCGTCATGGGCCTGTTCCGCCAGGCGATAGCGCAGATCCCCCGAAGACAACTGATGCGCCCCTTCCACCAGCGAGCCGACCCGCGTACGCAATTGCCGCGACAGGGTGAAGAAGACAATCAGGATAAAGCCGATAAAACCCACGGCCACCAGGTACAACCAGCCGCGCGCATCGTCCAGCGGCTTGAGGATCGCCCCCGGTTGCACGCTGAACACCACTTGCCAGCCGGGCAGGATCACCGGGCCTTCGCGCCAATCGCCAGGTGCCTTGACCTGGCGTCCGGTGGCATCGATAAACGCCCCGCCCGGCACCCGCAGCAACGGTGTGACCACTCCGTTCAGGCCGCTGCTGACCAGCAGTTCACTGAGGGAAGCCAGCCGCAAATGCAGGCCGATGCTCACGCGGTGATCCTGGCGGCCGTTACGGACAGTCTTGCGGATCAGCAGCCAGCCCGAGCGCCCAGCCTGAGGCAGCAGCGGGCCGATCACCTCGACATCGCCGACCCGCTGGCGCGCCAGGCCGTCCAGCGACCAGGCTTCGCGGCCCCAGTACGGCGCGCCCGATGCGGCCTGCCCGGGCAAGACCTTGAGCAGGCGATCCTGCTCGTCGAAAAACAGCACGCCGTAGAGAAACGGCAGCTCGCCTTCAAGCTTGAGCAAGGCATCGACATCACCGGCCGGGTGCGTCGGGTCGGCGATGAAGTCCGGCATGTTGGGGTGATTGGACAAGGCCGAGAGCTGGTAGAAACGATCGTCGAGAAACGACGACAGGCGATTCGCCGTGGACAGCGCCTGGGCATCCAGGCGTTCACCGGTCAGGCGGTTGAGCAGGTCCTTGGCCAGTTGCTCATAGAGCACCGCCAGGCCAATCAGCGCCAGGCCCATGACCACGATCGACAGCAGGGTATAGCGCGCCACCAGGCTGCGGCGCGGCCGGGCCAGGCGTCGCCAGAACGGGCGCGCGGAGAGTTGGATATCCATGGGCTTTGTAATTGTTGTTCATGTGATGTCGGGGGAGCATAAGGACCGCAGGTCGCAGTTGTCCATGGCGCCGTTGCCCGCGCCATCTGCCGAACGCCACAAAGCTGATATCATTCGTCCCTTCACCCGCCGAGCCGCAGACCATGAACCGTCGCAAGAAAATCAAGCAGTTACTCGAAAGCCACGCCAAGAAGGCCAGTGCCAAGCTGGCGCCGAAGAACAAGCCCAAGTACATCAGCAAGGCCGACCGCCTGAAGTTGGCGGCCGAGACGGTCGACGACGCCGGCATCAGCGCCAGCGTCGACAGCTGAGCCTCACTCGATGTGCGGCTCGTGACTGAAGTCGAGCAGGGCCATGAAGCGCTCGATCAGCGGTGAAGGGTTGTGCGCATGCCAGCTCATGTACAGCCCCACGGCGGGGTTGCCGGCGGCGCTGACCGGGGCCAGTGCGCGAAACACCACCTTGTCCCCCGCCACCGTGTTGGCGATGGATTCCGGCACCAGGGCCACGCCAAAACCGCAGGCCACCAGCCCCACCAGGGTCTGCATCTGCGCCGCCTCCTGCACCACTTTCGGAAAAAACCCTGCGGCGTCGCACAGGGCGATCAACTGGCTGTAATAGCCGATGCCCAGGCCCGGTGGGGTGAACACGAAGTCATCCTCAGCGAAATCCGCCAACTGCACCGGCCCGCCCCCGGCCCTCGGATGATCAGCGGGCAGCGCAATGACGATCTGCTCGTCGAGCACCAGGCGCGTTTCGATATTCGCCGCGGTCATCGGCAGGCGGCGGCGAAACGCGATATCGGCCTCCCCCGCGACAATCGCGTCGGCCTGCTTGGCCGAGGGCATTTCCCTGATCACCAACTGCACCTGGGGCAGTTCCTGGCGGAACTGCCTGAGGCTGTTGAGCAATGAGGGATAGCCGGAAATCGACACCGAGGTGATCGTCAACTTGCCGGCAACACCCGCCGCCACCTGACGCGCATGCTCGACGCCCTGCTCCAGTTCCTTGAGGGTGCGGTAGGCGGCGCTGAGGAAGGCGTTGCCCGCCGGCGTCAGCTTGACCTCACGCTTGTCACGGATGAACAGGCTGAAACCCAGCTTGCCTTCCAGGCGGCTGATGGCCTGGCTCAGCGGCGGCTGAGCCATGTGCAGGCGCTGCGCGGCCTTGTGGAAGTGCAGCTCCTCGGCCACGGCGACAAACTGCCGGAGCAGACGGGTTTCGATCATTGCAGGGGGTCCTTCGGCTGTGCGGGTCGAGGCTTGGGTCGGCAGACAAGCCTCTGATATGCATAGGGTATCAAGTGCGTCGCTGATTAGTATTAAACAAGCCGAATAGCCATTGTTATGGTGGGGAGATATTCGGCTGGGGCATGCAATGAACTTCACAGGAAAAACCGCCATTGTCACCGGCGCGGGCCGCGGCCTGGGCTTGAGCTACGCACGGGAGTTGGCCAGGCGTGGGGCCAATGTGGTGATCAGCGATATCGGCGCCGATCCGCTCGGCGCCGGCAGCGACACCTCGATCGCCTTGCAGGCGGCGCAGATGCTGGAGGCCGAGGGTTGCAAAGTGGTCGGCCATCACGGCGACCTGTCCAGCGAAGCCGGCTGCCGGCAGTTGGTCGAGACCGCCATCGAAGCGTTCGGGCAGTTGGATATCCTGATCCACAATGCCGGCTGGGTGGGTTATCAAGGGATTGAAAGCACTGACGCAGCGTTTCTCGGGCGCGCGCTGGAGATCAATGTCCATGCCCCCATATGGTTGTGCAAACATGCATGGCCCTATCTGCGCCAGGCCAGCGACGCGCGGGTGATCCTCACCACCTCGGACCGGGCGATGTACCAGCAGTATGCGCAGGCGGGGCTGGTGGCCTATTCCGCGGGCAAGATGGCGCAACTGGGGATCATGAATGCGCTGAGCATGGAAGGTGCGGCGGACAACATCATGGTCAACGCCATTTCGCCGGTGGCCAGGACGCGGATGTGGGGCGAGACCGGCGAGCCGCAGAACCTCAAGCCTGAGTGGGTGGTGCCGGGGGTGATTTTCCTGGCCTCGCCGCAATGCCGTCACAGTGGCTATATCCTGCGCGCCAGCAACGGCCAATTTACTGCCACCCGTTTTACCGAACACCCGGACGTTGACTACCCCGTCGACCTCACCCGTGTGCAGGCCAACAGCCCCGAACAGATTGCCCAGCGTTGGGACTGGATTCGGGAGTGTTGAGGCCATCGGCCACACCGCATCACCTTCATCGCCGGTAGGCTGGCACACAGATTTCATGTCGTTCACCCGTTTGGTGCTCACTGCAAAACCCCCACTATGTTCGCCAGCGAACAGACGAACAGCGCCTAGTCCCACACTCTAGGCTGAACAGCCAGGTCTAAAAGTCCCAACTCGCTGGCACGATGCGTCGGAGCATCTTTCAGAATGCGCGCGATATCAGTCATGCGCTGAAGGCACAGGACCTTATGAAAAGCATATGGACACGCATAAGAGAGGTGATCACTCGCTCGCCCGGCTTTTGGCGAGTCGGGCCATTTTCGCCCCCGCGATTCGCCTACGAACCCATCTTGCGCTCAGAGCTTTACAGTGCCGACCAGATGGCCACTCACGGTATTGCCCTAGCACGGCAGCACCGGCTTACCGCATTGTCCGCACGTGACTCGATGCTGGGCAGGCTCGATGACAACGAGCAACTTTTAAAACGCAGTTGCACAGCGCTGACCAAGGCGCAGATGTCCAGTAGACGGGTGACGCCGGCAGCCGAATGGTTGCTCGACAACTTTTATCTGGTCGAGGATCACATCCGCACCGCCAAGACCCACCTGCCCAAAGGCTACAGCCGTGAATTGCCACGCCTGGTCAACGGACCGTCCGCAGGACTGCCACGGGTGTATGACATTGCGCTGGAGACCATCTCCCATGGCGACGGGCGAGTCGATGAGCAAAGCCTGAGCCGCTTCATTTTTTCCTATCAGACCGTGATGCCGCTGGCGCTGGGGGAACTGTGGGCGATCCCGATCATGTTGCGTCTGGCACTTATCGAAAACCTACGGCGAGTGGCCTCGCGGGTCATGGCCAACGCGGATGATCGCAATCTGGCCAATGACTGGGCCGAGCGTCTGATCGAAACTTCGGAGCGTGACATCAAGAATGTGGTGTTGACCGTGGCCGACATGGCCCGCTCCACGCCGCCGATGACCCCGGCCTTTGTTGCGGAATTCACTCGCCGCCTACAGGGGCAGAGCGCGGCCCTGGCCCTGCCGCTGAACTGGGTCGAACAATTGCTTGGTGAGAGTGGTTCGAGCATCGAGCGCCAAGTGCAGCTCGATGCGCAACAACAGACCGCCGATCAGGTGTCCATCAGCAACAGTATTGGCAGCTTGCGCCTGTTGTCCGCCACGGACTGGCGCGAGTTCGTCGAGTCGATGAGCCATGTCGACCAGTTGCTTCGGGAAGACCCGGCGGGCATTTATCCAGCGATGGACTTCAGCACTCGCGACAGCTACCGGCATGTCATTGAACGCCTTGCCCGAAGCAACCCGCAACACTCGGAAGTCCTGGTCGCCCGCACCGCAATCAATCTCGCCAGCAGCGCAACGGCGACTATCTCGTGCCCAGTGCTGGCCCGTCATGTCGGGTATTACCTGATCAGTGCCGGCCTGCCGATGCTGGAGCGCCGACTCGAGGTCCGGGTTCCATTCCATGCACGTTGGAAACGTTTACTGCAACAATCGCCGCTGATTTTTTATCTGTCACCGGTGGCGTTTCTCACGTTCATCTTCGCCTGGCCGCTGCTGGCCTCCGCACATCGCGACGGCATGGCGGCTGCGGCGCTGCTTGTGCTGGCGATCCCTTGCCTGATCATGACCAGTCGCTTGGCAATCGGCCTGATCAACTGGTTGGTGACCTTCAGCCTGGTACCGGCGGTGTTGCCGAAAATGGATTACGCCAGCGGTATTCCCGATAACGCGAGAAGCCTGGTGGTGATCCCGACGCTGATCGCCAGCCTGGCCGATGTTGACGAACTGGTGGAAGGCCTGGAAGTCCGCTTTCTGGCCAACCGCGACAGCAACCTGTATTTCGCCCTGCTCAGTGATTTCCTCGATGCCGCGCAAGCGTCCCAGCCCGAGGACGCCGATCTGCTGACCCAGGCTTGCCGTGCAATCAGCCTGCTCAACCAAAAGTATGCGGACGGCCTGGGCGATCGCTTCTTCCTGCTGCACCGGCCGCGTCGCTGGAACCCAAGCGAAAAGGTGTGGATGGGCCATGAGCGAAAACGCGGCAAGCTGATCGAGCTCAACGCCCTGTTGCGCGGCCAGGGGCTAGACCGTTTCGATACCATCGTCGGCGACATCGCGCCGTTGCGCGAGGTGCGTTATGTGATCACCCTGGACACCGACACCCTGCTGCCGCGCGACGTCGCCCGCCAATGCGTGGCGACCATGATGCACCCGCTCAATCGCCCGCTGTTCGACAGCACGGGCGAACAGATCATTTGCGGTTATGCGGTGCTGCAGCCACGGGTGGGCATTAGCCTGACCAGTGCCACGCGCTCGGTCTACGCGCGGCTGTTCGGGAGTGATGCCGGGGTCGATCCCTACACCCGGGCGGTGTCGGACGTGTACCAGGATCTGTTCCAGCAAGGCTCGTTCATCGGCAAGGGCATCTACGACGTGGATGCGTTCACCTGCGCGCTGGAGGGCTGCTTGCCGGATAACCAGATCCTCAGCCACGACCTTATCGAAGGCTGTTATGCGCGATCCGGACTGCTCAGCGATGTGCAGCTCTACGAGCAATACCCCTCGCGCTTCGGTGCCGATGTGAAACGCCGACATCGATGGATACGCGGCGACTGGCAATTGCTGCCGTGGATCTTGCCCTGGGTGCGCAACGCCGATGGCCGTTGGTGGCGCAATCGGCTGAGCGTCATGGCGCGATGGAAGATCCTCGACAACCTGCGCCGCAGCCTCGAACCGCTGGCGCTGTTGCTGATGCTTGCATGGGGGTGGTTTGCCAGTAGTGCGCCCCTCGGGTGGACGCTCACCGTCATTAGCTTGATGGTGATTCAACCGTTGTTGCGCACCCTGACCGACCTACTGCAGCCCCTCGCCGATGTGCCCTATGGGCAGTACGTGCGAGTGCTGCTCGGCGATCTCGGGCAGGACCTGGCCCGGGCTTGCCTGACGCTGGCCTGGCTGCCCTTCGAGATGTATTACAGCGCCGATGCCATCTTGCGCTCGCTCTGGCGAATCGGCTTCAGCCGCCGCCGGCTGCTGCAATGGCAGCCCTCGCGCGAGGTCGAGCGCAACACGCAAAACTGTCTGTCCGGCCTCTATCGCCAGATGTGGATCGAGCCGGTATCGGCCCTGGTCTCGCTGGCCTTGCTGGTGAACCACCCGCAGACACTGGCCATTGCCACGCCCCTGCTGCTGTCGTGGCTAGCCGGTCCGTGGATCGCTTGGCGACTCAGTGCAGCCCCTAAACAGTCGGTGTTCGAACCCTCGGCCGAGCAATTGCGCTTCCTGCGGTTGCTGACGCGCAAGACCTGGGCGTTCTTCGATCAATACGTCGGACCCGAGGATCACTGGTTGCCACCGGACAACGTGCAGGAGCAACCCCGGCCAGCCATTGCCCATCGCACCTCGCCCACCAATATGGGCATGTCCTTGCTCGCCCACCTGGCCGCACATGACTTCGCCTACTTGAGCACCGGACGGCTGCTGACACGGCTGGCCGCGTCGTTGGACAGCATGGACGGCCTGGAGCGTTATCGGCAGCACTTCTACAACTGGTACGACACGCAGACCCGGGAGCCGCTACACCCGCATTACGTGTCCACCGTAGACAGCGGCAACCTGGCCGGGCTGCTGCTGACCCTGAGTGCCGGCCTGACGCAACTGGCGGACGCGCCGATGTTCGGTCCTGCACTGATCAAGGGCCTGCGCGACACCCTGGAAGTCCTTGCACAGGCCCGACGTGCTGCGGGCGCAGATGACCGGGCGCTCGACGAACTGCGAACTATGCTTGAGCAGGCCCCACCAGCGATGTCCCCCGAGGCGCTGGCAGAACTATTTCACGCCGCTGGCAAGCAGCTTGCGGACAGCCCCGTGGGACTTGATGATGAAAGCCTCTACTGGCGCGACCTGTTCAACCGTCAATGCCGCGACTGGTCAGACGAACTGCAGCGCTATCGACTCCCCGCGCCCTTGCTCAGCCAGCCATCGACCGCATGCAGCTTGCGTCAACTGGCCGGCCTGAACCTCGCCGACTGGGCCGCACAGCATCAACCTCAGGTCGAACGCGTGCGCCGTGCTGCCAGCAACAGCCTGCAAACCCTGGAGCGTCTGACCCGGTTATCCAGATCACTGGCGCAGATGGATTTCTCGTTGTTGTTCGACCCGCAGCGAGACCTGTTCGTCATCGGTTACAACGCCGAAGACCGGAGGCTCGACAGCGGCTACTACGATCTGCTGGCCTCCGAGGTGCGACTGACCAATTACCTGGCCATCGCCCAGGGACAAATCCCCCAACGCGCCTGGTTTACACTGGGAAGGCTGCTGGGCGAAAACGCTGGGGTACCGACCTTGCTGTCCTGGTCGGGCTCGATGTTTGAATACCTGATGCCCATGCTGGTGATGCCCAACTATGACGGCAGCCTGCTGGACAAGACGTGCCGCGCCGCCGTGGCGGTGCAGATTGAACACGGCAACCTGCTGGACATTCCCTGGGGTGTTTCGGAATCGGGCTATTACGCCCTCGACGCCCATTTCAACTATCAATATCGCGCCTTCGGTGTCCAGGCCCTTGGGCTGCAACGCGGACTGAGCAATGATGTAGTGATCGCGCCCTACGCCAGCGCCCTGGCGTTGCTGGTCGATGCCGAGGCGGCCTGTGAAAACCTGCAGCGGCTTGCCCAGCAAGGCTCTGCCGGGCGCTTCGGTTTGTATGAGGCGGTGGACTACACCGAGGCCCGCTTGCCGCGCGGCCAGACCCACGCGGTGGTCCGCTCGTTCATGGCGCACCACCAGGGCATGAGCCTGCTGGCCTTGACCAGCCACTTGCTCAATCAACCCATGCAGCGCCGGTTCGAGGCCGACCCAGCGCTGCAATCGGCCTTGCTGTTGTTGCAGGAACGGGTGCCCAAATCCACCGCGCCGTACCTGCAGACTGCACAGCCGCCAGCGCTCGGCGATGGAGGCCTGGGCCACGATCCCGGGCTTCGGGTATTCGCTGACCCAGGCCACAAACGGCCGGCCGTGCAATTGCTGTCCAACGGTCGTTACCACGTCATGCTCACCAGCGGCGGCGGTGGTTACAGCCGCCGCCATGACATGGCCGTGACCCGCTGGCAGGAGGACATTTCCCAAGACAACTGGGGCACGTTCTGCTACCTGCGCGATGTCCAGACCAATACGGTCTGGTCGGCTGCGCATCAGCCCACGCTGCAACAGCCCGACAGCCATGAGGCGATCTTCAGCGATTCGCGGGCCGAGTTCCGCGCGCGCAACCTGGATTTTGACACCCACATGGAGATTGTGGTCTCGCCCGAAGACGACGTCGAACTGCGCCGCCTGCGTATCACCAACCTCGCGTCATCGGCCAAGACGCTGGAAATCACCACCTATGCCGAAGTGGTGCTGACGTCCCCGGCGAGCGATGCCATGCACCCGGCGTTCAGCAAACTGTTCGTGCAAACCGAACTGCTGCCGGCGCTCCAGGCCATTGTCTGCAGCCGCCGTCCCCGGGCCAGCGATGAACCGACGCCGTGGATGTGCCATTTGCTGGCGGCGCACGGCGTCGACATCGATGCGATCTCGTACGAAACCGATCGCGCCCGCTTCATCGGCCGGGGCCGCAGCCTAGTGGCACCGGCCGCCCTCGATGCCGGGTGCCTGACATTGTCAGGCAGTGCCGGTCCGGTGCTCGACCCGGTGGTCGCGATACGCTGCAGGATTACCCTGCAACCGGGCCAACAGGCCACCATCGATCTGGCCAGCGGTGTCGCCGATACCCGTGATGACTGCCTCAACCTGATCAACAAATATCGCGACCGGCACCTGGCCGACCGAGTTTTCGACCTGTCCTGGACCCACAGCCAGGTGCTGTTGCGCCAGCTCAATATCTCACTGTCCGACGCCCGTCTGTTCGAACAGATGGCCTCGTCGCTGCTGTATGCGAACGCCTCGCTGCGCGCCGACAACGCCGTACTAATGGCCAACCGGCGCAATCAGTCGGGGCTCTGGGGGCAGGCCATCTCCGGCGACCTGCCGGTGGTTCTGCTGCAAATCCAAAGCCTGGACAACATCGCTCTGGTGCGGCAGTTGATTCAGGCCCACGCCTACTGGCGGCAAAAAGGCCTGGTGGTCGACCTGTTGATCTGGAACGAAGACCAGGCCGGTTATCGCCAACAACTGCAGGATGCAATCATGGGCCTGATTACCTCGGGCAGCGAGGCCACGCTGCTGGATCGTCCGGGCGGAATTTTCGTTCGCGCAGTACAACAGCTGTCCAACGAAGATCGCGTGCTGGTGCTCTCGGTGGCCAGGCTCGTACTGAACGAAGGGTCGGGCAGCCTCGCCGAACAGATTCATCGGCGCGGGGTATCGCCGGTGCAAGCGCCATTCGTTGCAACAAGGCCCTATCAGGCCGGGGCCGGAGCGGTTCGACCGAAGCCTTCGGCACTGCTGCTGGGCAACGCGTATGGAGGCTTCAGCGCCGATGGCAATGAGTACATCATCAGCGGGCTGGCGACCCAACCGACGCCCGCGCCGTGGGTCAATGTGATCGCCAACGGGCAATTCGGCACGGTGGTCTCGGAAACCAGCAGTGCCTATACCTGGGCCGAAAACGCCCATGAGTTTCGCCTGACGCCCTGGCACAACGACCCGGTCACCGATCGCGGCGGCGAAGCGATTTATCTGCGTGATGAAGAGACCGGGCACTTTTGGTCTCCCGCCCCGCACCCCTGCCCTGGAAAAGGCCCCTACCAGACCCGCCACGGCTTCGGTTACAGCGTATTCGAACATGAGGAAGACGGCATTTACAGCGAGCTATGGATTTATGTGGCGCTGGATGCACCGATCAAATTCTCCCGACTATTGCTGAGCAACCGCTCGGGGCGCAGTCGCTCACTGTCGGTCACCGGCTATGTGGAATGGGTGCTAGGCGATCTGCGCAGCAAATCGGCGATGCATGTAGTCACCCAGTCCGACCCGGCCACCGGCGCCCTTTTCGCCCGTAATGCCTACTCGCTGGAGTTTTCCGAGCGGGTGGCGTTCTTCGACACCGATACCGTCGATCACGGTGTCAGCGCGGATCGAACCGAGTTCATAGGCCGCAGTGGCACCCTGGCCTCGCCGGCAGCGATGCAGCACGCCGGATTGTCCGGACGGATGGGTGGCGGCCTGGACCCTTGTGCCGCCCTGCAAGTGTCGGTCGAGCTCGCCGATGGCCAGAGCAAGGAGGTCATCCTGCGTCTGGGGGCAGCCGCCTCGAGCAACGACGCTACCCGACTGGTACAACGATATCGCGGCAGCATCGCCGCGGCCGAGCAGTTGCAACAGGTTCGGGAACACTGGCGCTCATTGCTCGGGGTCATTCATATCGAAACCGGCGTGCCGGCGGTAGATGTCATGGTCAACGGCTGGTTGATGTATCAGGTCATCGCCTGCCGATTCCAGGCCCGCAGCGGCTATTACCAATCGGGTGGCGCCATCGGTTTTCGCGATCAGTTGCAGGACAGCATGGCCATGATCCATGCCGATCCTGCGGCCGTACGCAGGCATCTGCTCCTGTGTGCCGGCCATCAGTATGTGGAGGGAGATGTGCAGCACTGGTGGCATCCGCCGATGAATCGAGGGGTTCGTACGGCCTGTTCGGATGACTTTCTGTGGCTGGTGGCTGCCACCAACCGCTATGTCGAAATGACCGGGGACGTGGCGGTGCTGGAAGAACCGATCGGGTATCTGGAAGGACGCCTATTGGCGGCTGGCGAAGAGTCTTACTATGACCTGCCGGTGGTCTCGTCACTGCAAGAGCCCCTATATCAACACTGCGTGCGTGCCATCGAACATAGCCTGCGCCGCGGTCGCCACGATTTACCGCTGATGGGCTCCGGCGACTGGAACGACGGCATGAATCGTGTCGGCCATCTGGGTGAAGGTGAAAGTGTCTGGCTGGGCTTCTTCAGCTATCAGGTGTTGGTGCAATTTGCCGTGACAGCGCGCTGGCACGGTGATCACGCCTTCGCCAAACGCTGCAGCGACATTGCAGCGACACTGCAACGCAACCTCGAACAAAATGCGTGGGACGGCGGCTGGTATCGCCGTGCCTGGTTCGATGATGGGCAACCGCTCGGCTCGGCAAGCAATCAAGAATGTCGCATTGATTCGATCGCCCAAAGCTGGTCGGTGCTTTCCGGGGCCGGGTCTACCAGGCGTCAGACCAAGGCCATGCAGGCGCTGGATGAACATTTGATCAGGCGAGACATCCGCGCCGTACTGCTGCTTGACCCGCCCTTTGACAAGGGGGCGCTTGACCCCGGCTATATCAAGGGCTATGTGCCCGGCGTGCGCGAGAATGGCGGGCAATACACCCATGCTGCCGTCTGGGCCGGCATGGCATTCGCGCAATTGGGCGATGCCGACAAAGCGTGGGAGCTGCTCAAACTGATCAACCCTGCCGACCCTGGCAACCTTGCTCGCATCGACACCTACAAGGTCGAGCCGTATGTCATGGCCGCCGACGTCTATGGCGCCCCGCCCCATGCTGGGCGAGGCGGCTGGACCTGGTACACCGGTTCGGCCGGCTGGATGTATCGGCTGATTGTCGAGTCATTGCTCGGCGTACAACGCAACGGTCGAACGCTGAGTATCGATCCGCTGATCCCCGTCGACTGGCCGGGTTTCAAGCTGCACTACCGCTACGGTAAAACGCTTTACCACTTCGATGTGCATCAAGGCAGTTCGCCCCTCACCTTGATGACTCTCGACGGAGAGCCGTTGAGTGGTATGGCCCTGACTCTAAATGACGACGGCCTGCAGCGTTGGATTCGAGTAGATTGCCGCGCCCGATTACCCATGCCTCAGACGCCAGGATTCGCAGAGACCGTCGATGAGTAGATATTGATAAGCCGTCTTAACGCGCATGGGAGTAACCTGAGACGCTCCCCCCCTCCTGCGCAACGGTGCTCCACCCATGTCTGTCATTCCCCAGCCAACCGACAATCACCTGCTTGCGACCTTGCCAGCTGAGGACCTCCAGCGCCTTGTTCCGTATCTCGAACAGGTCAGCCTGGGGCTGGGGGATGTATTGTATGAACCGGGGGATACGCTACGGCACGTTTACTTCCCTACGGATGCGATCATCTCGCTGCTACATGTCACGGAAAACGGCTCATCCGCGGAAATCGCTGTAGTCGGCAACGAAGGTTTGATCGGCATCGCTTTGTTCATGGGAGGCGAAAGTACCTCCAGCCGAGCAGTGGTGCAGAGTGCCGGCGTTGCGTTTCGTCTGCCCGGGCAAAAGCTCAAGAAAGAGTTCAACCGTCACGGTGATTTGCTCATTCTAATGCTGCGCTACACCCAGGCACTGATCACGCAAATGTCACAGACTGCCCTGTGCAATCGCCATCATTCGATCGATCAGCAATTATGTCGATGGCTGCTGTTGTCGCTGGACCGACTGCACGGCAACCGTCTAAATATGACCCAGGAGCTGATTGCAAACATGCTCGGCGTACGTCGCGAAGGCGTCACCGAGGCAGCAGGAAAACTGCAGCGCCTAGGTGTCATCGAATACAGCCGAGGACAGATAACGGTACTGGATAGGCCTTGCCTCGAACGGCTCAGCTGTGAGTGCTACTTGGTAGTCAAGACCGAGACAGACCGATTGTTGCGTTACACCTGCAGCCACACTAAATGAACCCCAAATAAATCATTAAGAACGTTAGGAAGTCCCAGATTACAGGTTCGGTCTACCGAGCTCCTACACAGGGAATGTGCTACTCATTCACAGGCGGACATCGCAATGCCGACGATCTACTTTCCACTGCAGATCTGGAACAAGTATTGGCGGCTTGAGGGGCCGTTGGTGAGCTGCCGATACTGTGGACTTGTCCAGCATTTCGCCGACGCCACAGCGTTCAGTCATGAGCGCAACTGTAAATTCATACGAATTTATGCCCAATTTCCTTTTAGAGAATTGAGCTCAATTATCGAAAGGAAAATTCACGATAAAACATTTTAGAACCGGCTGATGCTTAACATAGGGAGATACGCTTTGACCGTTTGATGCAGAGTCAATAGCGACCAGGGTTTGCGAAGGAAGGTTGCGTTGGCAGGCAGCAAACCCTCTGGAATCACGGCATTGCCCGAGGTGAGGATAACTGGGAGGTTAGGCCAGCGTGACCAAATGACTCGCGCCAGCTCCAATCCATCCATGCTGCCCGGCATGCAGATATCTGTAACCACGAGAACGATCGGTGGACGGCTTTCGAGCTTGGGCAGAGCCTCATCGGCAGACGCGCATTCAATCACGAGGACCCCCAGAAGCGAAATCGCATCTGCCATCAAGGAGCGTAAGGTTTCATCATCATCGATGACCAGTACGGTGGTAGGCATTATGCTATCCATTAAGTTATTTAAGTTTAGGGCTCCGAAAGTTATAACCGTTTAGGTCAACTGACGAACGGTCACCGGCAGAGGAATTATGCCCTTCATTCAACTAAACTGACTCAACGGTAAAACTGCGTCGTTGGGCACTTTCGTAACGTACAACGTTTTAATGGGGACGCCATGAGGCTTTCAGATTTCATCGACGAAAATATGGAGCCTATTTTGCAAGCTTGGGAAGCGTTCGCCAGGTCGGTGAACACTCCGATGCCAACCATGGATTCCCGAGGTCTGAGAAACCATTCTGAATATATTTTGCAGGCTGTTGCTCGCGATTTGCGCACCTCTCAAACCGAGCAGCAACAGATCGACAAATCCCAGGGGCTCGGGCCTAGCACGCAAGACGAATCGGCGGCTGTAACCCACGCATTAACGCGCCTGATGGCGGGCTTCACAATGGATCAGATGGTTGCCGAGTATCGTGCGCTTAGGTCAAGCGTGCTCAGACTGTGGCTTGCCCAAGGATACGCCGGGGAAGATCATCAAATGGAAGATGTGATCCGATTCAACGAAGCGATAGACCAAGCGCTTATCGAATCGATTGCGTCCTACGGGCAAGCGGTGGAGGCGACCCGAAAAATGGTACTGGGCGTATTGGGCCACGATCTTCGCACGCCATTAAGCGCTGTAACGCTGGGTGCCGATTTGCTGAAACAAACGGAAGAATTAAGCCCCCGTGGAAAAAAAATAATTTCTCAGATTTCCGCCAGTGTTTTAAGCGCGAACCAGATGGTTGCCGACCTTCTAGACTTGGCCCGTTGTAACCTGGGTACAGGAATACCGGTACGGCGAGAAGTTGTTGATCTAACGGCTGTTTGTACATCAGTCGTGAATGAACTCACTGCGGCCCACCCGAAATCGAAGATCATTACCAGCGCTGAGGGAAAAGTAACCGGCCAGTACGACCCGCCACGCATGGCACAGGTGTTCTCAAACCTTATTGGCAACGCCGTGCGGCACGGAGATCCAAAGCGTCCTATCAATGTCATGCTGACCAGAAATGGCACCGGTGCTTGCTTTCACGTGCAAAATCACGGAGAGCCAATTCCAGCCAACTTCTTGCCTACGCTCTTTAATCCGGAGGGACGCTATTCCAGATATTCAGAGGGTAAACCAGGCGCATCCTCTGGTCTTGGCCTCGGTTTATTCATAGCTGCTCAAATTGTAGAAGGGCATGGCGGCTCTATAGAGGTCGAGTCCAAACTGGAGCAGGGTACGATTTTTCGTGTAAATCTACCGGATCGTGGATGGCCAGAGTCGTGAGTCTTTATAAGGCGCCTCCTCATATCCGCCGTAATTGATAGTGTCCAGCTCATGATGACCCGTTCGCCACTGACTCCAGCGGCCCCCTGACGCTGATGGATGGCTGTTTAATAGATATGTACACCGTCCCCCCCACCCCCACAGTGTGAAGCAACCAACGCCCTACAGAAATTTCTCACCTGATTAATCCCTTGGTAGAGCAAAATCTCTGAGCTGGTCTATCGTCGATAAGGTTGTCGATTTGTCCGCTCCCATGTGGTGCATCTCTCGATGCGTGGTGCCGGACTGCACAACAATCTGTCGCAATGAGCGATCCACCGGCAAGGGAGCAAGTCGAATGACTCGCATAGGCAAGTGGTTACCCAGGGTCGCCTTCGCGGCGTCCTCCGTACTGGCGCTGTCGGCCACAGCCGCCGACAAACCGAACATCCTGGTGATTTTCGGCGATGACATCGGCCAGACCAATATCAGCGCTTATTCCATGGGCGTGGTTGGCTACAAGACACCGAACATCGACCGTATCGCCAAAGAGGGCATGATATTCACCGACTATTACGCGGAGAACAGTTGCACCGCGGGACGCTCGAGCTTCATTACTGGCCAGACCCCATTGCGTACGGGCCTGTCGAAAGTCGGCATGCCCGGCGTACCGGTTGGCCTGCAGGCCCGCGACGTGACCATCGCCCAGGCACTCAAGGCCAAGGGTTATGCCACCGGTCAGTTCGGCAAGAACCACCTGGGGGACAAGGACGAATACCTGCCGACCAATCACGGCTTCGACGAGTTCTTCGGCAACCTCTATCACCTCAACGCCGAAGAAGAGCCCGAACGTCCGTACTGGCCGAAGGATGATGCCGAGTTCGTCAAGGCCGCCTCGCCACGCGGGGTGATCCACAGCTTCGCCGACGGCAAGATCGAAGACACCGGCGCACTGAACAAAAAACGCATGGAGACCATCGACGACGAAACCACCGCTGCCGCCCAGGCGTTCATCGAGAAGCAGGCCAAGGCTGACAAGCCATTCTTCGTCTGGATGAACACCACCCGCATGCACGCCTTCACCCACGTGCGCGAGTCGATGAAGGGGCAAAGCGGCATGATCGGCAATGAATACGCCGATGGCATGCTCGAACACGATGGTGATGTCGGCAAGTTGTTGAAGACCCTCGACGACCTCAAGCTGACCGACAACACCATCGTCGTCTACACCACCGACAACGGTCCGAACCAGTGGTCCTGGCCGGACGCGGCGACCACACCGTTCCGCAACGAGAAAAACTCCAACTGGGAAGGCGCTTACCGGGTACCGGCGATGATCCGCTGGCCGGGCAAGGTCAAACCGGGTGAAGTGTCCACGCAAATGTTCTCCGGACTGGACTGGTTCCCGACCCTGTTGGCCGCCGTTGGCGATACCGACATCAAGGACCGCCTGCTCAAGGGTGCCGACATCGGCGGGAAGAACTTCAAGGTGCATCTGGACGGCTACAACCAGCTGGACTACCTGACCGGCAAGACCGACAAGAGCGCGCGCACCGAGTTCTACTATTTCAGCGACGATGGCGATCTGGTGAGCATGCGCTTTAACGACTGGAAACTGGTGTTCTGTGAGCAACGTGCGCCAGGTGGCCTCAAGGTCTGGAGCGAACCTTTCACCTGCCTGCGCGTACCCAAAATGTTCAACCTGCGCATGGACCCGTACGAGCGTGCCGACGTGGTGTCCGATCAATACTATGACTGGCTGACCAAGAACGACTACCTGATATTCGATGGTGTCCGCCGGTCCGCGGCCTTCCTGCAGACCTTTGTCGACTACCCGCCTAGCCAGCGTCCGGCGAGCTTCAGCATCGACCAGATCCGTGCGGATGTAGACAAGAAAATTGCGGAGAAAATGAAGCAGCAGTAACAGCTGCAAAAAAACCTGTGAAACTGAAACCTGTGTGATGAACCTGTGGGAGCGAGCCTGCTCGCGAAGAACGATGACTCGGGCATCCTGAATGTACGCGGCGCCCTAACGTTCTTTCGCGAGCAGGCTCGCTCCCACAAAATCAACAGCAACAGCAATCGCACCAAGAGCCAAGCGGCAGGCCCGGGTCATCAACCCTGCCGCAAGGCCCCCTCAAACGCCGGCGTCAGCCCGCTCAGTTGCAACTTGCGCACGAACTCCCCGAGCCGTTGCTGCTTGTAGGCCTCCACATCCCGTTCCCGGTAATCGTAGAACCCCTGCCCATCGCGCAAGCCATTGCGACCGCCCTGCATGTTGTCGGCAATGACCTGCGGCGACTCGAAGCGCGGGTCCAGTTCGCGGCTCAGGTAGCGCGAGGCGTAGTAGAGAATGTCGCCGCCGCCCCAATCGATAAACTCCAGCAGCCCCAACACCGAAAACCGCAAGCCAAAGCCGACCCGAACCGCCGTGTCGATATCCTCGGCGCTGGCCACGCCCTCCTCGACCATCCTCGCCGCCTCGTTCATCGCCAGCGCCTGGATGCGCGGCACGATGTAGCCGGCCACCGGGTTGCACACCACCGGCACCTTGCCGATGCGTTTGAGCAACTGCAGCAGGCGCTCGACCACCTGCGCACACGTCGTCTCACTGCGGCTGACTTCCACCAGCGGCATCAGGTAGGCGGGATTGAGCCAATGGGCGTTGACGAAACGCTGCGGCGCGTCGACCATCCCCGCCAGCTCGGTAACCAGGAAGGTCGAGGTGGTCGAGGCAATAATGGTCGATGCCGGCACCTGCTGGCTCACCCAGGCAAAAGTCGCCTGCTTCAACTCGATGACTTCCGGCACCGCCTCGAAAACCAGGTCGCACTCGCCCAAGGTTGCCGCTGCCTGGGTCCGCGATTGCAGAGTCAGGCGCGCCAGGGCAATGTCCGCCTGCGCGTCCTCAAGCAACCCCAGGCGCACCAGCATCTGCAATTCACTGCGCAGGTTGTTGCGCACCTTTTCGAAGTAATCCCGGCGCTGGTCCTCAGCGCGTTCCTTGATATCGATCAGGCTCACTGGCAGACCGGCATGGATGAACGCCAGGGCAATGCCCTCGCCCATCCGCCCGGCGCCGACCACGCAGACCTTCGGCAGCACAGCGTTCATCGTGGGCAACCCTGGGTCAGCAGCGCGCTCATCTGTGCCCGGTCGAGCCCGGCCAGACCGAGGTTTTCCAGGGTCCGGCCTTCGGCGTAGAGATTGCGCCCGGACACTGCCGAAGCGATGCTCAGCAGGCCTTGCGCGACCGGGGTCGGCACACCCGCCCAGCGCCCCACAGACACCAGCAATGACAGGCCAAGGCGCGTGTCTTCGAGCATGTAACGGTGGGTCTGCAGATTGATGTCTTCACGCCAGTCGCCACTGTCGGTCAACTTGCCGTGGGCACCACGGCCGTACATCCACTCCTCGCCTTCCGTGCTGTTGTAGTGATCGGCCAATGGAAAGTGCGGCGCGCCGTAGCCCAATGCCTCACGCACGGCCATGCGCTCGGCGTCGAGCTGGTTGGTCACCCGGCGAATCGACGGCTGAGTACCCTCGTTGTGAATGTCCCAGGTCTCGAAGTGCTCCAGGGGCCCGGCGTTCATCATGATCAACGGCGGGTGAATGATCGGCCCGGCATTCATCAGCGCACCACTGAGGGCGTCTTCGATCGGCTCGACACTCGGATAAGCCTCGCGCAATACCGCAAAGGCCGACCCGGACAACTCGGCGGGAAACACCCCGGTCGGCAGCCGGGTCGCGTAGCAACTGATCACCAGTTGGTTGGCACCGTGCTTGCGTACCAGATACGGCAGGGTGCCGGTTTCAGCGAAGGCTACCCGACTGTGATTGCCGGCATCCGCCATGGCCCTGGCGAACACATAGCTGCCAAAGGTCCCCGGTGGCAGGAACAGCACCTGGCCGTCATGCAGGTGCGGTGCGACCTGCTGGGCCAGGTCGTCGTGTGAGGTCGACGGCAGCGGCACGATCACCAGTTGCGCATCGCCGAGGGCTTCGGCCAGGTTGTCGGTCAGGGTCAGCAGATCACCCGCCTGACCCACCGACACCTGGCGCGTACCACGGTAATCGCGGACCGTCAGGCTGCCGATTTCCAGCAGCGCCTTGAGCGCCGCACCGTCCCGCCGCCACAGGCGCACCTGATGGCCCTTCTCGGCCATTTCCACCGCCGCCGCGTAACAGCCATGACCACCACCGAGCACACTGATCTTCATCTAAGACACTCCTCTTGTTAGAGACTCGATGCTAGCGAGGCGCGCCGCCACAGGCTTATCCGATTGCGCAGCGAAGCGACCGATCACGCAGCCGCGTCAATGCATCCGCCGGCGCAGCGTGTCCGACGGCAGGCAGCCATAGCGCTGGCGATAGAGACTGGAGAAATGCCCGAGGCTGTTGATGCCGTGGCGCAACAGGATGCTGGTCACGCTGTCGTTGTCCCTGGCCTGCTTCAAAGCCTCGTGGATCAGCGCCAGACGCCGGTCGCGGATGTAGTCCAGCGGTGGCTGCTGGAGGAACTGCCGAAAGCCGTTTTGCAGGGTGCGGATCGACACGCCGCACAGCTCGCTGAGGGTGCTGAGGCTGATGCTTTGATCGAGATGTTCTTCTATATAGTCCCGCGCCTTGCGCACATGGTGGGGCAACGGCGCGCGGGGATCGCGCAGCAAATCGGCGCAATAGTTGTGGGGCAACTGGGTCAGCAGCAGCTGCATCAGGTAGTCCGAGAGACCGACGGCGATATGCGGGCCCTCGACGCCGCTGCCGTACAACCGGCAGATGTAATCGAGGGTGTGGTACAGGCTGACAACGCCGGCGCCCTGCCGGTCGACGCTGACCTCGAAGATCACCGGCTGCCGCAAGCTGCGCCCGAGCAGGCGTTGCAACTGGGTTTCGAGGGCATCGCGGTCGACCCGCAGGATCAGGTTGCGGCATTCGCCATCGGTGACGATCCGGCTCCTGGCGAATGGCGACGACACGCTCAGGCAGCCGGCCTGCATCGCCGCACTGCGCCGACCGTGAGCTACCTCGCAGTGGCCTTGCAAGGTGATGCGAAACAGGTACTGGTCGGCGATGTCGCCGATGCTGATTTCCACCGGTGCGCCGTAACGCAGGTCGAGCAGTGCCGAGTCGCCGAAGAACACACCGTTGAGCCGGGTGTGGATCGGCGCGTCGCGCAGCACGGTGAAGCGATGCGGGCACAGGTAATGGCTGACCCTGGCCTGGATCTCGCGTTGATCGGCGGAACTCAGGAGGCTGTGCCGCTCGAGCAGATGGATGTCATTCAACATAGAAACTTCTCCGGTTCTGCAACGCCAAGGCCCCGCACCGTAAGACGGGGCGAGGCCGAGGGGTCAATCATCGAGTTCGAGTATCACGGCCGATTCGGATACTCCCGCGCATAGCTCTCGCGAAAGCACTTGCAACCGCGCCACAGCAACAGCACGGTGAGGGCCGAGGCGCCAATCATCACCAGCGACATCGAAGAACCCACGGCGGCCGGCGAGCCGAAGTAACGGTCAGTCAACAGCGCCACCAGCGTTGTACCCAGCCCCAGGCCCAGCAGGTTGCTGATCAGCAGGAACACCGCCGAGACCTGGGCGCGCACCTGGTTTGGCGCGAGGATCTGCATGGCCGCGGTGGACGCCGGCATCGGGAACGAGGCGAAGAACATCGCCGGCACCAGCAGGGTCACCGACAGCCACAGCTGATCGACCTGCGGGAACAGCACCGCCGGCACGATCATCCCCAGGGCGCCAATCACCCCGGTGCGCATCGCCGCATCCTGATGGCCGCGCTTGGCCAGGTAGTCGGTGAGCCAGCCGCCAAACAGCACCCCGGCGGTGTTGGCCAGCAACAGCACGGTGCCGAGCATGTAGCCCGCCTCCACCGGCGACAGGCCGAACTTGCGGATGTACAGCGCCGGGCTCCAGCTCATCATGCAGAACAGCACCATGGCGTAGAAGGAAAAGCCCAGGTAGTGGAAGCTGAAGGTGGCGCGATGGCGACCGAGGAAGCGCAGACCGTCACCCAGCCCGACCTTGCGTGGCTTGCCTTCGGCATCCAGTTGCAGGCCCTTGCGCGCCGGGTCACGCACGGTCAGCCAGATCAGCAGGCCGACAAGAATCCCCGGCAGACCGACAATAAAGAACGCCAGCTGCCAGGCCTTGACCGCACCAAGCACCGCGACTTCGATGGTGTTCATGTCCTTGAGCAGAGCAATCACATAGCCGCCCACCAGGAACGCCAAACCGCCGCCGATGAACGAGCCGATGGAGTAGATGCCCACCGCGCGCCCGAGCTTTTCCTTGGGGAACATGTCGCTGAACATCGAGTAGGCCGACGGCGACAAGGCCGCCTCGCCCACGCCGACGCCAATCCGCGCGAGGAACATGTGCAGAAAGTTCTTGCTCAGGCCGCAGGCCGCTGTGGTCAGGCTCCAGAACACCACGCCGACGGCGATGATTTTCGGTCGTGAAAAACGGTCCGCCAGGTAGGCGATGGGCATGCCCATGAACGCATAGAACAGGGAGAACGCCAGGCCGTGCAGCAGGCTGAACTGGGTGTCGCTGAGCTGCAGGTCGGCCTTGATCGGCTCGATCATCAGCGCGAGGATCTGCCGGTCCACGAAGGAAAAGATGTAGGCGACCATGCACAGACCCACCACATACCACTCATAGAGGTAGGTCTTTTTCTTCTGCAACAGCGCGGTATCGACTTGAGTATTCATTGGTTTTATTTCTCTTGGAGGGCGCCCGGGCACGCAAGGCGCTGGTCGACGGGGCTTACCAGAACTTCCAGGTGTAGGTCGTGGCGACGCGGAATTCGTTGTAGTCGTAGCCGTACTTCTGCTTCACATCGATGTTGCGCAGGTCAAAACCGAGGCCTTGCAGCGCCCCGCTTTGCACCACGTAGTTAAAGCCGAGGAAGCGTTCGCTCTCCTGGTTATCGCTGAGGTTGGCGCCCCGGTCCCATTGGGTACCCTTGGTGTAGCGGGTGACGAACTTCAGCCCCGGCAGGCCCATCCCGGCGAAGTCATAGCTGTAGCGTGCAGCCCAAGAACGTTCGCCCGGACGCACGAAGCCCAGGGACGACCAGTGCACCAGGTAAGGTTGCGGGATGTAGCCGTTCATGGTCGGGAACACGCTGTCACCGAGCATGCGCTGGTAGCTGAGGCCGACCATGTGCGCGCCCTTGAACAGGCTGAACAGCGTGCCCCAGGAACGGTTGTCGATTTCACCGTTGAGCGCGTTGCCATCCTCGTTGTTGTTGAAGTAACGCAGGTCGGTCTTGAGCTTGTAGCCATTGCCCAGCTCGGCCATGTGCATCAGGCCGAAGTAGTGCTGCTGGTAGATGTCGTGGAGAACGCCGTAGAAATAACTGGCTTGCAGGTTCTTGGTGATGTCGTAGGTGGCGCCGCCAAAATCCAGGCCGTCGCTGTCGAGGTTGTCGGTGGAACCGAATTTGTAGAGCTTCTCGTGGTTCGACGATTCACGAGTCACCGCCGACCAGAAACGCCCGCCGGTGAGCGTCAGACCATCGACCTCTTTCGACTCAACCACCGCGCCCTGGTAGAGGGTATCCAGCTGCCGGCTGGGGTCATCGAAAGCCACCGGATACTGCGGACGCAGGTCGCCGACCTTGAGCTCGGTCTTGCTGTAGCGCATTTTCAGGGTCGCGCCGGCACGGCTGTAGTCGTTGGCGGTCTGCTGGTCATGCACGCTGAAGGGTAACGAACCGTCATTGCCCGACGAGTCCAGGCGCAGCGCGTACTGTGCGTCCACATCCAGCCCAACTGCCAATGCGGTGTCGGTATAGCCGGAGGTGAACTGGGCATCGAAGCCCTGGGACCAACTGTGCACTTCGGACACCGGTGCGTTGGTATTGGTGTAGTTGCGGTGCAAATAGAAGTTGCGGGTATCGACCTTGAAGTGACTGTCATCCATCACATCCGCCTGGGCGCCCCATGGCGCACAGACCATCCCCATCACGCTGGCAATTGCGAGCCCGCGGCACGCTTGCTTATCCCTGGACATCAACCCTCTCCACCTCTGTACGTGCTTGGCACTGTTGTTATAGGAGCGCATTCAAGCCAGACGCAGTGGCGGCCGAACCGGCGGCCTGCATAAGGCTTGTGCAAGGTAAGTCAGTAGCGGCCGGGGTGGTATCGAGACGAACAGCATCGAGGGCGGGGAAAACTCCAGTGCGCCTACGGGATTTCCTTAGCGCGGTGGCCGCGCAGAACACGACGAACGTGGCGTTCAATCGGGAAAACCGCACTAGACTGATTCCTCACCCTTGGCGGCCCCGTCGCCTGCTTTTTCCACCCACGAAGAAGGCACTCGCTCATGGACCTGAACCTGCAAGGCAAACTCGCCCTGGTCAGCGGCAGCACCGCCGGCATCGGCCTGGCGATCGTCACTACCCTGGCCGAGGAAGGCGCTCGCGTGATCGTCAATGGTCGCTCCCAGGCGTCGGTGGACAGCGTGGTAGCGCAACTGCAGGCGCAGACCGGCGCTCAAGTGCATGGATTTGCCGGCGACCTGAGCACGGCGGCCGCCGCCGACGAGGTCGCGCGACGCTTTCCGGGGGTGGAGATCCTGGTGAATAACCTCGGCATCTTCGAGCCCAAGCCCTTCGAAGAGATCCCCGACGAAGACTGGCAACGCTTCTTCGACGTCAACGTGCTCAGTGGCGTACGCCTGGCCCGACTGTTCCTGCCGGCGATGAAGCAGGCCAACTGGGGCCGCATCATTTTTATTTCCAGCGAAAGCGGGGTGCAGATTCCGGTCGAAATGATCCACTACGGGGTGACCAAAACCGCCCAGCTTGCGGTCGCCCGTGGCCTGGCAGAAGCCGTGGCCGGCACCGGCATTACCGTCAACAGCGTGCTGCCGGGGCCGACCAAATCCCGTGGCGTCGGCGAGTTCGTCGAGACCCTGGCCAAGGCGCAGGGCCAATCCTTTGAAGGTTTCGAGAAGGAGTTCTTCGAGAAGGTCCGGCCCACCTCGCTGATCAAGCGCTTCAGCTCACCGCAGGAAATCGCCTCCCTGGTCGCCTATGTCGCCAGTCCACTGTCGTCGGCGACCACCGGGGCGGCGTTGCGCGCCGATGGCGGAGTGATCAAGAGCGCGTTCTAGGCCACAGGCTCGGAGGGAATCAGGATCACCAGGTCGGTATCACCCGGGTCGACACCGGCCTGCGAGAGCAAGGTCGTCACCTGGCCACGGTGATGGGTCTGGTGGTTGAAGAAATGCATGATCAGGCCGAAGAAATCCTTCTGGGCCGGTACGCCTTTCATGTTGGCGTACTCGAGAGGATGGTCCAGCTCAGCCTCGGTAATCGAGCCGGCCCACTCGATAATCAGTTGATCGAGCCACGCGCGATGGGCGGACAGCTCGCGGATGTTGGTGAACTGCAATGCCTTGAGATTGCTCGGTGCCGGCAACTGGCGAATCGGCTCCAGTAGCGGATAGTTCGCCGGGTGCCTGGCGAAACGCTGCAGCCAGACCCGGTCGCCTAGCGCCAGGTGATTCAGGGTGCCGAGAATGGAACCGAAGAAGGCTTTGCGGTCGGCGGCGAGTTCCTCATCGGGCAGGCTGCTGGCGGCCTGGTAAAGCTTGGCGTTCATCCACTGGTTGTAGGTTGCCATGAGGTGGATGTGCTGGGTGCGGTTCATGCGGGGGTGGTCCTTGCGGGTGGGCCAAGCGGATCTTGTAAGGCTTTTATCACTGCCGCGTGGCACCTCGCAATGCCAACCCAATCCCCCCCAGCACTATCACCGAAGCAATCATTAGCCGCGTCGACAACCCCTCCCCCAAAAACACCACCCCCGCCACCGACGCCAGCACCGGCACGCTCAACTGCAAGGTAGCTGCCGTCTGCGCACGCATTTTGCCGAGCACCGCGTACCACACCGCATAGCCGGCGCCCGAGGCCAGCACGCCGGACGCGGCCGCATAGAGCGCGCCGGTTGGGGTGATGGAGATGGCGCCTTGCGCCAGGGTTACGAGGGCGGCGAGAACCACCAGCGGCACGCTGCGCAGGAAATTGCCGGCGGTATCCTTGAGCGGATTGGTCGAGCGCCTGCCGAGGATCGAATAAATACCCCAAGCGATCCCCGCGATGGTCATGGCCACGGCGCTGAGCAGTGGCGGCGCGTTGCCGCCGGGAGCAAGCAGGACGATCAAGCCGCCGAACGCCAGCAGCATCCCGACAGCGGTTTTCGGCCGCACTTTCTCGCCGTTTTTCCAGCCCAGGGCGAACATGGTGATTTGCACGGCGCCGAACAGAATCAACGCGCCGACCCCGGCGTCGAGATGGATGTAGGCCAGGGAAAACAGGTAGGCGTAGACAAACAGATAGAGCCCGCCGCGCCAACTGCCCGCCGCCTCACCCTTGTTGCCGAGGCGCAACAGCAGCATCAAAAACAGCGCGCCGCCGATCAGGCGAATGGCGGTGAAGGACTCGGGGTCGATGGCGGCGCTTTTCAGGGCCAGGCGACAGAAGATCGAGTTGGCGGCAAAGGCCACCAGGCTGAACAGCGTGCCGCCCAGCAACAGCCACTGCGGTGAATCGCGGTTTTCGGTCATTGCGCGCTCGGATGGGCAGCGGAGATGGAGGGTTGTCCAGTGTCTACGAACAAACAGCCGGCGTGCAATGAGCCAGAGGGCCTACTACTCAAGATGTAGATAAGACCTTTCGCGGATTATGCTGACTGTCTGGATGTACGCGGCGCCCTCAGGTTTTTCGCGAGCAGGCTCGCTCCCACAGTGATTTGCAGTGTTCGCAGATCGTGTAATCGGCCGCAGTTCCTGTAGGAGCGAGCCTGCTCGCGATGGTCGTCAACGATGACGCGGGCTGCCTGAATGCACGCGGCGCCCGCAGGTTTTTCGCGAGCAGGCTCGCTCCTACAGTGATTTGCAGTGTCCGCAGATCGTGTGATCGGCCCCAGTTTCTGTAGGAGCGAGCCTGCTCGCGATGGTCGTCAACGATGACGCGGGCTGCCTGAATGCACGCGGCGCCCTCAGGTTTTTCGCGAGCAGGCTTGCTCCCACAGTGATTTGCAGTGTCCGCAGATCGTGTGATCGGCCGCAGTTTCTGTAGGAGCGAGCCTGCTCGCGATGGTCGTCAACGATGACGCGGGCTGCCTGAATGTCCGCGGCGCCCGCAGGTTTTTCGCGGGCAGGCTCGCTCCTACAGGAGTGTTCAAAGGGTATACGCAATCCCAACCTGTACCGTCCTCGGTGCCCCCGGATAGGCGTAGACGTTGCCGAACGCGCCCTCTTCGTAGTCTTCATCGGTCAGGTTCTTCACATCCAGGTTGAGGCGGATCCTGTCGTTGACCTTGTAGTAGCCGAGCAGATCGACGACGGTGTAGCTGGCCATGGAGAACGCGGTGTTGGCGGTCTGCCCGGCGCGCTCGTCGACGTACTTGAGGCCGGTGCCAAGGCCCAGGCCCTTGAGCGCGCCGTCCTGGAATTCGTAGACGTTGAGCAGGCTGAAGCTGTTCTGCGGAATGTTCATCAGGCGGGTGCCGGAATCGATCACGTTGTCCTTGGTCACCTCGGCATCGACGTAGGCATAGCCGCCAATCACCCGCCATTGCGGGGTCAGGTTGCCGGCGATGTTCAGGTCGAAGCCACGGCTGCGCACCTCGCCCGCGGCCACGCTGTAGGTCGAGTCCACGGGGTCGGTGGTCAGCACGTTGCGCTTTTCGATCTGGTAGATCGCGGCGTCGACACTCAACTGATTGTCCAGCGCCTCCCACTTCAAGCCCAGCTCATAGGACTTGCCCTTCTCCGGATCGAATCCGCCACCCTCGCGGCTGGCGCCGGCGTTGGGCTTGAACGAGCGCGCAGTGTTGGCGTAGAGCGCCACGTTGTCGGTCAGGTCGTAGGTGACGCCCAGGCGCGGGGTCACCGCGTTGTCGCTGGCCTGCCAACTGCGCCCGCCTGGCACGAAGGTCTGGTAGTCGTGTTCGAAGCGCTCGAAACGCGCGCCGGCCAGGACTTTGAGGCGCTCGGTCAGGGCTACCTGGTCCTGGACGAAGGCGGCGTAGGTCTTGAGGTTTTCCTGATCGTCGGTCGGGGTGCGGGTCAAGGCGGGGCGTGGCTGGCCGTAGACCGGATTGAAGATGTCGATCGGGTAGGCGCTCACCGCGCCGCTGGAGCGCTGGATGATCGACTGGTAGTCGTAATCCTCGTACTCGACGCCGGTCAGCAAGGTGTGATCGAAACCGCCCGCGCTGAAATGCCCGGTGAGGTTGAGTTGGCTGTCCTTGTCGGTCCATTCCAGCTTGCGGTAGTTGAAGTTGCGGCCCAGGGTGCGGCCGTCTGCCGCGACGCCATTGGCTTCCACCGCGTTGCCCTGCAGGCTGCCGTCCAGCCACTGGAAGCCGCCGCCCAAGGTCCAGTCGTCGCTCAACATGTGCTCGAAACGCAACTGCGCCATGCTGTTGTCGTTGTGCAACTTGCCGACGTCTTTTTCGCCGAAGAAGGTCTCGCGCGAGGCGGTGCCGATCTGATTCGGGTAGCGCGTCACGCCGCGATCGAGCGGGTGATTGTTGCGCATGAAGTCCCCCTCGAAGATCAGCTTGGTCTCATCGTTGACCTGCCAGCTCAGCACCGGGGTCACGCCGTAGCGTTCGGTCTCGACATGGTCGCGGAAGGTGTCGCCGCCCTCGCCCACCACATTCAGGCGATAAGCCAAACGGCCTTCTTCATCGAGCGGACCGGAGGCATCCAGGGTACCGCGCTGCATGCCCTGATCATCGAACTGGCTGCCCAGGGTCACCGTCGGTTCGGCCAGCGGCTGCTTGGAGACGACGTTGAAGGTGCCACCCGGATCGCCGCGACCGTAGAGCGTGGTCGCCGGCCCGCGCAGCACTTCCAGGCGTTCGATGGTGTTGGCATCCGGCATGTTCGGATAACCGCGGTTAATCGGAAAGCCGTTGCGATAGAACTCACCGGTGGTGAAACCGCGCACAGTAAAGGTGGTCAGGCCCTGGCCGCCAAAATTATTGGCCCGGCCAACGCCGCCGGCGTAGTCGAGGGCGTCCTGCAGGCGCGTGGCACTGAGGTCCTGGACCACGTCCTTGCCCACTACGCTGATCGACTGCGGCGTTTCATGGAGCGCGGTGTCGGTGCGGGTGGCGCTGGCCGAGCGAGTGGCGCGGTAGCCGTCCACCGGGCCCAGCGGGTTTTCATACTCCGCGGTGCCGACGATGTCGGTCGCTTGCAGTTGCAGGACGTTTTCATCGTTTGTGGCCTGGTCGGCCCAGGATGACGCAGAGATTGCCTGGAGCACACAGATCGACAGCAGCGTACGACGCATCGAGATAACCTTGCTGAATAGCCAAATGGGGCGGCATACCTGCCAGAAAATTGCGGCGCATGGTATAGCACCTCATTTGTTTTTGATACGTATTCTCAGTTAAGCCTTTGATCTTCTGCCTCCGATCTTCCTGGGATCGCCGCCATACCCCCTGTAGGAGCAAGCCCGCTCCCACAGTTCAAACCGCGTCATCCCTCCCCCCCTGCTTTTCATCGCCTCCCGACGAGAAACCGGATTAAGCGCTTGCACGATCGGTATTATGGTATACCATCAGACGCACAGACACTTTTCTTCTCGTATGGAGCAGCTCATGAGTTTCGAAATCCGCAAGATCGTCAGCTATGTCGAAGAAACCTTCATCGAGGGCGGCAAGCCCACCGACAAGCCGGTGACCATGGTCGGCCTCGCCGTGGTGATGAAGAACCCATGGCTGGGCAACGGTTTTGTCGAAGACCTCAAGCCGCAGATCCGTGCCAACTGCTCCGACCTCGGCGCGCTGATGGTGGAGCGCCTGGTGGGGATTATCGGTGGTGCCGAGAAAATCGAGGCTTACGGCAAGGCAGCAGTGGTCGGTGCTGACGGCGAGATCGAACACGCCTCGGCGGTGATCCACACCCTGCGCTTCGGCAACCACTATCGCGAAGCGGTCAAGGCCAAGAGCTATCTGAGCTTCACCAACAAGCGCGGTGGTCCGGGCACTTCGATCCAGATCCCGATGATGCACAAGGACGACGAAGGCCTGCGCTCGCACTACATCACCCTGGAAATGCAAATCGAAGACGCGCCACGTGCCGACGAAATCGTCGTCGTCCTCGGCTGCGCCGACGGTGGCCGCCTGCATCCGCGTATCGGTAACCGCTACATCGACCTGGAAGAACTGGCCGCCGAAAAAGCCCAGTAAGCCGGTCGTTCACTCCAACAAAAAGGTCTGCAGGAGCGCTCCATGATTCGGCTCACCGCTGAACTCACCCCGGCTGGAACCAGTTACCTGGCGACCGGCCAAGGCCAGCCCGTGGTTTTGATCCACGGCGTGGGCCTGAATAAAGAAATGTGGGGCGGCCAGGTCGTTGGCCTGGCGTCCAAATACCGGGTGATCGCCTACGACATGCTCGGTCACGGCGCCAGCCCGCGCCCGGCCAGTGGCACGCCCCTGCTCGGTTATGCCGAGCAGTTGCTGGAGCTGCTCGATCACCTGCAATTGCCGGCGGCCACGGTGATCGGCTTTTCCATGGGAGGCCTGGTGGCGCGGGCCTTCGCCCTGCATTACCCGCAACGCCTGCAGAGCCTGGTGGTGCTCAATAGCGTGTTCAATCGCACCGCTGAACAACGCGCCGGGGTGATTGCTCGCACCGCTCAGGCCGCCGAACACGGTCCGGATGCCAACGCCGAAGCGGCACTGTCGCGCTGGTTCAGTCGCGAATACCAGGCCGCCAATCCGGCGCAGATCGCCGCGTTGCGCCAGACCCTGGCGCAGAACGACCCCCAGGGTTACCTGACCACCTACGAGCTGTTCGCCACCCAGGACATGTACCGCGCCGACGACCTGGCGAGTATCCAGGTGCCGACGCTGATCGCCACCGGCGAACTGGACCCCGGTTCGACCCCGGAAATGGCCGAGCAACTGGCTCGCTGCATACCCGGCGCGAAGGTTGCGGTGCTGCACGAGCAACGGCATATGATGCCGGTAGAGTCGCCGCGCCTGGTCAACCAGATGCTGCTGGAGTTCCTCGACCTTGCCTACTCCCGACAAAACCATATAAAGGGGATTGTTGCATGACACTCGCACGCTTCCAGATGTGCATCGGCGGGGAATGGGTCGATGCCCTCTCCGGCAAGACTTTCGACAGCCTCAACCCGGCGCTGGCCGAGCCCTGGGCGCAGTTGCCCGACGCCGACGAAGCCGATGTCGAGCGCGCCGTGCAGGCTGCGCAGACCGCCTTCGACAGCCCGGCCTGGCGCGGGCTCACCGCCACCGCCCGGGGCAAGTTGCTGCGCCGCCTCGGTGATCTGATCGCCGAGAACAAGGAACACCTGGCGCAGCTGGAAAGCCGCGACAACGGCAAGCTGATCCGCGAGACCCGTGGCCAGGTCAGCTATTTGCCGGAATTTTTCCACTACACCGCCGGCCTTGCCGATAAACTCGAAGGCGGCACCCTGCCGCTGGACAAGCCGGACCTGTTTGCCTACACCGTGCACGAAGCCATGGGTGTGGTCGCCGCGATCATCCCCTGGAACAGCCCGCTGTACCTGACCGCGATCAAACTGGCTCCAGCCCTCGCGGCGGGCAACACCATCGTGATCAAGCCGTCCGAGCACGCCTCGGCAACCATCCTTGAACTGGCGCGCCTGGCGCTGGAAGCCGGGATCCCGCCGGGGGTAGTCAACGTGGTCACCGGTTACGGGCCGAGCACCGGTGCCGCCCTGACCCGTCACCCGCTGGTGCGCAAGATCGCCTTCACCGGCGGCGCCGCCACTGCTCGCCATGTGGTGCGCAGCAGCGCTGAGAACTTCGCCAAGCTGTCGCTGGAACTGGGCGGCAAGTCGCCGAACATCATCTTCGCCGACGCCGACCTGGACAGCGCGATCAACGGCGCCATCGCCGGGATCTACGCGGCCTCCGGACAGAGCTGCGTGTCCGGTTCGCGACTGCTGGTGCAAGACGAGATTTACGACGAATTCGTCAGCCGCCTGGTGCAGCGCGCCGAGCGCATCCGCATCGGCAACCCGCAGGACGACAGCAGCGAAATGGGCCCGATGGCCACCGCGCAGCAACTGGCGGTGGTCGAAGGCCTGGTGGCCGACGCGATAGCCGAAGGTGCGCGCTTGCGCCTGGGCGGCAAGCGTCCGGCGGGCCTCGGCGATGGCTGGTTCTATGAGCCGACGCTGTTCGAGTGCGACCGCAACTCGATGAAGATCATGCAGGAAGAAGTCTTCGGCCCGGTGGCGTCGGTGATCCGTTTCAAGGACGAAGCCGAAGCCCTGGCAATCGCCAACGACTCGCAGTTCGGCCTCGCCGCCGGCATCTGGACCCGCGACCTGGGCCGCGCCCACCGCCTGGCCCGTGACGTGCGTTCGGGGATCATCTGGGTCAACACCTACCGCGCGGTCTCGGCCATGGCGCCGATCGGCGGTTTCAAGAACAGCGGCTATGGACGCGAAAGCGGCATCGATTCGGTGCTGGCCTACACCGAGCTGAAAACGGTGTGGATCAACCTGTCCCAGGCACCGATGCCTGATCCGTTTGTCATGCGCTAGGAGTCCAAAAAAATGATCGAACCCGGCATTTACAAAGACGTCATGAGCTCCTTCCCGTCCGGCGTCACGGTGGTCACCACCCTCGACCCGGATGGCGCCATCGTCGGCATCACCGCCAGCGCCTTCAGTGCCCTGTCGATCGACCCGGCGCTGGTGCTGTTCTGCCCCAACTACGGCTCCGACACCTACCCGATCCTGCGTGACAGCAAGCAGTTCGCGATTCACCTGCTGTCCGCCGACCAGACCGCCGAGGCCTATGCGTTCGCCGGCAAGGGCAAGGACAAGGCAGCCGGCATCGACTGGCACCTGAGCGAGCTGGGCAATCCGCTGCTCGGCAAGGCGACGGCGATCATCGAATGCGAATTGTGGCGCGAATACGACGGCGGCGATCACGCGATCATCGTCGGCGCGGTGAAAAACCTGATCCTGCCCGCGCAACCGGTGACCCCGATGATCTACCACAAAGGCAAGCTCGGGCCGCTGCCCACGTTGGCCTGACACGGCCCCGCCACCTCCTGTGGGAGCGGAACGCCGCCCGGGCCGCTCCCACAGGGACTCGTGCAGATTTCACTATTTTTGCCAGGAGCCCGCATGAACCCAGCCGCCTCCCCCCTGTTCCGCCAGCAGGCCTATATCAACGGCCAATGGCTCGACGCCCCCGACGGTGCGCAGCAGGACATCTTCAATCCGGCCAACGGTGAACTCATCGGCCGGGTGCCCAACCTCGGCGCCGAACACGCGCGCCTGGCCATCGACGCGGCCAATAAGGCATGGCCGGCCTGGCGTGGGCTGACCGCCAAGGAACGCAGCAACATTCTCAAGCGCTGGCACGGGCTGATGCTGGAAAACGCCGACGCCCTGGCCGCGATCCTCACCCTCGAACAAGGCAAGCCACTGGCCGAGGCCAAGGGCGAAATCCTCTACGCCGCGAGTTTTATCGCGTGGTTCGCCGAAGAAGCCAAGCGCATCTATGGCGACACCATTCCCAGCCACAAGGGCGATGCGCGCATCGTCGTCAGCAAGGAGCCGATCGGCGTCGTGGCGGCGATCACCCCGTGGAACTTCCCTGCCGCGATGATCACCCGCAAGGCTGGCCCGGCCCTCGCCGCCGGTTGCCCGTGCATCGTCAAGCCGGCGCCGGAAACCCCGTTCTCGGCCCTGGCCATGGCGGCGCTGGCCGAACAGGCAGGGATTGCGCCGGGGATTTTCAACGTGATCACCGGCGACGCCGTTGCCATCGGCGGCGAACTCACCGCCAGCTCGAAGGTGCGCAAGCTGTCGTTCACCGGTTCGACGGCGATTGGCAAACTGCTCATGGCGCAGTGCGCACCGACCCTGAAAAAGGTCTCGCTGGAGTTGGGTGGTAACGCGCCCTTTATCGTCTTCGACGATGCCGATCTCGAGCGTGCGGTGGAAGGCGCGTTGATCGCCAAGTTCCGCAACGCCGGGCAGACCTGCGTCTGCGTCAACCGCTTCCTGGTGCAGGACGGCATCCACGATGCGTTCGTAGCACGGCTGGCGGAACGGGTCGCGCAACTGCAGGTCGGCAGCGGTTTCGATAGCGGCGTGACTCAAGGTCCGCTGATCAACGAGCGCGCGGTGGCCAAGGTCGAGGAGCACGTGCAGGACGCCCTCGCCCATGGCGCCGAGCTGCTTTGTGGCGGCGAACGGCATGCGCTCGGCCATGGTTTCTTCCAGCCGACGGTGCTGTCTGGCGTGACCGCGCGGATGCAGGTCGCCACCCAGGAAACCTTCGGCCCACTGGCGGCGGTGTTCCGTTTCGGCAGCGAAGCCGAGGCCGTGCAGATGGCCAACGACACCGAATTCGGCCTCGCCGCCTACTGTTACACCCGCGACCTCGGCCGCGCCTGGCGCATGAGCGAAGCGCTGGAGTACGGCATGGTCGGGATCAACGAAGGGTTGATCTCAACCGAAGTCGCGCCGTTTGGCGGGATCAAATCCTCGGGCCTGGGGCGTGAAGGTTCCAAGTATGGGATCGAGGATTATCTGGAAATCAAATACACCTTGATGGGTGGGTTGTAGGGGCTGGCTTGCCGGCGCCTGCAAGGGTTTGCACCCCGCAATTCATGGGAGACATTGAAATGAGCAACGAAAAATACCAAAAAGGCCTGCAAATCCGCACCCAGGTACTGGGCGAGGCCTATGTCAATCGCTCCATCGAGAACGCCGATGACTTCACCCGTCCCCTGCAGGAAATGGTCACCGAGTACTGCTGGGGCCATGTCTGGGGGCGCGAGGGCTTGTCGCTCAAGGAGCGCAGCATGATCAACCTGGCGATGATCTCGGCGCTCAACCGTCCGCACGAACTCAAGCTGCATGTGCGCGGCGCCTTGCGTAACGGCCTGAGTCGTGAGCAAATACGCGAAATTCTGCTTCAGGTCGGCATTTATTGCGGCGTCCCGGCGGCCGTGGACAGTTTCCGGCTGGCCCGTGAAGCCTTCGCCGAAGCCGACGCCGAGGCCTCAAGTTAACCTTCGGCTGTCTGAACCAAACGCCCACGGACGATGCCCGTTGTGCAGGGACAGCCAACTTTAGAGCGTACCCCATGAAACGCCTGCCACTCGACGACAGCTTCAAGGTCAATCGCAACCCCGTTACCCTGCGCGAAATCGTGCTGGATAAACTGCGAAGCGCCATCATGAACTTCCAGCTTCTGCCAGGCGATCGCCTGGTCGAGCGCGATCTGTGCGATCGCCTGGGCGTGAGCCGCACTTCGGTGCGTGAAGCCTTGCGTCACCTGGAATCCGAAGGCCTGGTAGAGTTCGCCGACGCCAAGGGTCCACGGGTGGCGATCATCACCCTGGCCGATGCCGTCGACATCTATGAGCTGCGTTGCGTGCTCGAAGGCCTGATCGTCCAGCTATTCACCCTGCGTGCCAAGGCCCGGGACATCAAGGCCCTGGAAAAAGCCCTGGAAGAAAACCGCCAGGCGCTCAAGGAAGGTGAACTGCAGCAGGTCATCGACTCGGTGCAGGGCTTCTACGACGTGCTGCTGGAAGGCTCCGGCAACCACGTCGCCGCCACCCAGTTGCGTCAGTTGCAGGCGCGCATCAGCTACCTGCGGGCGACCTCGGTGTCCCAGGAAAACCGCCGTGGCGCCAGCAACCAGGAAATGGAACGCATGGTCGAGGCGATCAAGAGCGGTGATGCCCTGGCCGCCCACCAGGCCTGTGTCGACCACGTTCGCGCCGCCGCCAACGTCGCCCTCGAATACCTCAAGCGCAAGCAGGAAGAAACCGGCGCGATCCCCGCGATCACCCAACCCATCGCCCTGAAAGAACCTCGCATAGGTCGTTGATCATGTTCAGCCCGAGCTTTTGCCCAAAATGCGGTAGCCCTGACCTCAAGTCGCAGTTACCGCCGGGCGATACGCACGAGCGCCTGATGTGCCGCGGTTGCGGCTACGTCCACTACATCAACCCGAAGATCATCGCCGGCTGCATCATCGAGCAGGACGGTAAATACCTGTTGTGCCAACGCGCCATACCGCCACGTCCGGGCACCTGGACGCTGCCGGCGGGCTTCATGGAGGCCGGGGAAACCACCGAGCAGGCGGCGTTGCGCGAGGTCTGGGAAGAAAGCGGCGTGCGCGGGGAAATCCTCTCGCCCTACTCGATCTTCAGCGTGCCGCAGATCAGCGAGGTGTACATCATCTTCCGCGCCATCGCCCTGGAGATCACCGGCCAGTTCGGCCCGGAAACCCTCGCCTACCAATTCTTCGCCCCCGAGGATATTCCCTGGGACGACATCTACTACCCGGCCATCCGCCAGATCCTCGAACGTTACATCGACGAACGCCAGGCAGGGGTCTACGGCATCTATATCGGCAATGACGATAGTGGGAAGATCCACTTCATCCGCTGACGGTCTCCTGTAGGAGCGAGCCTGCTCGCGATAGCTGACTGACATTCACCATCAATGTCGACTGTCACACCGCATCGCGAGCAGGCTCGCTCCTACAGAGGGCCGCAGCATGGTGCTTATCAAATCGGCGCAACCCCCTCCACAATAATCACCTCCGCCCGCGCCACACCCTCCCGGTGGCCCTTCGCCTCCTGATACAAATCCGAGTGATAACAGGCCAGCGCCTGTTCATACGAGTCAAATTCAATCACCACACTGCGCTGCGGCGTCGGCCGGCCTTCCAGGGCCTCACTGCGTCCGCCGCGGGCCAGCATGCGTCCGCCATAGACGGCAAAAGCCTTGGGCGCGCGTTGGGTGTATTGGCTGTATTGATCGCTGTCGCTGACATCCACATGGGCAATCCAGTACGCCTTCATCGTGACCTCCTCGTTATTTTGTATTATGGTATACCACACTATATTTCCTACAAACACCAGGAGTCCAGCATGGCCTTCAACAGCATCGAAGAAATCATCGAAGATTACCGCCTCGGCAAAATGGTCCTGTTGGTCGATGACGAGGACCGCGAAAACGAAGGCGACCTGCTGCTCGCCGCCGATTGCTGCGACGCCGCTGCCATCAGTTTCATGGCCCGTGAGGCGCGGGGCCTGATCTGCCTGACCCTGACCGACGAACACTGCCAGCGCCTCGGCCTGGAGCAGATGGTGCCGAGCAATGGCAGCGTGTTCAGCACCGCCTTCACCGTGTCGATTGAAGCGGCCACCGGGGTCACCACCGGCATCTCCGCCGCCGACCGCGCACGCACCGTGGCCGCCGCCGTTACCCCCGGTGCGACAGCCGCCGATATCGTCCAGCCCGGCCACATCTTCCCGCTGCGCGCCCGCGAAGGTGGCGTGCTGACCCGCGCCGGCCACACCGAAGCCGGCTGCGACCTGGCGCGCCTGGCCGGCTTCACCCCGGCCTCGGTGATTGTCGAGGTGATGAACGACGACGGCACCATGGCCCGCCGCCCCGACCTGGAAATCTTCGCGCAAAAACACGGGATCAAGATCGGCACCATTGCCGACCTGATCCACTACCGTCTGAGCAACGAACACACGGTCGAACGCATCGGCGAACGAGAGCTGCCTACCGTGCATGGCACCTTTCGTCTGATCACCTATGAGGATCGCATCGAAGGCGGTGTCCACATGGCAATGGTCATGGGTGAGCTGCGCCACGATGAGCCGACCCTGGTGCGGGTGCATGTGATCGACCCGCTACGTGACCTGGTCGGCGCCGAATACAGCGGCCCGTCGAACTGGACGCTGTGGGCCGCGTTGCAACGGGTGGCCGAAGAAGGTCGCGGCGTGGTGGTGGTGCTGGCCAACCACGAATCATCCCAGGCCCTGCTCGAGCGCGTGCCGCAACTGACCCAGGCGCCCCGCCAGTTCAGCCGCTCGCAGTCGCGGATCTACTCGGAAGTCGGCACCGGCGCGCAAATTCTGCAGAACCTCGGCGTGGGCAAGCTGCGCCACCTGGGGCCGCCGCTGAAGTATGCGGGGTTGACCGGGTATGACCTGGAGGTGGTGGAGAGTATTGCGTTTACTGGCTGAGCGCAGATGCCCCCAATCAATCCGTCTTGTGCCACACCGCCTTGCTGACATCGATCGGCTTGGGCAGCAGCTTGTTCTGATAGAACAGGTCTGCCGTGGTTTGCTGCGCCTGGACGATGCTGTCGTCGATGGGCAGGATCGGTGACGCTGGGCGGTTGTCGAAATAGCGGACGATCACCTCATCGGGCAGGCCCATGTATTTCTTCACCACGTCGAGGCTGGCTTGCCGCTCGCTGCGAGTCAGGGCTTCGGCGGCGGTCAGTTGTTCCAGCAGGGCGTCTATGAATGCCCGGTTGGATTGCGCGTAGTCACGACGTGCGGTGTACACCGGGCCGGACAGCTGGAGCCCCGCGCCGTTGGCCAACACCCGCACGTTGCCCTGGCTCATGGCCAGCGAGGCATAGGGCTCCCAGATTGCCCAGGCATCGACGCTGCCCTGCTCGAAGGCGGCCCGCGCATTCGCCGGTGGCAGGTTGACCGGCTGGATATCCTGATAATTCAAGCCGGCCTTGTTCAGTGCCCGCAGGATCAGGTTGTGGGAACTGGAGCCGCGTTGGAAGGCGACTTTCTTGCCTTTCAGGTCGGCAATGTCCTTGAGCGGGCTATCGGCACGAACCAGGATGGTTTCCGCTTCGGGTTTCGGCGGCTCGGCGCCGATGTAAACGAGATCGGCACCCGCCGCTTGCGCGAACAAGGGAGGAATGTCTCCGGTCGAGCCGACGTCCAGGGCATTGACGTTGATCGCTTCGAGCATCTGTGGCCCCGCGGGAAACTCGATCCACTGCACGGTCGTCTGGGGAAAACGCTTCTCCAGCAGCCCGTGTTCCTTGGCCAGGATCAAGGCAATGGAGCCTTTCTGATAGCCGATTCGCAAACTGGCGGGATCAGCCGCCAGCACCACACCACTCAGGCTGAACAGGGCCAGGCCGGTATACAACGCTTTGCGCAATCTCATTGCTGTCTCACTGTTCAACGACCGCTCGCGGGTCCTGGATAAAAAAATCATTCAGCCGTCGACGGCTTTTCCCAAAGATTGATCCCGCCCTCCAGAGCAAACCGATCAATCTCGGCCAGTTCCTCGTCGCTGAAAGTCAGATTGGCCAAGGCGCCGACGTTCTCGATGATCTGCTCCGGCCGGCTTGCGCCGATCAATGCCGAGGTCACCCGTGGATCGCGCAGTGTCCAGGCCAGCGCCAGTTGTGCCAGGCTCTGGCCGCGACGCTGGGCGATCTGATTCAGTGCCCGCACATGGGCCAGATTGGCCTCGCTCAAGTGCGACGACTGCAACGAACCGCCCCCCGGACGATTGACCCGCGCATCTGCCGGCACGCCGTTGAGGTATTTATCAGTGAGCAGCCCCTGGGCCAGCGGGGTGAAGGCAATCACCCCGCTGCCGAGCTCCTCGGTGGTGTCCAGCAAGTCTTTTTCCACCCAGCGATTGAGCAGGTTGTACGCCGGTTGATGGATCAGCAGCGGCACCTTCCATTCCTTGAGCAGCGCAGCGATCTCCCGGGTCTTCACCCCCGAATAGGACGAAATGCCGATGTACAGCGCCTTGCCCTGCTGCACCGCCGTCGCCAGGGCGCTGGCGGTTTCTTCCAGCGGGGTGTCTGGATCAAAACGGTGCGAGTAGAAAATATCGACGTAATCCAGACCCAACCGTTGCAGGCTCTGGTCGAGGCTGGCCAGCACGTATTTGCGCGAGCCACCGCCCTGGCCGTAGGGGCCGGGCCACATGTCCCAGCCGGCCTTGCTGGAGATAATCAGCTCATCACGGTACTGCTTGAAATCTTCACGCAGCAATCGGCCGAAATTGATCTCGGCGCTGCCGTAGGGCGGACCGTAGTTGTTGGCCAGGTCGAAATGGTTGATGCCAAGGTCGAACGCGGTACGCAACAACGCGCGCTGGGTGTCGATTGGCGTGCTATCGCCAAAGTTGTGCCACAGGCCCAGGGACAGCGCTGGCAGCACCAGGCCGCTGCGGCCGACGCGACGGTAAGGGATAGATTGGTAGCGGTTTGCGGCGGCGGTGTAGGTCATGTTGAATCCTCTGCTCGCGTCAGTTCGACGGTTGGGTAAATCGGTTGGCGGGGCGAACCAGGCCGAGGTTCTCGCGCAGGGTCCGGCCTTCGTATTGTGTTCTGAACAATCCGCGGCGCTGCAGTTCAGGCACCACCTGGCTGGCGAAATCCTCGAGGCCGCCAGGCAGGTGCGGCACCAGCACGTTGAAGCCGTCCGCCGCGCCCTGTTCGAACCACTCCTGCAATCGATCGGCAATCTGCTCGGCAGTGCCCACCAGACTGTAATGCCCGCGACCGCCGGCAATCCTGCGCCCCAGTTCGGCGAGGCTGAGGTTATCGCGACCGGCCAGCTCGGTGAGCAGTTTCTGCCGACTTTGCTGACCACTGTCCGTCAGCGGCAAGTCGGGCAGCGGCCCGTCCAACGGATAGCCCGACAGGTCGAAGTTGCCGAGCATGCGTCCCAATAGCGCGACGCCGACTTCCGGTTCGACCAATTGCTGGAAGCTCTGGAACTTCTCCTGCGCCTGCGCTTCGCTGGCCCCGACCACGACAAACACCCCGGGCATGATCTTCAGCGCATCGGCGCTGCGCCCGTATGTGCTCAAGCGTCCCTTGAGATCGGCATAAAACGCCTGTGCGTTGGCAAGTGAGGTCTGCGCGGTAAAGACCACCTCAGCGGTTTGCGCCGCCAGTTCGCGGCCGATTTGCGAGGAACCGGCCTGGACAATCACCGGTCGCCCTTGTGGCGAGCGCGCCACGTTCAGCGGCCCCTTGACGCGAAAGTGCTCACCGACGTGATTGAGTACGTGCAACTTGTCCGGGTGGTAATAGCTGCCGCTGGCCTTGTCGCGGACAAACGCATCGTCTTCCCAACTGTCCCACAACCCTGTCACCACGTGCTGGAATTCCCGGGCACGGCTGTAGCGCTCAGCGTGCCCTATGTGTTCATCGCGGCCAAAATTCAGCGCTTCGGCGGCATTGTCCGAAGTCACCAGGTTCCACCCTGCCCGCCCACCGGACAAGTGATCCAGCGAAGCAAACTTGCGCGCCACGTGGTACGGCTCGTTGTAGCTGGTGGTGGCCGTGGCAATCAGGCCGATGCGCTCGGTCACCGCGCTCAATGCCGACAGCAGCGTCAGCGGTTCGAAGTGATCGGAGCGGGCCATGCGACTGGCGATGTCCTGGGTCGGCGCCGCCACACTGTCGGCGACGAACAGGGCATCGAATTTTGCTGCCTCGGCCAGTTGCGCCAGGCGTTTGTAATGGGCGAAATCCAGCCCGGCATTGGCCGGAACATCGCGATGGCGCCAGGCCGCGACGTGGTGCCCGGTGGCCATGAGGAAGGCGCCCAGTTTCAGTTGTCGACTCATGCTTAGAAATCCTTGCGCAATTGCACGCCGAAGTAGCGCTCGTCGTCACGGGGTACGGCGCGGTAAATGTAGCTGCCACCGCTGGCGAGCAACGGCGAGTACGACTTGTCGGTGAGGTTCTTCGCCAGCAGCGCGACGCGCCAGCCGTCGGTGTAATCGGCCAGGGCAACACTGGCATTCCATAGGCCGTAGGCGCCCTGTTTGGTGTCGGGGTTCTGGCTGATGTCGTACTGCACTTCGCTCTGCCAGCTGTAGTCGGTGCCCAGTTCGATATCCAGGCCATTGTCCAGCGGGATGTTGTAGTCGGCCCGTACATAGCTCTTCCAGTCCGGGGTGTAAGGCAGTGGCTTGCCATCGACATTGCAAGAGGCCGCCGCACCCGCCGGGCAGGCGAACTGATCGATGCGCGCATGGGTGTAGGCCAGCGCCCCGGAGAGCTTCAATTGGCGGGTTGCCTGCAGGGCGTAATCGAGTTCTACCCCTTCGGTGCTGACACTGCCGGCGTTGATCAGACGCGTGACCACTTGCCCGGCAACGGTATCGAAGAAGTTCGCCTGGTAGTTGTCGTATTCACTGTGGAACACCGCCAGGTTGGTGGTCAGGCGATTGTTCCAGGTCGTGGCCTTGATCCCCGCCTCCCAGGTATTGGAAGTTTCCGGCTTGAGCGCTTCGGTGTCGCGCGGCTGCATGTTGAAAAACACGTTGTAGGCCGGTCCCTTGTAGCCACGTGAGTAGGTCAGGTAGCTGGTGACCGAATCGCTCAGGTCGTACTGCAGGCCCAGGCGCCCGGACCACCCGTCCTCGTCCACCGAACCGGAACTGCTGGTGGCCGGCTGGATGCCGCTGACGGTGGTGGCTGAAGTCGAGACCCGGCGGTGATCGTATTCCAGGTCATCATGGGTAAAGCGCAGGCCGGCGATCCCGCGAAAGTCCGACCTGAAGTTCAGGGTGCTTTCGCCAAATACCGCATAACTGTCGTTGCTGGTGCTGTAATCGGCAATCCCACGGTTGCTGCTGGTGGGTGTGGTCAGGGTGCGCTGGTAGGTCTCGTCGTCCTTGCCGTGCATATAGAACAGGCCGCCAACGTACTCGAGAAACTCACCTTTCGGCGAGGCCAGGCGCAGCTCCTGGGAGTATTGATCGAACGCCAGGTCGCCTTTGTCCGCGGTGCCGGGGAACGCGGCAGTGATGGTGCCCAGGCGGTCGCCATCCTGGTACTGGGTGTTGTCCCAGCCACGCCAGGCGGTGATCGAGGTCAGGGTGTAGTCGCCGAGTTGCCAGTCGAGTTGGCCGGACAGGCCCTTGTTGACGTCCTCGACGTGGGTGCGGGTATTGGTGTTGATCTTGCGGTTATCACTGCTGGCCCGCACCGGGTTCAAGGCACTGGCAAAGGCCGGAGTCAGCGCCTGGCTGACCACCCCGTTGGGCGCATCGTCGTGGGACTGCATGTAGTCGGCGATGAAGGTGAACGTCAGCTCATCGTTAGGTGTGAATTCGAGTTTGCCCCGTGCGCCCTTGCGGTTATAGCCGTTAACTTCCTGGCCGTTGTACAGGTTATCGACGTTGCCGTCGTAGCTGCCGAACAGCGTGGTGATCGAGCCTTTCAGGATCTCTGGAATCAGGCTGCCGCCGAGGCCGAAGCGGGTGCGGCTTTCGTTGCCACTGAAATACGACTGATCGACGTAACCGTGAGTTTCGGCGGTCGGCGCCTTGCTGGTGATGTTCAACACCCCGGCCGAGGCGTTCTTGCCGAACAACGTGCCCTGCGGACCCCGCAGAACTTCGACCCGCTGCAGGTCCATCAGGTCGAGGGTGGCCTGCCCGGGACGGGCATAAACCACGCCATCGATCACCGTCGCCACGGTCGGCTCGACCCCTGGCGACGTGGAAATGGTGCCCACGCCACGGACAAACAATGAGGTGTCCTTGTTTGAGGCACCGGTGCGGAAATTCAACGACGGCACTTGCTGGACGATCGTCGCCACACTGTTGCGGCTGTCGCGTTCCAGTTGCTCGCCATCGATCACCGAGACCGCTACCGGGACTTTCTGCAGCGACTCTTCGCGGCGGGTGGCCGTGACCGTCACAGCTTGCAGCGTGGCCTCCTGCTCGCCAGTGCCTGCCGCGAATGCAGCGGGTGCAGGCAAGGCTGCCAGGCCGGCAAACAACCAACTGGCGGCGCGAATCGATTGCGCCAGGCGCTTGGGTTGGCGAGGAAATTTGTGCATGGTCTGACCACTCGAAAATGTGCCCTGATCCGCTGTCGTTCGACGACGACAGCGCCTTGAATATGTCTTGGACATTCGCTCGAGCGAGTAGCAGACAACGCGCTTTGTTAGCGCTACCATCACAAGTATCGACAACCCGCTCATAGATCGTCAAATACTTATAAATTAGCTTTATATGCCTTTTAGTTTTATCGAGGATGCACGCCTTGGATCAGGACAAACCCCGCAAGCGCCGTGGCGCCGGACGCGTCACGCTCGATACCGTGGCCCGCCAGGCCGGTGTCTCGGCGATCACTGTTTCGCGCTACTTCAATCAGCCGGAGCAGGTATCCCCTGAGCGCCGGGAGCGGATCGCCGCGGTCGTGGCGCAATTGGGTTATGTGCCCAACCTGGTGGCCGGCGGCTTGGCCTCGGCGCGGGGCAAGATCGTCGGCATGGTGATTCCGAACATCTCCGGACCGATTTTCGCCAACACCATCCAGGGTTTCAGCGACACCCTCAGCCAGCACGGCTACCAGTTGCTGCTGGCCTCGAGTTATTTCAGCGCCGAGCAGGAAGAGAGCGCGGTACGGGCCTTTCTCGGCTGGTCGCCGGCGGCCCTGGTGCTGACCAGCCACTTCCACAGCGCCGGCACCGAGAAGATGATCAGCGAGGCCGACATTCCGGTGATCGAAACCTGGGACTACCAACCCGAGCGCGAGCCGCTGCAGATCGGTTTCTCCCACTATGAAGTCGGTGTCAGCGCCGCGCGTTATTTGCATGGCAAGGGTTTTCGGCGCATCGCCTTTGTGCAGAACAGCGCCGCCGGCGACTTCAGCGCGCTGGAGCGGCGCGACGGCTATGCCGCCTGCCTTGCAGAGCTGGGTCTGCAGCCCTGGGTGTTCGCACCGGATGCCGGACGGCCGCCGTTCGACGCGGGCAAACAGGCCATGGAGGCGTTGATGAACAGTGCGGCACCACCCGACGCCATCATCTTTGCCAATGACAACCTCGCCGCCGGTGGCTTGCTGGCTGGACAACGCGCCGGACTGAAGATCCCCGAAGACTGCGCAGTGCTCGGCTTCGGCGACTACCCCTTCGCCGAAATGCTCCTGCCGAGCCTGAGCAGCATCCGCCCGCCTGCCCTGGAGATCGGTGTGCTGGCGGCGACACGGGTTCTGCAGAGCCTGGGGGTGTTGCCGGTTGAAGACGAGTTGCAGCGATTGAATCTGCTGCAGTGCGAGGTGATAGAGCGGGAAAGTGCGTGAGGAAGCCAACTCCCACAGGGTCCTGGGGCGCATGCAAAACCTGTGGGAGCTAACTTGCTAGCGACGAGACAGGCACATCCAATATCAATGTTGACTGTACCGGCCTCATCGCGAGCAGGCTCGCTCCTACAGTGGTTTTGCGGTGTTCTCGGGATAGCGAAAACTTCACCCCGCCGGCACGGCCAGGGGAAATTGCCAGCTGCCGTCCAGCACCCTCGCCTGCGGTTTGTACAACCGCACCATATAATTCCAGCCCGCCGTCACCGGCAGGCAATTGCTCGCGCCGCTATCGCAGCCGCCGAACTGCACCACGATGCTGCCGTCGGCTTCGCGTTTGGCGCCCAGGTTATTGAGGGTATAGGCGTTCTGCGGATTGGCCTGGAAATAGCCGGCGGCGTTGTACACGCTGATCGACCAGAAGGCGTCGACCGGCACGTCCTTGACCGTCAGCCGATAGCTCGCCGAACCATCATTCTGGCTCGGCGTCACCGTCAGGTAATAGGCGTCCTGCGCAGGGTTACCGCCCCAGGCCGACGCGCTGCCGATGAAATGCCGCACCGGGTCGACCTCCCCTTGCTTGCCGTACATGGCCTTGGAATCCGGGATGGTCGCTGCCAGCGACAGCAGTGATGTACGCAGCGCATTCAGGCTGGTCTTGTCCCATGCCGGCACGCTGAATTGGCCGACACCGCCTGGCTGCTGCACCTTGATCTGCGCCTGCAGGTCACGCCCCTGCTGCATGTCGTCAGCCGACGCCGGGTCCACCAGGGTACGCACCCCCAGCAGCACATAACGGCTGCCGATCTCCTCGCGGCTGAAGCGATACTCCCCTGCCTTGTACATCAGCGGTTGGGTGTACTGGTCCTGGTTGATAGCGATCAACGAAAAATAACGTTGGCCCGAATCCGGCAGCGTCACCGTCACCGGCCCGGCATCGAGGTCGAACACCGCCGAGGAATACAGGGTGTCGCGGTTGGGCCGGATCACCACCTGGCTGTCCACCGGCACCAGTTCACGGTTGTGCACGAACTTGCCGAAGCCGCCGCGGGCCACCACCAGGCTGAAGAAGCGGTCGGACTCGGCGCGAACGAAAGTGTCCGCCGTGACCTGAGTGGCGGGCGCCGGGCTATCGACTGCAAAACACGCCGGGGCAAGCAACACCAGAGCCAATAACGGCGCCTTGAAACTCTTCATGATTAGACTCCTGTTCAATCGATGCGTTGGACTTTAGGGGCTTGCCAGCGGCCGTCGAGGGCTTCGGGTTTTGGCCAATACAGACGGCCGGCAATGTAGAACGGCCCATCCGGTGCCGGCAGCCAGTTGGCTTGCTGCGCCTGGTCCGGTTGCTGGTGCTGAATGTACAGGGTGATGCCGCCATCGTCGTCGCGCTTGAGATTGCTCAGCATCGGCGAGTTGATCAGGTAGCGATTCAGCGGGTTGGCCACCAGGAAACGCTGGGCGTTGTACAGGGTCAACGACCAGAAGGCATTCACCGGCGGCAACTGCCCGGGGGCGAAACGCAGGCGGTAGCGATGTTGCGAGGCGTCGAGGCGCTGGCCGTCGGCGTCCAGGTAGAACGGCGGATAGAGGGTTTCTTCGCGGTCATTGCCATAGAGCCCGGTGACCGTCGCACGCATGCGATAGAGGTAGTTCTTGCCGAGGTACTCGCGGCTGCCGAGAAATCGTGAAGTCGAGATTTCACCCCGGGCGACCTGCTGGCCGAGGGCGTCGAAATCCTTCCAGGCGTCGGCCATGCCGGCCTTGATCGCCTGGCGAATGTCCTCGGGCAATTGCTGCTCATCGAAGGTCTGGCCGGGAACAATGCCGAGCTTGGCAAACGCTTTCATCAGCTCGACTTCCGACGGATGTACCGGGCAGAAGCCAAGAACAAAATTCAACTGTTTGAAGAAATCCAGGCTACTGCGCTCGGCTTCCGCACTCAGTGGGGTCAGGAAGTTGATCGGCGCGGCTGCTGGTGGTGCCGCTTGCCCGAGCCAGGCGGACAGCGGCTGGACCTTGTAGCCCGTCTGGACGCGCTTGACGTTATCCAGGTCATCCGGGCCCTGCAGTTGGGTGCGATAGAACACAAAGGCGAACTGGGTTTCTGAGCGCAAGACCTTGTCGATACCCGGCGGCACCGTACCCTGCCAGTCGGGCCCAACCAGCAGGTAGGTGCCGGGACCATTGCCGGTGGCACGGCTGCCGACGTAGCCGAAATTATAGGTGTAGGCATCGACGAACTGCGCCGAATAATAGCGCCCCTCCTCCACCGCCGGCATGGTCAGCACCAGCGGTTCTGCACGCAGGTCGGCGCCCAGTTGCGAATACGGGGTGTCGGTGTTGGGCGACGGAAAGGCCTTGTCGTCCGGGGTGTAGATGCGGGCGCTGTTGTGCAGGGTATTCCAGGGTGCCTTGTATTCCGGGTGCTGGCGATCCTGGAAATAGGTGTACTGAACGCGGTAGTGATCCACCAGCGGGAAACCGTAGATGTAGGCGTCCTTGGCAATCACCCGCGCCTGCTCCGGCGTCAGCGCTTCGGCCAGCGACAGTTGCGCCTGGCTTGTGAACGCCACAAGCATGATCAGGACGATTCGTTTGAAAGTGTCTTTCACCGCTGATTCCTTGTCGTGATAAAGGAAGAAGCCGGGGCGGCAAGCCCCGGCATAAACTCAGACGTTACCCATACCGCCACCGCAGACCAGCACCTGGCCGCTGACGTAGTCAGATTCCGGGATGCAGAACAGGTACACCGCGCCCGCCGCTTCCTCGGTGTTGCCCGGGCGCCCCAGCGGGATCATGTTCTTCGACTGCTCGACAATTGCCGGGCTGATGCCGACCTTGATCTCCCGGCCCTCAATGTTGATGAAGCGTGGATCGCCTTCCACCGGCTGGGTCTGGCGGGTTTCGATATGACCGAAGGCCACCGCGTTGACGTTGACCTTCATCCGCCCCCACTCCTTGGCCAGACACTTGGTCATGCCCAATACCCCGGCCTTGGCCGTGGAATAGTTGACTTGCCCCGGGTTGCCGCCCGCCGAGGTCGACGCAATGTTCACCACTTTGCGATTGACCACCCGGCCTTCCGCAGCCTCCTGCTTGGCCATGGCGCTGATGATCGGCTGCGCGGCGCGCAGGATGCGGAACGGCGCGGTGATGTGGCAATCGATGATCGCGTACCACTGCTCGTCGCTCATCTTCTGGATCACGTTGTCCCAGGTGTAGCCGGCGTTGTTGACGATGATGTCGATGCCGCCGTAGTTGTCGACCGCGGTCTTGACGAACCGCTCGGCGAAATCCACCGCAGTGACGCTACCGACGCAGGCCACGGCGTCGCCACCGAGGGCACGAATCTCGGCCACCACTTCTTCGGCCGGCCCGGCATCCAGGTCGTTGACCACCACACGCGCACCGTCAGACGCCAGCTTCAACGCCACGCTGCGGCCAATGCCACGCCCGGAACCAGTGACCAGGGCAACTTTGCCTTCGAGTTTTTTCATCGGGTTATTCCTTGTTTTTATTGAGTTCAGATCAGCGCGACGCTGGCCTCACCGACCAGTTTCTCGTCGCCGTATTGATTGATGCAGCGGATCGCCAGGCGCGCACGGCGCTCGCCATCGACCTCGAACAGCTCGATCACCCTGCCGTGGCAGGTGGGAATGTGGCCCAACTGGGTGATTCCGGTAAAACGCACCGCCAGGCTGCGAATCTGTTGCTGCGGCACCCAGCCGGTGAGCAGGCGCCCGAGGTAGGCCAGCGACAACATGCCGTGGGCAAATACATCGGGCTGGCGGGTCTTGCGCGCGAAATCCAGGTCGATGTGCACCTGGTTGTGATCGCCCGAGGCACCAGCGTACAGCGCCAGGGTGGTGCGATTGACCGCAGGCAACAGCAGTGGCGGCAATTCATGGCCGACCTGTAGGTCACGGGACTCGAATAGGTTCATCAGGCCTTCCTCAACGCTGCACCAGCGAGCAGCGGATATCCGCGATGTGCTGCCCCAGCTGATTGGTGACGCGGGTCTGCTGGACCACGAAGGTCAAGGCCCCGCCCTTCTTTTCATAGACGTCGACCACCCGGGTATCGAAGGTCAGCACATCGCCGGCATAGGCCAGGGCGTGGTACTCGAAACCCTGCTCGGCATGCAGGATGCGTCCGAGGTCGAAACCAAACACCTGCTGGACGATGTGATCGCTGTCGCGGCCCTCGGCTTCCAGGCAGGTGAGAAAACTCGGCGGCACTGGCAAGGAGTGATGGCCGGCCTCACGGGCAGCAGTTTCATCGGTGTAGATCGGGTCGGTTTCACCGATGGCCTTGGCGAAGAAGCGCAGGCGGCCCTTCTCTACTTCACACTGGGTCACCCCCAGCGAGCGGCCGATCAGACTTTTGTCAGGCATCTCAGGCAATCCTCTCAGTCTTGGAAAAGGCGCGCCGGCAGTGGACGCGCCCACGCATCAGCCGCGCCCGAACAGAGTCACGATGCCGGCGCCGCCCAGACCCAGGTTGTGCTGCAAGGCATGCTGCAGACCTTCGACCTGGCGCTTGTCGGCCGTGCCACGCAGCTGATGGGTCAGCTCGTAGCACTGCGCGAGACCGGTGGCACCCAGCGGGTGGCCCTTGGACAACAGGCCGCCCGACGGATTGACCACCACCTGGCCGCCGTAGGTGTTGTCGCCATCGAGCACGAACTTCTCGGCGCCGCCTTCCGGGCAGAAGCCCAGGCCTTCGTAGGTCAGCAGTTCGTTATGGGCGAAACAGTCGTGCAGTTCGCAGACGCGGATGTCTTCCGGGCCGACCCCGGCTTTCTCGTAGACCTCGGTGGCCGCCTGACGGGTCATGCCGACGCCAACGATGCTGATCAGCGACGGTGGATCGAAGGCATCCGGCTGATCGGTGACCAGCGCCTGGGCGAGAATGCACACATCGGTACGCAGGCCGTGCTGCTTGGCGAAGCGCTCGGAAACCACGATGGTCGCGGCGCCGCCGCAGGTCGGCGGGCAAGCCATCAGACGGGTCATGACGCCGGGAAAGATCACCTGGTCGGCCATAACTTCTTCGGTGGTGATCACCTTCTTGAACACCGACAGCGGGTTGTTGGCTGCATGACGGCTGGCCTTGGCGCGAATCGCGGCGAAAGTTTCCATCTTGGTGCCGTACTTTTGCATGTGTTCCAGACCGGCACCACCGAACAATTTCAGCGCATCCGGCATGTCGCGGCCTTCCGGGAAAATCGCGTTGGACACGTCCTGGCCCTTGCCGTAAGTGATTGGACGGTCGAGCCAATGAGATTTCAAGGCGCCCGGCTGCATCTGCTCGAAACCGAAGGCCAGGGCGCAGTCCACCGCGCCGCTCTCGACGGCCTGGCGTGCCAGGTAAAGAGCGGTGGAGCCGCTGCCGCAGTTGTTGTTGACGTTGATCACCGGGATCCCGGTCAGGCCGACTTCATAGAGCGCCGACTGGCCGCTGGTGGAGTCGCCGTAGACATAGCCGGCGTAGGCCTGCTGCACCTTGCGGTAGTCCAGGCCGGCATCCTGCAGGGCCAGGCGAATCGCCTGGGCGCCCATCTCGATGTAGCTACCGCTCTGCCCTGGTTTGGCAAACGGGATCATGCCGACACCGGCTACGTAGACTTTCTGCGACATCTTTTGTTCTCCAAGGTGATGTGACGAGATCGGGGGCATGGCGCCCCGGTACAGCCTTGGCATCGATAGTCGGGCAATCGCGCAGGTTGACCCCCCCTCTTTTCGAGGGGAATTTCCCACCCCCTCACCCCGCCACCCGCAGGCCAGTGCTGCCGGCTCCTTCCCCCCCCATCTGCCCCCCCTCACGCGAGGGGGGAGCAATGACCCGGGCGGAGAGAAGGTGTACCCGCCGATCTGGCATCGGCCGGGCGCGTTGCCAACCCGAACATCCCGCTAACACCCTTTGGAGCACCGAATGACAATAAGAAAAACCGGAGTATTCCAACCCCACCTGCTCGCCGCCGCCGTCGCCCTGGGCGTGGCCACGCAAGCCGGCGCGGTTGATTTCGAGCTGGGAGAAATCCAGGGCAAGTTCGACTCGACCCTGTCTATCGGCGGCAGTTGGTCGACGCGCAACCCCGACAAGAATTTCATTTCCAACAACAGCGGCACCGGGGTGGTCGGCAAGGGCTCGGCGCGGGTCATCGATGACGGTCGGCAGAACTTTCGTGCGGGTGAGAATTTTTCCACGGTGTTCAAGGGCCTCCATGACCTGGAACTGAAATACGGCGACAGCGGTGCGTTCGTGCGCGGCAAGTACTGGTACGACTTCGAGCAGAAGGACGGCAGCCAGCATTTCTACGACATCAGCGACCAGGGCCGCGACCAGGCCGCCAGCGCCAGCGGCGGGCAGATCCTCGACGCCTTCGTCTATCACAACTACACCGTCGCCGACCTGCCGGGTAACGTGCGCCTGGGCAAACAGGTGGTGAGCTGGGGCGAAAGTACTTTCATCCCCAACGGCATCAACACCATCAACCCGGTGGATGTCAGTGCCTTGCGCAGCCCCGGTTCGGAAGTAAAAGAAGCACTGGTGCCGGTGCCGATGCTGTACCTGTCCCAAGGACTGACCGACAACCTGACCGCCGAGGGTTTCTACCAACTGGAGTGGAAGCCGACGGTGGTCGACAACTGCGGGACCTTCTTCGGCAGCGACTCGGCGGCCACCGGCTGTGACGATCGCAACGTGGTGGCCGGTCGCGACCTGGCGCCCGGCGTGGCGCAGAACACCGGTGGTGCCGCTGCCGTCGCCACCGGCCGCGACGACGTCTACCTGCCGCGTGGCAGCAGCCGGGATGCCCGTGACAGCGGCCAGTTCGGCCTGGCGCTGCGCTGGTTCCTGCCCGATTTCAACGACACCGAGCTGGGCGCCTACGCGATGAACTATCACAGTCGCGGCCCGTACATCAGCGAAACCCAGACCATCGGCCGCTACACCCCGATTGCCGGTTTGCCGCCTGCGGTCAACGCGGCCCAGGCGCAGTTCGCGGCGATCCGTGGCGCCAATTACTTCCTCGACTACCCGGAAGATATCCGCCTGTACGGCCTGAGCTTTGCCACCAACATTTCCGGCCTGTCGCTTAACGGTGAGATCAGCTACCGGCCGAACATGCCCTTGCAGATCAACACCCCTGACCTGACGTCGGCGGCCTCCGGCAACCGCGTCTCGCCGATCTTCGTCAGCGGCACTGAAAGCGTCAGCCCGGGCGCAATCATCAACGGCTACAAACGCATGCCGTTCACCCAGGCCCAAGTCACCGCCACCAAGTTGTTCAACCAGGTCCTCGGTGCTGACCGCCTGACCCTGGTCGGCGAAGTCGGCTACGACCACATCAGCGGCATTGGCCCGGCCGACGGCACCGACCTGCGCTTTGGTCGCAACCCGGTGTTTGGCGGCGGCGAACTGCCTGGCGCGGCGAATGCCAGTTGCATCGGCACCGGCGTCGGCACCCCGGGCGCGAGTAACCCGCAGCAGCAGTGCAACAACAACGGCTTCTATACCACCAGCTCCTGGGGCTATCGCCTGCGTGGCCAACTCGACTACCCGAACGCCATCGCCGGGGTGAATCTGTCGCCCAACATGGCCTTCTCCCACGACGTCAACGGCTTCGGACCGACCTTCGAAGAAGGCGTCAAAGCCGTCAGCCTCGGCCTCGGGGCCGACTACCGCAACACCTACACCGCCAGCCTGGCCTACACCGACTTCTTTGGCGGGCGTTTCAACACCGCGACCGATCGGGACTTCGTCTCTCTCAGCTTCGGCGTGAACTTCTGACCCAGGAATCTGCCCATGAAAACTTCAATTCTGATCAAATCCGCGGTGCTCAGCCTCAGCCTGCTCGCTTCCAGCGTCATGGCCGCCGTCTCGCAACAGGAAGCCGACCAGCTCGGCACCACACTCACGCCAATGGGCGCGCAAAAAGCCGGCAACGCCGATGGCAGCATCCCGGCCTGGACCGGTGGCCTGAAAACCGACGCGGCGCCGGTGCAGAACGGTTTCCTCGGCGATCCGTTTGCCGCCGAGAAACCGCTGTTCGTGATCACTGCGAGCAATGCCGAGCAGTACAAGGACAAGCTGTCGCCAGGGCAATTGGCACTGTTCAAGCGTTACCCGAACAGCTACCGGATCCCGGTCTACCCGAGCCACCGCACCTTCAGTGCACCGCAGGCGGTGTATGACGCGGTGAAAAAAAGCGCGACCACCACCCAACTGACCAACGATGGTTCCAGCCTGGCGAACTTCAGTGCGCGCTACTACGCCTTCCCGATCCCCAAGACCGGCGTCGAGCTGATCTGGAACCACGAGACCCGTTACCGCGGCACTAATTACTACCGCACCTCGGCCCAGGCCGTACCGCAGGTCAACGGCGCGTACACCATGGTCGCCTTCAACGAGACCTTCGCCACCCCGCAGAACATCACCGACAACGACCCGGCGAAAACCGAGAACATCCTTTATTACTTCAAGCAGGAAATCATCGCCCCGGCCCGTTTGACCGGCACCGTCAACCTCGCCTACGAGACCATCGACCAGCTCAAGGAACCGCGCCAGGCCTGGACCTACAACGCCGGTCAGCGCCGCGTCCGCCGCGCCCCGGAAATCGCCTACGACGGCCCGGGCACCGCCGCCGACGGCATGCGCACCACCGACAACACCGATATCTACAACGGCTCGCCGGATCGCTACACCTGGAAGCTGGTGGGCAAGAAGGACATGTACATCCCGTACAACAGCTATCGCCTGTGGTCGCCGTCGGTGAAGTACGCCGACATGATCAAGCCGGGGCACATCAACCAGGACCTGACCCGCTACGAGCTGCACCGGGTGTGGGAAGTCGAAGGCACGCTCAAGCCAACCGAGCGCCACCTCTACGCCAAGCGCCACATGTACTTTGATGAAGACAGCTGGGCGCTGGTAGAGGTCGATCACTACGACAGCCGCGGGCAACTGTGGCGCGTCGCCGAAGGTCACCTGGCCAACGACTACCAGAACGGCGTGGCCAGCTACGCGGCGCAAACCCTGTATGACCTGGTCGCCGGCCGCTACGTGGTGCTGGGCCTGATCAACGAGTCGAAACAAGGCACCCAGTACGGACAGAAATTCGCCATCAGCGAATTCATCCCGAGCGCCCTGCGTAACGCCGGCATTCGCTGAGTCTCGCCCCGGCAACACACAAACGCCCCGCCTTGCGGGGCGTTTTGCATCCAGCCTGTAAGCACAAAACAAGCTGTGGGAGCGGGCTGGCTCCGGGCGGCGTTCCGACAAAATACCCGAGGCCGCCGCGTGCATTCAGACAGCACGCGTCATCGTTGACAACCATCGCGGGCAAGCCCGCTCCCACAGGACCCTTGGGCCAGGCACAGATTCCGCGTCCAGCCTCCTCGGGACTTTTTCAAGTCAAAAAAAAGGCCGATCCCCACTCCGGATCGGCCTTTTTCTTTGCCTCGATACCCTACTGGAAAATCACCTTGCTGCCACTCCCCACCCAGCCCTCGGCACCATCCAGGTGCCGCTCTTCAATCGGGTTGCGGCGGATTTTCAGGGTTGGGGTCAGCAGGCCGTTGCCAATACTCCAGGGTTCGTCGACTACCACCAGGCAAGCCAGTCGCTCGTGGGGTTCGAGCTGCAGGTTGACCTGGTCCAGCAACTGCGCCAACGAGTCGCTAACCGCTGCCCGGCCTTCGGCGCTAGCCAATGTGGCGCGTAGATCAGGCGTCACACTGAGCAGCGCGAACGGCTGCGGCAGGCCCACGCCGGTGATGCAGGAAGCCTCGATGCCAGGGTGATTGCCGAGCAGCGCTTCGATCGGCACCGGGGCGATGTATTTGCCCTTGGCGGTCTTGAACAACTCCTTGACCCGCCCGGTGATGCGCAGCCGCCCGCATTCGTCGAGCTCACCCCGATCGCCGGTGTGGAACAGGCCATCGGCGGTGTAACTCTCGGCGGTCAGTTCGGGTTGTTTGAAATAGCCGAGCATCTGCGCCGGGCTCTTCACCAGGATCTCGTTGTTGTCGCCAATACGGCACTCGACGCCCGGCATGCTCGCGCCGACATACCCCACGCGCACCAGACTGGCGACGCTGAAATGGGAGATGCCGAAGTTCTCCGACATGCCATAGCCTTCGAGCAGTTCCAGGCCGAGCTGGCGATACCACTCCAGCACCGCCACCGGCAACGGCGCCGAGCCGGACAAGCCGGTATGCGCCTGATCCAGCCCCAACGCGCCGAGGATCTGCGCTTTCATCGCCGGTGCCTGCAGCGGATCGGCAAACGCAGCCGCCTGGACCGCCGCAGGAATCCGCTCATTGATGCTCTGGTAAAACTTGCTCCACAACCTCGGCACCGAAAGAAAGATCGTCGGTCGCGCACGGCGCAGGTCTTCGGCGAAGGTTTCCAGCCCCAGGTTGAAGAACACCCGGCAACCGCTGTACAGCGAAATCGACTCGACCACCGCACGCTCGGCGGTGTGCGCCAGCGGCAGGTACGACAGCAAGCGGTCGCTTGCACGGGTGCCCTGGCCGCCGTTGTATAGGCAACCCGACGCGTCGACCGCGTCGAACATCGCGCCGAAGCTATGCATCACGCCCTTGGGATTGCCGGTACTGCCGGAGGTGTAGATGATCGTCGCCAGCTCACCCGGGCGGGCCACCGACACGGCCTGCAACGGCGCCTGGTTGGCAATGACCGAGTCCCAGGCCGGCACCTCGTCACAGGGTGACATCGGCAGCGCAATCAACGGCAGGTCAGCCGGCACACCCTCACGGGCGGCGTGCCAACCGGCAGCATCGCCATCCAGTCGACCGACGAAAATCAGCCGCAGTTCGGCATGCTCCGTCACGTACTTCACGGTGTCGACGCTGGCCGTCGCGTAAAGCGGCACGCTGACGTGGCCGGCCATCCAGATCGCCAGGTCGGCAATGATCCAGTGCGCGCTGTTCTTGCCGAAAATCCCGATCGTCGACTTGGCCGGGAAGTCCAGGCTCTGCAGATACCCGGCCATGCGCCGCGCCTGGTCACCGACCTGGCGCCAGCTGAAGTCCTCGACGCTGCCATCGAGCAAGGGCTGGGTCAGATAAATGGAATCGGGGGTGCTGTGCTCCCAGTCTAGGAAGCGCTGCAACAGTGTGGCGTGCTTATTGTTGTTGTTCATCGCAGTTCCTGCATCGGTGGGTGGTGTTCCACCCATTGAAATTATTCTATTGGTTGCCCGTCTCAATCGCGTTCAAAAAGTGTGGCAGTCACCGTCCCGTCGTCGCCGGCCTGGTGTTGCAGCGCCAGCCGTGCATCGACCACCTGACGGCGTCCGGCGCTGCCGCGCAAGTGCCGCACCAGCTCGATCGATTGCGCCAGGGCGCTGGCCGCTGCGGCGTGGCCCTGGGCAAGCAGGCCGCCGCACGGGTTGACCACCAGGTTGCCGCTATAGGTGTTGTCGCCATCCTCGACCATCTTCTCGGCACTGCCTTCCAGGCAGAATCCCAATGCCTCGTAGAGTAGCAATTCGCTGACGCTGCTGCTGTCGTGCAGTTCGCACACGGTGACCTCCTGCGGCCCCCTGCCCGCCTGCTCATACAGCTCGCGGGCGGCGGCGACGTTGACGTCATAGCCCAGACAGCCAAACCCCATCCCCTGCTCGGCAGCCGTCAGTTGCTGCGGCGCAACACAGGCCTGGGCCGCGATGCGAATCCGCGGGACGGCGCAGTGGCGTTGGGCAAATTCGCTGGAACACATCAGCAACGCCGCCGCCCCCGAACACGACAGGGCAATTTGCGGACGGGTCAAAGGCGCGGCGATCACTCCGGCATCCAGCACCTGCTCCAGGCTCAGCAGCTGGTTGAAGGCCGCCAGGGAATTGTGCGCGGCATGCTGGCGGGCCTTCACCGCGATCATCGCGAAAGTCTCGCGCCGCGCTTGATAACGCGCCATGTAGGCACGGGCGACGGCCCCCAGTTGTTCGACGCTGGCCGCCGCTGCGGCCTGTGCGGGCGCGCCCTGCACACCCAGCAGCAGGATGCTTTGCACCTGCCCCTGGCTGATGGCCTGGCAGGCATTGGCGAACAGCCGACTGGCCTCGCCACTGCCCACGGAAAAATGCGCCAAGGCCACTTGCCCAAGCCCGGTACGGCGCAAGGCACCGCGCAACGTCGCGCCATCGGCGCTGTCCGACAGCGCATGCACTGCGCCGATGGCACTCGCCGACAAGCCGGCATCGATCAGCGCCTGGCCGATCGTCGACGCTATCAGGGTCGCCGGATCAGGACCCAGCACGGCCGGACTGAAAGGCGACATTCCCACACCAATCACATGGACGCTACGCTGCATGGTGCTCTCCTGAAATAGAAAACTGCCGCTGGCCATGCTTGGCAGCGGCAGGTGCCCGGCTATGAGGCCGGCACGGACTCGAACAGTTCGACCGCGCCATTTTTCAACACCACCACGTCACGCTCGACGGCACGCATCTCGACCAGGATGCGCGTCGGCGACTCGCGCCACATGCGGGTTTCCAGGGTGTCACCGGGCATCACGATGGCAGCGAAGCGCGCACGCACGCTCTTGAACAGCCGCGAGTCGTTGCCACAGAACGCCTTGATCACATGGCGGCCGAGGTAACCGAAAGTGCACAGGCCGTGCAGGAAAGGCTTCTCATAGCCTGCCTTGGCGGCGTAGTCCGGGTCGACGTGCATCGGGTTCCAGTCACCACACAGGCGATACAGCAGCGCCTGGTTGATCTCGGTCTTGTCCGCCAGCACCGCGTCAGGCGCACGGTCCGGCGCGACGTTGAGCTCTTCGCTGGGCACTCGCTGCAAGCCGGCGCCCGGTACGCCCGGGTAGAAACCGGTGACCTCGTTGTAGAACAACGGCGTGCCGTGCTCGTCGGTGGTCTCGATCGCCAGCACGGTGACGGTGCTCTTGCCTTTGTCGATGGCCGACTTCAGACGCATGCTGTGCTTGAGCTTGGCCTTGGGCGGCAACGGTCGGTACATCACGGTGTACTGCTCGCCGTGCAGACCCTTGGCGAAGGGCACATTGAGGCCTTCGAGCTGGGGTTCCCCGGACTTGGCGGCACGCAGGAACACTTCGGTGGCGGGCAAAACAGCCATGGTCGGCAGCACGCGGAAGTCGTCGCCGAGGAACTCGTTGACGTACTTCAGCTCATCGCGGTCCAGCGGGTCCTTGGCGGCGCCAACGGCCAGGGCGTAGAGCGCGGCGTCGTTCTGGTCGTACTCGGTTTCCAGCAGCGACACGGCGTTGGCCGCCACTTCCATATCAACGAAGGCGTTGCCACCCTTGGCCGGCGATTCCATGCGGGTGAACAGTTCTTTCAAGCCTTCGCCGCCATCGACGTGATGCACGCTGTGCTCATCGAACTGAGTGATGCGCGACCAGTTATCCCGCACCAGCTCCGGGCTGAGGGTCTCGGTATGCAAGAAGCGCCCATGGGAACGCTCCCAACGGTACTTGGCATGGAAGCCACCACCGACCTCGAACAGGCCGCCGGTGTCCAGGCAGGCTTCACTGCACAGCCAGCCCACCAGCGGCGCGCAGTCCTCGACCTTGACCTTGTCGTGCAATTCCTGCGGGAACAGGCCGCTGGCGATGACCATGCGCGAGGCGGCGACCGGAGCAATGGTGTTGACCCGGATGTTCTTGCTCGCGCCTTCGATGGCCAGCGAGTTGGCCAGGCCGATCAGCCCGGACTTGGCGGTGGAATAGTTGCACTGGCCGAAGTTGCCATAGATGCCGGCGCCCGAGGCGGTCATGACGATGCGCCCGTAGCCCTTGTCGCGCATGATCGGCCACACGGCGTGGGTCAGGCGGAAGGCGCCCTTGACGTGGACCTCTTGGATCAGGTCCCACTGTTCTTCGGTCATTTTGTGGAACGAACTGTCGCGCAAAACGCCGGCGTTGTTGATCAGGATGTCGACGGTGCCGAACACCTCCAGCGCCGTGGCGACGATCTTCTCACCCTCGGTCACCGAGTGATAGTCGGCCACCGCCTCGCCGCCCAGGGCGATGATTTCGGCGACCACCGCATCGGCCGCCGAGCTGGAAGTACCCAGGCCTTCGGTGCTGACCCCGAGGTCATTGACCACCACTTTGGCGCCGCGCGAACCCAGCAGCAAGGCGTGGGCGCGACCCAGGCCGTTGCCGGCGCCGGTAACGATGGCGACTTTGCCGTCGAAGCGAATTTCTTCAGACACGTGTGTTCTCCCAATGGTCGTGCTCACAAGGTGCGAGCGATGATTTCTTTCATGATTTCGTTGGTGCCGCCCCAGATCCGGTTGCCCCGGGTATCGAGGTACAGCCGCGCGATCGGGTATTCGGTCATGTAGCCGTTGCCGCCGTGCAGTTGCAGGCAGGCGTCCACCACCCGGCTGCTGAGCTCGGCGGTCCAGTACTTGGCCACCGCCGCCGTCTCGGCCGTCAGTTCACCGCGCAGCAGCAAGGCCATGCACTCGTCGACCCAGGAACGGCCGATCTGCACTTCGGTCTTGAGTTGCGCGAGGGTGAAACGCGAGTTCTGGAAATCCAGCACCGGCTGGCCGAACACCATGCGTGTGCGGGTGTAATCGATGGTGTGGTCCAGGGCCGCCTCGGCCTGTGCCTGGAAGCCCACGGCGCCGATAATCCGCTCCCAGGCCAGGTCGTGCATCAGTTGGTAGAAGCCCTGCCCCGGCGCGCCACCGAGCACGTTTTCCGCAGGCACCCGGCAATCGTCGAAGAACAACATGCTGGTGTCCTGGGCATGCAGGCCGATCTTTTCCAGGGGCTGTGAACGGGCGAAACCCTCGCGCTCCTTCTCGACAATCACCAGCGAGATGTCCTGGGCGCCCTTGCCGCTGGTGCCGGTCTTGCACACCACGATGGCGATGTCGCAGGACGCACCGTTGGAGATGAATGTCTTCGAGCCGTTGAGCACGTACTCGCCGCCCTCGAGGCTGGCGCGGGTGCGCACCGCTTGCAGGTCGGAGCCGGTATTGGGCTCGGTCATGGCGATGGCGCCGACGATCTCGCCGGCAATCATTCCCGGCAACCAGGTTTGCTTCTGCGCCTCGGTGCCGTAGTTGAGGATGTAGAACGCCACCAGGCCGTGGACGCCGAAGCCGATCAGGCCGGAGGCGCCGACGCGCATGAATTCCTCGGCGAACACCATGTCGAACAGCCGGTCGGCGCCCGGTCCGCCGTATTCCTCGGGCATCGACGGCAGCAACATGCCCAGCTCGCCGGCCTTGCGCCAGACCTCGCGGGGCACGCATTTGTCTTTTTCCCATTGGGCGTGGAACGGCGCGACTTCCTGCTCCATGAAGCGCCGGCAGGCGCGGCGAAACTCATCGTGCTCGCCGCTGAACAATGTACGGGGGATCAAATATTCCATTGGGTAGTCCTCTGCAGCCGGGTTCAGAGCGTGCGCCCGACCAGATCTTTCATGATGTCGTTGGCGCCGCCGGCGATGCGCAGGACGCGGTGATCGAGGTAGTGCCGGGCCACCGGATACTCGAGCATGTAGCCGTTGCCGCCGTGCAGCTGCACGCACTCGTCGACCACCTTGGTGTAGAGGTCCGAGCACCAGAGCTTGGCGGCCGCGGCGGCCTCGGGGCTGAGGCGGTGGGCCAGGCACTCCTGCATGCACTGGTCGACGTAGTTCTGCGACACCGCCAACTGCATGTGCAGGTCGGCCAATTTGAAGCGGGTGTTCTGGAAGGCGAAGATCGGCTTGCCGAACACCGTGCGGCCCTTGGTGTAGTCCAGGGTGCTTTCCAGCACGGCCTTGGCCCCGGCGACGCTGCTGATGGCGATCGACAGACGCTCCCACGCCAGCTCCTTCATTAACTGGATAAAGCCCTTGCCGGGCACACCGCCGAGCAGGTTGTCCCTGGGCACCCGCACGTCCTCGAAGAACAGCATGGTGGTGTCCTGGGCGTGCAGGCCGACTTTGCGCAGCGGCTTAGAACGGCTGAAACCGGGACGATCGGCTTCCACCAGAATCAGCGAGATGTCTTGGGCGCCCTTGCCGCTGTTGCCGGTCTTGCAGACCACCACCACGACGTCGCAGTTGCTGCCGTTGGAGATAAAGGTCTTGGAGCCATTGATCACGTAATCGTCGCCATCAAGCACGGCGCGGGTCTTGACCGCCTGCAGGTCGGAACCGGTGTCCGGCTCGGTCATTGCCACCGCGCCAATGGCCTCACCGACGGCCATGCGTGGCAGCCAGGCATGCTTTTGCTGCTCGCTGCCGAAGTTCACCAGGTAACCGGCGACGATGTCGTGCACGCCGAAGCCGATCAGCCCGGACGCCTGGCCGGCGCGGTAGATTTCCTCGGTGGCGATCATCGAGAACAGCCGGTCCAGACCCATTCCGCCGTAGGCTTGCGGGGTGGTGGCGTTGAGCATGCCGAGGGCACCGGCACGTTCCCAGATCGAGCGTGGGACCCGATGGTCTTCCTCCCACTGCTCCAGGCAAGGCGCACATTCCTCGGCCAGGAAGCGCCGCACACTGCTGCGAAACTCCTCGTGCTCATGTTGAAAAAGGCTACGCGCAATCATCGGCTGCTGCTCTCCTGAGGTCTTCGTTCTGCCACCTCTGGAGCAATGCACGGCACTGCACCTCTACGGGGGCTATGGATCGATCATAGGAGCAGGGTTGGCCGAGCCGCCCCCTCTGGGTGGGGGGGATTGGCGGAGGTTGACGGCAGTCGACTGCGCCCCCCTTCCGGGGTTGGCAGGCAAGCGGACGCGAGCTCTAGACTGGCCACGTCGGGAGACCGGCAGACGAAGGGCAGGCCACGTCCACGCAACGTGCCTGCCCTTCGTTCTGCCGGTGTCTCGCGGTTACTCGATCAGGCCCTGTTTGCGCGCCCAGGACACCGCGTCATAGCGGCTGGAAACGCCGAGCTTGGCGTAGATGTTCTTCAGGTTCCACTTCACCGTTTCCAGGGAAATGTTCAGGGTCAGGGCCACGCGTTTGTTGGCCATGGCCTGGCTGATCAATTCAAGGATCGCCAACTCCCGAGGCGTGAGCATCGACGCTGGGCCATTGGCCGAAGACTCGCTGCTGCGCCCGACATCGCCCGGGCCGAAGCGCTCCAGCAGGCGCCCCAGATAAGCTTGGTCCTCACTGTTTAACGCCGCGTTGCTCAAGGTGCCGAACAGCTTGCGCAGCACCTCGCCCTCATCGATAAAGGTCCGCACCAAGCCCAGACGCCGACCCAGGGCCAAGGCTTCAAGCAAATGCCCCTGAGCCTGTTCCGGTTGCAGCAGATCGGCCTTGGCACAGGCTTCGAGCAACTGGCCGGTGACCAGCAACTGGCCGCGACCGAATTTTTTCGCATAGGCGCTGAGGATCGCCAGGTCTTCGAGGGCTTTGCTCGGATAATGGGTCGCCAGCATCAACCGCGCACGCGCCAGCGCCGCTACTGCCGGGATATCGGCCTGGAAGCCCGGTGATTCGCAGTGCTTATCGGCCAAGACCTGCAGCTTGGCGACACGGTCACGGGCCAGTGTCTGGTCGTGCTCGGACAAGGCAATCGCCACCTGTTCGGCCAGGCAATGGGCCAGGGGCCGGTCCAGGCCGAGGGTACGGAAGTGACGCTCCTGACGTTCGAGGAAGGCCATGGCCACTGCGGCGCTGTCTTGCAGCAGGTCCAGGCGCGCGCGGCAGAGGGTGGCGCGCAGCATGGTGTCGGGCATCGCCCACTGCAGCAGGCCATTGCGATTGGCGAGAATTTCCCGCGCTTCGTCGGTACGGTCCAGTTCGCGATAGACCTCGGCGAGGGTCGCGGCACCGATATAGGCACTGGCGGCGCGGTGACCATGCACGTTCACCGCGCGCGCCAATTGGGCAGAACCGATGCGCTCGGCTTCGTGCATTTGCCCGGCCTGCAAGTAACACAGGGTCCTTGCGCCCTCCGCGATCAAGGCCATCTCACCGTCGCGCTCGGCCTCGGGAATCGGCTTTTCATCCAGGCACTGCAAGGCCTCGTCGATCCGCCCGCTCGCCAGGTAGGCGATGGCCAACAGCGCCGGCGCACCAAAGCGCGTCACCGAATAGTCATCGGGCAACGCCTCAAACCCTTCAAGCAAGACGATGATCGGCTCGGTGCGGTCGCGCTGCACCTCAATGGCGGCCTGCACCAGCGGCAGGCGATTGGCGACGTCGGCCTGCTGCGCGGCACCGCTGCGCTGGAACTGCTCCAGCCAGACCTCGGCCTTGGCCGGGCGCGCCGTCAGGGCATAAGCCAGGCAGCCGAGGAAAAACAGGCGTGGCCGGGAGAACAGCACCTCTTGTGGCAAGCGGTCGAGCAGGCGCAACAACGGGCTTAGTTGGCTCAGGCTCCAGGTCGCCGGCGCGGCGCGTTCGATCAACTCGGCGGCGTAATTCAAGTCCCCTGCCAGTGTGGCGTGCCGCACCGCTTCGGCCAGCAGCTTGCGCTCGGCGAACCAGGCGGCGGCCCGGGTGTGCAACTCGGTCTGCACGGCCGGGTCACGACGGGCCAGGCGCGTGGCGAGAAAATCACCGAACAATGCGTGAAAGCGATACCAGGGTTGGCGGTCATCGGCCTCGACACGAAAGATCAGCAGGTTGTCTTCATCGAGGCGCTTGAGCATGGCCGGCGCGTTGCTGTCGGCGGTGATTGCCTGCGCCAGCGAAGCGTTGAAACGGCGACAGATGCTCATGCTTTCCATGAACGACGCCAGTTCCGGCGACAGATGGGCCATGACGTCTTCGGCCAGATAGCTCTGCAGGTCGTCCGAGCGCCAGCCCATGTCACGCAGGGCGCCGCGGGACTGTGGGTCGCTGCGCAGGAGGATGATCACCAGTTGCAGAGTCGCCGGCCAACCGCTGGTGAGCTCATGGATCTGGTGCACTTCTTCCGGGGTCAGCTTCAGCGCCGCCAGGCTCTGTTCGAGGAAGGCCCGCGACTCGGCCAGATCGAACGGCAACGCCGCGCAATCCAGTTCCAGTAACTGCCCGCTCAGGCGCAGGCGACTGAAACTCAGCGGCGGTCCGACCCGCGAGGAGATGACGAAATGCAGGTTCTCCGGGCTGTGGTCCAGCAGCTTCTGCATCAATTGATGGGAGCGTGGATCGCTGACGTGCTGGTAGTCGTCGATCACCAGGAACAGTTCCTTGTTGATCGACGAAGCCCCTTCGACGATGGCCGCCACCACCTCGTCGATAAACTCCGGGCGCGCGCCTTCCAACGGGATGCCACTGTCCAGGGCAATGCCCAGGCGTTGCAGGGCGCCACGCAGGTAGGCGAAGAAAATCGGCACGTGGCGGTCATCGGCGCTCAGTGCCAGCCAGGCCACCTCGGCGCCGCTGCGCATCATCGCCTGGCGCCACTGGGCCAACAGCGTGGACTTGCCGAATCCCGGGCTGCCGGTAATCAGGCCCACGCGGCACTGGCTGATGCCGCGCAGTTCCTCCAGCAGGCGTTCACGCAGGATGGTCTGGGTGCCGATGCGCGGCGGAGCAAATTTGGTCGATACGAGCAGCTTGTCGGTATGCATGTCCTGGCGGGTCTCCGATCCTGCCGGATCCAGTGAAACAGCGGGTCGAACGCTGTACGAAGCGGATCTGCAAGGTGTGGCCACGTTCTGGCGGTGTTCGGAGTATTGACCCGAATGCCGCCAAAGTCAGCACGTGTCAGTGTCGCGAGCCAGGCAAAGCAACCCTGGCTGCATTCTGGCGCCGATGGTGGCCGGGATTGCCGCAAGGCCACCCCCCACAATCGAGGGGGTGGCGGGTGTCACTCAAAGGCTGCGCGCAACCAGTTCGCGCATGATGTCGTTGGCACCGCCGTAGATTCGGTTGACCCGGCTGTCGAGGTAATGCCGGGCCACCGGGTATTCCAGCATGTAGCCGTTGCCGCCGTGCAGTTGCAGGCACTGATCGACCACTTTGGAATACAACTCGGTGCACCAGAGCTTGGCGGCTGCGGCGGCCTCGGGGCTCAGTTGGTGTTGCAGGATCAACTCCATGCAGCGGTCGGTGTAGGCCTGGCCGATGACAATTTCGGTTTTCAGGTCGGCCAGCTTGAAGCGCGAATTCTGGAACTCGATGATCGGCGCGCCGAACACCTTGCGATCGCGGGTATAAGCAATGGTCTGCTCCAGCACCGCCTGGCTCGCGGCAATCCCGAGGATGCCGATGCTCAGGCGCTCCCACGCCAGCTCCTTCATCAATTGATAGAAGCCCTGCCCCGGCTCGCCGCCGAGCACGTTGGCCTTGGGCACGCGCACGTCTTCGAAGAACAGCATGGTAGTGTCCTGGGCATGCAGGCCGACCTTGCGCAGGGGTTTGGATTTGCTCAGCCCGGCACGCTCGGCTTCGACCAGGATCAGCGAGATGTCCCGCGAGCCCTTGCCGCTGTTACCGGTCTTGGCGATGACCACCACCAGATCGCAGTTGGTGCCGTTGGAGATGAAGGTTTTAGCGCCGTTGATCACGTAGTCATCTCCGTCGAGCACAGCGCGGGTCTTCACCGCCTGCAGGTCGGAACCGGTGTCGGGCTCGGTCATGGCCACGGCGGTAATCACTTCGCCGCTGGCCATTTTCGGCAGCCATTTCTGCTTCTGCTCTTCGGTGCCGAAGTTGATCAGGTAGCCAGCGCAGATGTCATGCACGTTGAAGCCGCTGAGGCCGGACAGCCCGGCACGCGCCACTTCCTCGACGCAGACCATCGAAAAACGCCGGTCCAGGCCCAGGCCGCCATAGGCCTCGGGGGTGGTGGCGTTGAGCATGCCGAGCTCGCCGGCACGCTGCCAGATCTGCCGGGGCACCAAGTGATCCTCTTCCCACTGCTCGTGAAAAGGTGCGCACTCTTCATCGAGAAAGCGCCTGACGGTGGCGCGAAACGCTTCATGCTCATGGTCGAAGAGCGTACGTGGAATCATGGAAAACCTCGGCTGCGATGGGGTCTGTGGGCTAACGCCTTTGCGTCACCTTAAGGCGCGTGCCGGTTGCCCTACCCCCTCGAAGCGGGTAGGCCCGGCACCTGTGAAGTGCAATGCCCGGCGCCTACTCCAAAGGAGGGGGTAACGGCCTGCAGCGACGCCCTATGGTGGTCCCCTGCAACGGGCCGCGAGTCCTCTCCCAGCCCTCCACGCGACACTGTCTGACGAGAGATGCCATGACTGATCTGCTGCTCAACGAGCGCGAGTTGCGCTTCCAGCTCTACGAGTTGCTCGATACCGAGGCGCTGCTGCAGCGCCCGCGCTACGCCGAGCATGATCGCGAAGTGTTCGATGCCTCCCTCGGCACTGCCCGGCAGATCGCCCGCGAGCTGTTCGCCCCGCACAACCACAAGGGCGATGCCAACGAGCCGACCTTCGATGGCCAGCGTGTGCACTTGATCCCCGAGACCAAACTGGCCTGGGATGCCTTCGCCGAGGCCGGTTTCCTCGCCGCCCACCACGACTTCGCCGACGGCGGCCTGCAATTGCCGGAGGTACTGCTACGGGCTTGCATGGCGTATTTCAACGCGGCCAACATCGCCACCGTGGCCTATTCGTTCCTCAGTATTGGCGCCACCAACCTGGTCAAGGCCTTCGCCAGTCCAGCCCTGCGCGAGCGTTTCCTGGCGCCGATGCTCGACGGCCGCTTCAGCGGCACCATGGCCCTCACCGAACCTGGCCAGGGCTCAGCGCTGGGCGACTTGCGCACCCTCGCTCGCCCCGGGAAAAACGGCAGCTACCGGATCTTCGGGCAGAAGATGTTCATTTCCGGTGGCGACCATGAGTTGACCGAGAACATCCTCCATATGGTGCTGGCGCGCATTGACGGCGCGCCGGCCGGGACCAAGGGCATTTCGCTGTTCCTCGTGCCGAAGTTCCTGGTGGAGGTCGACGGCCGTGTCGGCGCGCGCAATGACGTGGCCCTGGGCGGCCTGCTGCACAAGATGGGCTATCGCAACACCACCTCCACCGTGCTGAGTTTTGGCGAGGGTGACGGTGCGGTCGGCTACCTGATCGGTGAAGCGCATCAGGGCTTGAGCTACATGTTCCAGATGATGAACGAGGCGCGCATCGGCGTGGGTCTGGGTGCCGCCAGCCTGGCCTACCAGAGCTATATCCATGCGCTGGACTATGCGCGCCAGCGTCCCCAGGGCCGCCTGCCCGGCAACAAGAATCCGGCTGCGCCGCAGGTGCCGATCGTCGAACATGCCGATGTGCGGCGGATGCTGTTGCAGCAGAAAGTCTATGCCGAAGGCAGCCTCGCCCTGTGCCTGTACGCCAGCAGTCTGGTGGAGGACGCGCATACCGGCGCCACCCCTGAGCAACGATGCAATGCCGGCGAACTGCTGGACGTGCTGACCCCGGTGGTCAAGACCTTCCCGTCGCGCTACGGCCTGCTAGCCTCGGAGATTGGCGTGCAGATTCTCGGCGGCGCCGGCTACACCCGCGAGTACCCGCTGGAGCAGTACTACCGCGACAACCGGCTGAACCCGATCCATGAAGGCACCGAAGGCATCCAGGCCATTGATTTGCTGGGCCGCAAGTTGGGGCCACGGGGTGGTGACGGTTATCGACTGCTGGTCAGCGAGGTGCTCGCGACGCTGATGGAGGCCAGCAACGACAGCCGTTGCGCGCCACTCGGCGCATTGCTGGCCGATGCCTTGAACGTGCTGGAACAGGTCACCGCCAGCCTGCAGGCGCAAGTCGCCGCCGATGCCACCCTCGGCCTGGTCAATGCCACGCCCTATCTGGACCTGTTTGGCCGGGTAGTGGTGGGCTGGATCTGGATGCGCCAGGCATTGCTCGCCAGCTCGGCGCTGGAGGCTGGCGCCGCTGGCAGCGATGTGGATTTCTACCAGGGCAAGTTGCAGGCCGCGCACTACTTCATGAGCTGGGAGCTGGCAACGCTGCCGGCCCAGGCGCGGTTGTTGAGCGAGGCGAATCACGTTGCCTATTACATGCGCGACAGTTGGTTCTGAGCCACGTCCCCGCAGGAGCGGACTTGCTGCCCCCCGTGTGGGTGCTGGCTACCCGGGATCCCTGTAGGAGCTGGCTTGCCAGCGAAAAGCGTCAACGATAGCGCATCGCTCTCAGACGGATCGCGGCGCCCTTGAGCTTTTCGCGAGCAGGCTCGCTCCTACAGGGACCGCAGTCACCGGTTGATCCTTTTTATGAATTTCAGGAATTCCCCATGAGCCCCTTGATCACCTACCACCTCGAAGCCAACCTCGCCCTGATCGGCCTGGCCGCACCCCCGGTCAACGCCCTCGGCCAACCCCTGCGCGCAGCCCTGCTCCAGGCCTGCGAGCGCGCCGCCGGTGACCCTGCGGTATCGGCGATCATCATCCACGGCGCCAACGGCGTGTTCTGTGCCGGCGCCGATATCAGCGAATTCGGTCAGCCCGGCGCATTTGCCGCCCCAGCCCTGCCTGACGCGCTGCAGCGCCTGAGCCAGATCGACAAGCCGCTGATTGCCTGCATCGAACGCTTCGCCCTCGGTGGCGGCCTCGAGCTGGCCCTGGCCTGCGGCTACCGCATCGCGGCAAGCGGCAGTCGCCTCGGCCTGCCGGAAATCAACCTGGGGCTGTTGCCGGGTGCCGGCGGTACCCAGCGTCTGCCACGGCTGATCGGTGCCGAGCCAGCGCTGGAGATGATGATGTCCGGTCAGCCCATCAGCGCGGCCCAGGCTTTGGAGCTTGGCTTGATTGATCGGCTCGGCGACAACGACAGCCAGCTACTCGATCAAGCCCGCCAGTTCGCCGGCGAGTTGATCGGCAACGCTGCGCCAGCCCGTCCGGCCGAACCCCATGCACACCCCGCCGCCGGCCTGCCCGAAGACTTTTTCCGCCGCTACCGCGCCAGCCACGAACCGCGTTGGAAAAATCGCCTGGCGCCGCGCCTGGTGCTGGCAGCAGTCGAATCGGCCTGCGTGCTGCCACTGGAGGCCGGGCTGCAGCGTGAGGTCGTACTGTTCAAGGAAGCCGAAGCCTCGAGCCAGTCCACCGCCCTGCGCCACGTGTTCTTTGCCGAGCGCGAAGCCGGCAAGGTCAAAGGTGTCAGCCCAAGCACCGCCCTGCGTCGGGTGGCCAGCGTCGCGGTGATCGGCGCCGGCACCATGGGCGGCGGGATTGCCATGAACTTCGCCAACGCCGGCATTCCGGTGACCCTGCTGGAACTCAAGCCCGACGCCCTGGAGCGTGGTCTCGGGCAGATTCGCGACAACTACGCCACCAGCGTCCAGCGCGGCAAGCTGACCGAGGCCGAGCTCGACCGGCGCATGGCCCTGCTGACCGGCACCCTCGATTGCGCCGACATTGCCCAGTGCGATCTGGTGATCGAAGCAGTGTTCGAAAGCCTGCCGATCAAACAGCAAGTGTTCCGCACCCTGGATGAGGTGTGTAAACCCGGGGCGATCCTCGCCAGCAACACCTCGACCCTCGATGTCGACCAGATCGCCGCCGTCACCCGACGCCCGCAGGACGTGATCGGCCTGCACTTTTTCAGCCCGGCCAACGTCATGCGCCTGCTCGAAGTGGTGCGCGGCCAGCACACCGCGCCCGAGGTGTTGGCGACCGTGCTGAAATTGGGCAAGACCATCGGCAAGATCCCGGTGGTGTCCGGCGTGTGCTTCGGCTTTATCGGCAATCGCATGCTTGAACCCTACTCCCGCGAAGCCCATCGCCTGGTGCTGGAGGGGGCGGCGCCGGCGCAGATCGATCAGGTGCTGACCGATCTCGGCCTGGCTATGGGAGTCATGGCGATGCACGACCTGGCCGGGATCGACGTCAGCTACCTGGTCCGCGAGTCGCGCCGCGATGCCATCGCCCATGACCCGAGTTACTGCCGGATCGCCGACGAGTTGAACGCCCTTGGGCGTTTCGGCCAGAAGACCCGACGCGGCGCCTATCTCTATGAAGGCCGCGAGCGCAAGGACGACTTCGAGGTGATCACCCTGGCCGAGCGCATTGCCGGCGAACTGGATATTCCGCGCCGGTCGATCAGCACCGAGGAAATTCATCAGCGCTGCCTGTACATGTTGATCAATGAAGGCATCCAGTTGCTCGACGAAGGCATTGCCGAACGCAGTGGCGATGTTGATCTTGTGTGGATCAACGGCTACGGTTTCCCGGCCTGGCTCGGCGGGCCGCTGCACTATGCCGAGCAGATTGGCCTGGAGGTGGTGTTGGCCGGTATTGCCCATTACCGCAAAACCCTCGGAGAGTACGGTGAGATGTGGTTCCAACCTGCGCCCCTGCTGGAGCGTCTGGTGGCAGCCGGCAAGACCCGCATTGAGGTGCTGTGATGGATGTGTTGAAGCAGTTTTCCTTGAGCGGCAAGACCGTGCTGATCACCGGCGCCTCCAGCGGCATCGGCGCCCACCTCGCACGGGTCGCCAGCAACGCTGGCGCCCGGGTGGTGCTGGCCGCGCGGCGCGTCGAGCGGCTACAGCAATTGGCCGATGACATTCGCTTCGAGGGCGGCGTGGCGTTGGCGGTGGCCATGGATGTCACCGACCGCGCCAGTGTCGAGACGGCGTTCGATGCCGCCGAGGCGCAGTTGGGGGTGGTGGATGTGGTGCTGAACAATGCCGGGATCGGCAATGGCCAGCGTGTGCTGGAGGTCAGCGAGGAAGATTGGCGGGCCATGCTTTCGACCAACCTCGACGGTGTCTGGCGCGTGGCCCAATGCGCCGCACAACGCCTGGCCAAGGCCCAGCGCCCGGGCAGCATCATCAACATTGCTTCGATCCTCGGCCTGCGCGTGGGCACCGGCTACAGCCATTACAGCGCGGCCAAGGCCGGGGTGGTGCAATTGAGCAAGTCGCTGGCCCTGGAACTGGCGCGCCATCGGATCCGGGTGAATGCCATCGCCCCCGGTTACTTCAAGACCGAGATGAACGATGCCTGGTTCGACAGCGACAAGGGCCAGACCTACATCCGCGACATCGTGCCGATGCACCGCCTGGGCAACCTGAAAGAACTGGAAGGCCCGTTCCTGCTGCTGGCCAGCGACGCCGGCGCCTTCATGACCGGCGCGGTGCTGGCGGTGGATGGTGGGCATTTGGTGGGGAGTTTGTAACGGCGGCCAGTGTCGATGAGCTGTTTGTGTGCAACCTGTGGGAGCGAGCCTGCTCGCGATGGGGCCGGCAGATTCATACATCTGCAGCGCCTGACACTCTGCATCGCGGGCCCGCTCCCACAGGGGCTGAATTGTTTCGGGTCTTACTTCAGAAACCCCAGATCCAACGGGTAATCGAGGATGATCCGCGTCTGGTCGAGGTCATTGGCAATCGCGCCATAATCCCCGCCGGTGCGCATCGAGGCGAGCATCAGGCGTAGCGAAAGGTTTTTCGCCGGGCCTGACTGCACCACGTACTTGACCCACAGATCACGCTCCCACTGCGAACCGTCGCGCACCGCCTGGTAGCGCGAATAGGCGCCGCCGGCATCGCGGCCGTCGATGTCGGTACCGCGAATGTAGCGGGCGGTGAAGGTCAGGCCGGGTACGCCGAGCACGGCGGCATCCAGGTCATAGCGGGCACTCCAGGCCTTTTCGTTGGGGCTGTTGAAGTCACTGCCCTGGGACGCTGCATCCAGTTCAATATCAAAACTGTTCCAGACATAGTCAAAGGGCTGGTCGCCATCGATCTGCGTATACGCCAATTCAAACTTGTGCCCGGCCAGCGCATACCCCACCCGGGTGCTCCAGGCATCGTTGCGAATATCCCCCAACAACGCCGCGCCGGTATTACGGGTGCGGTAGTAATTGACCCCGGTGTTAACCACACCGCCGACATTTAATGGCAGGCGATAATCAATCGAGGCAAATTGCTGATTCCAGATATCGTCCAGTTCGGAACCGAAGAGTTTGATCTTGACGTTATTGATCCCGCTATAAATACCGCCGTAGTAACTGACAAACTCACTGTCCGGCTGACGCCCGCTGTAAGCCGTGCCCAGATCCCCACCGTGATTCGGTTGCGCCCGATCGCTGCTGGAAACAAACCGCCCGCCACTCAGGGTCAAGCCTTCAATTGAGCGGTCCGTGGCATTCCAACCCCTGAGGGTTTGTGGCAGCAGACGAATATCACCGTACTTGAGCACCGGCGAATCGGGGAACAGGTCGCCGTAGGCCAGTTCAGTCTGACCAACACGCATCTTCACCGCGCCACCGGCCTTGGAGTAGCCGCTTTTCGGCTCGCCGTCGTTATCCCGCGAGACGATGCCGCCATTACCGATGCCATCACCGACCCGGCCATTGCCGCCATCGAGCTTCAGGGCGCCCATGTAATGCGCATCCAGGCCAAACCCCACCAAGCCCTGGGTAAAACCGGAGTTGAACTTGGCCAGCACCCCTTGTGCCCACTCCTGGCGATAACTTTGCCGCTCGCCCTCTGGGTTGCGGTAACTGCCGTTACGGTTATCGGCGTTCCAGTAGAAGTTGCGCAGCCCCACCGAAGTGCTGCTGTCTTCAATAAAGCCCGATTCAGCCGCGCTCACGGTTGCACTGTTCAGGCAGACACTGGCGCCGGCCATCAAGGTAAAAAGTTTGAACCACATGGTGTTGTTCCTTATTGCCAACGTTGAATAACGGCAGCGTTGAATTTTTATTGTTATTGACCAGGTGTCTGTGGATCAGGCAGCAGCAAGCCCGACCGCTAACTTGCGCCGAGGCGAAAGTTGCACCCTTGTTGTTTTAGGGAGTGCCCGGGCCGGCCAGCAGCCCGGGGAAAAGCCATCAGCGTGAAGCGGTCAAACCGTCGAAGAAGCGCTTGGCGTTTTCGTCGAGGGTGGCGATGTCGTAGCCGCCCTCCTGCACCACCACGCACGGCAGGCCGAGGGCCTTGATCCGCTGGCCGAGGATGCGGAAGCCTTCGTGGGTGACAGCGACTTTGGACTGCGGATCGTTTTCATAGATGTCGAAGCCCAGGGACAACACCAGTACGTCCGGGGCAAAGTCGCGCAGTGCCGTCTCTGCCTGATCCATGCAAGCGAAGAAATCCGCCTCGCTGGAGCCGTGGGCCATGGGCAGATTGAGGTTAAAGCCCTCGCCACGCCCTGTGCCAATCTCATCGTCGAAACCGGCCACCACCGGGTAAAAGTTGGTCGGATCGCCATGGATCGACACGTAGAGCACATCGTCGCGCTCGTAGAAGATCTCCTGGATGCCCTGGCCGTGGTGCATGTCGGTGTCGAGCACCGCGACCTTGGCAAACTTGCCGCGCAACACCTGAGCGGCAATCGCCGCGTTGTTGAGGAAGCAGAAACCGCCTGCGCCCTCGGCCCGGGCATGGTGCCCAGGTGGACGGCACAGGGCGTAAGCCGCCTGGTCGCCTTCGATAATCGCGTGGGCTGCGGCCACTGCACTCTGCGCCGACCAGTAGGCCGCCTGCCAGGTGTGCCGGCCAATCGGGCAACTGCCATCGGCCAGGTAACGCGCGGTCTTGCCGAGGATTCCGCGCAGTGGATTGCCTTCGCGGATATAGATGTTCGACATCACCTCGTCGCCCCAATCCTCCGGCACTTCGTGCCACTGCTGGTAGGCGCTGCTCAGGTAGTCCAGGTAGGCCGGGCTGTGCACCGCAGCGAGCGGCGCCTGGCCGTGGTCGGCCGGTTCCAGCAGCGGGTAACCCAGTTGCTCGACCACCGCCAGCAGCGGATCGATGCGTTGAGGGATCTCCTGCGGCTCACGCATCTGCCCGCGCGACAGGTAGGAACGAGGATGGTGCAGGCGCTGGGCCGGGTGGAAAAACGTCTTCATAGATGAACCTCATGCCGTTTCAGACTGCGCGCCAGACCCACTGGCGAGCGCAGTGATTAATCCGTTGTCCGTTCAATAACCCTGTTCGGGATCGACCAGATTGTTCAATGTCAGCCCTGCACTCAGCCGCACCACGTTGTCGCTCACCTGCCGGGCGATGCACAGGTCCGAGGCGGCGGACGCCATGTGCGGCGTCACCCAGACCCCCGGCGTGCGCCACAGCGGCGAATCCGCGGGCAACGGTTCCTGCTCGAACACATCGAGCAAGGCACCGCGCAACTGCCCACTGGCCAGGGCCTGCTGCAGGTCCGGGTGATTCAGGTGTTGGCCACGACCGCAGTTGATCAGCGCGCTGCCCGGCGCCATGTGCCGGAACACCTCGCGACCCAGCACGCCTTCGGTGGCGGCGGTCAGCGGCAGCAGGTTGACCAGCACATCCAGCTCTTCCAGAAATGCCGGCAGCGCGGCGGCGCCGTCAAAGGTGCTGACGCCGTCAATCAGCCGGGGCGTCCGCGCCCAACCGCGCACAGCGTAGCCGGCCTCGGCCAGACGCACGGCCACCGGCGCGCCAATCGCCCCCAGGCCCATGACCCCGACCCTGAAATCCTCAGCCTTGCGCTGCACTGGGCGCTGCCAGTGTTGCCGGGGGTGGCCGGCGATGACCTGGTCGAAGCCGCGATGAAAGTGCAGCACGCCCCAGTGCACGTACTCGCTCATGCCCAGGGTGTGATCCGGATCGACCACGCGGCACACCGGCACCGACGGATCGCGCGACGGGTCCTGGGCCAGGTGATCGACCCCCGAGCCAATCGAATAGACCAGGCGCAGGTTGCCCAGGGCGCCGAGGCTGCCCGCCGGGGGAAACCAGCACAGCGCAACCTCGGCCTGGTCCGCACCGGGATCTTCAGGGCGCAACACCGGCAACTCTGGCGCATGGCGGGCGAAAAGCGTGGCCAGCCAATCGGTCAGCGCCGGGTTCTGGCATAACAAGACGATAGCGGCCATGGTCAGCTGCACCACTCGGCACGCTGCCCGTCGATCAGACTGAGCGCCGCCTGCCAGGCCAGGTCGATAATCCCGTCGATGCCGTCACGGCCAAACTGCGCGGCAGTGTGTCGACACACGGCTTCATCGGGAATGTTCAGCGCCACGCCACAGGACAGCGCCTGGATCTGTGCCTGGCAGGCACGTTCGAGGAAGTAGATCTCGTGGAACGCCGCCGCCACGCTACCGCCGGCCGCCAGCAGGCCGTGGTTGCGCAGGATCATCGCCTTGTGCGAACCGAGATCCGCCACCAGTCGCTCGCGCTCGGCCATCGACAGGGCGATGCCTTCGTAGGTGTGGTACGCCAGGTTGCCGTAGAACTTCAGCGCGTGCTGGGTCAGCGGCAACAGACCATCGCGCTGGGCCGCCACCGCCATGCCCGCTGCGGTGTGGGTATGGATGATGCAGTGCAGGTCCGGACGCGCCTCATGGATCGCCGAATGGATGACGAAGCCGGCTGCGTTGACGTGGCCGCTGGCATGGCTGTCGATCACCTTCCCTTCCAGGTCGATTAGCACCAGGTCGCTGGCACGCATTTTCTCGAACGCCACGCCGTAGCGATTGATCAGGAAATGTCGCTGCGGTCCCGGCACCCGCAGGGTGATGTGGGTGTCGATCAGGTCGGTCATACGGTAGTAGGCGATCAGCCGATACAGCGCCGCCAGTTCGCAGCGCGACTGCCATTCGATCTCGGACATGCCAGTGGGCTTGCTCATTAAACAGCTCCTTGGGAAACAGTCAGCGGCAGCGGCCTGGCATTGGCGCTACGCAGATGTGCCAGGCCGAGTACGCCAACCAGCGACATCACAGCCAGCACGCTGAAGAAAATTGCCAGCGGCCACCACTGCCCGGCGAAGTAGCCGGCGAGGAAGGTGCCGATCAGCGGGGTCAGGCCACCGGTCAAGCCGCTGCCTAACTGGTAGGCGATCGAGATGCCGGAGTAGCGCACCCGGGCATGAAAGGCTTCGGCCATGTAGCCGGCGATCACCGCGTACAGCGCCGCCAACAGCAGTACGGCCAAGGCGATGCCGGCGGTCATGTAGAACAGATTGCCGGTCTGCACCAGCAGGAACATCGGGTACGGCACCAGGATGCACAGGCTCGCCACCCACTTGAGAAAGCGCCCCTCGCCGAGGCGTTCGGCGAGCAGTGCCGAGCAGGGTTGGGAGAGAAACTGCAGGATGGTGACCACGAACAGGCAGTCGAGGATGGTGGTCTTGGCGATGCCCTGATACTGGGTGACGTAGGTGATCATGAAGGTGTTGGTGAAGAAGAAACCGCCGGAGCCAATGGTCACTGCCAGGGCTGCGAACAGAATGCTTTTCCAGTCCTTGCGGATCACTTCCAGCACTGGGTTTGCGACGGTCTGGCCGCTGTCCTTGACCTCGGCGAACTCCGGCGATTCCGGCACGCCGAAACGAATAGCCAGGCCGACCATCATCAGCACCCCGCTCATCAGGAACGGAATCCGCCAGCCCCAACTCATCAGCGCGTCCTGCTCCATGGAGCTGATGCAACGGAAGGCGATCAACGCCAACAACAGGCCCGCCGGGCTGCCCCACTGGGCGAACGAGGCGAAGAACACTTTGCGTCCCTTGGGTGCGTGTTCGCTGGCCATCAACACCGCCCCGCCCCACTCGCCACCGACCGAGATGCCTTGCAGCAAGCGCAGGAACACCAGGCCGATGGGTGCCCAGATACCGGCCTGGGCGTAGGTCGGCAACAGGCCGATGCAGGTAGTGGCGACGCCCATCAGGACGATGGTCAGCAGGAGCATTTTCTTGCGCCCGAGGCGATCACCGAGGTGACCGAAGACCATGCCGGCGAACGGCCGGGCGATAAAGCCCACGGCGAAGCTGCCGAACGCCGCCATGGTGCTGAGCATCGGGTTTTCACTGGGGAAGAACAGTTGGCCAAGAACCAGCGCTGCCGCGAAGGCATAGATGTAGAAGTCGTAGAATTCGATGGTGGTGCCGATAAAGGCCGCTGCCGCGGCACGGCGCGGGCTTGAGGGGGTATGCGTCATCTGAGGCTCCTGGGCGTCATTGTTATAAGCAGGAGGAAAGTCGGGTCATGCCCTGGGCATGTTGTTCGCACTCTGGCGGTGCGTTGCTGGATCTTGCGCCAAGCCCTATGCTAGGAAAAGCTTCTAATCTAAATACTCAAGTATAAGCCAGCACAATAATGACCACGCCCTCTTCCCCCGTGTTACGTGCTCCCGACGCCAAGCGTTTTCTCAACGACCGCCTCGACTGGAACCTGTTGCGCACCTTCCTGGTGATTGGCCAGGAAGGCAGCATCAGCCGCGCTGCCGCCCGCCTGCACCTGAGCCAGCCGGCCGTCAGCCAGGCCCTGCGCCGCCTCGAAGAGCAACTGGACAGCGCGCTGGTGGTGCGCCGCGGGCCGCGCATCAGCCTGTCGAAGGCCGGTGAAGAAGTGATGCAGATCGCTGCCGAACTGTACGGCACGGTCTCGCGTCTCGGCCCGGCTCTGGATTCACCCGCCGAGACGGTGGTGGGCAAGATCCGCATGCTGACCATCAGCCGTATCCAGTCGCGCTGCTACGATGAATTCCTCGCCCAGTTTCACCTTGAGTTCCCGCAGGTGGAATTTGAAGTGGACGTGCTGCGCAGCTCCGATGTGGCCAGCGCGCTGTTGCAGAAAACCGCTTCGTTCGGCCTGAGCCTGTGCCGCACGCCGCAGCCGAAACTGGAGCAGCGGGTACTGTTGCAGCAGCGCTATGCGTTTTTCTGCGGCAAGCGTCACCGCTTGTTTGGCCGCACTAACCTGACCCTGGCGGACTTGCAGAGTGAGAATTTTGTCAGTTTTACCAGCGACCAGATTGGCGGCAACCTGTCTCCGCTGACGGTGTTTCGTGATCAGCAGGGGTTCACCGGACGCATCGTCGCCTCGACCCCGAGCCTCGACGAGATCCGCCGCTTGGTGGGTGCGGGTTATGGCATCGGTTGCCTGCCGGAGCACATCGTCGAGGATGACGTGCAGGCCGGCGAAGTCTGGCGCCTGCCGCCGGCTGAGGGGGTGATTGATGTGAACGTGTATTTGCTGTGGAACCGTGAGCAGAAGCTGACTCGGGCTGAGTCGGTGTTTCTGGAGCGGTTTGAGCAGATGTTGATGGTGACGGATATGGCGGAGCGGTTTTAGTTAGGGTGGGTTGACCATGTATTTATGCCCGTGTGGGAGCTAGCCTGCTAGCGATGGCTCCCCCGCGCTTATATCATTCCGAATGATAGTTACCTTCGCCTCATTCGATTCGTGAGATAGAGCCTCGCGACGCATTATCCGCCCATCTCAATACAGTGGCGGAGTTATCCATGGAACAGTCTCTCAAACATTTGCGCTTGCCCTTGGCCGCCCTTGCCGTGCTGGTCATGAGCGCCTGCGGCAAAGCCCCGGAAACAGCCGGTTCGATGCCGCCGGCCAAGGTCAGTGTGGCCAAGGTGCTGGAGCAGCCGGTCAACGAGTGGGATGAGTTCACCGGCCGCCTCGAAGCGCCGGAAACCGTGGAGATCCGTCCACGGGTCTCCGGGCAGATTGATGAAGTGGCCTTCAGCGAAGGCGCCCTGGTGAAAAAGGGTGATTTGCTGTTTCAGATCGACCCACGGCCGTTCCAGGCTGAAGTCCGCCGCCTCGAAGCACTGGTGGCCCAAGGTCGCGCCAACGCCACTCGCAGTGAAAACGAAGCCCAGCGCGGCGAGCGCCTGCGTACCAGCAATGCGATTTCCGCCGAGTTGGCCGACTCGCGCACCAGCGCCGCCCAGGAAGCCCGGGCTGCAGTCGGCGCGATTCAGGCACAACTGGACCTGGCTAAGCTCAATCTGAGCTTCACCCGGGTCACCGCGCCGATCAGTGGCCGCGTCAGCCGTGCAGAAATCACCGCCGGCAACCTGGTTACCGCCGATGTCACCGCGCTGACCAGCGTGGTTTCCACCGACAAGGTCTACGCCTACTTCGACGCCGATGAGCGGGTGTTCCTCAAGTACAGCCAGCTCGCCCGCCAGGGTCAACGCGGCCAGAGCACCCCGGTGTACCTCGGTCTGTCCAACGAAGACGGCAACCCGCATCTGGGCCAGATGAACTTCCTCGACAACCAGGTCAATCCCAAGACCGGCACCATTCGAGGTCGCGCGGTGTTCGACAACAGCAAGGGCGAATACACACCGGGCCTGTATGCACGCCTGAAACTGGTGGGCAGCGGCACCTATTCGGCGGTGCTGATCACCGACGAAGCGGTGGGCACCGACCTCGGCAAGAAGTTCGTGCTGGTGATGGACGGCAATAACAACTCGGTTTACCGCTCGGTGGAACTGGGGCCGAAGATCGAAGGCCTGCGCATCGTGCGCAGCGGCTTGAACAAGGACGACACGATCATCGTCAAGGGCTTGCAGCGGGTGCGTCCAGGCTCGCCGGTGACCCCTGAAGTGGTGCAGATGGCCAGCCAGGAAACCCTCGCCGCCCTCGCCCAACAACGCCAGGCGCTCGAAGCCAGCAACCTGCCCCAAGTCGCGCCTGCCAAGGTTGCGCCGGGTGCGGCTGTGAAGCTCGCCGCTGCGACTCCACGCGGTTAAGGGATACAGACTCCAATGAATTTTTCCCAGTTCTTCATTTCCCGGCCGATCTTCGCCGCGGTGTTGTCGCTGCTGATCCTGATCGCCGGGGCGATCTCGCTATTCCAGCTGCCAATCAGCGAATACCCGGAAGTGGTGCCGCCGACCGTGGTGGTGCGCGCCAACTTCCCGGGTGCCAACCCCAAGGTCATCGGCGAAACCGTCGCCGCGCCGCTTGAGCAGGCGATCACCGGGGTCGAGAACATGCTGTACATGTCCTCGCAGTCCACCGCCGACGGCAAGATCACCCTGACCATCACCTTCGCCCTCGGCACCGACCTGGACAACGCTCAGGTGCAGGTGCAAAACCGCGTGACCCGCACCGAGCCCAAGCTTCCCGAGGAAGTGACGCGCATCGGTATCACCGTCGACAAGGCCTCGCCCGACCTGACCATGGTTGTGCACCTGACCTCGCCGGACAAACGCTACGACATGCTCTACCTGTCCAACTACGCGATCCTCAACATCAAGGATGAGCTGGCGCGCCTCGGCGGCGTCGGTGACGTGCAGTTGTTCGGCATGGGCGACTACTCGCTGCGGGTCTGGCTGGATCCGAACAAGACCGCGTCGCGCAACCTGACCGCTACCGACGTGGTCAACGCGATTCGTGAGCAGAACCGCCAAGTCGCTGCCGGTGCCCTCGGTGCGCCACCCGCGCCCAACGCCCAGAGTTTCCAGCTGTCGGTCAACACTCAGGGCCGTCTGGTCAGTGAGGAAGAATTCGAGAACATCATTATTCGCTCCGGCGATAACGGTGAGATCACTCGCCTGAAAGACATCGCCCGGGTCGAGCTGGGCTCCAGCCAGTACGCCCTGCGTTCGCTACTGAACAACCAGCCGGCGGTGGCGATCCCGATCTTCCAGCGCCCAGGCTCCAACGCCATCGAGATTTCCAACGAAGTCCGGGCGAAGATGGCCGAACTGAAACAGAACTTCCCCGAAGGCATGGACTTCAGCATCGTCTATGACCCGACGATCTTCGTCCGCGGCTCGATCGAAGCGGTGGTTCACACCCTGTTCGAAGCGCTGATCCTGGTGGTGCTGGTGGTGATCCTGTTCCTGCAGACCTGGCGCGCCTCGATCATTCCGTTGGTGGCGGTGCCGGTATCCTTGATCGGTACGTTTGCGGTGATGCACCTGTTCGGCTTCTCGCTCAACGCGCTGTCGCTGTTCGGCCTGGTACTGGCGATCGGTATCGTGGTGGACGACGCCATCGTGGTGGTAGAGAACGTCGAACGGAACATTGAACTGGGACTCAACCCCTTCGATGCGACCAAAAAGGCGATGGGCGAAGTGACCGGCCCGATCATTGCCACGGCGCTGGTGCTCTGTGCGGTGTTTATCCCGGCGGCGTTCATCTCCGGCCTGACCGGGCAGTTCTACAAGCAGTTCGCCTTGACCATTGCCATCTCGACCGTGATCTCGGCCTTCAACTCCCTGACTCTGTCCCCGGCCCTGGCCGCTGTATTGCTCAAACCCCATGACGCGCCCAAGGACCGTTTCTCGCGGATCCTCGACAAGCTGTTCGGCGGCTGGCTGTTCCGTCCGTTCAACCGCTTCTTCGATCGCGCCAGCCATGGTTACGTCAGCACCGTGGCCCGGGTTATCCGCAGCAGCGGCATCGCCCTGGTGCTGTATGCAGGCCTGATGGTGCTGACCTTCTTCGGCTTCTCCAGTACCCCGACCGGTTTCGTACCCGGCCAGGATAAGCAGTACCTGGTGGCCTTCGCCCAACTGCCGGACGCGGCCAGCCTGGACCGCACCGAAGACGTGATCAAGCGCATGTCCGACCTGGCGCTGAAACAGCCGGGCGTGGAAAGCGCCGTAGCCTTCCCCGGCCTGTCGATCAACGGCTTCACCAACAGCCCCAACGCCGGGATCGTGTTCGTCACCCTCAAGCCGTTCGATGAGCGCAAGGATCCGAGCATGTCCGCCGGGGCCATTGCCGGTGCCTTGAACGGCCAGTTCGCGGATATTCAGGAAGCCTACATGGCGATCTTCCCACCGCCGCCGGTACAGGGCCTGGGCACCATTGGCGGGTTCCGCCTGCAGATCGAGGACCGGGGCAACCTGGGCTACGACGAGCTGTACAAAGAAACCATGAACATCATCAACAAGAGCCACAACGTGCCAGAACTGGCCGGGCTGTTCACCAGCTACACGGTGAACGTGCCGCAGGTCGATGCTGCCATCGACCGCGAAAAAGCCAAGACCCACGGCGTGGCCGTCAGCGACATCTTCGACACCCTGCAGATCTACCTGGGTTCGCTGTATGCCAACGACTTCAACCGCTTCGGCCGCACCTATCAGGTCAACGTCCAGGCCGAGCAGCAGTTCCGCCTCGAACCGGAGCAGATCGGCCAACTGAAAGTGCGCAACAACAAGGGCGAGATGATCCCGCTGGCGACCTTTATCAAGGTCAGCGACACCTCGGGGCCGGACCGCGTGATGCACTACAACGGCTTCATCACCGCTGAAATCAACGGTGCCGCCGCACCTGGCTACAGCTCGGGCCAGGCGGAAAAGGCCATCGAGAAGCTACTCAAGGAAGAACTGCCCAACGGCATGACCTACGAATGGACCGACCTGACCTACCAGCAGATTCTGTCCGGCAACACCGCACTGCTGGTGTTCCCGCTCTGCGTATTGCTGGCGTTCCTGGTGCTCGCGGCGCAGTACGAAAGCTGGAGCCTGCCATTGGCAGTGATCCTGATTGTGCCGACGACCCTGCTGTCGGCCATCACCGGGGTGATTCTGTCCGGCGGTGACAACAACATCTTCACGCAGATCGGCTTGATCGTACTGGTGGGGTTGGCGTGCAAGAACGCGATCCTGATCGTCGAGTTTGCCAAGGACAAGCAAGAGGAAGGCATGGATGCGCTGAGCGCGGTGCTGGAAGCCTGCCGCCTGCGTCTGCGGCCGATCCTGATGACCTCGTTCGCCTTCATCATGGGTGTGGTGCCCCTGGTGTTCTCCAGCGGCGCCGGTGCCGAAATGCGCCATGCCATGGGTGTTGCGGTGTTCTCCGGGATGCTTGGGGTGACCTTCTTCGGCCTGCTGCTGACGCCGGTGTTCTACCTGTTGATCCGTCGTTATGTGGAGCGCGGTGAAGCGCGCAAAGCCAACAAGGCCCTGCAACTGGAGGCGCAACAATGAGCCTGAAAGCGTTTCTGCCGAGCCTGCTGGCGCTGGCCCTGAGTGCCTGCGCCGTCGGCCCGGACTATCAGACGCCCGCCACCGAGGCCGCCAACATCACGGCGGCCACTGACGGCGCCAATGGCCAGAAAAACTTCGACCGTTCGCGCTTCGAAGGCATCTGGTGGCAGCAATTCGAGGATCCGATCCTCAACCAATTAGTCAGCACCTCGTTGCAGGGCAACCGTGAGTTGCGCGTGGCCTTTGACCGGCTGCGGGCGGCACGGGCGTTCCGCGACGACGTCAGCAACGACGCCATGCCGGTGATCACCAGCCGGGTCAGCAGTGACCTGGCCAAGGGGCAGATTCCCGGCCAGACCACCGACCGAGTCAACAGCGAACGCTATGACCTGGGCCTGGACATGGCCTGGGAGGTCGACCTGTTCGGCCGGATCCAGCGCAACCTGGAAGCGGCCGACGCCGACACCCAGGTGGCGGCGGCCGATCTCTATCAGTTGCAGGTGACGATGATTGCCGAACTGGTGGACGCCTACGGGCAACTGCGTGGCGCGCAACTGCGGGAGAAAATCGCCCTGGCCAACCTGCAGAACCAGCAGGAGTCGAGCAAGATCACCGTCAGCCTGCGCGATGCCGGGGTCGGCGATCAGCTCGACGTGGTCCGCGCCGACGCCCGCCTGGCTTCCGTGGAAGCCAGCGTGCCGCAATTGCAGGAAGTGCAGATCCGTCAACGCAACCGCATCGCCACCCTGCTCGGCGAGCGCCCGGACAAACTCAGCGTCGACCTGAGCCCGGCGAGTCTGCCGGCCATCGCCAAGGCCCTGCCGATTGGCGATCCGGGGCAACTGCTGCAACGCCGTCCAGACATCCAGAGCGCCGAACGCAAACTGGCCGCCGCCACCGCGCGCATTGGCGTAGCCAAGGCCGACCTGTTCCCTCGAGTCAGCCTCAGCGGCTTCCTCGGTTTCACCGCCGGGAGGGGTTCGCAGATCGGCTCATCTGCCGCGAACGCCTGGGCGCTGGGCCCGAGCATCACTTGGGCGGCCTTCGACCTGGGCAGCGTAAGGGCTCGCTTGCGCGCCGCGGATGCCAACGCCGATGGCGCCCTGGCGACCTACGAACAGCAAGTGCTGCTGGCATTGGAGGAATCGGAAAACGCGTTCTCTGACTACGGTAAACGGCAGCAGCGCCTGATTTCGCTGATCCGCCAGAGCGAGTCAAGTCGCGCCGCCGCCGACCTTGCGCAAATTCGCTATCGCGAAGGCACGGTGGACTTCCTGGTGCTGCTCGACGCCCAGCGCGAACGCCTTGCCGCAGAAGACTCCCAGGCCCAGGCCGAGGTCGATCTGTATCGTGGCATCGTCGCCATCTACAAAGCCCTCGGTGGCGGATGGCAACCCGAAATCGTGGCCAGCAACTAGACTTACCCGTGCTCCTTTGGTTGGCCGCAACCAACCAATTTTTAGCCCCGCGTCTCATTCGGTCGCGGGGCTTTTTTTGTTGTGTCAAGTGGAGATAAGGCTTTTGTGGGAGCCAGCCTGCTGGCGATGGGGCCATCAGCGACACCGCATCAACTTCATCGCTAGCAGGCTAGCTCCTACAGGGTCCGGTGCTGATCACCAGAGTTCAATTCATAGACCCCATCAATCACCCCGTCAGCCAGAACAATTGGACACCCTGCCCCCCACCTTCTAGCCTTCCATCACTGCGCAAACGCCAGTCAATGAGCTGAAGACCCACCCCATGATCGTCCGCCCCAAACCGCACCTGCTGGCCATCCTGTTTTCCCTCAAGGGCTCGATTGCCAAGCGCATTGCCCTGCGCAGCCTGTTGGTGACCTTGCTGGCCTCGGTCATCGTGCTGATTGAAACCTTGCACCCGGCGTACTTTTCCAAGGTCAACGCCACACCCTTTACGCTGCTGGGCTTATCCCTGTCGATCTTCATGAGCTTTCGCAACAACGCCTGCTACGACCGCTGGTGGGAGGGGCGCAAGCAGTTGGGGCAGATGATTATCGAGGTGCGCTCGTTGATCCGCGAAACCCAGGTACTCAAGGACGCGAATGAACGCGAGGGGTTGCTGCGCGAGTTATGCGGCTTCGCCCATGGCCTGATCGCCCGCCTGCGCCTCGAAGACGAAGCGCGGGCCATTGCGGCCTGGACCGACGTCAGCCACGACCTGCAGCACCCCAACCTCAGCGACCGTCTGTTGCAACGCATCGGCGCCCGCTGCTCGCGCCTGGCCGAGGATGGCCAGATCAGCGAATGGCGCTACACCCAACTGGAAACCCGGCTGGTCAGCCTGAGCCAGGTGCAGGCCTCATGTGAGCGGATCAAGAGCACGCCGTTGCCCTTTCCATACACTCTGCTGCTGCACCGCACCATCTACCTGTTCTGCATCCTCCTGCCCTTCGCCATGGCCGAACCCCTGGGCTGGCTGACGCCGGTGTTCACTGCCATCGTCAGCTACACCTTCTTCGGCCTGGACGAAATCGGCGACGACCTCGAAGATCCGTTTGGATTTGATGAAAACGATTTGCCGTGCAACGCCATCCTGCGCACCCTCGAACGCGAGGTGCTGGCGGCGTTGGGGGATGAAGAGCTGCCGCCGGCGTTGCTGCCCATTGAGTATGTGCTGGATTGATTGGGGTTTGACTGAACGCCACGTTTCGTCTGATATCCATTTCTGTCGCATTGTGGCGAAGGCATTTTCCCGGTGTACATATCCGTCACCGCGCAAATGAATATGTACACAGTCAACAGCGCCGCAGCCAATTCCCCCCCCTCGCAGTTTTCGGATAGCGCCACCTCCCCACCCCCGGCACCATGCGCGGCCCCATTCGCCACAGCCCATGGATAATCCTGTGAAACGCCTTTCTCGCCTGCTTCCAGTGGTCCTGCTTCTCGCCGTGACCGGTTGTACGACCATGCCCGATGCGCAAACCCATCACTCCGGCTTCCTTGACGACTACGCTCGCATGACCAAGGACCCGCAATGGCCCAAGAGCGAGGTGTGGGTCAAGCCCGGTCTCGAGCTGAGCCAGTCCTATCAGAAGCGGGTGTACATTGAGCCGCCACGCCTGTACTCCAGCGACACGGATCTCAAGCGCAACCCGGCCGAAACCCGCGCGATGCTCAAATACCTGAACCAGGCGATGATGCATCAGTTCCTCACCGCCGGTTATGAAGTCACCCGCCACCCGGAGCCCAACACCTTGATGCTGCGCACCGCTATCACCGGCAGCGAGCGTACGCCGCGTGACCTGTCGATCCCGGAATACCTGCCGATCGGCTTCGTCATCGGCGGCGCCATGCACCTGACCGGCACCCGCGACGAGAGCGTACGGATATTCTTCGAAGGCGAGATGCGTGACGCCAAGAGCCGCGAACTGCTGGCCCAGTCCGTCAGCGCCACCACTGGCAAAAACATCTCGCCATCGGCCGTGACCAAAATCGAGGACACCTACCCGGCCCTTGATGCCTGGGCCAAACAGCTACGGGAAAGGGCTGACCAGGCCTTCGCCAAGCCTGCCAGCAGCCACTGACCCACCCCATTGCATCAGGCTCATCCAGGTTGGCTAGACTGTGGCTGACGAGCAAAACTTCACGCACAACAGCGCCGCCAGAGGATCGACCATGAGCCATTCTTTCACCTTGAAAAACGGCTCCAGGGCGCTGTTCAACCCCGATGACTCGACACTGTCGATCACCACACCGCTGGGCGAAGTCCAGCACAGCACCCTCGGGCGCGCCGAATCGCGCCTGCTCGATCTGCTGCTGGCCGAGCCGGGGGTGATCAAGACCCGCGAGCAGATCATCGAACACACCTGGAATGATCGGGTAGTCGCCTCCGGCAGCCTGAACCAGGTGGTGTTCTCCCTGCGCAACCTGCTCAACGACAGCCGCGACCACGACATCCTGATGACCATCCCGCGGCGCGGCTACCGCTTCAACCCGCTGTATGTCCGCAACGGTGCTGACGCCGAGGCAGCGCCGACGGCAATCGAGCCCGAACCGCTCACCGCACCGGTTGCCGCGGCGCCTGCCGCCCCGATCAAACAGCCGCCGAACTGGCTGCGATTGGGCTATGCCTTCACCCTGCTCATGTGCCTGGCGACCCTGGCCCATTTCAGCCTGTCGTCGAAGACCCCGAGCATCGAAGTTGCCAGTACCCAACGCGGCAACCTGACCCTCAGCACCCTCGGCTCTACCCAGGATCAAGCCCAGGCCCTCGGCTCCGCCGTCGACAAACAACTGCACAACCTGCCCAGGGATCTGGCCGGACAGGTGTGGATTCACCAATCCAAGAGCAACTACTCGATCTCATGCATTCGCACCGACCAGACCACCCGCAACCTGCTGTTCAACCCCCAGCAACGACAACTGGCCGACGTCCTGGCGCAATGCCTGGAGGTCAGCCTGTGAGCCTGCGCGGCAAAACCCCCTGGCAGTGGCTGTTGCTGGCCCTGATCAACCTTGGCTGCCTGGGTGCCCTGTTCTACTCGCCGGTACCGTTCAACAGCAACAGCAACTTCCACACCCTGAGCCGGCAGTGGCTGGAGGATCAGAGCCAATTGAACACCGAGGAATTCCTCACCGTCAGCGAACATCGCATGACCCACTCGACCATCGAAAGCCTCAACGGGCAGCTGCGCAATGCCACCCTGACCGCCGATATCATCCACGCCAGCCCCAACGCCGTTGAAGTCAAAGTGGTGCGCGCGAAACTCAGCCAGGACAGCGAACTGTTCGCCATCGACAAGACCCCGGACCTGTTTTTTCGCCGCCAGTACGTGGTCCAGGAAGGCTCGACCCTCAACTACAGCTTCCTCGCCACTCCCAGCGACAACACCCTGTGTTTCTTCCAGCACGAGATGGATCGCCTGCGCTGCATGAACCACTGAAAGCGCGACAAATGACAATCAATGATTTGCTTTAAGCGCCCCGGACGCCGAGCCTGCTGCCTTTTCCCGACCCAGGAGACCCGCATGCTCAGCCGTCGCTTGAACGCCCTACCGCTCAAACAAAAAGTCCTGCTTTGCCTGTTCGCCTATCTCTGCGGGATCACTCTGGCCTGGCTGGTGGACATCTGAATCACCCGCCCCGCTGCCTCTTGCAACCGTCGACTCGCACTCATCAGGGTCTCGCCATGACGTCGCGCGCAATCAAATTTCACTACGCCGCCTTTACCCCGCAACTGGACATCAGCTACCGGCCGATCATCGACCGGCGCCACGATCGGCTGACCGGCGCCCTGGCACTGCCACGCTGGAGTCTGGACGGAATGATCGTGAAGCCTGCCACGCTCAGCGCAGCCGAATCCACCGAGGCGGTGCTGCGCCAGATCGCCGAGGACTACAGCGGCTATTTGTGGGCCTGCAAAAACTTTTCGATCCGCCTCGAACTCAGCCCCCAGACCCTTCTCAATCAACACTTTCCGGAAATGGTCGACTCGCTGCTCGCCCGCTATGGCATTCCTGCTCCGGCCATCACGTTCGGCCTCAGTAGCAGTTCGAGTCGCCGCCAACCAGTGGGCGCCTCGCGGATCAATGCCCCGCCGCTGTCGATCGCCGCCCTGGCCCGCCGCTATTTCTCCATCGCCAATGAAGCCCAAACCGTGCCGCGCTGAGCCAATAAGCATTAATGATTTTTATCAAGCCGTCCTGCCGGGCATTGTCCCGCTCAACACCTCACCCCCTTCATGTTTAAGGATTGCACTGCACATGCCATTTCGTAAGTTCGCCATCGCGTCCCTGATTTCGTTGCTGTCGTTGCCGGCATTGGCCGATGACAAGGGTTTCTATGTGGGCGCGGGCCTGACCCAGATCGAAACCGACAACAGCTCCCTGAGCGATGAAGACAACAGCTACAAGGTCTTTGCCGGCTACCGCGCCAATGGCTACCTGGCGTTCGAGGGCGCGATCGTCGATCTGGGTAAGTTCAAGGAAGATAACCTGGACTTCGAAGGCCATTCGGCGCAAGTCGCCGCCCATGTCGGCTTTCCCCTGGGCCAGCGCTTCCGTCTGTTCGGCAGCGTCGGGGCCCACGCCTGGGACGCCGACGGCAATGCCACCGACGACGACACCGGGGTCGACCTGACCTACGGCGCCGGGGTGGAAATGGACGTGTTCCGCAACATCGGCATCCGCGCCGAGTACGAAGTGCTGCAAGTCGGTGACATCGATCTGAATCAAACCACCGCCTCTGCCTTTATACTGTTCTGATACACACACCGGGCGCGCACCGTGTTCGCCCGGTTTGATCCTTTCAGACATCGTTTTGCGTTTTCCAGGCACCCTCACTGTCCAGCATGACTACCCTTGCGTCTCCCGCTCTGCTCACCCTCGAATCCGTAGCCCTGGACCAACTGTCCGTCGGCAATGACTTCTGGCGCATCGACTTCTCGTCCATCGAAAAAGATGCACGGGTGCAGCGCCTGCGCCACGTCCGCGGCCCACGCCTGCGCCACAGCCGCTTCGACCTCGGCTGTTCGATCAGCGCCGTCAGTAGCGTACCCGAAGGCCACGTCACCCTGGCCCTGTCGCAATCGGCCACCGGCCGGCCGACCTGGAACCAGCAACGGCTGCACCCCAACGAGCTGATGGTGTTGTACAGCGGCGAAGAAGTGCACTACCTGGGGGAGCCGGATGAAGCGCTGTTCACCGTCACCACCACCCTCGAACACTACGAGCAGTGCCGCCAAGCCCAGGGTGCTGTCGACGTGCTCAAGCAGCGTCGCGACCAGCGCTATCAGGCACCGGACCTGTGCTCGCTGAAATTGGCAGTGAATACCATCAGCGTCTCGCTGAACCAGCGCCATCCGCCCGATGCCTTGACCGGTGCGCAATGGGAAGCGACCTTGCTCAGTTCGCTGCTGCAGGCCCTCAGCCCTGCGCTCGAGTCGACCCGCGAGGCGCCGCTGCGGCGCAAAGTCGCCAGCCAGGCCATCGACTATTTGCACGCTCACGCCCACACCGCAGTGACCATGCAGCAACTGACCCAAACCCTCGGCACCCCGGGGCGCACCTTGCACCAGGGCTTTGTCGAGACCTTCGGCACCACGCCCATGGCTTACCTGCGCACACTGCGCCTGTCGAATGCCCGGCACGACCTGCTGACCCAGCGCTGGGCCACGGTCACCGAAACCGCCATGCAGTGGAATTTCTTCCATCTTGGGCGCTTCTCCCAGGACTATCAGCGCATCTACGGGGAAACGCCGTCACAGACGTTCCGCCGCAACAGCGCCTGACACCCCGTCGACGGTCGCGGCGACAAAAGGTTACGGGTAAGATGGCGGCCTGTCTTACCCCCCACCGCCCCACCGAATAAGTCGACCCCATGCCTTTCGAACTCAGCGTAGATCTCACCACCCTGGCCATTCTGGTCGCTGTCGCGTTCATTGCCGGTTTCATCGATGCCATTGCCGGCGGCGGTGGCCTGCTGACCACCCCGGCCCTGCTCACCGCCGGCCTGCCACCCCATCTGGTACTGGGCACCAACAAGCTCAGCGCGACCTTCGGCTCGGCCATTGCCAGCGTGACCTTCTACCGGCGCAAGCTGTTCCATCCAAGGCAGTGGGTGCACGCCATCGTCGGGACCCTGGTTGGCGCCTTGACCGGTGCGATCGTCGCCCACTACCTGCCGGCCGAATGGCTGAACAAGATGCTCCCGGTGATTGTCTTCGCCTGCGGCCTGTACCTGCTGTTCGGCGGCACGCCCAAGACGCCGACCGACAGCGATGCGCCGATCAAAAAGAAATGGCAGTCGAGCCAGGGCTTCAGCCTGGGTTTCTATGACGGCGTGGCCGGTCCGGGCACCGGGGCGTTCTGGACGGTCAGCAGCCTGCTGCTTTACCCCATCGATCTGGTCAAGGCCAGCGGCGTAGCACGCAGCATGAACTTTGTGAGCAACGCGGCGGCGCTGTCGGTGTTCATATTTTCCGGGCAGGTGGATTGGATCATCGGCGTAAGCATGGGCGTGGCAGTGATGGTCGGCGCCTTCTTTGGCGCACGCACCGCCATCAGCGGTGGGGCGAAGTTCATTCGCCCGGTGTTCATCACTGTGGTACTCGGCCTGACCGTGCGCCTAGCCTGGCAGCACTGGTTCAGCGTGGCCTAAGCGCCGCGCGACGTAGACGTCGATCAGGTAACGGGCAATCGAGCGCGACGCCGGCAACGGCGGCAGCGCGTGAATGTTGAACCACTGCGCGTCTTCGATCTCGTCGGCTTGCGGGACGATCTCGCCGCTGGCGTACTCGGCGTGAAAACCCAGCATCATCGAGTGCGGGAACGGCCAGCACTGGCTGCCCATGTACTGAATGTTCCTGACCTCGATCTGCACCTCTTCGCGCACCTCACGAATCAGACAGTCCTCGGCCGACTCCCCCGGCTCGGCAAACCCGGCCAGCGTGCTGTAGACCCCACTGACAAAACGCGGCGAACGCGCCAGCAGGATTTCGTCGCCACGGGTGATCAGTACGATCATGCTCGGTGAAATTCGCGGGTAACTGCGCAATTCGCACGGCGCGCAGAACATCGCCCGCTCACGCGGCACCTGGACCATGGCCTGACCGCAGTTGCCACAAAAGCGATGCTCGCGGGCCCAGGTGCCGATTTGCGCGGCATAGCCAAGCACCTTGTACAGGGTGTGATCGCCTTCGAGCATGAACGCTCGCAAGCCCTTCCAGTTGCAGCCCGGCACCTCACTGGCGGCTTTGAGTTCAAGCAGGTACACCGGCTCGCCGTCAAGGTGGCCGATGCCGTGTTCGGCGAGGACCGACAACTCCTGGCGCTTGAGCCATTCGCGGGGAAACAACGCGCCGTTGTCATCGAATAAAAAGCCCTCGGGGCTGCGGGCCACGGCCCAGCCGCCAGGGGTATCGGTGTCCAGTACTGCAGTGGTCCAGCGTGAAGTCATGTGCACTCAATCCAGAAATTCGGGTTTCTGTTTGCTCATATGGGCGGCCATGGCCACGCGCAGATCGTTGGATTGCAACATGGCGGCGTTCCAGGTGGCGATGTATTCCAGGCCATCGTTGATGCTGTGATCACGCATATAGCTGATCATTTCCTTGGTCCCGGCGATGGCGATCGGCGACTTGGCAGCGATCTCGCGGGCAATGCCCATTACCCCTTCCAGCAGGCTGGCGGCGTCCGGGTAAACCCGGTTGACCAGGCCGATGGCCTGAGCTTCCTCGGCACCAAAGGTGCGACCAGTGTAAGCCAGTTCGCGCAGCATGCCGTCACCGATGATGCGCGGCAAGCGTTGCAAGGTCCCGACGTCGGCGGCCATGCCGATATCGATTTCCTTGATCGAGAATTGCCCGTCAGCGGCGGCGTAGCGCATGTCGCAGGCGCTGATCAGGTCGATCGCGCCGCCCAGGCAATAACCCTGGATGGCTGCCAGCACTGGCTTGCGGCATTTGTCGACGGCATTGAACGAGGCCTGCAGGGCGAAAATCTTGCGGCGCAGTAGACGTGCGTTACGCCCGACGTCCTTGCCCATTTCCGTGGCCACCGAGGCCAGCATCATCAGATCGATGCCCGAGGAAAAGTGCTTGCCGGCACCGCTGATCACCACAGCGCGGACTTCATCGGTGTCGTCAATCCATTGGAAAATCTCGATGATCTCGGTCCAGAACGCGGCATTCATGGCGTTGATCTTTTCCGGGCGGTTGATCTGCACATGGGCGATGTTGTCCGCCAGTTCGACGCGAAAGGCTTGATATTCGGGCATGGCAGTAATCCTTGCTGGAGCTGGAAAAGAGCCCCGGACTATAGCAAGCCTGGGTTGACGGTCGAAGGCAGTGCATCGGCCAAAAGCAGGACTGAAAAAAACCGCGCCTGCTCGGGGCAGGCGCGGTCGGTTGCAGCCGGTAAAGGGATCAGTGCATGAACAGCGCGATCAGAATAATGATCGGGATCGGCACACCGAGGAAGAACAATAGAAGTGAGCGCATGGGAATGCTCCTCTGATTAGCGAAGTGGCGTTGGCGAAGTGGCAGGGATATAGCCGACCGGTTCCAGGTACACCACGGCGTCCCGGCGACGACCGCCGAAGGTAGCCGCGAGGCTGGCGAAGAAAGCACCGCAGAGCAGCGCGACGAACGTCCACAACGCGGTCCAGGCGGCAACGGTGCTGGCGGTGTCGGCAGCCTCTTGGGCGGTTTGCTTGGCTTGTTCAATCGCCTGACGCGCCTTGGCGAACACCTCATCGACCCGGCGCTCGGCGTCGGCCTGGCTGAGGTTGGTGCGTTGGGCCACCAGTTGCGCGAGGTAGGTACGGTCTTCCGGGGTCAGTTGGCCGTCGTTGCCCATGGTCTGCACGAAGATCCGTGCAACGGCAGCGTGGGCGGCATCATCGCTGACGGCGGCAGGACGGTCATCGCGAAACAGCGTATCGACGAAATAGCCGTAATCATTGCTGGAGCCCTGGCTGGCAGCGGTGCCGGCCACCTGAGTCATGGCACTGGCCGCCCCACCGGCAACACTGGCACTGGCTTGCACCCCACCACTGATGACACTGCTGATGGAGCCAACCACCAATGTGGCGGTCACCAAGGTGGCGACTGCCCAGGCGAGGAAGCCATGGGCGGTGTCGCGGAAATACACCTCGTCGCCATGCATGTTTTCCCATTTCACCCGCAGGCGTCCGGCGATATAACCACCGAGTGCGGAAGCGACGATCTGCGTGAAGGCCAGCCAGACAATGGTCGATATTCCCAGGCCCTTGGCACTGACCCCGCTGTCGGCCCACGGCGACACCGCCGAAAAGCCCAGGCCGAAACCCAGCACCACGAGAATCAGCGACAACGCCGCAGCGGCAGCCGCCCCGGCAAAAATCGCCGCCCAGGACACACCTGATACGGCACTTGAGGCCGGCAGGTCGGTGGGATACATATCGGAGGATCTATTCATAGTGGTGGTGCTCCAGGCATGGGAAAACGCTTCACCTGGAGAATTGCAGTGGACGTGCCAGTTGGCGGAACTGAGGAAACCTCTTTATTTCAGTTAGTTATGAGATTCTTCGATAACGGCAGTCATGCAATTTGCAACAATCTGTGTCTTAGGGCGGGTTAAATGCACTGTGTCAAACGCAATAGGTGCCGAATCCGAAAAACACTAGGAGCCCGCTTGCCGGCGAAGGCGTCTGTGCCGGCGCTTTCGCTGACAAGCCAGCACCTACGACCCTGTATGAAAGTTAATTTAGCAACCCCACGCCCATTTCTTGGCACACTACCCCGGTAATCCATTCACCCCAGGCAAACCCCATGACCCGAATCCTGACCATTGAAGACGACGCGGTCACCGCGCGGGAGATTGTTGCCGAGCTGAGCAGCCATGGCCTCGACGTCGACTGGGTGGCCAATGGTCGCGAAGGCCTGGCGCGGGCGGTCAGTGGCGACTATGACCTGATCACCCTCGATCGCATGCTGCCAGAGCTCGACGGCCTGGCCATCGTCACCACCCTGCGCACCATGGGCGTGTCGACGCCGATCCTGATGATCAGCGCCCTGTCCGACGTCGACGAACGAGTGCGTGGCCTGCGTGCCGGTGGCGACGACTACTTGACCAAACCCTTTGCCACCGACGAAATGGCCGCCCGGGTCGAAGTCCTGCTGCGCCGCCAGAGCACGGTGAAGAACTTCGAAACCACCCTCGGCGTCGCCGACCTCGAACTCAACCTGATCAGCCGCGAAGCCACCCGCGCCGGCCAGGTGCTGACCCTGCTGCCCACCGAATACAAACTGCTGGAATTCCTGCTGCGCAACAGCGGGCAGATCCTCTCGCGGATGATGATTTTCGAAGAGGTCTGGGGTTACCACTTCGACCCCGGCACCAACCTGATCGACGTCCATATCGGCCGCCTGCGCAAGAAGGTCGACCCACCGGGCCTGCTGCCGCTGATCCGCACCGTGCGAGGCTCGGGTTATGTCATTGCTGAACCCGTCTAAAGGCTGGCGCTCGTCCAGCAGCCGCCTGTTGGCGCTGTACAGCTCGCTGTTCGTGGTCTGGAGCTGCCTGTTGCTGGGCGTGATGTACTACGAAGTGTCGAGCTACCTGGACAACCTGGCGCGGCATTCGATGATGCAACGTCAGCACCTGTTCTCGCGCTTTCACGGCGGACAACTGGATGAAGCCCTGCTCGCCAGCCGCACCTTCGACCAGCGCGGAGTCGATGCCTATGGCCTGTTCGATGCGCTGCAACGACCGCTGCACGGGCTGATCCGGCAGATTCCCGAAGGCCTGCCGCTGGACGGCCAGGTGCATGAACTCGACAACTGCGGTGACCCGGATGACAGCCTGCTGGCCCATGCCAGTTGCGACGCTGTGGCCACCCCGACCCTCGACGGACGCTGGTTGGTGCTGGTGCGCGACAACGGCTCGCTGTTTGCGGTGACGCGGATCATCCTCCACGCGCTGTTGTGGGGGGTATCGCTGACCATCATTCCGGGAGTCGCCGGCTGGTACCTGCTGCGCCGCCGGCCGTTGCAACGGATTCACGCCCTGCAAGCCAGCGCCGAAGCCATAGTCGCCGGCAACCTCAATCACCGCCTGCCGCTGTCCAGTCGCCGCGACGAATTGGACATGCTCGCCGCCATCGTCAACGCCATGCTCGAACGCATCGAGCGCCTGGTCAACGAGGTCAAGGGCGTGTGCGACAACATCGCCCATGACCTGCGCACCCCGCTGACCCGCCTGCGCGCCCAGTTGTACCGGATGCAGCAGCAGGCTGGGGAAGGCTCCACCGAAGCCGCGCAACTGGACCAGGTGATCGGCGAAACCGACACCCTGATGGCGCGCTTTCGCGGCTTGCTGCGGATTTCCGAACTGGAAGACCAGCAGCGCCGCTCGGGCTTTGTGTTGTTCGACCCGTTGTCACTGCTGCAGGAACTGCACGATTTCTACCTGCCGCTTGCCGAGGAAGGCCAGTTGAGCTTGTGCCTGCAAGCGCCCTCAAGCTTGCCGCCGGTAACCGGCGACCGCGCGCTGCTGTTCGAGGCGCTGTCGAACCTGTTGAGCAACTCGATCAAGTTCACCCCGGCGGGTGGCGAGGTGATCCTGCGGGCCAGCGATCAGGCCGGCAGCACGCGAATCGAGGTCGCCGACTCGGGCCCGGGAATTCCCGCCGACAAACGCGCAGCGGTGTTCCAGCGCTTCTATCGGGTCGACGACAGCGCGCAGAACGGCGGCTTTGGCCTCGGTCTGTCGATTGTCGCCGCCATCGTTCAGTTGCATGGTTTCAGCCTCGACGTCGGGGTCAGCGAACGCGGCGGCGCACGCCTGACCCTCGATTGCCGGCAACGCCTGCTGGCGCCTACTGCGTGATGCAACGGGTGGTCGTGGTGACCCGGGTCACCTCACCTTCGGCACGGGCGTCGCCCAACACTTGGGTGTCTTCGTTGCTGTTGCAGGTTTTTACCGGAGGCGCCTGAACCACTACCGTCGGTGGCGGCGGGCTGGCGCAACCACCGAGGGCGGCGAACGCCAACAGCAGTGCAGCCAGGGCAGATCTCATTAATGGGTGCATGAGGTGGCCTGCGATTCTGATGAGTGGGAAGCGGCTCGATACCGGGCACGCCTGAGCAGTAGAGCGGCGCCACCCGGCGATAGTTCAACCTACTCTACTCACCCGACCACAGTCGTCGCAGGCCACTGCTGCCCAACTCATAGCGCAACTCTTCGACCATTTGCTGCAGGTCGCTGTCATTGTGCAACTTGCCGGGCTTGATACCGGTCACCACCAGATTGACCTGGCCGCTGAGGGGCTCGAACACCCGCAGAGTCAGGGAGCCGTCGCCGTCCACGGCCAACTCGCACGCCAGGGGCGAGAGGGCACGTTCAATGTAACTGCGCAGTTGCGCTTGGCTGATCAAGGCAGGCACCTGTGTGCTGGGAAGGGATATGCCGACGTCCACCGGACGTCATCTCACCCTGACAGCCTAAGGAGCCCTGCCCTGTACCAGAAGCCGAAATTGCACTGGTTTCACTAGTGCATTTGCACCTTCATTTCGGGCGTTTTGCCCGATGCTCGGAGCCAAACAAGCCGCGTTCACGCGCCCAGACGATGGCTTCGCTGCGGCTGTGTACCGCCAGTTTCGAATAGACCGTGGATACGTGATTGCGGATGGTATTGGGCGCCAGCCCCAGGCGCGCGGCGATTTCCTTGTCAGCCAAGCCCTCGCAGATCAACCCCAGCACGTCGCGCTCACGGGCCGTCAGTTCGGTGAAGGTCACCCCCGGTTGCTGAGCCCGCTGCGGGTTCTTGGCGTTGGCGAGCTTTTCGATCAAGGTCTGGCTGAACCAGGAGGCGTCCTGCATCACTTCCTCAATGGCCACCACCAGCTCGGTCTCGGTGCGCTTGCGCTCAGTGATGTTCATCAGCACCAGCAAGTAACAGCTGTGCTCGTGAATGCTCACGGTGTCGGCCCACACCGCACAATCGATCAGCTCACCGCCTTTTCTGTGGACCTTGAGGTCGAGGCTGTCGAGCCGGCCGTGCTTTTTCAGTTCGCTGAACAGTTTGCTGGAGGCGTCCTTGCTGTCCGTCAGGCCGATATCCGCCAGGGTCCTGCCCAACAGCTCCTCCGACGAATAGCCGCTGGTGTGGATGAACGCATCGTTGATTTCGGCGATCTCCAGGGTGTCGGCACTGCACACCAGGGTCGGCACCGGACTCATGCGAAACGACTTGGCGAAGCGCTCCTCGCTATGGCGCAGGGCAGTTTCAGCGCGCCGTCGCAACTCCAGGTCGACGAAGGAAAACAACATGCAAGGCTCTTCATTGAGCTCCAGCGGTTGCCCCGCCACCACCACCAGTTTGCGACTGCCATCGGCGACCCGCAGATCAGCCTGCATCTGCGGAATGGTGATGCCCTGGCTCAGACGCTCGATCGCCAGCTCGCGGCGCTCGGCATCCTCCAGCACATCGCGTTCATACAGCGAACGGCCGATGATCTGCTCACGGGTGAAACCGGTCATATCGACGAAGCCCTGATTGACCTTGATGTAACGCAAATCGCTGAGACGGCAGATCACCGCAGGCGCCGGGTTTGCATTGAACGTTTTTTCGAAGCGTTGCTCGGCGCCGGCCCATTCGGTGGCGTCGCTCAAGATCAGCACCATGGAATCCACGGCGCCCTGCGCATCCGTCAGGACCAGGCTGCGCACGCGGTGCACCCAGGTGCGTTCGAGGTCGGCGGTGGGCGTGACTTCCACCAGCACATCGCTGAAGGTTTCGCCATTGGCCGCGCGACTGATGGGGTAGTTTTTCAGCGCCACCGGGTGGTTGTTGCGATAGCGCAAGCGGAAACGTTTCGCGTACTCGCGGGCATTGCTGCCCAGGTCGCTGATACGTTCGACGCCGTGCATCAACAGCACCGCATCGTTGGCCCACAGTAGGCTTTTATCGGCATCCAGCAGGATCACGCCGTCGGACAAGCCGGCGATGATCTGCTGCATTTGGCGGCGATTGGTTTCGGCGACCAGAACATCCTGACTCATTGCATCTCCCCGATTCGCTGGGCCGCAGCCCTTGTGAAGGGTACGACCGCAGCGCTTGAGGATAGTGCAGCGCTAGTGCACGCGCGCGGCAAGCGCGCCCTCCTCCAGCACCAATTCGCGCAGGGTGTCGAGGAACAATTTGAGCACCGGCGAGCTGTCGTCGGCGCGGTAAGTCGCGTACAGCGGCACCTGGGGCAAGGCCGGCTTGAGGCTGCGAAACACCACCCCGGCTGGCGCCAGTTGCTCGATCGAGGCCGGCAACAAGGCCACGCCAAAGCCGGCGCGGACCAGGCTGAGCAAGGTCTGCACCTCGATCACCTGCTGGCTGATCTGCGGGGTGAAGCCGGCCTTCAGACAACACTCGTAGAGAAAATTGGCGAAGCGCGACTGCTTCAACTCCAGCGCGACAAAGGGCTCCAGTGCCAGGTCAGCCGGGGCCAGGGTGCTACGCGCCGCCAGCGGATGATCCATCGGCAGTACCACGCGGATCGGTTCATAGATCAGCAATTCGTTGCGCAGGTCGGGATCATCGGTGCCGACCCGGAACACACAGGCATCGATGCGCTTCTCCTTGAGCGCAGTCAACTGGGCCGCCGGGGTCATTTCGTGCAGGCGCCAGGTTACCTGCGGATAGCGCTCGCGAAAACGACGCAAGGCCCGTGGCAGCACGCCGACCATCACCGAGCTGATCATGCCGATTTCCAGTTCGCCGAGTTGCCCGCGTCCGGTCTGGCGGGTCAGGTCCAGCGCCCGCTCCAGCTGTTCGAACACCAGCGGCGCCTGCTGTTTGAGCACCGCGCCGGCCGGCGTCAACTCGACCCGATGGTGGCTGCGCTCGAACAACGGCGTGCCCAGCTCTTCTTCCAGCAGACGAATCTGCTGGCTCAAGGGTGGCTGGCTGATGTGCAGCCGGGTGGCGGCGCGACCGAAGTGCAGCTCTTCGGCCAAGGCCATGAAGTAACGCAACAGGCGCAGGTCCATGGCCCATTACCCCGTCACGCTCAGGTCCAGCGGCGTCGAACGCTGGCGGATGCCGGTCAGGCTGAACAGCGCGTTGGCAATCGCCGGCGCCACCGAGGGACTGCCCAGCTCACCGACGCCACCCGGTTTGGAGGGTTCACCGTCGAGCACCAGGATGTCGACTTCGGGCATGTCCGACATGCGTGGCACCCGGTAGTCGTGGAAATTGCTCTGCACGACCTGACCGCTTTTCATCTCCATGCGGTCGAACAAACCATGGCCCAGGCCCCACATCAGGCCGCCGTAGATCTGCTCCTCGACCCCGCCCGGCGACACCGCCAGGCCGCAATCAACCACACAGGTCAGCTTGTCGACGCGGATCTCGCCGGCCTGTTTCACCAGCCGCGCGACCACCGCGATAAAGCTCGTGTAGCCCTGATTGGTGGCGATGCCCAGCGCCGTCCCTTCCGGCAGCGGCTGGCCCCAACCGGCGCGGGCGGCGGCCTGTTGGAGCACGCTGACGTGGCGTGGCCGCTCGTGCATGTGGGCCAGGCGAAAGGCCAATGGATCGCGGCCGGCGGCATAGGCCAGTTCGTCCATGAAGCTTTCCACGGCAAACACGTTGGGGATGAAGCTGACCGAGCGATACCAGCCGCTGGGCACGCCGGGCTCATGACGGACCCAGGCCAGGTCCAGGTGCGGAGCACGGTAGGCAAAATCCCAGGCGGTGATGGCCTCAGTGGTGCTGTAATCCATGTGATCGGGGCGCTCGAAATAGCCCGGTTCCCATTGCTCCGGTGAGGCCGGCGACACCGCATTGAGCTGCAAGGCGCGCAAGCTGCCATCGGCATCCAGCGCGCCCTTCATGCGGTGAAAGGTCGCCGGATGAGCGAACAACGCGCGCATTTCGTCTTCACGGCTGTTCATCAATTTCACCGGCACTCCGACCTGTTGCGCCAGGTAGGCGACCTCGAACAACCAGTACTTGGATTCGCGCGCACCGAAGCTGCCACCGGAGACCATTTCATTGATCGTCACCTTGTGCTTGGGAATCTTGCACACCACCTCGGCCGCTTCCAGCGCCGACGACGGTACCTGCACACCGCCCCAATAGGTGATCGCGCCGTCCTTGACCTGAGCGGTGATGCACAGCGGTTCCAGCGGGTTCTGCACCTTGTAGGGCATGACGTAGTCCGCTTCGATCAGTTGTTTTGCCAGCGGCCATTGGCTACCGACGTCACCGGCGCTCAGGGTCGGCACCCGCAGTGCCTTGCCGTCGCCAATCGCCGCAGCCTGGGCGGCGGGCAATTCGGCGCTGGCGAAATCCTTGAGCGTCGACTCGCTCCATTGCACTTTGAGCAACGCCCGACCCTGGCGCGCCGCCCAGTAATCATCAGCGAGCACCGCGACGCTTTCCTGATTGCCGCCCAGCACGTCCGGGCGCCCCGGAATCTGCAGCACCTTGCGCACCCCCGGCACTTTCAGCGCCGCACGGGCATCGATGTCCAGCACCTTGGCGCCAACCACCGGGGTGCGTTGCAGCACCGCCACCAGCATGCCGGGCAATTGTACGTCGAGGCTGTACTTGAAGCCGCCGCAGACCTTGGCCGCGGCGTCGCGCTTATGCCGCAGCTTGCCGATGTACTTGAACTCAGCCGGATCCTTGAGACTGACCTGCGCGGGCGCCGGCAAGCTGGCCGCCAGCGCCACCAGTTCGCCGTAGCCCAGGCTGCGCTGGCCGTCGCCGTGCAGCACGCGGCCGTTGTCCGTGCGGCAACTGGCCGGGTTGACCTGCCATTGCTGGGCCGCCGCGGCAATCAGCAAAGCGCGCGCAGTGGCGCCGGCCGTGCGCAGACGCTCGTACTCGAGGGACACGCTGGTGCTGCCGCCGGTGGAAAAGACTTTCCATACCGGGTGGATGTAAGCCTCGAAGAATGGATCTTCGGGGGAAATCACCTGGACCCGCATCGGGTCGACGTCCAGCTCTTCGGCGACGCAGGCCGCCAGGGCGGTGTGAGTGCCGGTGCCGGAGTCGTGCTTGTGCACCACCAGCTTGACCGTGCCATCGGCAAAGATCCGCACCCAGGCGTTGGGCTCGAACTCGCTGGCCGCTGCCGGTGCTTTGACATCGCCGGCCAGGCTGGGTGGCAGATAGAACGCAATGGCCAGGCCCGAAGCGACAGTGGCGGCCTGTTTGAGGAAGGTGCGGCGCGGCAGTTCAGGACGGTTCATCAGGCCTCCTTCGTCGCGGCAGCCGCGCGGATGATGGCCTTGTTGATGCGCCCGTAAGTGCCGCAACGGCACAAGTTGCCGGACATCGCGTTGCGGATCGAATCGTCGGTCACTGCCGCGCCGGTGTTGAGCAAGGCCGCTGCCGACATGATCTGCCCGGATTGACAGTAGCCGCATTGCGGCACATCTTCGGCGACCCAGGCCAGTTGCAAGGGGTGGCTGTTACTCGGCGACAAGCCTTCGATGGTGGTGATCTGATGGCCGACGGCGGCACTGACCGGCAACTGGCACGCCCGCACCGCGACACCATCGAGGTGCACGGTACAGGCACCGCACAGGCCCATCCCACAACCGAATTTGCTGCCGGTGAGGTGCAGGCGATCACGCAATACCCATAACAAGGGCATGGAGGGCTCAGCCTCTACCTGCTCGTGTCGTACGCCGTTTACCGTAAGGTCGATCATTGTCAGGCTCCCGCAGAGCGGCCCGTCTTTGTGCGGGCCTGGTGCCGGGATTATTGAAAGGCCGTGGCAAATCGGGCCAGCGACGTTTTCTGCCAAGCGCTGTAAGGAGGACTAACAGCATGTACAAGCGATACCCCTCGGTGCAGTCGATGAACGCGTTCATTCAGGCGGCACGCAGCGGCAGCTTTTCCAGTGCGGCGCGCAAACTCGACCTCACCCACAGCGCGATCAGCCAGCAAATCCGCTCCCTGGAAGACTTCATTGGCCAGCCGCTGTTCGTCCGCGAAGGCGGCGGCAGCACCCTGACCGATGCCGGACAACTGTTCGCCAGCGTGCTCTCCGATGGCCTGGCCCAGGTCGACCGGGCGCTGTCCTCGGTGAAAAATCGCAGCATCGGCCAACGCCTGACCCTGGATGTCGACAGCGAACTGGCGCAGAGCTGGCTCAACCCGCGTCTGCCACAACTGCTGGCAGCGCTACCGGACACCGAGGTGGTGTTGCTGTCGATGCCGCGCTCGGACCGCAGCGCTTTCGAACGGGTCGACCTGGCGCTGCGTTACGGTTATGGCGATTGGGAAGACTGCGAAATGACCCAGATCTGCGGCGACCGAGTATTGGCCGTCGCCTCCCCCGAGCTTCTGCAACGCCACGGTCTGCAACTGCCGATCAGCCCGGCGCAAGTTTTGCAACTGCCGCTGCTGGGCTACACCCGCCGCTCGTGGATCCCCTGGCTCGACGCCACCGGCCTCGAACCCCGTGAGCCTCGCGCACGCGTGGTCTTCGACAACGCCGCCAACCTTATCGCCGCCGCCGAAGCCGGGGTTGGCGCCGGGCTGGTACGGGGGTTGTTGGCGGCGGATGCGTTGCGCAGTGGGCGGTTGGTGGCGCTGAACGATGCGCAGATTGCCGCGCATTACAACCTGTACGCGGTGTGGCCGCCGGGGCATGGCGAGCGGGTCGCTGGGGTGGTGGAGGTGGTGCGGGGGATGGCGGCGGCTACGGTTTAGGTATTGGGGGGGCGCTGTGCTCAACCTTTGTGATCGAGCGCAATCCTGTGGGAACTAGACGCCACGCTGCAATGAGGCGGCCCAACCATATCCCCCGCCTATCACCCCTTCGCCCAATTAATATTGTACGAACCCAACCCCCTCTCCCAATACTCGCCCCCATGCAGACAGCGTCCCGAGCCGGATGCTCACAGGCGAGGGAATGGGTGATGCGTCATCCATAGAAACGGCCGATTGCCCGGGACGTGGCTGCTGTGAACCGCAAGGTTCCCTTCCCCGCTCTATCAGGAGATCGACTTCAATGATCATCGATATCAGTTGCTATCCCACCGACCTGGTGGACCTCGCCTGGAGGCATGACGGTGACCCCTTCACCGGCGAGCGTCTGCTGGAGATGATGGATGGCCCCTATATGGTCAACGGCAAACCGCGGCGCATCGACAAGTGCTTCATCCAGCCACCCCAGGGCAACACCATCTACACCTGGACCGACGGTGAACTGTCGGGCCGCGAATCCATCGACGCCTACATGGCGTACACCCTGAAGATGGTCCAGACCTACCCCGACCGCTTCATCGGCTGCTTCGTCTACAACCCACGCTGCGGCGTCGAGAACGGCGTCGAGGCGATCGAGCGCTACGTCACCCAGCACGGCTTCAAGATGGTCCAGATGCAGGCCAACATGCACGCCTACCGCCCCGATCGCGCCCTCGACTGGGTGCGGCCGTGTTTCGAGAAATGCGCCGAGCTGGGCATCCCGGTCAAGCTGCACACCGGCGACGGGCCCTACAGCATCCCGTCGGAATGGGTGCCGATGATCAAGGAGTTCCCCAACGTCAATTTCATCATGGCGCACTTCGGCGTGCAGACCGGCGGGGTCTACGTGTTCGAGCCGATGCAATGGGCCATGGAACTGCCCAACGTCTACTGCGAATCGGGCTGGTGCCTGCAGTCGCGGATCGTCGAGTTCGCCAAGGTCCTGCCGACCCACAAGATCCTGTTCGGCACCGACACCCCGCCGAACGAGCCGGGCATGTGGTTGCGCCTGCTGGAAGTGCTGTGCCACGAGCCGCCGCAGGGCATGAACCTCGACGAGGACACCCTCGAAGAGTACTTGGGCAACAACACCGCGCGGATGATCGGCCTCGAACCCACCCCGCCACCGCGCACCGTTTGCGAAGCAGAGGCGCAGCTCAAGCGCCCCGTCACCAGCCAATTGGCCAGGAGCTGAAGCGATGATTATCGACACCCATCTGCACCCCACCAACCTGGTCGACGAGGCCTGGCGCCACACCGGCGAACCCTTCACCGGCGAGCGCATGCTCAAGCTGATGGACGGCCCCTACATGATCAACGGCAAGCCACGCCGGATCGACATGGGTTTCATCCAGCCGCCACCGGGCAACACCGGCTACCGTGACGGCAACCGCCGCGGCCGCGAAGGCGTGCGCGACTACATGTCGTACATTTCCGAACTGTGCGTGAAGTACCCGGATCGCTTCATCGGCAACTTCAACTTCAACCCGCGCTGGGGACCGGAAAACGGTGCGGCGGAGCTGGAGTTCCACATCAAGGAATACGGTTTCAAGATGCTCAAGCTGCACGCCAACATGCACGGCTACCGCCCGGACCGCGCGCTGGATTGGCTGCGCCCGGCCATGAAAGTCTGCGCCAAGTACAACATCGTGGTGCTGATCCACACCGGTGACGGGCCGTACACCATCCCGACCATGTTCTACCCGATCATCCGCGAGTTCCCGATGGTCAATTTCATCATCGGCCACTTCGGTATCCAGACCGGCGGCAACTACTCGTTCGAGGCGTTCTGGATGGCGATGGACACCCCCAACGTGTACTGCGAATCGGGCTGGTGCTTCCAGTCGCGGATTGTCGAGTTCGCCAAGGAGCTGCCGCGCAACAAGATCGTCTTCGGCACCGACTCGCCGCCGAACGAACCGGGGATGTGGCTGCGTGAGCTGGAAGTCCTGTGTTCGCCGGCGCCGCAAGGCCTGGGGATCGATGAGGATCACCTGGAGGATTACCTGGGCAACAACATCGCCCGGCTCTGCGGCATCGAGCCGACACCGCCGCCCAAGGACCTGATCGAGGCGGATATTCGCCTGACCACGACCTACCTCTAAGCGCAATACCGGTACTGGTACCTGTGCGAGCGAGCCTGCTCGCGAAGGGCCGGCACATCCAACATTGATGCTGGCTGATAAACCGCATTCGCGAGCAGGCTCGCTCCCACAGGGATCTCCACAGAGATCTCTGCGCACATAGCTAATACGAGGTGCATCCATGACCCTCTTCACCCTTGGCGACACCCAGGATTTCCACGTTTTCATCGATGCCTATCGCCAGCAATTCCCCGACGATGTGCTGACCATCAACCAGCCACTGTCGGCCGACCAGGACGTCACTGCGCTGGTCGATGCCCTCGCCGGCCAGGGCCACGAGCCGCTGTTGATCTGCGAGCAGGTCGGCGCACTGGGCGTGCCGGTGGCGACCAACCTGTTCGCCTCGCGCACTCGCATTGCCCGTCTGTTCGGCGTCACTGCGGCGCAGCTCCACGAAACCTTCCAGACTCGCGCCAACAACCCAATCCCGCCACGCTACGTCGAGACCGGCCCGGTGCTCGACGAAATATATGAAGGCGAAGCCGTGGACCTTGCGCTGCTGCCAATGCTCAAGCATTTCGACAGTGACCGCGGGCCCTACATCACCAATGCGGTGATCATCGCCCAGGACCCGGTGACCGGCATCGCCAACATGAGCTATCACCGCTCGATGAAGCATGCGCGCCAGGCCCTGGCCACCAGCCTGCACTCACGCGGCCACCTGTGGCGCATGCTCCAGGCTGCCCGTGAGCGCGGTGAAGAACTGCCGGTGGCGATGGTCATCGGCGCCCATCCGCTGTTCATGCTCGCCGCCGCCGCGCGCCTGCCGTTTGGCAGCGACGAACGCGCCGTGGCCGGTGGTCTGTTCGGCGCGCCGCTGGAACTGGTCAAGACCCCGCGTTATGGCATCGGCGTGCCGGCCTTTGCCGAGTTCGTCCTCGAGGGCGCCATCGACCCCACGGCCTACGCTGAAGAGGGGCCGTTCGGCGAGTTCAGCGGCTACTCCTCCGACCGCTCGACCAACAATGTGTTGCGGGTCGACACCCTGCTGCGGCGCAAGGACGCCTGGCTGGTGGACGTGGTCGGCGGGCGCTACGCCGAGCACCTGACCTTGGCCCGCCTGCCCCGTGAAGCGGAGATGAGCGAGAAGCTCAAGGCGCGCTTCCCGGCAGTGACCGCCGTGCACTACCCCAACTCCGGCACCCACTTTCATTGCTACGTCGCCCTCGACCAGAGCCGCGACGGCGAAGCCCGGCAAATCATGCTGGCATTGCTGGGTTGGGATCCCTACCTGAAAAGCGTGATCGCGGTGGACAGCGACATCGACATCAGCGACGACAGCCAGGTGCTGTGGGCGCTGGCCACGCACTTCCAGCCGCATCAGGACCTGTTCGTCATCGACGGCCTGCCCGGCAGTCCGCTCGACCCTTCGTCCTCGGTCAATGGCACCACCTCGCGCATGGGCCTGGATGCCACCCGCGGTTCGAGCTTCGATGGCATTCGCGCGCAATTGAGTGAAGAGGTGCAAGCCAGGGCCCGGGATCTGCTCGCAGGGCTACGGTCATGACCGCGAAGCGCCTGGTGGTGGGCATCAGCGGCGCCTCGGGCTTTATCTACGGGGTGCGCCTGCTGCAGTTGCTCGCCGAACTGCGCATCGAAAGCCACCTGGTGATCAGCCGCGCGGCGCTGCTGACCATGGCCCACGAGACCGACTACAAGCTGGCCGATGTGACCGCCCTGGCCAGCCACTACCACCGCAGCGATGACGTGGCGGCGGGCATCGCCAGCGGTTCGTTCCGTTGCCTGGGCATGGTGGTCGCGCCCTGTTCGATGCGCACCCTCGGGGAAATAGCCACAGGCACTTCGTCGAGCCTGATCAGCCGCGCTGCCGACGTCACCCTCAAGGAACGCCGCACCCTGGTGCTGATGGCCCGGGAAACCCCGTTGACCCTGGCGCATCTGCGCAACATGACCGCCGTCACCGAAATGGGCGGAATCATCGCCCCGCCCGTGCCGGCGTTCTACGCCCGCCCCGAGAACCTGGCGCAGATGATCGACCACAGCCTGGGCCGGGTCCTCGACCTGTTTGGCCTCGACAGCGGCACGGCACTGCGCTGGCGCGAACCGGACACACACCTCCCCTGTGGGAGTGAGCCTGCTCGCGAAGGCGGTGAGTCAGTCACATCATCGGTGACTGACACGGCCTCTTCGCGAGCAGGCTCGCTCCTACAAAAAGCTCACCCCACATAACCCCATCCCACATCGCCCATTTGCACAAAGCCCCATCGCACATTGACCCGTCAAGGAGCCTCACATGACCACTCCCTTCAACGCCCCAACCCCCAACCGCAAGATCCCCGTCACCATACTCACCGGCTTCCTCGGCGCCGGCAAAACCACTCTGCTCAATTACATCCTCAAGGAGAACCACGGGCGCAAGATCGCGGTGATCGAGAACGAGTTCGGTGAGGTCGGCATCGACGGCGACCTGGTGCTCAGTTCGGAAACCGAAGAAATCTACGAGATGGTCAACGGCTGCGTGTGCTGCACCGCCGAAGTCCGCGAGGACCTGGTGCGCATCGTCCGCGAACTGGTGGCGCGCCCGGTGCGCCTCGACCATATCCTGATCGAGACCAGCGGCCTGGCCGACCCGTACCCGGTGGCCCAAAGCTTCTTCATCAATGACCCGATCGCCGAGGAAGTGGAACTCGATGCGATCGTGACCATGGTCGACGCCAAGCACGTAGCCCAGCATCTCGAAGACCTGCAACTGGACGGCGTCGACAACCAGGCGGTGGACCAGATTGTCTGCGCCGACCGCATTGTGATCAACAAGGTCGACCTGGTGAGCGAAGCCGAAGTCGCCGCCCTGAGCGCGAAAATCCGTGGCCTCAACGCCACCGCAGAACTGGTCACCAGCCACTACGCGCAGATCGACCTGTCGCGGATCCTCGGCGTGGGCGCCTTCGAGTCGACCCAGAAACTCATGGAGATCGGCGCCGAACACGAGCACCACGCCGACGATCACCGGCATGAGCATGAACACGATGAACTTGACCACGAGCACGACCCCAGCGTGTCTTCGGTGGGTATCAGCGTCGACGGCGCGGTCAATCTCGGTGCCTTCCATCGCTGGATCAGCCAGTTGCGCAACGACCAGGCCGAGACCCTGTACCGCATGAAAGGTGTGCTGGCGGTCAAGGACCAGGACCAGCGCTACGTACTGCAGGGCGTGCATAGCCTGGTGGAGTTCCGCGCCTCGACCCTGTGGGGCAATGAGCCGCGCAGCAGCAAGATTGTGTTCATCGGCCGCGACCTGGATCGGGCGGCGCTGAACCAGGGTTTTGCCGCCTGCCTCGCCGGCTGAACAACGCTGGAGCCGGTGGATGGCGGCTCCGGACAGACTGAACGGGTTCCTCTCAACAACAACAAAACGCCAGAGGTTTGACCATGTCTGCAGATTCCGTGACAACCGCCATTCACCCCGTGGACCAGATTTTGCCGGTCCGTCAGATGCTCACCCTAGGCCTGCAACACATGGCCGTCTCGTACATCGGTGCGATCGCCGTGCCGTTGATTGTCGCCAGTGCATTGAAGATGTCCCAGGCCGATACCGTGGTGCTAATCAGTACAACGTTGTTCTGCTCGGGCATCGCCACCCTCCTGCAAACCGTCGGCTTCTGGAAGTTCGGCGTGCGCCTGCCGATTCTCCAGGGGGTGGCCTTCAGCAGCGTCGGCCCAGTGATCGCTATCGGCAGTAATCCGGAGGTCGGCTTCGCCGGGGTCTGCGGGGCGGTGATTGGCGCGGGGATTTTCACCCTGCTGGCGGCACCCTTCGTCGGGCGATTACGACGGTTTTTCCCGCCGGTGGTCACCGGCTGCATTGTCACGGTGATCGGCCTGCAGCTGTTTCCGATTGCCTATGAGTGGGTCGGCGGCGGGCGTCACGCCAGCGACTTCGGCGCACCGGCCTACCTCGCGGTGGCGCTGGTGGTGCTGGTGACCATCCTCTTGGTCAACCGCTTTGGCAGTCCGCTGCTGCGCAACATGGCGGTGCTGGTCGGCATGCTGGTGGGCGCCGGCCTGGCCTACGGGCTGGGCATGGGTGACTTGCACAGCGTGCAGGAATCGCCCTGGGTCACCGTGCCGTACCCCTTCTATTTCGGCCTGCCGACTTTCAGCATCATTCCGATTGCGACCATGGTGGTGGTAATGATCGTGCAGATGGTCGAGTCCATGGGGCTGTTCGTGGCCATTGGCGACATCGTCGACAAGCCGGTGCAGGACAAGCAGGTGATCAACGGCCTGCGCGCCAACGGTCTGGCGAGCACCATCGCCGGCATGTTCGCGGCCTTTCCGTTCATTGCCTTCATGGAAAACGTCGGCCTGGTGATCCTCACCGGGGTGCGCAGCCGCTGGGTGGTGGCCGTCAGCGGCCTGCTGATGTGCGCCATCGCGCTGGTGCCCAAGGCCGGGGCGATCATTGCCTCGATGCCCACCGCCGCCCTCGGCGGCGCCGGGATCGCCATGTTCGGCGTGGTCGCGGCAGCGGGGATTCAGACCCTGGCCAAGGTCGACTACGAGCGCAACCGCTACAACGTGCTGATTGTCGCCTTCACCATCGCTGTCGCGCTGGTGCCGGTGCTCGCCCCAGCGCTGTTCAAGCAATTGCCCGAGTGGAGCCAGCCGTTCCTGCACAGCAGCGTGGTGATCGCCTGCCTGGTCTCGGTGCTGCTCAACGCCGCGCTGAACGGCGTCACCCGCCCGGAAAGCGCCGGCAAGCGCGCCCCGTCCCACAGCCTCTGACTGATTATTTCTGCCCTGGAGAAGTCCATGACATCCACCCAAAACATCCTGATCAAGAACCCGGCGGCGGTGATGACCGGACGCCGTGGCCAGAGCGCTCGCGCCGGCAATGTCGACATTCGCATCAAAGACGGACGCATCAGCGAGATGGCGGCCAACCTTCAAGCGCAGCCCGGCGAGCGGGTAATCGACGCCCGCCATTGCGTGGTGTACCCGGGTTGGGTCAACACCCACCACCACCTGTTCCAGAATCTGCTCAAGGCGGTGCCGGCCGGAATCAATCAGGACCTGCAAGGCTGGCTGGCCAGCGTGCCCTACCCGCGTCTGAATCGCTTTACCCCGCAACTGACGCGCATCGCCGCGCGCCTGGGCATGGCCGAATTGCTGTTGTCGGGAGTCACCACCTGCGCCGACCATCATTACCTGTATCACGCCAACGGCAGCACCGAGAGCGGCGACCAGTTGTTCGAGATCGCCGATGAGTTCGGCCTGCGCTTCGTCCTCTGCCGGGGCGGCGCGCTGGAGTCGGCCAGCGCTCACCCCGGGTTCTCGAAAACCGCGCTGCAGCCGGAAAGCCTCGATCAAATGGTCGGCGACATCGAGCGGCTGAAGTCGCGCTACCACCAGGACGCCCCGGACGCGATGCGCCGGGTGGTGGTGGCGCCGACCACGCCGACCTTCTCGCTGCCGCCCACCCTACTCCGCGAGCTGGCCCACACCGCGCGCGGCATGGGTTTGCGCCTGCACACCCACCTGTCGGAGACGCAGAACTACGTGAATTTCTGCCGCGAGAAATACAACTGCCTGCCGGTGGAATTCGTCGCCGAAAATGAATGGCTGGGCCCGGACGTCTGGTTCGCCCATATGGTCCATCTACAGCCGTCCGAGATCCGCCTGTTGGCGCAGACCGGAAGCGGCATCTCCCACTGCCCGGTGAGCAATGCGCGGCTCGGCAGCGGCATCGCCCCGGTGCCGGCCATGGCCGCCGCCGGCGTGCCGATTTCCCTGGGGGTCGACGGCGTGGCCTCGAACGAATCCGGGAGCATGGTCGGCGAGGCTCACACGGCGTGGCTGATCCACCGTGCCGCCCAGGGCGCCAGTGCGACGACCGCCGAAGAGGTGATCCACTGGGGCACCGCCGGTGGGGCCCAGGTTTTAGGGCTGGGCGCGGTCGGCACCCTGCAAGTCGGGCAAGCGGCGGACCTGGTGCTGTATGGTCTGGATCACCCGCGCTTCCTCGGTTTCCATGACATCGGCGTGGCACCGGTGGTGGCCGGCGAGCCGATTGCCGTGCGCTACAGCCTGGTCGGCGGGCGCCTGGTGGTGGATGACGGAGTGATTCCGGGGCTTGATCTGGCGCAACTGCGTGCCCAAGCCCGTGAAGGAGTGCAGCAGTTGCTGCAGGAGGCGATGGATTAAACGCGAATGAATAAAACGCCGCTTTGAAGTGTTCTCCGAGTGTTGCCCATTAATATGCGCCGCAACTCGGAGAACCTTATGACTATCCGTACCCCTTCCCACAGCGCTCCGCTGCTGATCGCCGGCTACCTGATCGCGCTGCTCGGCAGCCCGCTGGTCCTGGCCCACGGCGAAGAAGACGCACCGCCAGCCCCCAACTGCCCCAAAGGTCAGGTCTGGGACAGCAAGAGCAAACGCTGTCTAAGCCAACAAAGCCGCCTGGTCCCGGATGCCGACCGCACTACGTACGCCTATCGCCTGGCCAAGTCCGGTCGCTACGAAGAAGCCCTGGCCCTGCTCGACACCCTCGAACAACCCAACACCGCGATCGCCCTGAATTATCGCGGCTATGCTACTCGCAAGCTCGGCCGTACCGATGAAGGCATCCAGTACTACCTGGAGTCGGTCAAGCTCGATCCACGCTACGCCAAAGTGCGTGAGTACCTGGGTGAAGCCTATGTGATCAAAGGCCGCCTCGACCTGGCGCAGGAACAGTTACAGCAGATCAAGGCGATTTGCAGCACCACCTGCGAGGAATACCAGGACCTGGCCGAGGCCATTGCCGATTCATCGAATACCTGACGGACTCGAGCACGGGTCACGGAGGTCGCCATCGCCAGCGATCAAGTGGTAAAAGCCGAATTGAGCCAGCACCTGGCACGTCTGTGGCGCTATGGCCTGGTGTTGTCGCGCCAGCGGCATGTCGCCGAAGACTTGGTGCAAGCCACCTGTGTGCGGGCGCTGGAGCGCGCCGGGCAGTTTGTCCCGGGCACCCACATGGACCGCTGGCTGCTGCGCATCCTGCATTCGATCTGGCTCAATGAAGTGCGTGCGCAGAAGGTGCGTCAGGGCGAAGGGCTTTCGCCGGCGGACGCGGTGCTGGCTTTCGATGGCGAACAGGTCGCGCACCTGCATGTGCTGGCTGCGCAGGTGATCCGGCGCGTCGATGCCTTGCCCGAAGCCCAGCGCGAGACGGTGTTCCTGGCCTATGTCGAGGGTTTGTCCTATCGCGAAGTGGCCGAGGTGCTGGCCGTTCCAATCGGCACCGTAATGAGCCGGCTGGCCGCGGCGCGCCTGAAGCTGGCTGAGCACCCACCGCTGCGCTCGGTGTCCAGCAACCCCAGTGGAGAACGGCGATGAGTACGACCTGCAGTGATGAACGGCTGGTGGCTTACCTCGACGGTCAACTGAGCAGCGAAGAACGCCGGCAGTTCGACGACAACCTCGCCCGTGATCCGGCCCTGCAACAGCGCCTGGAGTGGCTGATGCACAGCGACCTGCCGTTTCAGGGCGCCTATGCCAGCCTGCTCGACCAAGCCCCCATGGAGCGCATGAGCCGCATGCTTGAGGTGCTGCCCACGCCACTGCTGGCCACGCCGCTCAATCGCCGGCTGTTCCTCGCCACTGCCGCCGGTTTTCTGGTGGCCGGGGTCGCGGTCGATCGGCTGTTTCTGCACTGGATGGAAGACAAGGAGGAAAAGACCAGCAACTGGCGGGCGCTGGTGGCGGACTATATGTCGCTGTACATCCCGCAGACCCTGGAACATCTGCCAGCCGACCCGGCCGCGCAGTTGGCGCAGTTGCAGATCATCGACCAGCGCCTCGGCCTGCCGCTGACACCCGCCCAGCTGGAGCTGACCCAACCGCGCTTCAAACGCGCGCAGTTGCTCGAATACGATGGCGTGCCCATCGCCCAGATCACTTATCTCGACCCGCTGCACGGCCCCTTCGCCCTGTGTATCACCCGCTCTAACAACGGCCCCCAGGCCCCGGCCCACGAAGTACGGCACGGGATGAATATTGTTTATTGGTCGGGGCAGAATCACGCCTACCTGGTGATCGGCCGCAACTCCCCGGAGGAGTTGGAGGCAATGGCGGTGTTGTTGCGGAGTCGGTTGGATGTCTGATGAGCTTCAGGGATCTGGGGTGCTCACGCCAACGTCGGCAACCACAACCTGAAGCGCGCTCCGCCCAGGGGTGAGGCCTCGACTGTGAGGCTGCCGCCCTGCGCTTCGAGGGCGCGACGGCTGATGGCCAGGCCGAGGCCGAAGCCGCCGGTGGCGCGGTCGCGGCTGCGGTCGAGGCGGTAGAAAGGCTCGAAGATGCGTTCACGCTCGTCCTCGGGGATGCCGATGCCGTCGTCATCGACCCAGATTTCACAGCCCTGAGGCGTCACCTGCACGCCGATCTGAATGCGTTTTTCGCAGTAGCGCATGGCGTTGCGCAGCAAGTTCTGGATGGCCCGGGCGGTCAGCCGAGGGTCAAGGCTGAAGCGTTCCAGATGACCGTGCAGCAGCACATCGATAACGATCTGCGGCGACTCCAGCTCTTCATCGACACTGCCAAGGATGCTGTCGATAAATTCGTCCAGCGACACCTCGACCTGCTCCGGCAAGCGCGCCGGATTCTGCAGGCGGCTGTAGGACAGCAGTTCCAGCACCAGTTCATCCAGTTCGCGAATATGCGCCACCAGCCCCTGCAAACGCTCGCGACTGGCCGCCGGCAGCTCATCGGAGAGTGCCAGGGCCAGGCCGAAATCGAGGCGGGTCAGCGGTGTACGCAGCTCGTGGGAGACCGCGTTGAGCAAGTCGCGCTGCTGATTCAGCAGGTTTTCAATGTCGCCCGCCATGGTGTCGAACACCTTTGCCAGGCTGCCGATGTTGGAGGTGGGCGGCAACAGAGTGCGCTCGCCAAGGTGACCCTTGCCGAAGCGTTCGGCGGTGTTTTTCAGGCGTTCCAGATCACGCCAGTGCGGGCGCAACCAGAGTAACAGGCAGGCCAGCAGCGCCGCGCCGATCAGCACGTTGATGCCCCAGTACAGCAAGGCGACGTCCAGCGGGTCCGGCGGCACGATCAGTTTGAGCGCGGTGGTAGCGTCCAGCGGCGCCATGGCCATGGTGCGCCAGCCCCAGTCACCCGTGCGCACGGCCATTTCGCCGCCCTGCAATAGCGAGCGTTCGTGCTCGCTGAAATCGCCATCGCGGATGGGCACCACGGCAATGCGCAACGGCTTGAACTGCTCATCGAGCTGCGCTGCCAGCACCGGCCACTGTTCGTGCGGAACATCGTGGAACTGCTTGACCAGCAGGTTCTGCACACCCCTGGAGTGATCCAGGTTGTAGCTGGAAAAGCGCTCGTGAAACACCGACACCACCAGGTCTGGCACCAGGTAAATCGCCGCACTGAAGGTGACAATGGTGATCAGGTACAGGCGCGTCAGGGCACGGAGCATGGCCTCAGCATTCCCATTCGGAGCGGCTGAACAGATAGCCTTTGCCCCACACGGTCTTGATCTTGCGCGCCTCGCCGGCATGGTCGTCGAACTTGCGCCGCAGCTTGGAAATCGCCACGTCCACCGAGCGGTCGGTGCCGTTGAATTCGATGCCGCGCAGGCGTTGCAGGATCTGGTCACGGCTGAGCACTTCACCGGCATGCCGCGCCAGCACCACCAGCAGGTTGTACTCGCCGCTGGACAACTCCACCGGCTGCGCGCGCCAGGTCACCGTGCGTTCGGACAGGTCGATGCACAGGTTGCCCATGAGAATCTGGTCACTGGCGGTCTGCGGCTCGTTGAGGCTGCTACGGCGCAACAAGGTCCGCACTCGGGCCAGCAGGACTCGGGGTTCGCAGGGTTTGGTGACGTAGTCGTCGGCGCCCATCTCCAGACCCAGCACCTGGTCGTGGCTGTCGTCACGGGCGGTGAGCATGAGGATCGGCAGGCTCGCCGAATCGGCGCGCAGCAGGCGGCAGACCTGCAAACCATCGAGACCGGGCAGCATCAGGTCGAGGATCACCAGATCCGGCGGACTGAGCCGCGCCCGTTCACGCACCTGGTCGCCACGACTGATCACATTGACGTGATAGCTGTTGCGTTCCAGGTAGCTGGCAATCAGTTCAGCGAGCGCGGGGTCGTCTTCGACCAGAAGGATGTTGGGCATGGGTGTTCCGAAAAAATGGGGGAGTGCCTTGGGGGTGACGAACCCTTGGAGCGAGCCTGCTCGCTCCTACAGGGGGCATGAGATTGCCCGCAATAAAGAAATCTAGGATATACGCCCCCAACGCCTCCTGAGCAAAACCTTCACACAATTTCACACAGCCAGTACAAAACTTCACCGCTACCCTGTGCGGCTGCCCGTAGCATGCCCGGGTCATTATTGGGGTATTTCCATGTCCAAGCACCTGTTCGCGCCGCTCAGCCTGATTGCCCTGGCACTGCTGCTGAGCGCCTGCGACAAGTCCTCCACCGCCGAGGAAAGCGCGCCGCTGGCCAGCGTGCGCATCGAAACCATCGAAGCCCGACCGCTGTCGATCAGCAGCGAATTGAGCGGGCGAATCGTCGCGCCACGGATCGCCGAAGTGCGTGCCCGGGTCGCCGGGGTGGTCTTGCAACAGGCGTTTCGCGAAGGCAGCGACGTCAAGCAGGGCCAGGTGCTGTTTCGCATCGACCCGGCGCCGTTCAAGGCAGATCTGGACAGCGCCGAGGCCGCTTTGCGCAAGGCTGAAGCCAATGCCTTCCAGGCCCGTCTGCAAGAGCAGCGCTACGCCCAGTTGATCGCCGACAAGGCGGTCAGTGCCCAGGAATACGACAACGCCCGCGCCAATTCGCGCCAGACCTCCGCCGACGTCGCCGCCAATCAGGCCGCCGTGCAGCGGGCCAAACTGAACCTGGGCTACGCCACCGTCACCGCGCCGATTTCCGGGCGCATCGGCCGCGCGCTGGTCACCGAAGGCGCCTTGGTCGGGCATAACGAAAGCACGCCACTGGCGCTGATCCAGCAACTGGACCCGATCCACGCCGACGTCACCCAGTCGACCCGTGAACTGAACGAACTGCGCCGCGCCTTCCGCGCCGGCCAGTTGCAGCAGGTCGGCCAGGGCCAGGCCAAGGCCACGCTGATTCAGGACGACGGCAGCCTCTACCCACTGCCCGGCAAGCTGCTGTTCGCCGACATCAGCGTCGACCCAGGCACCGGCCAGATCATCCTGCGCAGCGAGTTCCCCAACCCTGACCTCGACCTGCTGCCCGGCAGTTTCATCCGCGTGCGCCTCGAGCAGGCGGTGAACCAGCAAGGCATCAGCGTGCCGCAACGAGCGATCCTGCGGGACAGCGCCGGCATCGCCCAGGTGCTGCTGCTCGACAGCGAGGCACGGGTCAGCCAGCAGCCGGTGCAACTGGGCCAGGCGCAACAGGACCGCTGGATTGTCACCGAGGGCCTCAAGCCCGGCGACCGCATTGTCATCGAAGGCCTGCAACACGCCCGCCCGGGTGAAAAAGTAGAGATCGACGACACCCCTCTTTCCAAGGCCCTGGTCATCGGGCAGTAGGCAGGACGCAGACTTTATGCCGCAATTCTTTATCGACCGCCCGGTATTCGCCTGGGTGGTCGCGCTGTTTATCCTGCTGGCCGGTGCCCTGGCCATCCCGCAACTGCCCGTGGCCCAGTACCCGGACGTGGCGCCGCCGCAGATCGAGATCTACGCGGTGTACCCCGGCGCGTCGGCGCAGACCGTCGACGAAAGCGTGGTCAGCCTGATCGAGGAAGAACTCAACGGCGCCGACCACCTGCTGTATTTCGAATCCCAGAGCAGCCTCGGTTCGGCGACCATCAAGGCGACCTTCCAGCCCGGCACCAACCCCGAACTGGCCCAGGTCGATGTGCAGAACCGCCTCAAGGTGGTGGAGTCGCGGCTGCCCCAGGCGGTGATCCAGCAAGGCCTGCAGGTGGAAAAAGTCTCGGCCGGCTTTCTGCTGCTGATCACCCTGACCTCCAGCGACGGCAAGCTCGACGACGTGGCGCTCAGCGACTACCTGGCGCGCAACGTGATGAACGAAATCAAGCGCCTGGACGGGGTCGGCAAGGCTTCGTTGTACGGCGCCGAACGGGCCATGCGGATCTGGATCGACCCGCAGAAACTGATTGCCTTCAACCTGACCCCGGCGGACGTCAACGCCGCCATTGTTGCGCAGAACGCCCAGGTCTCGGCCGGCAGCATCGGCGACCTGCCGACCCGCAGCACGCAGCAAATTACCGCCACGGTGCTGGTCAAGGGGCAGCTGTCGAGTCCGGAAGAATTCGCCGATATCGTCCTCAAGGCCAACCCCGATGGTTCCACGGTGCGCGTCGGCGATGTGGCGCGGGTGGAAATCGGCAGTCAGGAATACCAGTTCTCTACCCGTCTCAATGGCAAACCGTCCACCGCCGTCGGCGTGCAGCTTGCACCCGGTGCCAACGCGCTGAACACCGCGACCCTGGTGCGGGCGAAGATGGACGAACTGGCGCGTTATTTCCCGGCGGGCGTCGAGTACAAGATCCCCTACGACACCTCGCCCTTCGTCAAGGTCTCGATCACCAAAGTGGTCTACACCCTCGGCGAAGCGATGCTGCTGGTGTTCGCGGTGATGTTCCTGTTCCTGCAGAACATCCGCTACACACTGATCCCGACCCTGGTGGTGCCGGTGGCGCTGATGGGTACGTTCGCGACCATGCTAGCCCTGGGCTTCTCGATCAACGTGCTGACCATGTTCGGCATGGTCCTGGCGATCGGCATTCTGGTGGACGATGCGATTGTGGTGGTGGAGAACGTCGAGCGAATCATGGTCAGCGAAGGCCTGTCGCCCAAGGAAGCCACGCGCAAGGCCATGCAGCAGATCACCGGGGCGATCATCGGCATCACCCTGGTGCTGGTGGCGGTGTTTATCCCGATGGCCTTCATGCAGGGCTCGGTGGGGGTGATCTACCAGCAATTCTCGCTGTCGATGGCCACCTCGATCCTGTTCTCGGCCTTCCTCGCCCTGACCCTGACCCCGGCCCTGTGCGCCACCCTGCTTAAGCCCATCGCCAAGGGCGAGCACCACGAAAAAACCGGCTTCTTCGGCTGGTTCAACCGGCGCTTCGAACAGCTGACGGTGCGTTATGAGGGCTGGGTCAGTTATGCGCTGAAACGCAGCGGCCGTTACCTGCTGATCTATGGCGTGCTGCTGGTGGGTCTCGGTGTGCTGTTCACCCGCCTGCCCTCCTCGTTCCTGCCGGTTGAGGATCAGGGCTACACCATCACCGACATTCAGCTGCCACCGGGTGCGAGCAAGAACCGCACGGTGCAGGTGGTGGAGCAGATCGAAGCGCACAACGCCACCGAACCGGGGATTGGCGACAGCACGGTGATCCTCGGTTTCAGTTTCTCCGGTAGCGGACAGAACGCGGCCCTGGCCTTCAGCACACTGAAGGACTGGTCCGAGCGCGGCAGCGATGACGCGGCGACGTCGATTGCCGACCGCGCCAACATCGCCTTCAGCCAGATCAAGGACGCCGTGGCCTATTCGGTACTGCCGCCGCCGGTGGATGGCCTCGGCACCTCCAGCGGCTTCGAGTTTCGTCTGCAGGACCGTGGAGGTCTGGGCCACAGCACGCTGATGGCGGCGCGCACCGCGTTGCTGGATGCCGCGGAAAAAAGCCCGATCCTCGCCAACGTCCGTGAAAGCGCCCTGGCCGAAGCGCCGCAGGTGCAGTTGATCGTCGACCGCAAGCAGGCCAACGCGCTGGGGGTGTCGTTCGCCGATATCGGCAACGTGCTGTCCACCGCGGTCGGCTCGGCCTACGTCAACGACTTCCCCAACCAGGGCCGGATGCAGCGGGTGGTGGTCCAGGCCGAAGGGGACCAACGCAGCCAGGTCGAGGATTTGCTGAAGATCCACGTGCGCAACAGCAACGGCAAGATGGTGCCGCTGTCGGCCTTCGTCCGTGCCGAGTGGACCCAGGGGCCAAGTCAGTTGACCCGCTACAACGGCTACCCGGCGGTGAGCATTTCCGGCGAGCCGGCGCCCGGCCACAGCACCGGTGAAGCCATGGCGGAGATCGAGCGCCTGGTGGCGCTGGGGCCGGTGGGCCTGGGTCAGGAATGGACCGGGTTGTCGCTGCAGGAACGTCTCTCCGGCAGCCAGGCGCCGATCCTGTTGGGGCTGTCGCTGCTGATCGTGTTCCTGTGCCTGGCAGCCTTGTACGAGAGCTGGTCGATTCCCACTTCGGTGCTGCTGGTGGTGCCGCTGGGGGTATTGGGTGCGGTGCTGGCAGTGACCCTGCGTGGCATGCCCAACGATGTGTTCTTCAAGGTCGGCCTGATCACCATCATCGGCCTGTCGGCGAAGAACGCGATCCTGATCATCGAGTTCGCCAAGAGCCTGTACGACGAGGGCCACGACCTGATCGACGCCACGGTGCAAGCCGCGCGCCTGCGCCTGCGGCCGATCGTCATGACCTCGCTGGCGTTCATCCTCGGCGTGGTACCCCTGGCGATTGCCACCGGTGCCAGCTCGGCCAGCCAGCAGGCGATCGGCACCGGGGTGATCGGCGGAATGATCACTGCGACCCTGGCGGTGGTGTTCGTGCCGGTGTTTTTTGTGGTGGTGATGAAACTGGTGCGCAGATCGCGTTGACCAACACCTGTGGGCTGGCTTGTCTGGATGACGCATCACAGCGAAGATGGTGCTCCATTCAACGTCTATGTTGAATGGGACACCGCCTTCGCCGGCAAGCCGGCTCCTACAGGTGATCCGAGCCGCCCAGGAGGCTACCCGCCCATGCCCCACCCGCTACGCACCCACCCCCGCCTCACCGCCGCCGCACTGCTGGGCATAGCAGCAGGCCTTGTGGCGCCCGCCGATGCCCTGGTGAGCAAGATCCTCATTGGCTGGAATGCAGGGGTCTGGACTTACCTGGTGTTGATGCTGTGGCTGACCATTCGCGCCCGCGCCGAAGAGGTCGAGCGCATTGCCGAAGTCGAGGATGAAAATGCCGGGGCGGTGCTGTTGATCGTCTGTATCGCGGCCATCGCCAGTCTGGTGGCGATCACCGTCGAGCTGGCCGGCACCGGCAGCCTCGACACCTCGCACAAGTTGCTGCGCTACGGGTTTACCGGTGTCACGGTGATCGGCTCGTGGCTGCTGATCGGGATGATTTTCAGCGTGCACTACGCCCGGCTGTTCTACACCTGGGACGGCAAGGAACCGGCGTTGCGCTTTGCCGACGGACTGAAAAAGCCCAATTACTGGGACTTCCTGTACTTCTCCTTCACCATCGGCGTGGCGGTGCAAACCGCTGATGTCGGCGTCGCCACCCGTGACATCCGCAAGATCGTCCTCGCCCAGTCGCTGATCGGTTTCGTGTTCAACACCGCGATTCTCGGCTTCTCGATCAACATCGCCGCAGGCTTGTTTGGCTGAGCCTTTTATCTCCATGTTCATCCCCCCTCTTGACGAGCCAATGGCTTTTGGTGTCTTCTGAAACCGGTTTCAGACTCTGAGACCTAATAATTCCAAAAACAGGTCGTCCATCGTGAACAGTTTTTCCGCCGCCCAACGCAGCCGCGTGACCATGCTTGATGTCGCCGAACGTGCCGGGGTCTCCAAGGCCAGCGTGTCGCGTTTTATCGGCGAGGATCGCGCCCTGCTCTCCGAGGCCACGGCCTTGCGCATCGAGCAGGCAATTAGCGAGCTGGGTTATCGCCCGAACCAGATGGCTCGCGGCCTGAAACGCGGGCGCACGCGGTTGATCGGCATGCTCCTGGCGGATATCCGCAACCCCTATTCGATTGCCGTGATGCATGGCGTGGAAACCGCCTGCCGCCAGCACGGCTACAGCCTGGTGGTGTGCAACACCGACCGCGATGACGAGCAGGAAAGCCAGCACCTGGCGGCCCTGCGCTCGTACAACATCGAAGGCCTGATCGTGAACACCCTCGGCCATCACCCCGACCTGCTCCGCGAACTGCACCGCGAAATGCCCATGGTGCTGGTGGATCGCAAGGTCGAGCAGTTGCACAGCGACCTGGTCGGCCTGGATAACCCGGGCGCCGTCGACACTGCCCTGAGTCATCTTCAGGAGCAGGGCTATCGCGACGTGCTGCTGGTCAGCGAACCCCACGACGGCACCAGTTCGCGGATCGAGCGGGTCGACAGTTTTCACCAGCAGATCGCCAAGCGCCCGTTACTGCGCGGTGCGGCGATCGAGACCGGCGGCGACCTGCAATCCCGTATCCAGACCTTCCTCGCCGCCCCGGCAGACGGCCCGAAAGCCTTGTTCTGCGCCAACGGCATAGCCGCGCTCGCCGCCACCCGCGCGTTGCGTGAGCTGGGTTGCGATCTGTTCGGCGAGGTTGGCCTGATCGCCCTTGATGACCTGGACTGGTACCCGTTGGTGGGCAGCGGCATCACTGCGCTTGCCCAGCCGACCGAAGCGATTGGTGCCAGTGCGTTTGATTGCCTGCTCAAGCGTTTGCGGGGCGATCAGGGGCCGATCAGGAGTGTGGATTTTTCGGTGCGGTTGGTGGTGCGGGGGTCGACGCGGGGGGTTCTGGGGTGATTGTGAGGGCCTCTTCGCGAGCAGGCTCGCTCCCACAGTAGGTGTGCGCGAGCTGTTTTTTTTGGGTAAAAATGAAACCGGTTTCAGAGGGATAGAACAATGAATAAACCTGCTGTTTCCATCAGCCTTTCCAGCTACGGCGCCGACCTTGTGCGGGCGCGCGGACAGTTGGCGTTTGTTGAGATTCTGGCTAAAGCCGGGGCGCAACGCATCGAATGGCGCGAAGAATTGCTGACCAGTGAAGACCCAAGGGATCTGGCCCGGGCCGTCGCGCAATGGGGGCTTGAGGCGGTGTATTCCTCGCCCCTGGAGCTGTGGGTGGCCGGGCGTTCACAGGCCAATCCGCTGCTGTCCGCCACCCTGAAGCGGGCGCAGGCGTTTGGTGCGAAATGGTTGAAGGTCTCCCTGGGTTACTTCACCGAGAACAACGATCTCACGCACCTGTCAGCAGTGCTGGCAGAACACCCCGTGCAGTTGCTGGTGGAAAACGACCAGACCCTGCACGGCGGGCGCATCGAACCCTTCCAGCGTTTTTTCGATGGGATTGAACAACAGCAACTGCCGGTGCAGATGACCTTCGACATTGGCAACTGGCAGTGGCAGGACCAGTGCGCCGCCAGCGCCGCGCGTCTGCTCGGGCGGCATGTTGGCTACGTGCATTGCAAGGCGGTGACCCGTCGGGCCGACAGCAAGCTGGTGGCGATCCCGCCAACGGCAGCCGATGTGCAGGCGTGGGAGCAGTTGCTACGGCACATGCCCCACGGCCTTCCCCGTGCCGTGGAATATCCGTTGCAGGCCGATGACCTGCAGCACCTGACCGGTGAACACGTCGCCCTCCTCGCCCAATTGGGCCAGGCGCGGCTGGAGCACGCCTATGTCTGAGATCGATATCCTGTCTTTCGGCGAAACCATGGCCATGCTGGTCGCCGAGCAAACCGGCGACCTGGCCCAGGTGATGAACTTCCACAAGCGCATCGCCGGGGCCGACAGTAACGTCGCCATCGGTCTGTCGCGCCTGGGGTTCCAGGTGGCGTGGTTGAGCCGGGTCGGCAACGATTCCCTTGGACGCTTTGTCCTCGACACCCTGCAAGGCGAAGGCCTGAATTGCGCGCAGGTTGAAATCGATCCCGCGCACCCCACCGGCTTTCAGTTCAAATCCCGCGAAGACGACGGCGCCGATCCGCAGGTGGAGTATTTCCGCCGTGGTTCGGCAGCCAGTCGCCTGTCACCCGCCCACATCGCGCCGAGCCTGCTGCAAGCGCGGCACCTGCATGCCACCGGTATTCCGCCGGCGCTGTCGGACAGTGCGCGGGCGCTGTCTTTTGAGCTGATGACGCAGATGCGTGGCGCCGGCCGCAGTGTCTCGTTCGACCCCAATTTGCGGCCGTCGCTGTGGTCCAGCGAGCAACAGATGATCCGCGAGATCAACCGCCTCGCCGCCCTCGCCCAGTGGGTGCTGCCTGGCTTGAGCGAAGGCCGGTTGCTCACCGGGTTCGACACGCCGGCCGATATCGCCGGGTTCTACCTGGATCAGGGCGCCGAGGCCGTGGTGATCAAACTGGGGGCTGAGGGCGCCTATTACCGCAGCCAGTCTGAGCAGGGCTTCGTCGCCGCCGTGCCGGTGGCCCGGGTTGTCGACACCGTCGGTGCTGGCGACGGCTTTGCCGTGGGCCTGATCAGCGCCCTGCTGGAGAACTGCAGCCTGACCGAGGCGGTGCAGCGTGCGAACTGGATTGGCAGTCGTGCGGTGCAGAGTCGGGGGGATATGGAGGGGCTGCCCACTCGGGCTGAGATGGTCGTTGAATTTGAAACCGTTATCGCGAGCAGGCTCGCGATGAGGCCCTAACAGTCACTGAAAATCTGAACACCCAACCTGCTGCGACAAAAACAACAAGCTCAGGAGCACGACCCATGCAAACGCCGAAACTCGCCACCCGCCGCTGGTGGTACATCATGCCGATTGTCTTTATCACCTACAGCCTGGCGTATCTGGACCGCGCCAACTACGGCTTCGCGGCCGCCTCCGGCATGGCCGCCGACCTGATGATCACCCCGGGGCTGTCGTCGTTGCTCGGCGCACTGTTCTTCCTCGGGTACTTTTTCTTCCAGATTCCCGGGGCAATCTACGCGCAGAAAAACAGCGTGAAGAAACTGATCTTCGTCAGCCTGATCCTTTGGGGCAGCCTGGCGACCCTGACCGGGGTGGTGTCCAACGCCTACTGGCTGATCGTCATCCGCTTCATGCTCGGGGTGGTCGAAGCCGCGGTGATGCCGGCGATGCTGATTTACTTGTGTCACTGGTTCACCCGCGCCGAACGCTCGCGCGCCAACACCTTCCTGATCCTCGGCAACCCGGTGACCATGCTCTGGATGTCGGTGGTGTCCGGCTACCTGGTGCAGCACTACAGCTGGCGCTGGATGTTCATTGTTGAAGGCTTGCCCGCAGTGCTCTGGGCCTTTATCTGGTGGCGCCTGGCGGATGATCGTCCGGCGCAAGCGAAGTGGCTCAACGACCAGGAAAAGCACGATCTGGAAAGCGCCCTGGCGGCCGAGCAGGTGGGGATCAAGGCGGTGAAGAACTACGCCGAAGCCTTCCGTTCGCCAAAAGTCATCGTCCTCGCCTTGCAGTTTTTCTGCTGGAGCATCGGCGTCTATGGCTTCGTCCTGTGGCTGCCGTCGATCCTCAAACAAGGCGCACAGATGGACATGATCGAGGCCGGCTGGCTGTCGGCCCTGCCCTACCTCGCAGCAGTAATCGGCATGCTGCTGGTGTCCTGGGGCTCGGACAAACTGCAGAAACGTAAACGTTTTGTCTGGCCGCCGTTGCTGATCGCGTCCTTGGCGTTCTATGGCTCCTACGCCCTGGGGGCCGAACATTTCTGGTGGTCGTACGGCCTGCTGGTCGTGGCCGGTGCCTGCATGTACGCACCTTACGGACCGTTCTTCGCGATCATCCCGGAAATCCTCCCGGCCAACGTCGCGGGCGGCGCCATGGCGCTGATCAATAGCATGGGCGCCCTCGGCTCGTTCGGCGGCTCCTATCTGGTGGGCTACCTGAACAGCGCCACCGGCTCCCCTGGCGCGTCCTTTTTGCTGATGAGCGCTTCGCTGCTGCTGTCGGTGCTACTGACCCTGTGCCTGAAGACCGGCACCAGCGACCGTGAACGGCCCGGCGTTGCCCTGAGCCGCCGCGCCGCCCACCCTTGAATTGATGACGAGACAAGTCCCATGAAAAAGCAGGTCGTTTTATATAAAAAACTCTCGCCGGTATTGATGGCCCGCCTGCACGAACAGTGCGAGGTAACGCTGATCGACAGCCTCGACGCCGAAGGTTTGACCCGGCTGCGCGAGGCCCTGCCCCGCGCCCAGGGTCTGCTCGGCGCCAGCCTGAAACTGGACGCCGCATTGCTCGACCTGGCGCCAAATCTGCAGGCCATCGCCAGCGTCTCGGTGGGCGTCGACAACTACGACATCGACTACCTGACCGAACGGCGCATCCTGCTCAGCAACACCCCGGATGTGCTCACCGAAACCACCGCCGACACCGGCTTCGCGCTGATCCTGGCCAGCGCACGGCGGGTGGTGGAGCTGGCCAATCTGGTGCGCGACGGTCAATGGACCCGTAACATCGGTCCCGCCCATTTCGGCAGTGACGTGCACGGCAAAACCCTGGGCATCATCGGCATGGGGCGCATCGGCGAGGCCCTGGCCCAGCGCGGGCACTTCGGCTTCGGCATGCCGGTGCTGTACCACAGTCACTCGCCGAAACCGGCGGTGGAGCAGCGCTTCGACGCGCAATACCGCAGCCTCGACGCGTTGTTGCAGCAAGCCGATTTTGTTTGCCTGACGCTGCCGCTGACCGCCGAGACCGAAGGGCTGATCGGTGCACGGGAATTCGCGTTGATGCGTCCCGAGACCATCTTCATCAATATCTCCAGGGGCAAGGTGGTCGATGAAGCGGCGATGATCCATGCCCTGAAGACCCGGCAGATTCGTGCAGCAGGCCTGGATGTGTTCGAGCGCGAGCCACTGGATCCGGCCTCACCACTGCTGGGTCTGGACAACGTGGTGGCCACCCCGCACATGGGCTCGGCCACTCATGAGACCCGCGAAGCCATGGCCCGCTGTGCCGTCGACAACTTGCTGGCGGCGCTGGCGGGGCAACGGCCGGCCAATCTGGTCAATCCGCAGGCGGTCCGTTAAAGGCTGGGACCAACATAACAGGCGAGGCGCGCAGACCTGACCGCGCCTCCCGAACGACGAACGGTCATTGGCTGCAGATCCTGTGGCGGCTAGCTGATCGAGGCGTCGTTTGCCCTATCCCAAAGGCTGCCCGAGAAATTGTGGGGGCATAAAAAGCTTATAACTCAAGAAATTACCGCAGATCCTGTAGGACGGGGGAACTCCAAGATCGATCCTACAAGCGCTACGCGATACGACTGACAGCCATTTCCCACGCGCTCGATTAGAGTGCGCTACCTGTCAGGTTTGACAGGTTCCAAGCAAGCTGAATCACGCTATAAGAATCCCGTATCTGCAGCTTTTACAGATGCCTGAAGGTTGGCCGCGCACGCCATTTTGCAGTTGGAAAGTTACGCCGCGCCCACGCCGTCATTGATGATGAATGGGAGATTCAGCCATGCACCGTTCCGCCACCGTAGCAGTTCATCCATTGCCCGTTCCGCCACCCTTGCTGCCCAAGGAGAAAGCCCCTGAGAAACCCATCAAACTGACGCTTCGGGAAAAAGAAATCCTGCAGTGGACTGCCGCTGGCAAGTCGTCCTGGGAGATTGCCCGGATCCTCAGTCGGACCGAAGCGGGTGTGAATTACCATTTTTGCAACATCCGCCGAAAATTCGGTGTGAGGTCACGCTGGGTCGCTCTGGTCATGGCGATGGAACTGGGTTTGATTGCAAGTCCCTGAACCATCCGGACGCAGTGGTCAGCGTGTCATCGACCCCTGTTGAGACATTTCATGAATTCGGAACATGTACCGCCCGCCTCATGCTCAACCCTTGCCCGTCCAATTGCCCGTGACGACACGCTGGTGTCGCATGGGCAACGCTCAAATACGCCTTTGCGTGTGATCATCGCCGACGACCACCCGGTGGTACTGGTGGGCGCCGAGGTAGCCCTGAGCGCAGCGCCAGGTACATCTTTAACGATCGTGGCCCAAGCCAACAACGCCGATGAACTGATTGACCACCTGCAACGGACCTCTTGCGATCTGCTGATCAGTGACTACTCGATGCCCTGCGGACGTTTTCCCGATGGTCTGGCGCTAATGGGCTATCTGCGGCGGCACTACAGTCACCTGCCCTTGATCGTGATGACCATGCTGCGCAACCCTTCGCTGCTGCAAGCGTTGCTCAGTGTGGGCGTCAGCGGACTGTTCGATAAACGCAGTCCGCTGGCTGACCTCAAGCGCGCGGTGAACGCAGTCAGCAAGGGACGCCGGTACCTCTGCCCGACCTTCGCGCAGATTCTGCAGACGCAGACCCTGTCTACGTCGGGTTTGCAAGCGCCTTCGGTGCACCTCTCGGAGCGGGAACTGGAGGTGGTGCGCTTGTTTGTCCAGGGCCTGTCCGGACGGCAAATCGCCGCACAACTGAACCGCAGCGAAAAAACCATCAGCCGCCAAAAAAGAACCGCCATGGACAAGTTGGGACTGGTCCATGACGGTGGGTTGGTGGAGTTTGCTCGGGTGAGTGGGTTGAGAGGCTGAACTTAATGCCTGATTTTTTTAACTCGGGGAACCATTCCCAGATCTTCAGCTGTATTGCCCTCATCACCTTTAAAGAACGATTTTTTGAAACCACCCGTAGAACTCAACCCTGCCCTGTTGCGCTGGATTGCTTCAACTGCATTCTCGAATCCAGTTTGCGACGGTTCTCCGATCTCCATGACGCGCTGACTGGGCCTTAAATTTGTACTTGGAAGTGATTTATATAAAGGATTTACGCCAACAGGTGGACCATGAATTTCTGTTTTTTGCCATCCACTTAACTTGACATCCTTTGGCCGTTTTATCCGCGATTTAGATACTTCGCCACTTGTCACTGGGCTCATTTTTGAGCTCGAAGCTGCCTTTCCTACCTTACCTGCCCCTTTCGGTACTTTGGCGGCATTAGTCGCGGCTTTCACCTTACGTCCAAACAACCCTCGAAGAAACCTCACAAATTTTCCTGCATGCCCAGTCTCATCGGCATACCCCACCGGATCCCCCATCACATACATATAAGCATTCAGCCCCCCGTCGCCAAACGGACTCCTATTGTCCGGAATATGAAACCTCATCAGGAACGGACTGAACGCTCGATACCCATTGCCCAGCAGATACCGGCCGCCCGGTGTCTCCCGCCGTTCGCCGTTGTACCCCAACGCCCCCCCCCCGCCAGTCGAATAACCGTAGGGCGAATAAGCGATGTCTTCGTGTTTGTCCCGGCTGACCTCGCACAACACGCTGTTCTTGTCGTCGCGGGCCAGCATCAGGACTTTGGGTTAGCACCGCCTTTGCGCTCTGCGAGCACCTCGCTGTTGCCACGCATGAAAGTGCTGCTATTGGCACCCTGAATCAGGTTGCTCAACTGACCATCCTGGTAGAAGCGCTGCTCGTCGTTCTTTTTGGCAAGGATGTCCAGCGGGTCGTAGAGATGGGTGTCAGGTGCTTCATCCGTTAAGGCACTGATGGTTTCCAAGCGACCGTGGATGTCATAGCCGAGCGTTCGCCCCTCTTCATCGCGGATCAACTCGCCATTATCGTTGTATAGCAGCTCGATGACCTGGGGCTGGTAATCGGGATGATCGTTGGTCACGGACGTTAACTGGGCAGGGTCTTTTTCGTTTTCGTATGCATAGTCCGCAGTATTATCGCTATCAGGTGACCAGGTTTTCACCAGCACGATGTTGTCGATCTCATCGAACATGAAAAGCTGCAGTTCGATCGGCTTGCCATAAGGGTCCACCGGTGGCTGAGTTCCACTGCACTCGTACAACTCAAGACGCCCACGAACGTCATATTCGTACCTCTCGTGGCGCAGCACTTCCCCTGTGCCCTGCTCTTCCAGAATGCGCTCGACCAAGCCGTCAACTGCGTTATAGACCTGGGTCAACTGCTGAGCCGGAGCCACACCAAAGTCGAACTCGCGCAATACCTCGCGACCGAGGTCGTCGTAAGTCAGCTTGATCTTCAGGGATTGCGCGCCGTCGGTGGTTTGAATGGTTTCGGTTTGTCCCTGGGCGTTATAGGTGAAGGTGGCTACGGTGGTGCCGAGCGTCGTACTTTTAAGCAGGCCGGTGGACTTGTCATAGTCATGGTGCTGAACCTGGTTCAGCACATCGGTGTACTTCAACAAACGGGCCTGGCGGCTGTAGTGATAGAACATACTGAAGCTTTCACCGCCGGCTTCCGTTCGGGTTTCACTCTTGATTTCCCCGGTCGAAAAATAGTCGCGTGAAAGGGCCAGGCCGTTTTCCTGACAGCTCTTGAGTCGGGCATTCTGCCCATCGTAGTTGAATTCAGCCTTGACGCCGTTCTTGGCGGAGCGCTCCAGCGGGTCTTCACCGAGAACAGGCAAGTAGGTGTAGTCGACCTCTTCCTTCGAGGGCCGGGTGACCTTGTAAGGTTGAGTCAGCCCGGGACTGAAATCATAGGTGGTCACGCGACCGCCGGTGATCGATTCAATCATGCGATCGAGACCGTCAAACTGCTGTTGGCCCAGCTCCTTGCCATTCACGCCAATCCAGATAGGCAGGTCCTCGCTGCTATGTGGCGCATAACGCCGTTCCACCACCGCGTCGTCCGGCAAAGTGCTTTTGCCCATCCGGTCGAATGCATCGTAGATATAACGGGTGGTACGGCTCAGGGCATCGGTTTCTTCGGTGCTGCGCCCCAGACCGT